>JAJYSV010000009.1 GCA_021793405.1 Acidobacteriota bacterium
CACGTGTGTGCTGATCGGAGGTAACGGAGATATTGCGTATGGACCGTTCACGATTCAATCGGGACAGACCTGGAGCTGTCCGGCAGGGCCAACCGTGATGGCGGAGGATTATACCTATGGACAGACGGACGGAACGCCGCCAATGATGACCATCCAGGATTCAATCCCCACTCCCACGGCAAACTGCCTGGCGTATTCGACGGCTGTCATCACGATTGGAAATGGTTTTACCTACACCTGCGATTTAAAAGGGCAGTAATGCAGGCATATCCTTGTCAGTGCAGCCGTCGTCACTCACCAACTAGAAGCGGCTGCATCAAGACCTTCATTGCTTCGATTGATGACTTGAGACCCGCCTTGAGGGCGGGTCTCACTTTTCCCGGCACAATCTTTTCGAGTTATGAGACGACCGCTAAGGACGTCTTCCTCGAGGATGGTCGAGACCTCGTGCCTTCATGCGGAGCAGGTAGTCGTGTAACTTGGTTGTGGCATGCATATCATCCGGTCGAAGACTGTAATTGTGAGATGGAAGCCATGAAACCATCTCGTCGTGGCAGGGCGCGCTGGTGTTTGTGTGTTCTCTGGGTTGCGAGTGCGAGTGCGAGTGCCCTGATGACCACCTGCGCTTCCGCTCAAGCAAGCCGCTACGTAGTCATCGACCAGGATGCGATGGGTCCTGCAGGAACGGATATGAATTCAATCCTGGTGTTTTTGCAAGCGCCCAACGTGAAGGTTCTGGGAATTACGGTACCGACCGGCGATGGCTGGCGCAATGAGGAAGTTGCGCATGCGCTTCGACTGCTGGAATTGATGGGGCGCACCGACATCCCGGTGGTGCCAGGGGCTGCATCTCCGTTGATTCGGACGGAACAGTGGACGCAGGAGTGGGAACAGATGCACGGCAAGATTTCCTATCAAGGCGCATGGAGCAGCTTCCGTCCACATCACGCGCCCGATCAGATTCCGCCGATGCGAGAGGGAAGTCCGAGGACGAAACCCGATGAGGAAGGCGCCGCGCACTTCCTGGTCCGGATGGTGCACAAGTATCCTCACCAGGTTACGATCTACGCTGCTGGGCCGATGACGGACATCGCGCAAGCGATCACTCTCGATCCGCAGTTTGCAGAGCTTGCCAAAGAATTGGTCATCATGGGCGGCAGCCTGAATCCGCGCACCAACGATCTGGAATTCGCCGACGACCCGCACCATGAATTCAATCTTTGGTTCGATCCGGAAGCATCCAGTATGACGCTGCATGCGCACTGGGCAAAGATCACCGCGACAACAGTGGACGTGTCGATCGAAACACACCTCACAACAGAGATGGTCGAGAAGCTGAGCCAGACGCATAGCGACGCCGCCCAATATATCGCGCGATATACGGAACGGAGACCGGGGGATTTCTACTATATGTGGGATGAGTTGGCGGCGGCTGCGTGGCTGGACCCCAGCCTGATTACGCACGAACGATATGTCTATATGGATGTGAGCCTGGATAAAGGCAGTAGTTATGGAGATACGCTGGTGTGGTCGGACGCGGATAAGCCAGCTCTGGATCTACAGAAGGTGCATGTGCAAATGGACGTGGATTCGGTCCGGTTTGAGAAGTTTTTTCTGCGCCTGATGTCCTATCCCACTCCACATGCGGTGAATTCCAAGACGCCGCAGGATGCTGCCGCAAAAGCAAGATGAGCGAACTGTTCATTGCGAGGATGTTCATTCGATCTGCTGCCATTTGTATACTTTGTAGTTGTTGCTGCCGGTCGAGGAACCGTGGCCGGCGCGCCAAGTCAGGCGCAGCGCCTCTCCGTTGAGACCCATTTCAAAAGGAAGCGAACCGTCACCGTAGACGCGCGCGGTGAGCCTACGGGTTTCCGGCGCTTCGGCATAAAGTCCGATGTCTGCCCATGGGATGATGCTGCCGGTCTTGACATACACGGGAATATTCTCGGTCGATGCGGGCACGGTGATCTTGCTGCCGCCTGTAAGACGAGCCCCGGTCCAGAAATCGTGCCAGTCCGTTCCGGAGGGCAGCACAATGTCGCGATTGGCTTCGCCGGCAAAGAGAGGGGCGACCATCATGCGATCTCCCACCACGTACTGATCATCGATCGCGCTCAGGCTACTATCGGCGGGTGTGTCGAGAACAAGCGCGCGGAACGGTGGTGTGCCGTCGGAGGCGTACTGCTGAAACGCGGCTGTCAGATAGGGCACAAGCTGCATGCGCCAGCCGATGATCTCCCGGCAACGTGCTTCCACCTGCTGCCAGTTGTTCATCAGTTGGCCAGCGTTATTCAGTTTGCGGTTAAGTTGTTTCCATGGCGGACTCTGAATGTACCAGCCGTTGACCATGGCGAGGGGCGAGAAGACGACGCTCTGCAGCCGCCGGATAAGATCTTCGACGCTGACGGCATCTCGTACTTCGGGGCACCAGAGCAGTCCGCTGAATCCTGAGTTGGCAAGCGCGCGAATGAACTGACGGTGGTCGTAGAGATCGCTGTAGAGGACGAAGGGATAAGGGGCGGCCAACGTTCCGTTCGAGCGCACCAGTCCATAGGTGGGCTGACGCCGCTGACGGAACTGTTCCCAGAGAGCCGCCTGATAGCGGAGGCCGAAGAGGCTGTGCATTTGCTCGCCATCGACGCCGGAAGGGAAACGGCTTAGCTCCGGAAATGACCAGCCGCCGGTGTAGTCGGAGTTGTCGCACTCATCCAGCTTGAAGCCGCTGATACCCATGTCAATCAGCGTCCTGCCGTGGAAGTCGCCAAAGCGCTCGCGGGCCTGCGCACCTTGAAAATCAGGAACCAAGCCGCCTCATACGCCATAATCGCCAGAATAAGATTCCAGCGGCGGGAACAATGGGGAAGCCGGATGCGTGAAGGCGTGCTCCCAAAGATTCACTCGATAATGCAGGCCCTGTGCCGAACGTACAAAGGCCTTCGGGTCAGGGAAACGGTTCGTGTCCCAGACGAAAGTGCAGGAGTACGCGTGAGACTGCCAGCCGGGTTCGAGCCCGATCACATCACAGGGAATTTTGCTATCTCGAAACTCTTGTGCGAGGTTGAGAACGTACTGCTGCGTCGCACGAGCGTCGGCGCGATACCAGAAACCGAGTCCCCATTCCGGAGGCACCGGGCCGCCGCCCGAGAAAACATTGTATCGGCGCACGGCGTCGAGCATCGAGGGTCCGGCGAAGAGATAGACATCGACGCCCGAAGTGCGTGGAACCTCGATCGTGATGCGGCCAGTGTCGCTGTCTTTCAGGTTGTGCGTGTAGTTTGGATCGGGGCTGTTCGTCGTCACGTTGTGGAGCGCGTGGGTGGGTTTCGGGCGCGCATCGCCAAGATAGAAGACCGCATAACGCGCCGTGTCGACCAGGATGCCGATGCCTTCCGTCGTGACATAGAAGGGAACTGGCGCGTGGCTGTCGCCAGTGTCCATTTTTGGATCCGCATTGACGCGGACGACTTTCTTTTTGCCGCGCTGTTCGAACGAAAGAAATTGCAAGTCAAGCCCGTAGAGCCGTTCGTCCTGCCGGAGTGGAAGGGAAACCGTGCAGCCGCGGGGCGTGATCTCGCCGGCAAGTTCCGGCAGTGGAATCTCGCGGACGCGAGGCAGCTGCGCGAAGCCTTCCGTTTGTGAAGGGACAAGGCGCGTCGAGACGGGGGTGATTGCTTCGGGCTTGCCGATGGTCGCGCGCCAAACGCCGGGGTGAACGGGGAGCCATGGTGTGGTGTGTTCGCGGCTGGAGGTTACACGGATCTGGGCGTCGAGCAGGTTAGGAAGTCCAGTGAGGGCGACTCCGCTGGTGACAAGTCCCTTGGCGAGACCGCGCCGCGTGAGCTTCAACGGATTATTCCCTCGACCGGCGTATCGTCGAGCGATCGCAGGCGGCGGCAGGCTTCGGTGAGTTCTGCCGACTTTTTTGCGTAGCAGAAGCGGAGTAGATTTTCGCCTCGGCCTTCGGTGAAGAATGCAGTTCCAGCAACCGAGCCTACGCCGCAACGGGCGAGAAGATTGCGTGCCCGTTCCTTTGCTGTCGCGCCCGGCAAGCGGGTTGCATCGGCGAGGATATAGTAGGCGCCATCGGGAACGGACGGCGTCAGGCCGGCGGCGACTAAAGCGTCGACGAGTTCATCGCGCTTTTGTTGATACTCGGCGGCCAGCGCGGTGTAGAAATCATTCGACAGGTCCAGCAGACCGGCGACTGCGCCGTGCTGCAAGGGCGACGGCGCGCATATGTAGGTGAGGTCGTGAAAGTAGCCGATGGCAGGAATCCATCGCGGATCGGCCGCCAGATATCCTAGCCGCCAACCGGTGATGCTGAACGTTTTGGAAAAGCCGGAGAGGGTGATGGTGCGTTTCGCCATGCCAGGAAGGGACGCGAAGCTGATGTGCTTTGCGCCGCCGCATAAAAAATACTCGTAAATTTCGTCGGTGATGACGAAAAGATCGTGCTGTTCGGCAAGGTCGGCGATGGTTTCCAACTCGGCGCGGGTGAATACTTTGCCGGATGGATTGCAGGGCGTATTGATGACAATGGCACGGGTTCTAGCGGTGATGGCTTGCCGCAGCCGGTCGCGATCCAGCTCCCAATGAGGCGCCTCGAGCAATACGCTGACCGGCGTTACGCGTTGGGATTGCAGGATGTGCCGGTGGAAACCATAGAAGGGTTCAAAGAGCAGGACTTCGTCGCCAGGATTCAACAGCGCCATGCAGGCGGCATGGAAACCGCCGGTTGCGCCAGAGGTGACCAGCACACCGGATTCGGGGTCAGAGTGGATGCGGTTGTACTGTGCCAGCTTTTTGGCGATGGCGGCCCGCAATGTGGCGATGCCATCCAGACGCGTGTAGATATTATGTCCGCTGCGAATGGCGGCGATGGCGGTTTCGACGACCGTGGCCGGTGGATCGGTATCGCACACTCCCTGGGCAAGATTGATTCCATGAACCCGGTCGGACTCGACGGACATGGCGCGTATCTCCGATTGCATAACATCTGCGGAGATCTCGCTGAGTGCAAGCTTTGTCGTAGGAGAAGGATTGTAGGCCATCGTTGTTGTCGACACGACTTGCAGTGTATCGGTTTCGCAAATTTCTGACCAGACGCTGCAACGGCTTCGGAACGCCGATGCGTAGGCGATCAAGTCAATGATATTTTCAGCACCGCCGCGTAGTCCCTCTTCGGGTGATACTGTTTTGGCAAGCTGACGCGCAATCCCGTTGCGGTCTGTTTCCAGTTGAGCTTTTCTTCTGTGCCCAATATCTGCACATGTTCGATCTTTCCGGGATTGGTGGCGCTGCTTGTGCCGAGCGATTGAACGACGAAGGCGTCGGTCGGCCAGCCCAGAACTATGGCATAGATGACAGTATTGGCTTTGTTGCGAGTGAAGCGAATGTCGCGGGCACCCAGCTTGCTGAGGCTATCGGTTTGAAACGATCCGCTCACCATGTTGGGTCCTTCACCAAAGACTTTCCATGGCCGGGTGGAGTAGATGGCCTCGCTATTGACTTGCATCCAGTCGGTAATCCCGTCGAGCACGGCGATCTCCTTGCTATCGATGGTGCCGTCGGGCTTGCCGGGAATGTTCAGAATTAGCGTCCCGTTTTTACTCGTGGTGTCGGCCATCCAGTGGATGACATCGCGCGGATGCAGGTAGCCGCCATATTCTCCCGGCTGGTCGTAGAGCGCGCGATTGTAGTGCCAATCGCCGATACAGGTTTCCGACTGCCAGGGATGCGGCGTGATCTGACTCTTGAATCCACGCTCATATTCCGCGACGACAGCTTTGGCCACACGATCAGGCACGGCTTTGACGTTGATGACAGCGCCCATATTGCCGCCGTGCGTTTTCAAGTTATTGTTGTAGAAATACGCGCCGATGTTCATGCCTGCCCAGCCGAGCGGAAGCAGAGAATTGTCAAAGTAGAGAAGATCGGGGTTGTGCTGATCGATCAGATCGCGGGTGCGGTCGTAGAAATTCTTCACATATGAAATGTCCGGCAGCGAATCGTAGGGATGCTTGGCGCCATAGAGCCGCTGGGGATCGAAACCCTCCCACCACTGGCCTTTGCCCTGGGCCTCGGTCAGGTCGCCATCATACGGGATGCCTGCCATGGGACCGGTCTTGTCCGCGCCGTGTGCCGTTTGAAACCACCACCAATTGCGGGCCTGGTGGATGGTGACGCCGAAATGGAGCCCTTGCTTGCGGGCCGCAGCCGCCCAGACGCCCACAACGTCGCGATGCGGGCCGATATTGACGGCGTTCCAGGGGTGATGCTTCGATCCCCAGGTGTCAAACCCGTCGTGATGGTTAGCGAGCGAAACGAAGAATTTCGCGCCTGCGTTTTTATAGCGTTGAATCAGCGCCTCCGGGTCCCAGTTGAGCAGCGTCCACTGGGGGCACAAGTCTTTGTAGCCATACAGCGAAGGAGGGCCATAGTGTTGCAGTTGAAATTTATTTTGCGCGTAGCCTTGCATGTATAAATGTCGTGCATACCAGTCGCCTTGTTCCGGCACGCATTGTGGGCTCCAGTGTGCCCAGATGCCGAACTTGGCATCGCGATACCAGTCCGGGGCGTCGTACTGCAGCAGGGAATCCCATGTGGGCTTATATGGACCATCACCAGCCAGGTCCGGGATGGGAGAATCCATTGGGACGCCATCCCATGATCCGCCGGGAACAGGCAGGCTCGGAGGCTCTCCCCAGCCGGCAGGCTCCCACGTTTTCTCATCGAGACTTTCTCTTACAAATTTCCCATCTTGCAGTGCATAGAAGACACGTTCGCTCGCCGGGGTCGCGCAGAAGTCCGCATAATTGATGGTGAGTTTGTCGAAGGCTCGGAATGCGGCGGACTGGGCTGCCTCGTCCGATTCCCAGATCGCGGGCATCTTGGGCGGCGATGTAAGGCCCGTCATACATTCGACGCCCGCCGGATCGACGTCTTGCGCCGCTCCGGGAAGAGCTCTTGCGACCGCCGCCGCCGCGATCATTTTGCAGAAATCCCGTCGCTGCATCCTTTGCTCCTTCTGAGCGTTCCGTTCACTACCTTCTGCCGCATGGGTAGATTGCTGGAGCCTGATACTAGGGTTTCGCCTGTTTGATGTCAATGAAGGCTGGGACTCGGGGGGATTTCGAACGAACCGAAGCGGCGCTTTTCCGGCCATGTTACTAAGGATTTCAAGGCAAATTCATCGTATTTTCACGCGAATAGTCTAGAAAGAGACGTGCCTCTGAAAAGCACAACAGCGACCGGGAAACTGGTGCTTGAATCTTTTGATCTCGATACGAAGAGGACTCTCAATGATTCGTCGACTTCTTGCGTTGGCTCTCATCACGACAGCAAGCGCCTTCGCGCAGCAGATCTCGCTCACTGGAGCGGGATCGACATTCGCCTATCCGCTTTACTCCAGCTGGTCCAGCCACTATCATGCAGTCGATCCCAAAGTGGAAGTGAATTACCAGTCCATCGGTTCGGGTGGCGGTATCCGCCAGTTGATCGAAGGCACGGTGGAATTTGGCGCAACGGACGGCCCAATGACGAACGAGCAACTGGCCGAAGCACAGCAAAAACGTGGAACAGCCATCCTGCATTTCCCAACAGCCCTGGGCGCGGCGATGCCCTCCTATAATGTTCTCGGCGTGACCGCCACGCTAAAGTTTACGCCCGCCGCGTTGGCGGGAATCTATCTGGGAAAAATTACGAAATGGAACGATCCGGAAATTCAGGGACCGAATCCGGGTGTCCGGCTGCCGAATGCCAATATTGTGGTCATTCACCGCTCGGACGGTTCCGGTACGACCTACACTTGGGCAGATTATTTGTCCAAAGTGAGCCCGGAGTGGAAGAGCAAAGTTGGCGTGGGAACCTCAGTGAACTGGCCCGTAGGCCTGGGTGGAAAAGGGAACGAAGGCGTGGCCGGGCTGATTCGACGCATTCCGAACTCGATTGGCTATATTGAACTGATTTATGCCGTTCAAAACCACATCCTATATGGCGACGTTAAAAACAGTTCCGGCAATTTCATCAAGGCCGACTTGAACTCGGTGACGGCTGCTGCGGCTGGAGCTACCAAGACGATGCCGGCGGACTTCCGCGTTTCCATTACGGATGCGCCGGGTGCGGATGCCTACCCCATCTCCACCTACACATGGTTGCTGATTCCCGAGAAGCTGAACGATATGACAAAAGCCAAGGCGCTGAAAGCGTTCCTGCGCTGGGGTTTGACGACAGGCCAGCAATATTGCGGTCCTCTGACCTATGCCCCTTTGCCTGCGGCTGTTGTGCAGAAGGAACTGCTGCAAATGAATAAGCTGCAATACTAGGGTTGCAGAACTGTCAGGAGTAACAGATGGCCAAGGCTGCGCTTGTTATCCCCGAGATTCCATTTCAATCCCGGGGACTGGATAGGAAACAGACCTGGTGGGAACGCCTGCGGAAGGGAGATGAGGTCGTCCATCTCATCACCCTTGCGGGTGGGTGGTCGATACTCGTCATCACAGCACTCCTGGTGCAGCACCTGTGGGTCTATTCGCGGCTTTCGCGGCACGCTTTCGGATGGCATTTTCTAGTCGACAGCACGTGGGACCCGGTGAATGGCGTGTTCGGGGCGTGGCCTTTCGTCTATGGCACGGTTGTGACCTCGTTGCTGGCGTTGGCGATTTCCATTCCCATCGGGCTTGGCTCCGCGATTTTCCTGGCTGAGCTGGCACCGCGCAAATTGTCCAATGCGCTGACATTTCTGATTGAATTGCTGGCGGCGGTGCCCAGCGTGATCTATGGGTTGATCGGAATCTTTCTTCTGATCCCGGTGCTATTTACAGTGGTGCCGTACTTCCAGAAATACTTTGGCTGGATTCCCGTCTTCAATGGCACGTTTTATGGTGTCAGCTATTTTTCCGCGTCGATCGTGCTTTCCATTATGGTGGTGCCATTCATTATTTCCATTTCACGCGAAGTCCTGATCGCTGTGCCCGTGTCGCAGCGCGAGGCCATGATGGCGTTGGGCGCGACAAAGTGGGATGTAACCTGGCGGGCGGTGGTGCCGTATGCGCGGCAAGGCATCATGGGATCGATCTTTCTTTCACTGGCGCGCGCGTTGGGAGAAACCATGGCCGTCACCATGGTGATTGGCAATGTAGCGCAAGTATCCACGTCGCTGATGGCCCCGGGATACACGATTGCGGCGGTGATCGCCAATGAATTTACAGAAGCGACCGGCGATCTCTATCTACACGCGTTGATTGAGCTTGGCTTGGTACTGTTCGCCGTCACGATGATCTTTAACGCGCTGGCACGGTTATTGATGCTGACGATGAAGGGGCATGAGGTGGTCGGATGAGAGCGTCCTATCCACCGTTATCTCGCAAAATTACGAACGCCTTGATGCTGGCGCTGACGGGCCTGTGCACAGTGCTGGTTCTCTCGGTGCTGCTGACCATCCTGGGATATTTGTTTTGGAAGGGCGCGAGTTCGCTGAATATTGACTTCTTTACGAAAAACCCAGCACCGGTCGGCCAGTCGGGCGGTGGTGTGAAGAATGCCATGGTCGGTACATTGAAATTGCTGACCCTTGCCAGCGCGATTGGTGTCCCGATCGGTCTGCTGGGCGGGATTTATCTGTCGGAGTTCGCAGGTGGATGGTCGGCATTTACGATCCGCTACACTACGGATTTGCTGAACGGCGTGCCATCCGTGGTGATGGGGATTTTTGTGTACACGCTGGTGGTGTTACCGATGCACCATTTTTCCACGCTGGCCGGCGGCATCGCTCTTGGTATCATGATGATTCCAATAGCCTTGCGCAGCACGGAAGACTTTCTTCGAGCGGTACCGCGCAGCTTGCGAGAAGGCGGTCTGGCGTTGGGTGCCAGCAAATCGGAAACTATCTTCACGATTGTCATTCCGGCAGCCATCTACGGCATTATCACGGGAATCTTACTGGATATTGCGCGGGTTGCCGGAGAAACGGCGCCGCTGCTGTTTACAGCTTTCGGCAACCTGTTCGACAGTCGGGGCTGGATGCATCCTACGGCGTCGCTGCCGGTGGTGATCTATAACTACGCCATTTCGCCCTACGATGAGTGGCATCGGCAGGCATGGGCGGCAGGGTTCGTGCTACTCTCAGGATTGTTGGCGGTCAGCGTAATTTCCCGTCTGATTTTGGCGCGCGGGAAAAAATTATCGCACGGGTAACCGGTAATCAGTGATGACATCCTCGATGAAGCCATTTGACCTGAGGCAGCTTTCGAAAGCCCATGAAGTTCGTTTTTCGGTAGATGCAGAGACGGAAGAAAAACTACCCTGGCCGCAGTTCACGGTAGCAGACCTCAACTTCTTTTATGGCGCGCATCAAGCCCTGAAGGGCATCAATCTCATTGTTCCCAATAAGCGCGTGATGGCGTTTATTGGACCTTCGGGATGCGGCAAGACAACCCTCTTGCGTACCTTCAACCGGATGAACGAAATCATACCGGGCACGCGGGTTGAGGGTAGCATACGCCTGGGTGATAAGGATCTTTTCAGTTTTCCTGCTACGACCTTGCGTCGTGTTGTCGGCATGGTTTTCCAGAAACCCTCCCCCTTCCCCAAATCGATTTTTGACAATGTGGCGTATGGTCTGCGCCTCGACCCTGCAATACGGCGCAGCGAAATTGCCGACAAGGTGGAGCAAAGCCTGCGGCGGGCGGCGCTCTGGGATGAAGTGAAGGACAAGCTGCATCAGTCCGCCAACGGGATCTCCGGCGGCCAGCAGCAGCGGCTATGCATTGCGCGCGCGTTGGCGGTCGAACCTGAAGTGCTGTTGCTGGACGAACCGTGCTCGGCGCTCGATCCTTTGTCAACGGCGAAGATCGAAGATCTGTTGTTTGAAATCAAGGACCTTTGCACAATTGTCATTGTGACCCACAATATGCTGCAGGCGGCGCGCGTCGCCGACTATGTTGGATTCTTCCTGAACGGCGAATTGATAGAACTGAACCGTGCCAAACAGATCTTCCAGAATCCGGAAATGCAGCAGACCCAGGACTATATTACGGGCCGATTCGGCTGATGTTTTCGCTCGGCTGATATCCTAGAGCCAATGTCCCAGCCATCTCCTTTAGAAGTTCATCGGAATCGCTTTGGCTCAGACGGCGTTGCCTATCAAGCGCCTGGGCGAGTCAATCTTATTGGTGAGCATACGGATACGAGCGAAGGCTTTGTAATGCCGGCGGCGCTCGATCTTCGGACCATTTCCGTTCTAAGTCCACGAAGCGACGCGGCCGCACATATCTTTTCGGTAAATTTCGACGAGCAAGTCAGTCTCGACTTGCGGCATCTACCTCCCCGTCCGCGTGGCCACTGGATCGATTACCCCGCGAGCGTTCTGTGGACACTGGGACAGCGGGGGATTCATTTCAACGGCTTCGACTTGACGCTTTCCGGCACCGTGCCGGTAGGTTCCGGACTAAGTTCCTCGGCTTCTGTTGAGGTCGCGGTCGCGGTCGCGGTGCTTGCCTATGCCGGGATTGCGATGCCGAAGCCTGACATCGCGAAGATCTGTCAATTTTCCGAGAACAACTATGTGGGCGCACAGAGCGGCATCATGGACCCGTTTACTTCCTGTTGTGGCGTCGAAAATCATGCGCTTCTGCTGGACTGCCGTTCGCTCGATTACGAGACTTTGCCGCTCGCGAGTGAAGTGCTGCTCGTGATCTGCAATTCCATGGTGAAGCATTCGCTTGCCGGCGGGGGAGAATATAACGCGCGGCGTGCCGAGGTGCAGATAGGGCTCGAGATTCTTCAGCGTCACGATTCCAGCATCCGTACATTGCGGGATGTCACTGAGGATGAATTGCGGCCCTTTGCAAGCGAGATGGCCGACGATATCTTTCGCCGGTGCCTGCATGTGGTTACGGAAAACCGAAGAGTCCTTCAAGCCGCGGACGCATTGCGACAGCATGATTTCTTCGGATTTGGCCGGCTCATGCACGAAGCCCACGTCAGCATGAGAGACAATTATGCTGCCAGTTGCACGGAGACAGACATCCTGGTCGAACTGGCATCGAAGCAACCCGGCTGTTTTGGCGCTCGCATCACCGGGGGCGGATTTGGCGGTTGCACCATCAATCTGGTAGCTGCCGAGCACGCGGATCGATTTGTGAAAAATGTTCGCGCAGGATATGAGGAAGCTACGGGTATACAAGCGGAGATTTATCTGAGCCGCGCATCGGATGGCGCTGGTCCGCTGGTGTAGCACGTATGCTTATCAAGACAGCGGCCTTTCCCGAAGGAAAGGCCGTTGTCTTGGTTCAGGGATGTATTTGCAGGTTACTTCTGCGCCTGCCAGAAGCTTGCGCCGCGATTGCCGAAGTCGACACGCACGGTGTTGATGGAGTATGGCCCCACGGGCACGGTGATGTGGTTGCCGGAGACGGGCAGCGGGTCGCCTTCTGGTTTTTCGAGCAGGTTAGCAGAGGTTGCCGACGTTGCGCCATCGGGAAGGCCGATGTCCGCAGTTGTTTTGGTCCCAGCCCATTCATAGAAACGCAGGATCAGGCTGTTGCCGTCCTCGCTCTTCTTCATCGCGCTCAACACCAGGTTTTCCGGCTTGACGGTCACGAAGGAATGCGTGGCCGGCAACTCGCCCGTGTGGGCATTCGTCTGCATGGCGTGGAGAGGGATGTTAAAGGCATAGCCGTGCAGCACGGTGTTCGCCTCCCGCCAGGTGCCGGCATGTGGATAGAGTGAGTAGCGGATATGCTGCTCACCCATATCGGCATTCGGATCGGGCGATTTTGGCGAACGCAGCAGGGAAAGCTGCAGCACATTGCCTTTCGCGTCATAACCATATTTGGAGTCGTTGATCAGGCTGAAACCATGCTGGCCGTCACCTTCATCGGCCCAACGCTGTGCCGAGACTTCAAACTTGGCATCTTCCACCGAGTTGTTTCTGGTTGTGGGACGTTCGATGGTTCCGTAGGGAATCTCGAACGTCGCCTTGGGAGCGGTGGCGGCCAGAGTAAAGCCGGCCTTGAGGAAAATGTGGTCTTCATGCCAATCCACGTCATTGACGACATCGACCCGCTTCAGGCCGGCGTAGAGAATGATGTTCTGCACGAAGGTTGACTTATCCCAGTGCCGGGTGATGCGAACTTCGCTGCGTACTGGGCCACGCTCGATCACCTGGACGCTGTCGGCCATCGTCAGATCTGTTCCATGGTTGACGTAGTCGGGGTTGATGTTCCAGGCATCGTATTGTTTCGGCTTATCGACGTATGCCTGCAGGATATTGCCGCAGCTTCCGCTGGCGAGGCTTTCAAAGTGAGATTGCTTATCGTAAAGACTGGTAATGCAGCCATTCTTGGGATCGATGACGACTCGCAGTTGGGAGTTTTCCAGGGTGGTGCCATCCACCTTCAAATCACTCGCAACCTTGCGCGTGCCGGGCACGGCGTGCAGCACCGTATATCCGATGGAAGGAACATCCTTCGGCTCCAGCAACAGGTGATAGCTATGGGTGGCGGAGTCCTGAGAAAGAATTTGCATGGGTACGGGCATGCCATGCGCGTTGAGGATTGAGATTCCGTTGGGCTCAGCTTGCGGCATCTGCACGTTCGCTTCCACTACATCGCTGCGATTCCAGCTCAATGGGTTCCAGATGAGGATTGGAACGCCTGGCTGGGCATCGGTATCGATATGGCTGTCGATGTCGGAGAGCGCATTGTGCGTGGCGCCCATAGCGGTCCAATGGACCACATTGAACTGCTTCTGTGCATCCCGATAGATCACACCTATGCCGGAACCGGCGGCGAGGTCGTGGAAACCGTTGAACACCTGCAGCTTCCATGCTGCTGTGAGCTTGTCGTTGGGGTACTCCAGGCCGCCAAGCCAGGCCAGCGAGGAATATTTTTCCGCGTTCAGCAGCCACTCCGACCCGTGGCGAAGATTCCATTTCAGTTTGGCCTGGGTGGTATAGGTGCCACGGTGGAATTCCAGATAGAGCTCGTCATTCCAGACCGGCAGACTGATTTCTCCCGCGGGTGGCGCC
Organism: Acidobacteriota bacterium; assembly: GCA_021793405.1. Lineage (GTDB taxonomy): Bacteria > Acidobacteriota > Terriglobia > Terriglobales > Acidobacteriaceae > JAKAAZ01. The sequence goes on from JAJYSV010000009.1 coordinate 14,033, forward strand.
GACAAGGTTTTCTTGCCCGCAGCCAGGGTTTCATAGTTCCACACTGGAGCGTCCGCTGTATCGACACGTTTGTCCATGCTATCGAAGAAAGTCTGCGCCACTCCAAATTCGGCGTGCGGATAGACCTTGTTGGGCTCCATCCAGCGCATGCCGCTGTCGAGCATATCGCGGGTTGGGCCGCCGCCGTGATCGCCAACGCCGTAGAGATGCATCATCTCGTTCTGGCCCGGGTTGAGTTGGACGGACGTGGCCAGATAGCTGGCCATGCTCACCGGCTCAATTTGATTGCCGTAGCCGTGCGGGAAATAGGTGAGCACGCGGCTGCCATCCGGAGATTGCCACCAGAACAACTTCATGGGAAGCTGATTGGTGTCGTTCCAAGACATCTTCTGCGTGACAAAATAATCGATGCCAGACTTCTTATACATCTGCGGGAGCTGCCAGTTGTAACCAAAAGTGTCGGGGTTCCAGCCGATGCGAACGTCGACGCCGAAGTTCTTCTGGAAATACCGCTTGCCTAGCAAAATCTCGCGCACCGTGGATTCGCCATCGGGCAGGTTCAGGTCGGGCTCGACCCACATGCCACCGACCAACTCCCAGCGACCTTCCTTCACACGCTCCTGGATCTGCTTGAACATGTCGGGATACTTGTCCTGCATCCACTCGTAGTACTGTGCCGCGGATGCGGTGTACGTGTAGTCGGGATACTCATCCATGAGCTGCAATGCCGTGCCAAATGTTCTATGCACAACGTCGACGGTTTCGGTCCACGGCCATAGCCACGCAGCATCGATATGGGAGTTACCCGTCATATGAATGTCGTACTGCTGCAGTGCGGGACGGAGAGGCTCCAGTGTCGATTGTGCCTTTTTCAGGGAAGCGTCGAAGGCCGTCTGATCGCCCTTATCGAGCGCCGACAGATCCACGGAGGTGGCGGCATCATCCAGAGTTTTTTCCCGCGCAGCGAGTGTGGCTGCATCCGGCGTGATGGTGGGCAGCAGATAGGCGGCTGAAATCAACTCATCGCGAAGGTCTTCCGGGTTGGGGCGATTGCCGGCAAAGACCACATTGAGCCGAAAGCCGAAGATGCGTTTTGGCTCTGGAGTGTCCAGCATCTTGACCGCGACTAGGATCTTGTCGCCAGGCTTGGCATTGCTGAATAGCAACTGTTTTTCCAGGCTCTCTCCCAGTGCCACACGGCTACCGTTGAAGTAGAGAATGTCCGTACCCCTGGAACGCGGCAGCTCCAACCAGACCTGTGCGCCGCTGATGTCGTATCCATTCACTGTTTTCGGAACTTCCACCCAGCGCCGAAACCAGACTGCCTCCGGAGGCGCGGTAAAGGGAAACTGGACGGTCTGCCAACCACTGGTGTCGGTATCGGGCCGTTCTGCGTGGGGAACGTCGCCGACATGGTATTGCCAGCCTTGATCGGGGATGGCGCCGAATGTGCCTAAAAGGTTAACAACTTTTTGCGCCTGCGGGGGGAAGGTATACGCCCCGGCCGGAGCCACTGGACCACGTCTCTGCCCATGGGCAAAAACTGAAAAAACAGCGATACCAAATACCAAGGAAAAAAGTGGAACTAGTTTGGGAACACGCTTCACGTAGTTACTCCTCCGGGTGGAATTTTACACTGCGTTGAGAAAATACGCTAAAACCGCATGTCCGACGGGCCTTGACCGTGTATTAGTGTTGTGCGGCCCGCTGGTGCAGCGCCCCATCAATACAACGGCCTTTCCCGAAGAAAAGGCCATTGTGTTGGTTCAGGAACTTATTTGCAGGTTACTTCTGCGCCTGCCAGAAGCTTGCTCCGCGATTGCCGAAATCGACACGCACGGTGTTGATGGAGTATGGCCCCACCGGTACGGTGACGTGATTGCCGGAGACAGGCAGCGGATCTCCTTCGGGTTTTTCTAGCAGGTCGGTAACGGTAGCCGACGTCGCGCCATCGGGAAGACTGATGTCCGCAGTCGATTTCGTTCCGGCCCATTCATAGAAGCGAAGGATCAGGCTGTCGCCGTCGTCGCTCTTTTTCATCGCGGTCAGCAGCAGATTTTCCGGCTGGATGGTCACGAAAGAATGCGTGGCTGGCAATTCGCCTGTGTGCGCGTCCGTCTGCATGGCGTGCATGCCGTAGTTGAAGGCATAGCCGTGCAGCACGGTATTCGCCTGCCGCCAGGTGCCGGCGTGTGGGTAGAGTGAGTAGCGGAAGTGTTGAGGGCCGCGATCGGCGTCCGGATCGGGTTCGACTGGCGAACGCAGCAGTGAGAGCCGCAGCACATTTCCCTTCACGTCGTAGCCATATTTCGAATCGTTGATGAGGCTGAAGCCATGCTGGCCATCGCCAAGGTCGGCCCAGCGCTGCGCGGAGACTTCGAACTTGGCAACTTCCACCGAATTGTTTCTTGTTGTGGGGCGTTCAATAGTTCCATAGGGAATTTCGAACGTCGCCTTGGGTCCGCTGGCAGCCAAAGTAAAGCCGGCCTTCAGCAGAATATGAGTTTCGTGCCAGTCCACGTCGTTGACGACGTCGACGCGATCCAGGCCCGCATAGAGAATGATGTTCTGTACGAAGGTTGACTTATCCCAGTGCCGGGTGATGCGAACTTCGCTGCGCACCGGGCCGCGTTCGACGACCTGGACGCTGTCGGCCATCGTCAGGTCCGTTCCATGCTCCGCGAAATTCGGGTTGATATTCCAAGCATCATATTCTTTGGGAGTATCGACGAACCCTTGCAGCAAATTGCCGCAGCTTCCGGCGGCGAGGCTTTCAAAGTGAGTCTGCTTATCGTAGAGGCTATTGATGCAGCCATTCTTGGGATCGACGACCACGCGGAGGACGGAGTTCTCCAGCGTGGTGCCATCGACCTTCAAGTCGGTCGCAACCTTGCGGGTGCCGGGCACGGCATGCAGCACGGTGTATCCGACGGAGGGAACATCCTTCGGCTCCAGCAGCAAATGGTAGCCGTGGGTGGTTGAGTCCTGAGAAAGAATCTGCATTGGTACCGGCATGCCGTGCGCGTCGAGTATCGAGATTCCGTTGGGCTCAGCCTGCGGCATCTGTACATCCGCTTCCACAATCTCTGTGCGATTGAAGCTCAAGGTGTTCCAGATGAGGATCGGTACGCCGGCGTGGGTATCCGTGTCGATGTGGCTGTCAATGTCCGTGAGCGCGTTGTGCGTGGCGCCCATGGCGGTCCAATGGACCACATTGAACTGTTTTTGAGAGTCCTTGTAAATCACACCAATGCCGGAACCGGCGGCGAGGTCGTGGAAGCCATTAAACACCTGCAGTTTCCACGCTGCCGTGAGTTGATCGTTGGGATAATCCAAGCCACCGAGCCAGGCCAGCGAGGAATATTTTTCCGCGTTCAGCAGCCACTCCGAGCCATGCCGAAGATTCCATTTCAGCTTGGCCTGGGTGGTATACGTGCCACGGTGGAATTCCAGATAGAGTTCGTCATTCCAGACCGGCAGGCTGATTTCTCCTGCAGGCGGAGCTGACAAGGTTTTCTTGCCGGCAGCCAGGGTTTCATAGTTCCACACCGGAGCGTCCGCTGTATCGACACGCTTCGCCATAGCGTCAAAGAATGTGATCGACGTGCCGAATTCAGCGTGCGGATAAACCTTATTGGGCTCCATCCAGCGCATGCCGCTGTCGAGCATGTCGCGGGTTGGACCGCCGCCGTGATCGCCAACGCCGTAGAGATGCATCATCTCGTTCTGGCCCGGGTTCAACTGGATGGCCGTCGCCAGATCATCCGCCATATTCACCGGTTGAATCTGGTTGACGTAATCGTGCGGAAAATAGGTGAGCACGCGGCTGCCGTCCGGAGACTGCCACCAGAACAACTTCATGGGAAGCTGATTGGTATCGTTCCATGCCATCTTTTGCGTGACGAAATAATCGATCCCGGATTTCTTATACATCTGCGGTAATTGCCAGTTGTAACCGAAGGTGTCGGGGTTCCAGCCAACGCGAACGTCGACGCCGAAGTTCTTCTGGAAATACCGCTTGCCTAGCAAAATCTCACGCACTGTGGACTCGCCATCGGGCAGGTTCAGGTCGGGCTCGACCCACATGCCGCCGACCAGTTCCCAGCGACCTTCCTTCACGCGCTGCTGGATCTGCTTGAACATGTCGGGATACTTGTCCTGCATCCACTCGAAATATTGCGCCGCAGATGCGGTGAAGGTGTAGTCGGGGTATTCATCCATCAGCTGCAATGCCGTGCCGAATGTGCGATGAACGACATCGACCGTTTCAGTCCATGGCCACAACCACGCGGCGTCAATATGCGCATTGCCCGACATGTGGATGGTGTATTCCTGCAGCGCGGGACGGAGAGGCTCCAGCGTCGATTGCGCTTTATTCAGAGAAGCATCGAAGGCCGTCTGATCGCCCTTATCGAGCGCCGACATATCCACGGAGGTGGCGGCATCATCCAGAGTTTTTTCCCGCGCAGCGAGTGTCGATGCGTCCGGCGTGATGGTGGGGATCAGATACGCAGCAGAGACCAACTCATCACGCAGGTCTTCCGGGTTAGGACGATTGCCGGCAAAGACGACATCCAGTCGGAAGCCACGGATACGTTTTGGTTCTGGCGTGTCCAGCATCTTGACTGCGATCAGGATTTTGTCGCCGGGCTTGGCATCGCTAAAGAGCAGCTGCTTTTCGAGGCTCTCTCCTAGCGCCACACGGCTGCCGTTGAAATAGAGAATGTTTGTGCCCCGGGAATACGCCATCATCTGCAGCCAGATCTGCGCGCCAGTGATGTCATAACCGTTTACTGTCTTTGGAACTTCCACCAGGCGCCGGAACCAAACCGCTCCCGTTGGCGCAGTAAAGGGAAAATGGACGGTCTGCCAGCTACTGGTATCGATATCCGTCCGCTCCCCGTGAGGAACATCGCCGACATGGTACTGCCAATCCTGGTCAGGGATGGAACTGAACGTGCCTAAGCGATCGACCACTTGTTGTGCCGGCGGTGGGTACGTATATGCCCCGGCTGGAGCTGGAATCTTGCGCATCTGTCCCTGGGCAATAACTGCAAAGAAAAAGAGACCTAGCATCAAAGAAAAAAAAGAAAACCAAATGGGAACACGTTTCACGTCGTTACTCCTCCGCGGGGATTTTACACTTCGTCGCGCACTGGGGTTGTGATCGGGCGCACACAGGGAAAGGCACTCTCTGGCGGGGCAGTCAGCAGTATGGAAGTGGAGTTGGTTTCAGGTGTGAAGCTCGGGCGCAATTTCGCCGGATACAGGGGATGCCTCGACAAGACAATAGCTGGCCGTAAGCAGCACCAGGACAATCCAGAAAATGTTGGCCCCCAGCAAGTGCGCAATCTGGAGCCACGTAGGCGCTTGCAGCAAGACATCGAAAACTCCAAGCAAGTACTGCGCGATCAGCGTGGAAAGCACAGCGATACCGAGCACACGAGTCTTCGAAGGCGCGGTGCGGCGGAAGGATTGCACCAGCAGCCACACGACGAACGCTCCAGCGATGAATGCGCTTGCGGGATGAATCCAGCGCAGGCGAAGCAGCAGCGGCGCAGCCGGAGAAAAATCCTGTCGAATCGCCGCGAGAAGAGAGGAGGAGGGGTACAAAGTCTCTCCCAAGGCCACCAACGAGCCGGAAACTCCAACCAGGAGCGTCGCCAGAATCCCCAACGATGGGAAGATCAGGCTGCCATGGCGCAGCGCCGTCGTTGTGCGCAAACGAGCGCTGGACAAAAACTCTGGCGTCAAAGCCAATGCCGCGACCAGAAGGAGGGTATTGGTCAAGTGGCAGGAAAACAAAAGAACCGCAGTCGCGGGGGAGGCGGTGTGCGCGGCGACCGTGACCAGCAACGCGCCCAGAAATGCCTCATTTATAACCAGCACCAATGCAATGGCAGCGCTCCAACGCGCCAAGTGTCCCTTGCGCGTAGTGCGCCACGTCCAGATGAGCAACGCTACGATCAGGATTAAGGCTCCGCCACTCATTAAGCGATGGGTAAATTCGATGAGAGTGTGAAATTGCGGCGACTGCGGGATCGCGGCTCCATCGCATAGCGGCCATTGGTTTCCGCAACCAGCGCCCGACCCTGTCGCGCGTACCGCTCCCCCCCACAGGATCACGAGGACGTTGTAGGCAAGCACAAACCAGGCGAAACGCCGCAGCGGGGCGGAAGAGCGCGACGAGTCCGGCGGCCGACCCGGGGCCACACCCGCGTCCGCGGAAACAACATCTTTAGAGACAATCATCCTCGGCATAAGGGTTCTCCAGCGCGTGGTCAAGATCCTTTGGATATTCCAACCCTGTATTGTAGGCCGAGGCAATTCGCTAATGTGCGCCAGGGATCAGTTCAGAGGGCGATCGGTCAGCAGTTCCTTGTCAGACAGTTCCTGGATCAGATTTGCCCGATGGTCGAGTAATGCCTCTACATGATCGCGGTAGTCGGGTGGAACAAAAAGAAACTTGCGCGGTCCATGTCCCCAGATTGCGAGCAACTGGGCATCGTCGAGAAAAATATGTGGAGCATCGGGATAATACGATCCCCACAACATGGAGGAAGTGCGGCCATTCACCAGATACCCTTGGCGCTGCGTGTAGAAAAGGATCGACGATCCGTAGGATTGATCGCCGTAGAGCAGGAGCATGTCATCCGGTGCGGCGATGCGATTGATCGTGTTGGCCATGGCCCGGGAGGAGAGCATCGGCTGAAAGCGCACCAGGGCAATGTGGGCCGCAACCAGGAACATGGCTGCCGTCATGGCGGTACTGAAGGTTGCGCTGACATGCTGTTTGCGGAGGCGCATGCGCCAAGCCAGCGTAGGCCCCACGACAAGGGTGACGGCGGCCAGCAGCGCGGGCAGTCTGAGAGCGGCGAAGGAAGGTCCGGTCAGGTCGAAGAAATGAGACATCGACAACGAATACCCGCCAACGTCACGGTGCGCCAACAACGCACCGATGTCGGCAATATAGGGCAGATGCCTCGATTCCAACAGTCCATAGGCGAGCATCGCGGCAGCGCCCGCGCCTACCAGTGCAAACAGCGCCTGGGAAACTTCCAGCCAGCGCATGTCGACGGCTTGTTCCCGGGGAGACTCAGTCACGACCTGAGTCTCAAGTTTCGACAGCGCCATGGCCGTCAAAATCGCAAGCGGAAAATACGCGGGGTAGGTGTAGTATTCCTGATTCGTAGAGATGGAAAAGAACAGCAGAATAAAGCCGGAGTAGAGGGCCATCAACAGCGTGGTCTTGCCGGAAAAATCCAGATGCCGGCGGCTCTGCCATGTGACGCGCAGCCTGGCACCGCGGTTCTTGCGCCATGTGGCATAGAGTGTGGCCGGCCAGTAGAGACTCCAGGGAAATAGCCAGACAAGGTGCAGGCTCCAGAACAGATATCCCGGCAGCTTGTTGTAGTCGTGCGGATAGCGCTTGCCCAGGAAACGCAGAAGATGTTCGTTGATGAAATAGAAATAGAAAAATCCGTGTACATTGCCCTGCGTGGGAATGTTGCCGACCGGATGGCCGTGGTCGGGATTATGCAGTCCGGCTAAGATGTGCCAGGGAGCGCCAATCGCCAGAAATAACAGGATTCCGGTGAATAGGTGAAACTCCCGCCAACGCCGCCACTCGCCGGTGAGCAACAAATAGGGAATGACAGCGCCAAGAAAAAATACCGGCGCAATCAGTCCCTTGGTCAGCAGAGCCAGCGCAAGCAGTGCGTAAGCGGCGTAGAAACGAGCCGGTTGGCGATCTTCGAGGCCTGTGAGAAACAGATACAGAGCCAACGCAGTCAATAGGGTGAGAATCACTTCTGGAATAAAGATGCGGGTAAATAAGAAGACGCCGATCGAAGTGAGGAAGGCCAGAGTGGCATAGAACGCGGCGCGCTCGGAATACGCACGGCGGCCCCATAACAGCGCGAGGATGGCGCAGCCCAGGACCGCCAGAGACTCTGGCAAATGCGTGGCGAAGGCATTGAAGCCGAACATCCTGTAATCGATGGCGACCAGCCAGTAGGGGAATGGGGGCTTTTCGAGGTAGCGAATGCCGTCCACCATCAGGGTGACGACGTGGCCGGTGAGGGCCATGTGCTGCGCCGCCTGCGCATGGGTGGCGTCGGCGTCGTCGAGCAGAGAAGGTGTAAATAATGCGGCAAAGTAGACGGCGAGGAAGACGGCGAGAATCAGGAGCCACTCGGCACGGTGGGAAAGCGGAAAGTTGGTGGCCAGATTCGATGCCTCGTCTTCAGCAGCGGGCGGCTCATCGGAAGAAATCGAAGGTCTCATGCGCATATTGAGAAGCAAACTTAGAATAGCAGTCCATTCTTCGCCACTTTTTCACTGATTCGTGGCATTCTGCAAACGTGGGTACAGTTCGAGTAGAGGAAATGACAACATACGCGGCCGTCGATATCGGATCGAATTCGGTCCGGTTAAAGATTGCCGCTGTGCGCAATCATCGTCTCAAGACGCTGCACGAAGATCGAGAGATCACGCGGCTGGGCGAGAGCGTGTTTGAGAGTGGAGTGGTGTCGCCGGAAGCCATGGCGACCACCATTCGCGCATTGCGGCGTTTTCATCGCGCCGTGCAGGCGCATGCTGTCGACCAGGTACGAGTGGTGGCGACCAGCGCGATACGGGACGCGAGAAATCAGCAGGCGTTTCTGGCATGGGTGCACTCCGCAACGGGATGGAAGGTCGAGATCATCTCCGGCCTGGAAGAAGGCCGGCTGATCCACCTGGGCGTGGTATCGAACGAGCCCGCCGCGCGCGGTCGCTGCCTGCTGGTGGATTTGGGCGGGGGCAGTTGCGAAGTGACGTTTTCCGAACATGCTGCGATTAAGCAGATTGTGAGTCTTCCGCTCGGCGCGGTGCGGCTGACGCGAGAATTTCTCCGCCATGATCCCCCGACTCCAGAAGAAGTAGCGCGAATGCAGGGCTGGATTCGGCGGCAACTACGGCGCGCCGAGCAACAGATCGGCGAGGAACACGTCACCACCGTGTTTGCCACCTCCGGAACCGCGGCTGCGCTTGCAACGGCCGCGCGGGCCGCCGCAAAGACAAGCGCGAAAACGAAGTTCAACCCGGATCGCAAGCCAGGCGTTCGCGCATGGGAGCGCACGCCGACGAAGATTGTCTGCAAGCTGGCAAACCGGTTGAAGCGGATGTCCGTGATGCAGCGCAACATGGTTCCCGGCATTGGGCCGAAGCGGTCTGAGATTATTGTGGCGGGCGCGTACGTGTATGCGGACCTGCTGGAACGACTGCACCTGCCGAGCTTTCGCTACTCGCCGATGGGATTGCGAGACGGCATCCTGGCGCTGATGCTGGTTGAAGGCGATACCAGGACGTCCGGGCACCAACACTTCGAGCAGGAACGCCACGCCAGCGTGCTGGAGCTGTGCCGTCATTACGGAGTGGATCCCAAACGACAGGAGCCAGTCGTTCAGGATGCGACACAATTGTTTGAAGATTTGAAGAGCGTCCATCAATTGTCCGCGGAGTATAAGTTATGGCTGGAAGCGGCGGCCATGATGCACTCAGTGGGCAAATTTATGAACTACCAGGGTCACCATCGCCACACGCAATATATCATTGCCAATTCTGAGCTGTATGGATTTACGCCGGAGCAGCGTCTGATCGTCTCCGCCATTGCGCGGTATCTCGGGAAATCGAGACCGAACCCCGCGGACCGGGTGATGCGGCCCATCCCGGTGGAACAACACGTGCATGTGCGGCGGGCGGCCATGCTGCTGCGGATGGCAGTCGCGTTGCATCAGGACCAATCCAGCGCAGTTCCTAGCTTCCGCACGCGCGTGACGGCGAAGCGAGTGACTATGATGCTGAAGCCCGGACACAAGGGAGCGGACCTGGAACTGTGGGCGCTACGCAAAGAGGCGGCTTACTTCCGGGAGATCTTTGCCCGCGATCTTTTCGTTGTGTTGGATTGAATCGCGCGCAGCAAGCGGGGATCGAGAAGCCATTGCAGCTTGGCGGAACCGCGCTGCAAGGTCAGGGCGGCGATCGCGCCTTTGCGCACACGCGCAATGGGACTGGTCGCAGACGGACTCAGCAGGCGGTTCAGATATTCCGGCAGATTCGGATTGTGTCCCACCACAAGGACTTCTTCGTATCCGGCTACGCTATCGAGAAGCTGCTGGAAGTCTTTCCAAGTCCCATCGGGAGTGAGAGCCTGCGATAGCTGAATCTTCTTTTCAAAGCCGGTTTCCGTGCCCACCAAGGCCGCAGTCTGCAAGGCGCGTTTCAAAGGGCTCGAAATCACAACATCGAATTGAACCTTGAGGGAGTTGAGCGCGCGGCCAAGCAGGATGCATTGTTCCTTGCCTTCTTTATCGAGCGGGCGCTTATGGTCCAGTATCTGGTTCATTTTGCGTTGGCCAGCGCTGCCGTGCCGTAATAAATACAAGTTCATAAACCGTCCTAGAAGGATTCATGGTCGCCGTATGATTTCGCTCGCATGTTTCCACGCAGAACGTTCACTCACACGCGATGATCAGAAAACGCTGGAATACGGCGGTACACGGGCTTGGATGCCGGATTCGGTGCAAATGCGTCGCGCGCAGATGTCGCGAACCGAGGCATGTTGGAAACATGAGCGATTGTAGCAACCATCCATAAATACCGGCCAGCGGAAAGAAGGCGAGCTAGAAATCCTGCCGTTTCCATACTTCAGCCACCAGCAGGCCATCGAGAAAGTTTGCGTTCTCCTGGCGATAGAAACCGTGGCGGCGGAAGACTTCGGCATAATTCGGGATACGGCGGATATGCAAACGCGTCAGAACGAAAAATACAAAATAAAGGAAGCGAATGAGCAGCCGGGATCCAGCGCGTCGCCAGCCTTTTTCGGCGACGGAAAATTCCGAGACCAGCCAGATGGCGTCTTCGCTGAGATGCGGTAAGAGGCGCTCGACCAGGTCAGAAACATCTTCTTCCGTAAGGCAGTCGAGGAAGAAGTGCGACACCACTAGATCGTATCCGATGCGGCTGGGGGTAAAGCGGCGAAGATCGGCCTGAGTGGTCGATAGACGCGCGTCGGCCTCGGGATGCTCGCGTCGCACGCGACGCCGCAGGGCGCTCAACATTGCGGCGCTCGCATCGATGGCATCCACCTGGATGGCAGGAATTGCCGCCAGCAGGCGTGCCGTGAAACGGCCATCGCCATCGCCGAGGACCAGGGCACGACATGATTCAGAACATTGCGAGAGAAAGCGAAACCGGCAGCGTTCCAGCATCGGTCCAAAGCTGAGATATTCCATCCAGCGATAGATGCGGGCGAGCGGATCGAAATTTGGAGTGTCGGTATCCATCGGTATCGAATGGAATGATGCCTGGAATGTGCTTGGGTCGGGTTTTATCGCACGTGAAGAACGAATATCAATGGAGTCAGCAGCGCGCCGTCGGCGAGGATGCGGAGCGAAAGCGCGCTGAATCGTTCTGTTTTCCGTATCAGCACAAGGAACAGAATGGCACTGAGAGCGGCAGCCGCAAACAGAGGCCAAGCGCTTCGCATGGCGGGAATGCAGCCAAGTGAGAAAGCCAGGACGCCCACCGCCATCGCAAAGGCAGCCAAATGATTGCCCAGAAATTCCGTCAGACCACGCGGACGAATCTCCACCGAGTTGGGCGGGCCCTCAGAAAAGATAGTGTGCAGACCTTCTCGCATGGCCTCGGCATCTTCCCAAACCTGGATAGCGACGCAGTTCAGCCAGCAGGCTGCGCCGAAGGTGATGACGGCAGCCATCAGAGCGACACGATCTTCCCGCAGCCGCGTCCAGGTTGGCACTGCGGTCGCGACCGAAAAGAGAAAGCCCACGAAGAACTCTTTTGAGAAACGATATTTGGTTGGATGGTTGTGGATCAGAAGAAAATACGCTGTGCCAATCAGGCATAGAACGATGTCGTCGGTCCGGACCGCTGGTTGCACGCGGAATAAAATCAAATACGCCAGCGGGAGCGCCGCGACGATCCAGACAATTACGAAGGGCGTGCGATGGCGCAGGTAAAACCAGTGACGGTCGCGCAGGGTGCTCATGTTGGTGGAGCGCCAGCCGTCGAGCAAACGGTCTGCGACGTAGACGCACCATGTTCCCAGCGCCAGCGTGATGAGCGCGGTGAATGGAAGCCTGACGCCGAAAGCGGTGGCGAAAAACCAGCACCAGACAACTGCGACCGTAGTCGCATCCAGACTGAGCAAATGCCATCCGACCCACAGCGAACGAATTGGCCGCGCACGGACATAAGCGTGTGCGCCGGGGGCTGACACCGCAGGCGCGCTAGTGGGTGAGGTTGCTGGCATGATTGGAAACTATCCCTCGTAAGCCTTACGGCGGGTAATGGCTCTAGAAATATTCGACGCACGCGGAAAGATCAAGGTTACTAGGCCGTCCGGAAATTCTTTGATTGCAAATGTTCAACAAATGTCCAATATGTGTGGAGACGGGTTACTTCCTTTGTCTCCGGTGCTCGTTTGCGGTGCGGGGTATTTTCGCGACAGAAGAAGTTTTGGCTCTCGTTTTTGAGGGGGAATCGATGGATTGAGCCACTTTTCCGGTCAAAGACGTCAAACTTTCGTCCATTGCCGGCGCTGCAGCGGGATTGGCGACGGGTGCTTCGGCGGGTGGCGAGGGAATGCCTCGGATCGATGCTTTGTCTTCCGCAAGTTGAATCAGAAATTCTTGCGCCTTAAAGCCGGCCCGGGGGTCGCCCGCTCGCTTGGCAGCGCGCACGTATTTGCCGGAGGGAAGCAGAAAGCGCGACTCTGAGGTATCGGCCAGATACGCCGCCAGAATCTCATCGCGTATGCGCTGTCGTAATTGCGGATCGAGGATTGGAAAGACGACTTCGCACCGCTCGAATAAATTGCGGGGCATCCAATCGGCGCTTCCAGCGTAAATTTCCGGCTCTCCGCCATTCAGAAAATAGAAGATGCGGCTGTGTTCGAGGAGCCGGCCAACGATGGATCGCACGCGAATGTTATCGCTAAGTCCTTTTACTCCCGGACGCAGAGCGCAAATGCCGCGAACGATCAGGTCGATCGATACGCCCGCCTGGGAAGCGGCATACAGGGCATCGATAATGCCTTGCTCCAGCAGGGAATTCATTTTGGCGATGATATGAGCTGGCTTGCCTTCGGCGGCGTATTTCGCCTCCCTGTGGATGCGTTGCGCGAAGCCTTCAGCCAGGTTCAACGGGGCTACCAGCAACGGAGCATAATCATCCGATTCGGAGTGAGCCGTGAGGTAATTGAAGACATTGTGGACGGCGTTGGTCAGGGTTGGATTCGCAGTCAGCAGGCTAAGGTCGGTATAGAACAATGCGGTTTCGACGTTGTAATTGCCGGTGCCCAGATGGGCATATTGCCGGACCACTCCATCCTCTGGATCGCGGCGCACCAGCAGGGCCAGTTTGCAATGCGTTTTGAGTCCGACCGTACCGTAGAAAACCTGCACTCCTGCGTCCTCAAGGTCGCGCGCCCAGCGGATATTCGAGGCCTCGTCGAAGCGGGCCATCAATTCCACGACGACCGTGACCTCCTTGCTTTGAGCGGCTTCGCGGAGGGCCTGGAAGATCGGGGAATTTGCGCTGGTGCGATAGAGCGTTTGCTTGATGGATAGGACGGCGGGATCGTCGGCTGCCGCGCGGATGAACTCGACCACTGTGCTGTAGGAGTCATAGGGATGATGCAACAGAATGTCGCGCCGGCGAATCTCTCCGAAAAGGTTGGTGGATTCGCGATGCAAGCGCAATCCGCGGGGCACGAAGGGCGGATATTTCAGCTCCGGCTTCTCTGTCTTGGTGTACAGGTTCATCAGGCGAGACAGGTTGACAGGTCCGTGGGTATAAAAAATCTGAAACTCATCCAGCTCAAAGTTCGCCCGCAGTTGTTCCACAATCTCAGGGGCCGCGTCGCTTTCGATCTCCAGGCGGACAGCGTCGCCCTTGCGCCGATTATGCAATTCTGCGCGCACGCTTTCGAGCAGGCTGCGCGATTCTTCTTCCTGCAAGTACAGATTGCTGTTTCGGGTGACGCGGAAGGCGGCTCGCGAGAGAAACTCATAGCCGCGATACATGGCAGCGGCCTGAAACTCGATCAATTCGTGCAGAAAGATGTAATCAACGTTTCCGAGAGCCGATGGAAGCGCTACCAGGCGCGGCAGCGCGCGTGGAACTGTGACCACTCCCAACACCTGCGTGGAAGCTGCTTTGCGTTTGCGATGCAGCAACAGCGCCAGGCAGAGAGCCTTGTTCAGCACATGTGGAAACGGATGCGCGGGGTCGATGGTGATGGGCGTCAGCAGAGGGTCGACTTCGCTCTGATAGAAGCCGATGGCATACTTGCGCTGAGCTTCATCCAAATCTTGCCACGCCCGCATGCGAATTCCCGCGCGGGCCAGGGCGGGCAACAGCTGATTGTTCCAGCAGGCGTACTGGTCGGAGACAAACGCGTGGGTCTCCTCAGCAAGCGAGTCCAGGGTCTGCTGGGGCGTCATCAGGTCTGGACCCGGCTCGTGATAGCCATCTTCAATGCGCTGCAGAATGCCGGCGACACGGACTTCAAAGAACTCGTCCAGATTGCTGGCCGTAATGGCGAGAAACTTGACCCTCTCCAGCAAAGGATTGGAATCGTCCTGAGCTTCCTCCAGCACCCGCCGGTTGAAGTCGAGCCACGACTCGTCCCGGTTGAAGTATCGCTTCGGTATGGACGGAGTTCCCCGGCTTTTCAGCGCCATGCGATCCTGCTCTTTATCTGGGTTTCAGAAAGAGTCCAACAAATACAATCAACAGTACCAGTGTCTCAAATGCATGAAACCGAGAGTAGCCGCGAACTGTGACTGGCTTGTAAAACTCTTTTGCGCAACCGGAATCCGGTATCCTAATGCAGGACACCGAGTTCGACAATGGGGATGGTCGAGGCGAACAGACAGAACCGAAGCAGGATACGCCGGACAAAGAACCGCCTTGACGGCAACTTTTTGCACTCTTGGGCTGAATTGATCATCTATTCTCTAGCACCTACAGCCAGCGATGCCGCTGCCTTCGCAACAAACTCTGTGAAAGCAATGCAAATATTTTTTCGTACACCTCGTCGTCGGTCCCTGCAATTTCTGGCTATCCTGACGATCGCGGCAGGGGTGGGGCAGCTTTGGGCGCAGGCGCCGTCGGCCAATTCCTATCAAGGCAGCGTGGTGCAGCAAAAGGCCACGCCAGGGGAACTGCCGCTCTCGCTGGACGGCGCCATTCAGATGGGATTGAAGAACAACCTCGGCGCGATTCTCGAAAATACCGGCGTCAAGACAGCAGGCGGGGAGAAATTGCAGCAACTGCAAGCTTTGCTGCCAACGATTACCGGCACAGCCCAAGACTCTGTGTCGCAAGTGAACCTGCAGGCGGAGGGACTGCGGATCCCGGGATTTCCCGCCGTGATTGGACCCTTTGGGTATACAGACTTTCGCGCCACTCTCAATCAAGCCGTGGTGAATGTTTCCTCGTTGCAAAATTATCTGTCGGCCAAACATAACTTTGCCGCCAGCAAGCTTTCCGCCAAAGATTCTGAGGACATGGTTGTTCTGGCGGTCGGCAACGCGTATCTGTTGTGCCTTGCGGATGCCGCGCGCATCTCGTCGGTCCAGGCCCAGGTGCAGACGTCCCAGGTGTCGCTGAATCAGGCTATTGACAGTCACCGCAATGGAGTGTCGCCGCGGATCGACGAACTGCGCGCGCGCGTGGATTATCAGACCCAGGAACAATCGTTGATCGCCGCGACCGATCAGTATCAGAAGGATGAAATTGCCCTGGCACGGGCGATCGGACTGCCGCTGGATCAAAAGTTTAAGCTGACGGACCAAACGCCATACTCCCAGTTCGATGCTCCGACCTTGCAGGCGGCGATGGCGGAGGCGCTGAAGAACCGCAATGATCTAAAGGCCGCGCAGGAGCAGGTGCAGGCAGCGGAAAAGTCACTATCCGCGGCCCATGCCGAGCGGTATCCGGCGTTAACCGCCGAAGTCGATTATGGCGAAATCGGAGTGAATCCCAGCAACTCGTACGCCACGCTGAATGCAACCGGCAAGGTTACTGGACCCATATTTGAAGAGGGAAAATTGCGAGGCGATGCTCGCATTGCCGATGCGCAACTCGAACAGGCGCGCGCGCAACTGAACAACCTGGAAGGTCAGATCCGGGCCGACGTCAAGGATGCGATTCTGGATATTGAGGCGTCGGAAAAACTGGTCAGCGTGGCGCGCAGTAATGTCGACTTGGCAAGTGAAACTTTGAAAGAAGCGCAGGACCGCTTTCAGGCAGGTGTTTCGGACAATCTAGCGGTGTCACAAGCGCAGTCTTCCGTCGCACAAGCCAACGATCAATACGTTAGTAGCCTGTATCAATTGAATGTGGCGAAGCTCTCATTGGCGCGCGCTGTCGGCGTAGCGAGGTCCCAGTACAAGACATATCTCGGAGGATAATAATCGTGGCGGAATCGAGACCCGAAGAAACCAGGCAGGCCGACTCGGCCAATGTTCGAGCGGAAGACAATCAGCGGCGTCAGGACGGTTCCCAACTCCGCTCCGGCCAGTCCTCGGATAACGGCGGGCAAAAAAATTCCTCACCGGATGAGACAGAGCTGTATCATGCTGAGCCGCCCATGCGTAAGCGGTTCTTCATTATCGGAGCCATTGTTCTGGTTGTGATTGGCGTGGCGCTGTACTGGTGGCACTCCACCTATTACGAGAGCACCGATGATGCGCAGGTCGACGGCAATCTGGTGCAGATCAGCGCTCGCGTGAAGGGCTACATATCCCAAGTCAACGTGGAGGATAATTCGCAGGTAGAAAAAGGGCAGGTACTTGTGGAGATCGACCCCCGCGATGCGCAGGCTGCGCTCGACCAGGGAGAGGCGGCGTTGGCGACGGCGAAAGCGAATTATGAAGCTGCCTTGGTGAGCGTCCCGATAACGACGACCTCCACCGGGGCAACATTGAGTTCCGCTGGAGCGGATGTCAGGGCCGCATTGGCGACGATTGCGCAGTCAGAAAAACAATTGGATGCGGCGCAGGCGCAGGTCCTATCCGCGGAAGCGGACAACACCAAAGCGCAACTCGACCTTGAGCGTTACACGCCGCTGGTGCAGCGGGATGTTGTTTCACGGCAGCAATATGATGCCGTCGTGGCTACGGCGGCCAGCAAGAAGGCGCAGCTTACCGCTGCCCAGGCGAATCTGCAGGGCGCGCGCGCGCAAGTGCAGGTTGCCAACGATCGGCTGGCGTCCGCGCGGGCCAGCTATAATTCCGCCGGAACCGGTCCGCAGCAGGTGGCAGCACAGCGGGCCAAGGCCGACGCGGCCGCTGCCCAGGTACAGGAGGCGGAAGCGGCCTTGGAAACCGATCGCCTGAACCTGAGTTATACAAAAATAATCGCGCCCGACTCCGGCATCGTGAATCAGAAGACGGTACAGGTAGGTCAAAACGTGAGCGCCGGCCAAACCTTGATGACGCTGATTCCGCTCACCAACATATGGATTACTGCAAATTTCAAGGAAACCCAGCTGGACCACATGCGAATTGGGCAGGTGGCGACGTTTACCGTCGATGCGTACGGTGGCCGTAAATACGATGCGAAAGTCACAGGGATTGGCGGAGCAACAGGATCCATGTTGAGCCTGTTTCCTCCAGAAAACGCAACCGGAAATTACGTCAAGGTGGTGCAGCGCATTCCGGTACGCCTGGATCTTACCAATCCCAAAGAGAACAGCGACCATCTGCTTCGTCCCGGCATGTCGGTAGAACCCGTCATTCGTGTGAAGAACTAGATTGATGTCATGGACGAATCGGACTCGCACGAGAGTTTTGACTATTGGTGTAGATCGAAGCGGTGATGTTGGCGCAGCTTTTCCGTCAAGAAAAGCTGCTCTCACTTGAACGTCGAGAGGTCACAGTAATAGTGAAATTTCTCTCGAGCAGTGCTTCTGTTGATATCGCAAAGCTGCTGACTGTGCTTTTATCGGCGTGACTGGAAAAAGCGACGCAGGAAATCCCCGCATTCTTCCACCAATACGCCGCCGGTCAGTTCGATTCGATGATTGAGCTGTGGATGATTCAACACAGTGAGAACGCTGCCCACGGCTCCCGCCTTTGGATCGAATGCGCCGAACACCAGCCGTCCGATCCGGGCGTGAATCATGGCTCCCGCACACATGGCGCAAGGTTCCAGAGTTACGTAGAGCGTGCATCCTTCCAGTCGGTAATTCCCAAGTGCTTTTCCCGCGGCGCGCAGCGCGACGATTTCGGCGTGCGCGGTGGGATCATGTTCGCGAATCACGCTGTTTTGACCGTGGGCGATGATCGTGCCGCCGGGTTCTAGGATCAACGCGCCGATCGGCACCTCGCCGGAAGCCTGTGCATCTTCCGCCTGCTTCAATGCCTCACGCATCCACACCTCGTCGGCAAATGTCGGTAATGAAGAAGTCATCCGTATAAGTGTAAGCAATCGCCGAGGAGAGGGAATTATCTTTGTATTGAAGATGTTTCCAGCACGACACGAAATAATTCTTCTTCATATGTCGCGCGTGCCACTTCAAAGTCAAGAAGTTTGACGATTCCGCCCGAACGCCTGTCGAGTCCGGCGATAGTTGCGTGAAATGCACGATGCGCCGTTGTCGCTCGCGCGGCTAGCTGCCCGAGTTCATTCATGTAAAGCCCGATTTCGCAATCTTTATCGGAATCGCAATCCTGCATGTACTGCAGGTAAGTCGGACGTTGTGGCAGGATTCGTGCGGTTGCATCCAGACAGAGCAGTTGAAGCGCGACAATGCCGAGGACAGTCGTCGGTTTGGTCCAGGGAACGGGCTGATAAATTCTAAGCCATCTTTCCAGCTCGTCGATGTTCATAGGCATTGCGATTGCGTGGCCTTGCGCGTATTGCACTCCCAGGGCGGCGAGCGCATCCCGGGATACGTTGCTTTCGACACCCTCGGCAACCAGTTCGAGCCCCAGAGATCGTGCCAGATTCACAAGATTCATAAGGAACCGGAGTTCCTTCGGCTGATGATCTAATCCAGTCAGAAAACTGCGATCCAGCTTGATGATGTCAACCGGAAACTCCTTCATTCGTAACAAAGAGGAGTAAGCGCTTCCCACATCGTCCAAGGCGACCCTTGCGCCGCAGGTTTTCAGCTCGCGGAGGGCCTCCTGGGCACCGGCCATGGATAACGTATCGACGCGTTCCAGCAGTTCCAGAACAATGCGATTCGCGCTCAGGCCGCTGTTTTGAATCTGTTGGCGCAGATCCAGCATGGCTTTCGGATCGGTCAGAGTAGCGGGTTCAAAGTTGACACCTACACTCAGATGAAAACCGGCTTTGTCCAGACGGTGTAGATCCTGGATGCTTTGTGCAAGCACCTCAAACATTAGAGATGCCAGTTCAGCCGGGCCGAATTGCAGTAAAAATTCGGCAGGGGAAAGAAGACGATCGTCATCGTCCATGAGGCGCGCCAAGGCTTCTACTTTCGTAGCGCTTCCGGTTTGCAAATCGATGATGGGCTGGTAATGGACCCGAACATTTCCCTTGCGGAACAGTCTAAGAATTTTTTTCTGGTAAAGGTGCTTCTGTTCGTCCACCTCGGCCTGGAATATCATCCAGCGCGGTGCCGCTTCATCCGCGACTTCCTTTAACGCGTACAGAGCGCGGTCCGCGTTACGCAGCAGATGCTCGGGGGTGGAATCATCCTGAGGAAACAGGGTCACGCCCAGGCTGGTACGCAGGTTTGTGGTCCGTCCGTTCGCGAGATGAATCGGCTGTTCCACCGATGCCTGGATGCGAGACAGCATGGCCGCCAGATCGTCCGGATGATCGAGGCCTTCCAGCACCAGCACGAATTCATCGTCGCCCAGCCGTCCTACCGCGTCCGTCGGCCTGAGCGGCACTTGCAGACGTTCGGCGACAACGCGCAGCAGAACGTCGCAGGCCGGGTGGCCATGCAGATCGTTGAGTATCCTGAAGTCGTTCAGGTCGAGCAGCGCGACGGCCATCGATCGATTCTGTTGGCGCGATCGGACGATGGCTTCCTCGATCCATTCCGTCAGTCCGCGACGATTCAAAATGTCCGTGAGCGGATCGTGCCGGGCCAGCCACGACTGGTACTTACGCTCCTCATCGAGTACTTGACGAAGATCGAGGCTGTCAAGGTGGTGGCCAGCAAGGCGCGCGATCCGCTCAATCAACGTCAGCAGCTCGGGATGGAATATGTTTGGCTCGCGAGACACCAGAGTCAGGAGCGCCCAGATCTTCCCGTCGCGGTAGAGGGGAACCACGGCGGTTGCGTGCAGGTTATGTTGGCGACAGAAGTCCTGTATCGGGGGATAGTCCGGATCTGTCATGCGGTCGTTCGTAAATTGAAGCTGGGACCGGCGCCATGCCCGCACAGATAAGACGCGCTCTTCGTCGCCGGTGTAGACATTCGGAAGACAGGCGGAGAATGGGTTGGCATCTATGGTGTTATAGATCGCCTGGATTTCCAGATCACCGCCAGTATTGGGACGGCTAATCCATGTCAGCGCGAACAATCCGTTCTCTACCAGGAGACGGCACAGCTCGTCGAGCAACTGCCGCTCATTTTGTGCTCCGATGACCGCCTCGGCCGCAGTCATCAACGCTCGATAGAGAGTGTTGGAGTGAACATTCTGATTCAGGGCACTTTTCAGGTGGGTGATGTCCTGCTGGATGCCGATGAAGTGTGTCCTGGCGCCCTTGTCGTTCGTTACCGGCGCGATGCTGAGGGAGTTCCAGAACATGGTCCCGTTTTTGCGATAATTTCTCACCTCGGCGGTACAAACTTTACCCGTCTTTAATGCGTGGCGGATCGCAGCCGTCTGCGGCTGATTCGTATCCGCGCCCTGCAGGAAGCGGCAGTTTTTCCCCATCACTTCGTCAGCGCTATATCCGGTGATGCGCTCGAAGGCCGGGTTGACGTAGCGAATCGGTAGATCGTCCACAGCCTCGGCAATCAGGATGCCGTTGGCCGAGGCGTCCATCGCGGTCTTGTAGAGCATCAGCGTCTGCTGGTCTTTCTGCATCGCTTCCAGCATCCGCAGACGTTCCAGCGCGAAGCCGAGCAGGCTGTGTAGCTGGTAGACAAATTGCTGGATTTGCTCCTCGGCAAAGTAATTCGGGCGTTTACTGTAGAGGATCAGGATGTCGCGATTGCCTGCGCTTCCAGGGACGGGAATCGCGCACGAGGAACGCCAGCCGAACTGAAGCCCGCGGTCGCGCCAAAATGCTGCGGGCAAGGGACTTTCACGATCCATCCAGTCGAGAGAGAATTGGGGAATGCCCGTTCGCCAGGCGAGGGCGAGTGCACTGTCGGGATTGTCGTTGATCCGGATGGTTCCCCCGGCGAGAAATTCCCGCACGCGTTCGCCAGCCACAAAATGATACGCCACTGTCTCCTGTTCATCCGGCGCACCCAGCCAGACTCCGTCCACCTCCACAGTTCGCAAAAGGAATCGGGCCAGGTGGGGATAGAGTACAGAGATGGATGGAACCGTCAGAAGCAGACGATCCAACTGCGCTGGTAGTTCGCCCAGTTGGTCCAGGGGAACGTGGGGTACGCTGAAATCTTCAAATGCGTTTATGAAATCCGCCATGGGCACATCGACAATCGTGAACGAATTCGATTTCCGTCTAGTGAAGGCTGGACACAAGTCCAGCACATACACATGGCGGACTCTTCCTATTGGAACAGAAAAGTGCCGCAATGTACGGAATTTATTGCGAGGGACGAGAATCGTAAGGGTGCACTGTTCCATTTTGATTTTTGGCGCAACGCCGCCGGCATCGTAAATGGCAAGGTTTCAGGGGAGAAGGCAAGCTGGGGTGGAGAGGGCGACGCTGCTATTTTTATTGCCCAGGGAAGCAGATCAGCCAAGAATTTTGATCATGTCCGTGTGCCTTTCGAGTTCATAAAATCGCCCCAACTGCTATGGCATCGCAGCCTTGACGCCTGCCCCCACGATGGGCCATAGTATCTCTACACGGGAAAGGAGGGCGATCCAGAGAATGAAAAACATTGAAGGAAGTTGTAGCACAATACGTGAGGTGACTGGGGCTTAGGCGTCCATCGCCAGTCCTGACGGCAAGCACGATCATCGTCGAGGCCCATTTGCGGGGATGCCTCCGGTCAATCTAACCACTCACCGGCCATGGCCCAGTGTCGTATTGAGGACATTGGGCCATTGGTTTTTATGGACGGTACTGGATTCCCGCATGGCTTGGAGCTGGCTGCAAACGCGCCAACAAACGGGGAGTGATGCATCGACACGGTGAGCCAGCCGAGCACTACAATACAAACATGGACACACTGGTCATTGCCGGAAAAGCCTTCCAATCGCGACTGATCGTCGGCACGGGGAAGTATAAAGACGGAGCGGAGACGCAACGGGCTATTGAGGCCTCTGGCGCCGAAATGGTTACGGTCGCGGTGCGGCGTGTGAACCTGGATCGTAGCAAGGAAAGTCTGCTGGATTTCATCGATCCACGACGCTATTTCCTGCTGCCGAATACCGCCGGATGCTATACGGCGGAAGAGGCCATTCGGGCGGCGCGGCTGGGCCGGGAAGTTGGACTGTCCGATTGGGTCAAGATTGAAGTCATCGGCGATCAAGCCACGCTTTATCCGGACGTGCTGGCGACCGTGGAGGCGACCCGGGTACTGGTAAAGGAAGGCTTTACTGTTTTGCCATATACATCTGATGATATTGTAGTTGCAAAACGTCTGGTTGACGCTGGGGCGGCCGCTGTGATGCCGTTGGGGGCACCCATTGGAAGCGGTCTTGGCATACAAAATGTAACTAGCTTGCGTATCCTTCGAGAGCTGATCACGGAAGTTCCGCTGATTGTGGATGCTGGAGTGGGAACGGCGTCGGATGCTGCGCTCGCCATGGAACTGGGAGCCGATGCCGTGCTGATGAACTCCGGGATTGCCTGCGCTGACAATCCCGTGCTGATGGCGGAAGCGATGCAGCACGCCGTTCTGGCAGGTCGGCAGGCATATCTGGCTGGGCGCATGCCTCGCAAACTCTACGCGACCGCTTCGTCCCCACTGGAAGGCATCTCCCGCTAGAGCGAAACCGGTCTGAAAGCAAACGATGCGGGTTTTGGGAATCGACTGTGGCACCGAGTGGACTGGCTACGGGCTGGTGGATAGCGGCCCGGTCGTCGAGTTACGGTCAATTGCGCACGGCGCGATCCATCTTTCCAAACGCGATGGATTGCCACATCGGTTGACAATTGTGTTCAGTCGGCTGTTGGAATTGATCGGAGAATACCAGCCGGAAGTGGTCGCGGTGGAAGAGGTTTTTCACGCTGTCAACTCGCAGACCGCGCTGAAGCTGGGCCAGGTGCGCGGCGTCGTTCTGCTGGCGGCGGCAACCTGCAAGCTGGTGATCGCGGAATATTCGCCGCTGTCCGTGAAGTCCGCGGTTTGCGGCTATGGCAGGGCGGACAAAGAGCAGGTCCAGTTCATGGTGACACGACTATTGAAGCTAGCGGACCCGCCGAAACCCACGGATGCTTCCGACGCGCTGGCCGTCGCCATCTGTCATATCCATCATGCTCAGACCGAATTAGCTCAGGGAGCGTCTATTCCAGCGCCTTTGATCCGACGCAAAAAATAGTGATCGGGCCGCAACTAAAATATATAAGGCGTGTTCCAATAATGTTGGCAAGGAGTGCGCCATGTTGAAGCTTCAAAGGGAATGCTATCGCCAGCGGTCAGGTGTATCAGCAATGGAAATTCACCCCATGTTTTCGCCCAGGCAGATGACAGGGTGGGGAATCTTGGCAATGGCGGCCAGCTTTATGCTGTCCACGCTGAGCGTCCATGCCATGACGGCTGCCGCGAGCGATACCGCGTCGACACCGACGTCCAACCAGACGCAGGCGCCCAGTTCGACTGCTCCCGGAACGGTCACGGAAGCCCCGGCTGCCGTCCGCGTCGTCCGCCTGAGCGATGTGGAAGGCACGGTGCGGATTCTGCGAGACAAGCAGACGGAGTTTTCGCAAGCCATGATGAACATGCCCCTGGCCCAGGGGACGAGTATTCAAACAGGCGCGGACGGTCGAGCGGAGATCGAATTTGAAGACGGCAGCGTCGCCAGGATTACGCCTAATAGTTCGCTGAATCTCGAAAAGCTGGCCACTTCGCCGAGCGGAGCGCTGGAGACCACCGTGGAACAGTCGTCCGGCTTGGTCTACTACGAGTTGCGCAACGACGCCCAGACCTCCTATACAGTGGGTTTTGACCAACGCACGGTCATGCCGACGGTCAACAGCACATTTCGCCTGAACCTCGCGGCCACGCCCGCTGAGGTGGCGGTCATTGACGGAGGCGTCCAGGTCCATGGCGCATCCAATGGCTACCTGGCGGAAGTCCGGCAAAATCAGACGATCCAATTCAAGCCTTCCAACGGCTCAAATTACACAATCGCGCAGGGTATCGTTCCGAACGGGTTTGATGATTGGAACGATCAGCGGGATGAAGAAGCGGCGAAGGAAGCCGCCAAGCAGACGCCAGCCCGCGTGCAGCAGGGAGCTGGCAGCATCATGGACAATGGGGTTGGCTATGGTTGGGGCGATCTGGATACATACGGAAGCTGGTATCCCTTGCCAGGTTATGGAATGATGTGGCAGCCCAATGGAGCCGGACCTGGTTTTGATCCGTATGGTTTTGGCGCCTGGGCGGACATGGGCGGGCTTGGAGTTGGTTGGATTTCAGGGTATCCCTGGGGATGGCTGCCGTTTCAGTACGGCATGTGGTCCTACATCGGTGGCTTCGGCTGGGGATGGATGCCTGGGGCATACGGCATGGGGATGGGCATGGGCATGGGCGGCTATGGCTATGGCGGGTATGGCGGCTACGGTTACGGCGGCTATTATGGCCGCTACGGTAATATCACCCAGCGTCATCCCTATACGAATGTTTATCGAGGGCCTGCCGGGTACCATGCTCCGGCCCCACCAGCTACCTTGCGGGCAGGGACGGCCATGCGAGGCGGAGCGCCAGCAGTAAATATGGTTCGCGTGGGGAATTCCGCTTTAGCCTCCCGCCAGATCGTCGCCAGCCGGGGAAACGCTGCCCGCACCGTGAACTTCAACGGCGCAAAGATTGCTCCCCTCCATTCCAGCATGAGAGGGGTTACCGTGCCGACTCGCAACGCTGCGCTGTATAACAACTACTCGGCTCGCGCATTTCCAGGGGGCGTCCGCAATGCGCTGATGAGCCGCACCGGCAATTTGGGGAGTGGCCGATTGGGTGGATCGACACGGCCCGGTAATTTTCGAAATCAGGGTAGCCGATCGATCGGCAGCTTTCATGGATCTTCGATGGGAGCGCGGGAAGGCGGGGCGCGCAGCACGGGCGGACGGCCCTTTGCAGGCCGATCTTTCGGAGCTGCCAACCGTCAATTCGGCGGTGTAAATCGATCTTTCGGAGCTGCGAATCGCGCGTTCGGCGGTGCAAATCGCGGAGCGTTCGGGAGTTCAAATGCTTTTGGACAACATACGGTCTTCGGATCGCACGGAAGCTTTGGAGGAGTACATTCCTCCTTTCAGGGCGGCAACGGATTCCGCGGAGGCAGTATGGGAGGCGGGTTCCACGGCGGTGGGTTCAGCGGAAGTTCTGGTGGCGGGTTCCACGGCGGTGGGGGCGGAGGTGGTGGATTCCACGGTGGCGGTGGTGGTGGCCACGGCGGTCGCTAAAAATGCTCTCAGATTTAAAACCAAAAAACGGGCGAGTGACAAGTTTTCGTTTCATTTACTCGCTACTATGGATGTAGATCAGAACAGACGCGTGACTGCGTCTATTGCGTTTGCTCCTGTAGAGGCAGATTCGCATTCGTTCAAGAGTGTTGGTTTATTGAGAAATCTAAGTTGACCTATTAACGTCCATGTGATGCACATATAGATCCCCCACATTGCGACCTTTCCAGGATCTGCATACTCCATCATCCAGCTATACAACCCGTCAGAGTCATTGTTAGGCCAAGCATGCGAAGGCTGGGGTATGGCGGCATTCAAATGCATCAGCGGTACCGTAAACAAAAATAATGCCAATATATACCTTCTGTTGAGCCCTCTTGTCGCTAATAGCATCATAGTCATGAGAAATGGAAACCCGCTCCATAGGATTCTATCCATATCGGAACCTGCCAGAAGACCAAAAGCCATGAATTCCAACGAAAATAGTCCTACAAGCCTGTATGAGTCTAGCTGCAATATCTGGTTCCATGTTCTTTTGAAGTAATAAAGCAGCGATAGCCCGAAAGCTCCAAATGCCATGAAGTACGAGACTACATATCGAACGAACGAAAGAGGATGTTTAAAGCGCTGATAGCCCAACGAGAGCATAGTGTAGAAAGAAGAGCCGGGAGCAATAATAACGTAGTGTCTGATGTAATAGTTGATTGAGATGTCTATTAAAACGGATATTGAGACAATGAGCAACCGCTTTCTTTCTGTGGTCCTGCCTGATATCACTTTAAATAGCTCATACGCTAGGATTGCTATCAGGAACGCTAAAAACTGCTCTTTTATCATGCATGAAAAAATCGTTAGCAATGGTAGAAATATGTATTGGTTGCTTACGACCAAATACAAAAGCAATGCAAGCGCCAGCATCGCCAAGCTGTCGATCAGGAAGGGATAGAACGCTGCAAGGCGCGTGTAGGCAAGCGCGTTAAAGAGAAGCCATATCAATGCTAGCGAAGAAACAAATCTGTCAAAACCGATGTGTTTGACGAAAATAAAGTATAGAAGCCCACTCGTGGCTGATATCGAAAAAATATGAAGGGTTTTAAAAGAACGAATAGGCGAGAATGAGAAATGTGCTGACAAAAAAGAGGCGAGAAAGGGCCCGAGTGGACGTTGATTGAACGGGAAGAGAGGGCTACTTTGTAAGTAGTTTGTAAAGATTCCATGTCTGAAATACTCAAACATTCCGAAGTATTGAGTCCCGTCCCAACCTTGGCCTCCGTTAAGTAGTATCATTGGCTGGAAATGGTCAAACAACAAGTAAACCAAAGCGCTAAAGAGCGACCATGTCATACTCTCGATATACAAATAGCGTGTGCGCGTCATTCTTGCCCGTCCGTTAAAGGATTTCCGGCTGTGGATACAGTAGAAATACTAGCATTCCACGGGTTTGGTTCGCGTTGCACACGGACTATAACTCAACATTCAGACATTGAGCCGCTGAAAGATCAACCCCATCGACTCCAGTGAAACCGCTTCCGCACGGACTGCCGCGCTGAGGCCTGCCTCTTCCATGGCTGCCAATATCTCCGCTGTTTCTGCAATTCGCGCGTTCTTCAAGTTGTTCGCCAGGGTCTTTCGTTTCTGCCGGAAGCATTGCTGCAAAAACCTTAGAAATCCGGTGCGATCTACTGCGAGCTCCTCAAATCGCGGGCGCATTTCGAGGCGCACCACGGCAGAGGTAACGCTTGGGGAGGGCGTGAATGCTTCGGGAGGCAGGGGAAACAGTTTCTCCACCCTCCCATGCATTTGCGCGGTTGCGGAGAGCAGTCCGTAGGCGCTGGTGCCGCAATGGGCGGCCAGGCGGTCCGCCACTTCCTCCTGCACCATGACCACAGCCCGGGTGATGGACGCAGCCTGCGCGAATAGATGCAGCAGAATGTCGGACGTGATGTAGTAGGGCAGGTTGCCGACGACGACTAGAGGATCATTACCAGACGAGCCTGACTTGCTCTGCACGGTCGCCAGATCGAGGCCTAGAATGTCCGCGTGTAGGATGGCGACATGCTCAGCGTGTTTCCATGTCTCCTTTAGGCGCGGGGCCAGAGCGCGATCCAGTTCGACGGCGATCAGATACCGTGCGCGTTTAGCGAGCAGGTCGGTGAGCGCGCCCCGTCCCGGTCCGATTTCCAGCACGGTGCTGGTGGAAATATCGCCGAGCGCTTCCACGATGCGTTGACGCGCACTCGGGTCGGTAAGGAAATTCTGCCCGAGTTTCGGTTTTTTCTGGGACATTGAGTAGAGAGCACTGCGTTGTGACTGCGGGGAATTTGGCCGGTTTGCGGCGCGTTCAACCTGTGACTAGAATAACGCTTCGCGGCATGCACTCGACTGCCGCGAGACGTGTCATGGAATGAGCACGAAGTTTTACCACTTCAGGAGAAATGATTTGCGAGTAGGAATGATGACACGCGAGTATCCGCCCAACGTCTACGGGGGCGCTGGAGTCCACGTCGAATATCTGAGCCGGGAACTGGCAAAGAAGATGGAAGTGGAAGTCCATTGCTGGGGCGATCAAACGCTGGATGCAGGCAACCTGCATGTCCGCGGCGCAGAGCCGTGGGACGCACTCAGCGACGGGACGCAGGAGAAGTTCAATACTGCGCTGGCAGCGTTCAGCCTGAACCTGGTGCAGATGAAGGCGCTGGCGGCGATTGACGTGGTGCACACGCATACCTGGTATGTGTCGATGGCGGGCTTTCTGGCGAAGAAACTCTTTAAGATCCCATTTGTGCTGACCACGCATAGTCTGGAGCCGCTGCGGGCATGGAAGTCCGAGCAACTGGGAAGTGGTTACGCGATGAGCTCGTGGATGGAACGCACCGCCATCCTCGACGCGGATGCAGTGATCGCGGTATCGAACGGCACCAAGGCGGACATTCTGCGCGTGTATCCGGAATTGCAGCCGGACAAAGTACACGTCATCTACAACGGTATCGACCTGGCGGAATATAACAAGGCGAGCGATACCGCTGCGCTGACCAAGTATGGAGTCGACCCCGCGCAGCCCTATGTTTTATTTGTGGGACGCATCACGCGGCAGAAGGGCGTCACACACCTGGTCGAGGCAATTCGCTATTTGCCCGCGAACACGCAAGTGGTGTTGTGCGCAGGCGCGCCGGACACACCGGAGATCGCAGCCGAAATGCGGCAGAAGGTAGCCGAGGCGCAGGCCAGCCATCCCCACGTGGTGTGGATTGAAAAGATGGTGACCAAGCCGGAGGCGATCCAGATGTACAGCCACGCTCGCGTGTTTTGCTGTCCGTCTGTGTATGAGCCGTTCGGCATCATCAATCTGGAAGCGATGGCCTGCCACGCTCCC
Source organism: Acidobacteriota bacterium (assembly GCA_021793405.1). GTDB lineage: Bacteria > Acidobacteriota > Terriglobia > Terriglobales > Acidobacteriaceae > JAKAAZ01. The sequence continues at coordinate 43,176 of JAJYSV010000009.1, forward strand.
GTAGTGGCCAGCGCCACGGGTGGAATTCTTGAAGTGGTCGTCGATGGACAGACAGGGTACTTGGTGCCATTCGAGTCCGATCCCACGACTGGCTTTCCGTCGAACCCGAAGCAATTTGCGCGTGACCTGGCAGCGAAGATTTCCGATTTGTTTGCAGATCCGGAAAAATGCAAACGATTTGGCGAAGCGGGCCGCAGACGCGTGGAAGAAAAGTTTGCCTGGGCGGCGATTGCCGACCAGACCATCGAGTTATATCGCGAGTTACTTTCATCGAGAAATATCCAGGGCGATCGATAACGCGCTCTGTTCTTGACTTATCCGCGCTCAGCGCGCTCCATGACGTTCGCGAGCAAATGGAGTAGCTGCAATTCATCCCAAATGTCTGGCTTGGCTGCTGTTGTGCCGACATGCGCGATCAGCGGGCTCACGAGCATCTGCTTGAGAGTTTTGCTGGGTAGATCCTGCGCCAACCACTCTGCCTCGGCAAAGGGAATCAGATTGTCCTCGCGGCCATGCAGCAGGTAGACCGGCACATGGAGTCCGGCAAGATGGCCATGCGGCGAGACGGCGGCCATTTCGGCCACGTGTTTTTTATTCGAGTCAAACAATAACGAAGGATCCCGCTGGGTAATGTTGATGATGCGGTCATACTCGGTCTTCTGTTCTTGCGTCATCTTTGCCACCAAGGGTGTTTCCAGCGAGTAATTTTGCTGCAGGCGAGCGCGAAACGCAGTGCGAATGGTGTCGATGTCCGCCGGCTGGGTGAAATCTTCAAGGTGCTCGTATTCAAGAATCCACGGGCCGTAGTTGTTGGGAGTCGTGCGCTCGACGTCGCCATCGGGCAGGGGATCGGCGCCGGTTACGAAAAATGTTGCGACCCGATACAGATCGTCGTGCGCTCCGACGGAAAAGACAAATGAAACATCATTGGAGTACGGCGGTTCCGCGGCAGCCATTAGCGCCAGCCCACCAGAAAAGCTGAGGGCCATCAATCCGACAGATCGTCCAGTGGTGCTCCGCAGCCATTGGACAGAGTCGCCAATCGCCTGCACGTCAGAGGGCTGGATACGATAGTCGCGGCTATCCGGGAGTTCCGGGGTCAGCACGCGCAGGCCGCAGGAGGCCAGCGAGCGGGCGAAGGCCATCAACCGCGGCTCATCGATCCCTAGATAGTGAACGCCCGGGACGAGTACCAGGCCCGGCGCATTGAGGAAACCAACGGGTGTGTAGAGTCGCGCTTCGACCACGCCCGCGGAAGATGGAATTGTGAGTGTCCTGGTGGTGAGCGGCATCGCGGCGATGGACCGCAGCAGCCGCGGCACGGGCTTGCCATTCAACTCGCCAAGAATAGCCGCTGCCTGGAGATATGCGCGTATCCTGGGCCAGAAAAAAGAGAGCGACAGCAGGCTAATAAGTAGATAAGCCACGAACAGCGCGAAATGTATGCGCCTGATCCGTGGCTGGAATTGGGAGCGAACTGAAGCATTCACTCTTTCAGTTGTATCAAAGCTGAGAAACTCGCCGGCCTAGATTTCAAGAATTACCGGCATGATGAGTGGACGACGGCTGGTATTTTTCTGGATATATCGCTTCAAGTCCTGGCGGATTTTCTCCTTGATGACGCCGTAGTCGGCCTTTTCTTCCGCGCTGGAAGCATCCAGGGTCGCACCGACCACCAGTCGCGCCTGGTCGATCAGCGCCTCTTCTCCAGCGGCAAATCCGCGCGTCACAATTTCCGGCATGCTTTCGACGCGGCCTGTGGTCTGGTTGATGGCGAGAATCGGCAGCACAATACCGCCTTCACTTAAATGACGGCGATCGCGCATTACCACGTCTTCGACGACGCCTGCCGTGGAACCGGCATCGATGCAAACGCGGCCCACGGCCACCTTGCCGTGCTTGCGCGCTGAGTCCTGGGTCAGTTCCAGCACATCGCCATTCTCCAGTAGCATGATTTTTTCCACCACGCCCAACTCGGCCGCCAATTCGGCATGCAGCTTGAGATGGCGATAGTCTCCGTGGAGGGGAACAAAATATTTCGGTTTGAGAAGATGCAGCAGCAGGCGTAGCTCATCCTGGCTGGCGTGCCCGCTGACGTGGATCAATCCATTCGTGCCATCGTCGTAAATTACGTGCGCATCGCGACGATACAAATGGTCAATCATGCGAAAAATGCTTTTCTCGTTACCGGGAATCACGCGCGAACTGAGGACCACAGTATCGCCCGGCTCAATCTTCACCTGGCGATGGTTATCGACCGCAGCGCGGGTCAGCGCCGACATGGGCTCGCCTTGGGTGCCGCTGATGAATACGCAGACTTTGTCCGGGGCATAATCCTTGATCTGCCCGGCGGCAATCAACTGAGAATCCGGAACATCGAGATAATTGAAATCCTGAGCGATTTCAAAGGAGTTCTGCAAGGACCGGCCGACAATGGCGATCTTGCGGCCATGTTCCATGGCCAGGTCCGTGGCAATGCGCAGACGGTGAATCGAGGAGGAAAAGCAGCTGAAGAAAAGACGCTGTTTGGTGCGCGCAAACACTTCATCCAGCGCTGGCCGTACGGCACGCTCGCTGGGCGTGTGGCCGTGGCGATCGACGTTGGTGGAGTCCTGCAGCAGCGCCAGGACGCCGCGCTTCCCGTATTCGGCGAAGGTGTGCAGATCGAAAGGTCGAGCGTCCGGGGGAGTCAGATCGATTTTGAAGTCGCCGGAATGGATCACCACGCCAACCGGCGTCTCAACCGCCAGCGCGACGCAGTCCACCAGGCTATGAGTGACGCGGATGGGAGTGATTTTGAAGATGCCGAGCGGAAATGGCTGGCCCGGAATCATCTCAACCATCTCGACGTCATCGAGCAGATCATGCTCTTCCAGCTTGCCTTCGATGTACGCCAGCGTAAATTCTGTGCCATAGATGGGCACACGCAGTTCAGACAAAATCCACGGCAAGCCGCCGATGTGATCTTCATGCCCGTGCGTCAAGACGATGCCGCGCACGCGCTCGCGATTCTCGACCAGGTACGTAATGTCGGGCACAACAACGTCGACGCCGAGCAGTTCTTCGTCGGGAAACATGAGGCCGGCGTCGATAACAAAAATGTCATCCTGCCAGCGAATCGCCATGCAATTTTTGCCGAATTCGCCCAGGCCGCCCAGGGGAATAATCTGTAACTTACCGTCAACCATAGGAAAGACGATGCTAGCACGTTCTTGAGGAATATTTCAGGCGGCGGGTCGCGATGGGCCCAGAGAAACGAAAATGAATCCTTGAAAATCTGCCCGGAATCTTAGATTTGGAAAGGAAGAATGCCAGGATGCAACCTCGTCTAGAATATGCAAAAGCCTCGCCGGAAGCGGCGAAGGCGATGATTCAGCTGGAATCTGTGGTGCGCCGCAGCGGAATCGATCCTCGTCTATTGGAGTTGATCAAAATTCGCGCATCGCAAATAAACGGATGCGCCTATTGCATCGACATGCACACGAAAGATGCGCGCGCCAAAGGTGAGACGGAGCAGCGCATCTACGCGCTGAACGCATGGCGTGAAACGCCGTTTTTTTCTGACAAGGAGCGCGCCGCGCTGGCGTGGACCGAGGCGATCACGAATATTCAGACCGGTCACGCACCCGATGCTGTCTATGGGGAACTGAGCAGAAATTTCAGCGAGGGCGAGATGGTGAACCTGACGCTGGCGATTACCACGATCAATGCCTGGAACCGAATCGCCATCGCGTTTCGTTCCGTGCCAGGCAGCTACCAGCCGACTGCGTCACGCTGATTCAGCGCAGCAGGTCTTCGAGTTCGAGTGAAAGTTCAGTTTTCTTGTCGCGATACTTCACGATCACCGGAGTGTAGAGGCTCAAGCCCCATTCGGCAGCCTTGCCGCGGGTAATTGAGCGCGCGCCTGCTACGACGACAGCATCTTCAGGAATCACCAGAGGATCGTTCCCAGTGGCTCGCAGAATTTCTCCGCGCACGATGTCATACACTGGCGTGGAACGCGTGAGGATGACGCCAGCGCCCAAGACTGCGCGCTTCCGTACCAGGGTGCCTTCATAGACCCCGCAGTTGCCGCCGATCAGCACATCGTCTTCCAGGATGACGGGACTGGCATTCACAGGCTCCAGCACGCCGCCGATCTGCGCCGCGGCACTGATATGGACATTTCGGCCAATCTGCGCGCAAGAGCCCACCAGCGCGTGCGAATCGATCATGGTGCCCGCGTCCACATAGGCGCCCACGTTGACATACATGGGCGGCATGCAGACAACTCCCGGCGCCAGGTAGGCACCGGCACGGACGGAGGAGCCGCCGGGCACGACGCGGACTTTTTCATCCACGGTGAAGCGCTGCACCGGATACGTGTGTTTGTCGACGAAGGAGAAATCTTCGCCAGTCTCTACCAGATGGCCGATACGAAAGCCGAGCAGAATGCCGCGCTTGACCCAGGCATTCACCCTCCAGCCTTGCGGTTGGCTGGCATCGGGTTCGGCGGCGCGCACCGTTCCGCGACTCAGGGCATCGCGCAGGTCGAAAAAGGCGGCTTCGATCTCCGCGGAATCGGTAGTCTGAGTTCCGGGCTCAAAAGCAGATTCAATGCGGGATGCAAGCGAGGCATGAGACAAAGGGAGAAATCCTCAGGTTCGGTCTGCTTCGATTTGCGCTTCCGACTCGGGCAATGGAGCTTGCTTATTTTTTGCTCGAAGCGGAAATCCGTTCATCGGCGGACTGTTTTCCAACGGACACGGTCTCCAGCAAGCCAAGGTCGCCGACCAGCCGCTCCAGATAGGCGCGAGTCTTCGGCACCACCGGCATCATGGGCAGGCGGTACTCCTCCTGAATGCGTCCCATCAGGGCGAGGACGCATTTGACCGGCTGCGGGTTGGGCTCAATGAAGTTGCCGATGATCAATGGGTAGTATTTGCGGTAGAGTTGCCGGGCAAGCGGCCAGTCATTTTCCAGCGCGGCGTCCGTCATCCGCGTCATTTGCGCTGGAATGGCATTGGCGGCGACTGAAATGACGCCCGCGCCTCCAACGGAAAGGATGGGGAGGGCAAGATTGTCATCGCCGGCGAACACCTTAAAACGGTCCGGCACAGAATGGACCACTTCGGTGATCTGCTGCAGGTTTCCGCTGGATTCCTTGATGCCGATAATGTTGGGAATCTCCGCCAGACGAGCGGTCGTCTCGGGCAACAGATTGATCCCGGTGCGGCTGGGGATGTTGTAGACCAACACCTGCAGGTGCGTATTCTCCGCGATGGCGCGGAAGTGCTGATACTGGCCCTCCTGGGTCGGCTTGGTGTAGTAGGGATTCGCCGTCAGCACGCCATCGACGCCGGGGATGGCTTGCAGCTTCTTGACGCGCTCAATCGCCTGCCGCGACGTGTTGTGACTGCAGCCGACGAAGATGGGCACGCGCCCCTCGCCAGCCTCAACGACGAGCCGAACCAGGCGTAACCATTCCTCTTCCAGCAGGGCGCAGGCCTCGCCGGTCGAACCGGTGGGAACAAGGAAATGGATGCCACTTTCAATTTGCCAGCGAACGAGATTTTGCAGTGCATTCCAATCCACATCGCCGTTTGAAAGAAACGGCGTTACGAGCGCGGTACCGCATCCGGAAAGTTCCATATGTCCGCAGTCTACAACGAACCCGGATGGAGATACATCGTTCCGGAGAAATCGTTGTGAAAAACTCGCCGGTTGCGCCCGTCAGGGGCTCAACCGGCGGCTAGGCCAGAATCTGGGGAAAGACATCCTGGAAGTCGTAGCATCCCGTGCGGGTAGCCAACCATTCCGCGCCTCGGACCGCTCCGTCGGCAAAGCTGCGCCGCGACAGGGCCTGGTGTTCCACAACGATGCGTTCATTGTCGGAGCTGACTTCCAGGCGATGCGTGCCAATGGCGTCTTTTACACGATGCGCGTCGATGGTCGCCGAGGCGCCGTAGGGTGTGGACGCGAGAACCTGCTGTAGCGTCAATGCTGTGCCGGAAGGAGAATCCAGCTTTTCCGTGTGGTGGGTCTCGTCGATCTTGAACTGATACCCGCCCGCCTGGTTGCCGAGCAGCCTTGCCAATTGATACAGCAACTGCACGCCGAACGAGAAATTGGTCGAGTAAAGCAGACCAGCGCCTTTGCGGGCAGCCAACGCGCGCATCTCTTCCAGATGCTGGTACCAACCGGTAGTGCCCACAACCATCCTGGCGCCGGTTGCAAGGCAGGCGCGCATATTCTGCAGTGCGGCGTCGGGCGTGGTGAAGTCGATCACCACATCAAACGATGCCAGATTTGGCGCGGTGAGCGAGCCGGCGTCTCGATTCTCCTCGATATCCAGCACCTGGACGCTGTGCCCGCGTTCCCGAGCAATGTCCGTCACTACACGTCCGGTTTTTCCTTGACCTAAGATCAGCATGCGCATGGCGGGCTAGCTCCTTTTCACGGCGGCGGGAGCCTCGGTGGAAACTGCTGCGAGGGATTCTCGCGCGGCAACGTCGAAAATCTCCGGATCGGGGTCCTGAAAGAAATGCCGATGCAGCGACCGTACGGCTTCTTCCACATCGTCCTCCTCAATCATAAAACTCATGTTGATCTCCGACGCTCCTTGGGAGATCATTCGCACGTTGACGTGACGGATGGCGGCAAAGACCTGGGCGGCGATTCCGCGCTGGCCGCGAATGTTTTCTCCCACCATGCAGATCAGTGCCTTGCGGCCTTCATATTTCACGTCCGCAAGCTTGCTCAGGTCGGCGGCAACGGCGGGTAGACGGTCATTCGAGTCCACCGTCAGGGATACGCTCACCTCCGAGGTCGAGACCATGTCGACCGCGCATTTATGCCGGTCGAAGACGTCGAAGATCGCTTTCAGGTAGCCGTGCGTCATCAACATGCGGCTGGCCACCACGTCGATGATGGTGAGTTTGCGCTTGACAGCGATGGATTTGAACGGCGTCCGCGAGTGTCTTGCTGTCGCGGTAATCTGCGTGCCCTCGTTGCTGGGGTCCCTGGAATTCAGCACCCATACGGGGATATTTTTTTGCACGGCGGGTAAGATTGTCGCCGGATGCAACACCTTCGCTCCAAAGTAGGCAAGCTCGGAGGCTTCTTCAAAACTGATGGTCTTGACTCGCAGCGCGTCGGGGCACACGCGAGGATCGGTAGTCATAATGCCGTTGACGTCCGTCCATATCTCAATTGCGTGGGCGTTCAGACCGCGACCGATCAGTGCGCCAGTATAGTCCGAGCCGCCACGGCCTAGCGTGGTAGTCACGCCATTTTCCGTGGCTCCGATAAAGCCGCCCAACACGGGAATGTGGCCTTTTTCCAGCAACGGCAGCACGCATTGCCGCAACTGGTGTTCGATCTTGTCTTCCAGTGGAGTGGCTTTGCCATGTTCGCTGTCGGTCACGATGCAGGTGCGCGCGTCGATGTGAATTCCGTTCAGCCCGGACTGGGCATAGAGTTCGCCGATCATGCGGCTGGATAATCGCTCGCCGTAGGATGCGACCAGGTCCGTGGTACGCGGCGTCAACTCCTGCACCGCGGCCAGTCCGCGCAGCAGATCGTCGAGCGACTCGAACTGCTCCTCCATCCATGCGTGGGTAGAGGCGATCTGAGTGCCGGTCAGCAGCGCCGAGACCGCATCGAGATGGCGGTTGCGCAGGCGGGAGCTGATGGCAAGCGCGCCGGTGCGATCGCCACGTTCGGCAGCGGTGGCTGCGGCCAGCAATTGGTCCGTCACCTTGGCCATGGCGCTGACCACAACGATGGGAGTCAACCCGCGCGCACGACGCCCCTCGACAATTTCCGCTGTACGGGCAATCGCGGCCGGGTTCTCCACCGAGGTGCCGCCAAATTTCATCACGACGATCTTCATCTTGCTGCTCATGACGTTTTCCCGGATGGCGACAATTTGCCTTGAGACGCGAGCAGCTCCGCGTTCAGCAGCGCCGCGCCAGCAGCGCCGCGAATCGTGTTATGCGACAGAACGGTAAACTTCCAGTCCAACAGCGAGCAAGGCCGCAGCCTGCCCACCGTGGCCGCCATGCCGCGCCCGCGCATGCGGTCCAGGCGAGGTTGCGGGCGGTCTTCCGCCGGGTTGTACTCGACCGGCTGCTCAGGTGCAGTGGGAAGATTGCTTGCGCGCAGCGGCTGAAATTCCCGCCACGCGGCCAGAATCTCTTCTCGCGTCGGCTTACTGGCAAGCTCAATGCTGACGCTTTCCGTGTGGCCGTCTTCGACGGCGACACGGTTGCAGTGCGCGCTCACGCGGGCATCCAGTGGCGTGACCTGGGAATGTTCCAGCTTGCCCAGCAATCTGCGGGTTTCGGCTTCCAGCTTTTCTTCCTCGTTCCGGATGAAGGGAACGACGTTGCCCAGAATGTCGAGCGAAGCCACGCCGGGATAGCCCGCCCCACTGACGGCCTGCATGGTGCTGACAAACACGGAGCGAAGACCGAATCGTTCTGCCAACGGCTTCAGCGCCAGCACCAGCCCGATGGCGGAGCAGTTGGGATTGGTCACAATGTAGCCGCGCTTCTGCGTGCCTGTTCGGGAGGCATTCCAGTTCTGTTGCGGAATGAGCGCCAGATGGTCGGCGTTGACTTCTGGAATGACCAGGGGGACATCGGCCTGCATCCGAAATGCGCTGGAGTTGGAAATGACGGCACATCCTGCCGCGGCGAACTGCGGTTCCAGGTCGCGCGCAATGTCGGTGTCGAGCGCGGCAAAAATAATCTCGGGAACACCGCTCGGGTTCTGTTCCGGCGTGGCGGGCGAAACCGGCAGTTTTGCAACGGAGGGTGGAATCGGCGTGTCGAGCTTCCAGCGCACGGCGTCGGCGTATGGCTTGCCGCTGGAGCGATCACTGGCCGCCAGCCATGTGACACGGAACCATGGATGGTTTTCGAGGAGTTGGATGAAGCGCTGGCCGACCATGCCGGTCGCGCCCAGAATCCCTATGTTGTATGTAGTTTGCATGGAAAAATGATTATTTCATTTATAACAGTCGATTGTGCGCCGAGGGTGAATGTTCCAGCGCCGCGATCACGGCGTCGCCAAATTCGTTGGTTCCAGCCGTGCCTCCAACATCGCGCGTCAGCGACTGTTTGGCTTCGTACACCGTTTCAATCGCGCGGTGTACACGGTCTGCCGCATCCGCTTCGTCAATGTGGCGCAACATTAGTACGGCCGATTGCAGCAGCGCGGTAGGATTCGCAACATTCGTGCCGGCGATGTCTGGCGCGGAACCATGGACCGCTTCGAAAATGGCGCAGTCCGCGCCAAGATTGGCCCCCGGGACCAGGCCGAGACCACCCACAAAGGCAGCGCATAAATCGCTGATGATATCTCCGTAGAGATTTTCCAGCAGCAGCATGTCGTACTGATAGGGATTGGTCACCAGCTGCATGCAGGTGTTGTCAACTAGGTGCTCTCCGTAGAGGACGTCCGGATATTTCTTCGCCACGGCGCGCGCGCATCGCAGAAACAGGCCATCGGACATCTTCATGATGTTGGCTTTGTGGACGGCATGAATCTTCTTGCGGCCGTGCTTGCGAGCGTAGTTGAAGGCAAACTCAGAAATCCGCGTGGAAGCTTTTTCCGTAATGATCTTGATGGACTCCACCACACCAGGAACCACTTCATGCTCAATGCCGACATACTCGCCCTCGGTATTCTCCCTGATGATGAGCAGATCGACACCCGGATAATGCGTGGGCAAACCGGGAAGATTCTGGATGGGTCGGAAATTGGCGTACAGCTCAAAATGCTTGCGCAGAATCACGTTGATTGAGGCAAATCCGCCGCCGATCGGCGTGGTCACAGGACCTTTCAATGCGACGCGATTGCGCTCGATCGACAGATACAGATCGCTTGGAATATATTCCTGGTATCTCTCGAACGCTTCGGCCCCAGCCAGGCATTCTTCCCAGCAAAATTTCACTCCGGTCGCTTCAAGGATTCTGACGACTACGCGCGTAATTTCCGGCCCAATCCCATCGCCGGGAATCAACGTGATCGTGTGTTCCTGCGCCGCTGCTTGTGCATGCATGTCGTGCTGCTCTCCAGATATTTTGTTCGTGTTCAGGCGAAATGGTTGGGACAGGTTAGAGCGATTCCAACTCCGACTTGAATTCATTCACATCTTTAAAGTCGCGATGGACGGAGGCGAAGCGAATGTAGGCCACGGTATCGAGCGCCTTCAGTTGCTGCATGATCAACTCACCCACTTCCAGGGAACTGCGTTCGCGCTCGGCTGAATCCATGACAAAGCTTTCCACCTGGTTCACAATGGCTTCCAGTTGGGCCGCCGGTACTGGGCGCTTTTCGCAGGCGCGCAGCAGGCCGCTTAAAACCTTTTGCCGCTCGAATTTTTCGCGACGGCCATCTTTCTTGATGACCATGTACGGAATTTCGTCGAGCCGTTCATATGTGGTGAAGCGCTTCTCGCAACGCTCGCACTCGCGCCGCCGTCGGATCGAGTCGGCTTCCTTACTTTCTCGCGAATCGACAACTCGGTCTTGCGTAAAGCCGCAATAGGGACATTTCATCGGTATGGTTTGATTCTACCAACGGCGACGGCCCTCGGACAGGATCGGCGTGTCAGCCAAGTTTCGCGTTGCGCAAACGGAGTGCATTTGTGATGACGGAAACCGAGCTCATCGTCATGGCGGCGCTGGCAATCATCGGACTCAGCAGCAATCCAAAAAATGGGTACAGAATGCCGGCGGCAATCGGAACTCCGAGTGAGTTGTAGAGGAAGGCAAACCACAGGTTCTGGCGGATATTGCGCATGGTTGCCCGGCTCAGGTTGCGAGCCCGCACAATGCCATGCAGGTCCCCCTTCACCAGAACAATTCCCGCGCTTTCGATTGCAACATCGGTGCCCGTGCCCATCGCAATCCCGACTTCCGCCTGTGCCAGCGCGGGCGCGTCGTTCACGCCGTCGCCAGCCATCGCCACTTTTCCTTCGGCCTGCAATCGCTGGATGACTTGCGCCTTCTGCTGTGGCAAAACGCCGGCCTCTACCTGGTCGATGCCGAGCTGCCGGGCAACCGCCTCTGCAGTGGTGCGCGTATCGCCGGTGAGCATCACCACGCGCAGGCCATCGCGGTGCAATTGCAGCATTGCTTCGCGCGCGGATTTCTTGATGGGATCGGAGACACCCAGCAGCGCCGCCAGCGCGCCATCCACTGCGGCGAACAACACCGTGACGCCCTCACGCTCCATCGCTTCAGCCCGCCCGCCCGCGTCGCCGAGCGGGATGCGAGCCTCCTGCATCTGCGCCGCATTGCCAATCACGACGGCATGGCCATCGATGTCCGCTGTGGCGCCTTTGCCGGTTGCCGACTGGAATCCGGTCGCTGCTGCCAGCGTCAGATTTCTTTCTTTTGCCGCGCGAAGAATTGCGCCCGCCAGCGAATGCTCGCTGGCCTGTTCCAGGCTTGCCACCAATCGAAGAACTTCGTTCTCGGACAAATTTCCCAGCGTTTCGATTCGGGTCAATGTCGGCTTGCCTTCGGTCAGTGTGCCGGTTTTATCAACCACCAGGATCGTCACCTGGGAGAGCGTTTCAAGCGCCTCCGCATTGCGCACCAGCACGCCCGACTGCGCACCGCGCCCCGTACCGACCATGATCGACATGGGCGTGGCCAATCCAAGCGCACAGGGGCAGGCGATGATCAGCACCGCGACGCCGTTCACCAGCGCATGCGCCAGACGGGGCTCGGGCCCCCAGAGGGCCCAGACGATCGCCGTCACCACAGCGATGGCCACCACGGCTGGCACGAACCATCCCGACGCACGATCGGCGAGCCGCTGAATCGGGGCGCGAGTACGCTGCGCCGCGCTCACCATCTGCACAATCTGGCTCAGCAGCGTTTCGCTGCCCACTCGCTCGGCGCGCATTCGGAAGCTGCCGGTGGCGTTCACGGTACCGCCTGTGACTTGACTGCCCGCAGTCTTCTCCACCGGCAGCGGCTCGCCGGTCACCATCGATTCGTCGACGCTGCTGGCTCCGTCGAGCACCACGCCGTCCACTGGAATCTTTTCGCCCGGGCGCACGCGCAGTGTGTTGCCGACGACTACATCGCTGAGCGGTCGATCTTCTTCGCGGCCGTCGGTCAGCACCACGCGCGCGGTCTTCGGGGCTAGCCCGAGCAATGCCTTCAGCGCGCTCGATGTGCGGCTGCGAGCTTTCAGTTCCAATACCTGACCGAGCAGCACCAGTGTGGTGATGACAGCGGCCGGTTCAAAGTACAGGTTGACGGTACCATCCGGCGCTCGCATCGTGGGCGGCACGTACCGGCCAAACAGCAGCGCGCCCAGACTGTAGAGATAACTGACCCCGACGCCCAGGCCGATCAGCGTGAACATGTTCAGGTGCCAGGTTCGGACCGAGTTCCATGCGCGTTCGAGAAATGGCCAGCCGCACCAGAGCACCACCGGAGTGGCCAGCGCGAACTCCACCCATCCCAGCACTCTTGCTCCTAGCAGGCTGGCGATGGGGTGCGCCGGAAGGAAGCCGTCCACCATCACCGCGAGCAGCGGAATCGTCAGCACCACTCCCACCCAGAAACGCCGCCGCATGTCCTCGAGTTCGGGATTCTTCTCCTCCGCGGTGATCGTGCGCGGTTCCAAAGCCATGCCGCAAATGGGACAAGTCCCGGGCTCCTGGCGCACAATTTCCGGATGCATGGGGCAGGTATATTCGGTGCGCAAGTTGGGTAGCGTGATCTGGGCTGGCTCCAGCGCCATGCCGCAGATGGGACACGCGCCGGGATGTTTTTCATAAACTTCGGGATCCATCGGGCAGATGTATTCGAGGGCGCTGGAGGCTGAAGTCCCTTGCGCGGCTGTCTTGACTGGCACGGTTGGCGCTGATGGTGCGATGGTCGGCATCAACAGCGAGGAGGTAGGCGGATGCAAATATTTTTCCGGGTCCGTTACGAACTTGTCATGGCAGCCCTGGCAGCAGAAATAATAGCTCGTGGCCTTGTAGGTTGTAGTGGCTTTGGCGTTCGCGGGATTCACCTGCATGTGGCAGACCGGGTCGGTTGCGAGAACCGGTTTTAGGTATAGCGCCGGATCGGCCGTGAACTTGGCCGCGCACGATTTGCCGCAGAAATAGTATGTCTTGCCATCGTGTTCCACGGTCGCCGCAGCCGATGCGGGCGCGACCTGCATCCCGCAGACGGGATCCTTCACCGTTTCCAATTGTTTCAGCTCAGCCATGCGCTCTCCGTTCCGTGGAACGACACTATGGGGGAATGGGGATCGTGCAACATATCAGGGAGCCGGATCTCCGTTCCGAGCGGTCTCGCGCGCGTTCGCGGATCCGATACTCCATAGGATGACGAACTACTGCTGTGGTTGCGGGTTCTGGTTCGGCTGCTGATTCTGATCCTTGCCGTCATCTTTGAAGACGCCGAATATCTTGCCGAAAAATCCTTTCTTCTTTTTCGTCGGTTTAACCTGATTCTGGTTCTGCGCCCCATTTTCACCACTGGCAGGGTTTGTTCCCGAGGGAGGTTTCGGTTGCACCACGTTCGACGGGGGCGGAGGAATGGCCGGCGGAGCGGATCCTTTTTCTCCCAGCCCAAACATTTTTTGAAAAATGTTGCGCTGGTCCCCGTTGGGATGGTCGCAGGTCCCGGTCGGTTGCGTGCCGTCGAGAAACGCAGCGGTGTAGTCGTCCGGGCAGGCCGCGTTGGCGATCAGATTGGTCGCTTTATCGAGCGTGACTTCCGTGATGCCGGCGGGCGGATCGAAATACTGCGTGTCGGAGTATTGCGGCAGCTTGACCGCGTTCTTCATGAACTCAGCCCAGATTGGCGCCGCAGCCTGTGCGCCTTCCAGTTTGACGTCGGTGTAGTCGTCATTTCCAACCCAGACTATGCAGAGCAGGTTGCTGGTGAAGCCGGCAAACCACGCGTCGTGGGAGGTACCCGTTTTGCCCGCCGCCGGGGCTTCGAATCCCAGACCACGCACTCCCGCGGCGGTGCCGTGATTGATGACATCCTCCATCAGGCTCAAGGTCAGGTACGCCACGCGCGGATCAAGCACGGGGATTGAGACGGGCGCAAAATCGTCCACCACATCTCCGTTCGCCGTGCGCACCGAGGAGATCATATTCGGTTCAATCTTTATTCCATTGTTGGCGAAGACGGTGTAGGCGCCGGCCATTTCCATGGGGGAAGCATCGTAGGCGCCGATCGCCACCGAGGGCGTTGCCTGCGCCGAGGCAATGCCCGCCTGATGGGCCAGCGCAGCCACGTTGTCGAAGCCGACCATTTGCCCCAGGGCGACGGTGGCCACGTTCTGCGACAGCATCAGCGCCGTGCGTGCCGTGATCATGCCCATCTGTTCCTGTTTATAGTTGTGCGGCGCGTACTGCATGTTGCCGTTGTCGAAATCGAAGGTAGTGTCGGCATCGTTCAACATGGTGACAGCGGTAAATACGCCCTGCTGTCCGGGCAACGCAACGCCGGTCAGGCTGCTGTTGAATGCCGTGGCGTAGACAAATGGTTTGAAGACTGAACCGGTAGGACGTTGGCTGATGGCATGATCCAACTGGCTTTCCCCGTAGTTGCGGCCACCCACCAGTGCCAGCACCTGGCCGGTATGCGGATTCAGGGCCACCATCGCGACCTGCGGATAGGTGATGTGCTGATTCGTCTGCACAATGCCGTGGCGCGTGTGGCGTTCATACCGCCTGCGGACAAGTTCATCCACTGCCTTCATTCCGTTCTCGACGGCTGCGGTGGCGATACTCTGCAGATCAGGGTCGAGCGATGTGTAAATGTGCAGCCCTTCGCTGTTGATGTCCCGGTCGCCGTATCGTTGTGTCAATTTGTCGCGTACCAGGTCGACAAAGTATGGGGCCTCGCGTTCATCGACGCTGAACGGTGTCAAATTCAAAGGAGTCGCCTTCGCCCGCTCTGCCTGCTCACGCGTAATGGAGTGGGTATCCAGCATCGCGTCGAGTACGATGTTGCGCCGGACAATCGCGCGCTGCGGGTGCTTGTATGGCGAGAGGCGACTTGGCCCCTGGATCATTCCAGCCAGAAGCGCGCACTCCGGTAGCGTCAGGTCGCGGATATTCTTGCCAAAGTATGCCTGTGCCGCTTCTCCGAAGCCGAGGATTGCAAAACTCCCGCGTTGCCCCAGCGGGATTTCATTGGCGTAGATGGTAAAGATCTGCTGCTTGGTGTAATGGTTTTCCAACTGAAATGCGATTGCAGTCTGGATAATTTTCCGCTTGAAACTCTTCTCCGGAGATAAGAAGAAAAGTCGAGCCACCTGCATGGTCAACGTGGAGCTGCCCTCGCTATATCGGCGCGCC
Source organism: Acidobacteriota bacterium (assembly GCA_021793405.1). Classification (GTDB taxonomy): domain Bacteria; phylum Acidobacteriota; class Terriglobia; order Terriglobales; family Acidobacteriaceae; genus JAKAAZ01. The sequence continues at coordinate 58,516 of JAJYSV010000009.1, forward strand.
CGCACATCGGCGAAAAACGCTCCGAAGACGCGTACATAATCCACCGCGCCGTGCTCAAAGAAGCGTTTGTCCTCGATAGAGGTAACTGCGGGAACAAGATATTTCGGAAGCTCGTCGTAGGTCACCAGGCGACGTTTGCCGCGATCCTTATTGGAGAGGCCCGTAATCAGTTCGGGCTCCAGTTCGTAGGCGCTCAGTTGCTCTCCATCATCCGCCTTGATCGCTTTGACGACGCCTTTCGATGTGTAGACGGTGGCACCGTCCGGCGCATGGTAGGACTGCGGGCCGGGCTGGATGTGGATGCTGTCCTCATTGAGGGCATAGGTTCCGATCTGGGACGGATGGGTCACGCCAACGCTGGTATAGCCGGCCAGGGTTAGATCGTCGGCGATCTGCTGGACGCTGTATTTCTGGTCTGGCCGGACTTCGCGCGGCGCGGCGTAAATTTTCGCGGTATTCGCAAACAGAGGCTGGCGAAGGCGCTGCTCCACGACATGCTCGTACGCATGGTAGTAGTACGCGAAGACGATGAAACCGGCCGCGCAAACAATCAGAATGCACGCTGCGAATGCCAACAGGAGCTTCATCTTCCAGTCGAAGTTCCAGCGACCGCCCCGGCCAAGCCCGCTGTTCGCGCGGCTTCGCGGCCGGCGTCCACCGGTTCCTGCTCCGCCATTGGCGGTTCGTACATTCGCCCGCGACATCGTTCGCGTGGCCCTCTCGTTACCTGCCATGGTCCCTCTCAACTTGCGGGTGCCAGGCTATGTGCCTGGCGCGCCTGCATCATTCATTTGGCCTGCCACGATTTCAAGCACGAGCCCTGTCGGTTTGCTGGTTGTGCGATTCACCTATTTCACCGCCGATGGAATGGCCGCCCGCACGCGCTCATGAATCAACTGCACGGCAGTCTGCAGCGGCACGTCTTCGCTGCTCTGCGTTGCCCGCGTGACCATTTCCAAGATGCCATCCGCCGCCTTCTTCCCCACGTTGATGCGGAAGGGAATTCCGACCAGATCCGCATCTTTGAATTTCACGCCGGCGCGCTCCTCCCGGTCATCGAGCAACACATCGAGCCCGGCAGAACTCAGTTCCTCGGCCAGCTTTTCTCCCGTTGCTTTCAATGCCGGGTCGCTCACGTTCGTAACCGTCACGACGACGTCGAACGGCGCGATCGAAGGTGGCAGGAAAAAACCGTGATCGTCGTAGCTCTGCTCCACGCACGCTGTCAGGATGCGTTCGACGCCGATTCCGTAGCTGCCCATGATCGGAGTCACTTCCTTTCCGTTCGGATCCAGGACGCGAGCGCCCATGCTCTCCGAATAGCGATACCCCAGCTTGAAGATGTGACCCACTTCGACCGCTTTGGCGACGCGGAGAGGCGCATTGCACTCCGGGCACCCTTCCCCCTCGTTTACCGCGCGGATGCTGGCCGCTACCGTCCAGGTAAAATCTCGTCCCGGGGTGACGTTACGGAAATGGTAGTCGAGCTTGTTGGCACCGCAGATCATGTTGCCGCGTCCTTTCAGCGCCTCATCCAGCACCACGACCATTTTGAGCCTGTTGGCGGCTGCCCAAAACTGCTGCGTGCGGTTCGGCTGAAACGGTATGCTTTGCAGTGCGGGCAGCAGATTCGGTTCCGCGATCTGCGGCAATCCCACCGGGCCGAGAAAGCCTCCGGGCGCCTTGAAGTGAATGGCGAGTTCTTCCGGCAGCATGGGTCGCACCTGTCCGGCGCGCAGTAATCCCAGCAGTTTCGTCTCGTTCACACTGTGGTCGCCGCGCAGAAAGACTGCGACAGGCACCCACACCGGCTGGTCGGCAGCGTCGCGTTTCTCCGCCATATAGGCCACGCATTTGATGTCCTGGCTGGCGCTGACGTGCATAAATGCGGTCACGTCGGCAATCGCGCCCATGCCGGGCGTAGCTACCAGTTCCGGCTTGCCGTCACCGGTGGGAGCAATGTCTTCCGCAGGCGCCAGTTGCGAGGTCGCCTTCTCCACATTGGCGGCGTAGCCGCACTTCGCGCAGCTGGCGATCAAATCTTCGCCCGCTTCGGTGTAGACCATGAATTCCTGCGACTGGGAGCCGCCCATGGCCCCCGAGTCGGCCTCGACCGCGACGAATTTCAGTCCGCACCGGGAGAAAATTCTCCGATAGACGCGATCGTGTTTCTGATAGCTGGCATCGAGTCCTGCGGCATCGATATCGAAGGAGTACGCATCCTTCATCAGGAACTGCCGCACACGCAGCAGACCCGACTTGGGGCGCGGTTCATCGCGGAATTTGGTTTGAATCTGGTACCAGATTTGCGGCAGCTGCTTATAGCTGCGCAGCTCCTTGCGCGCAATTTCCGTCATGACTTCTTCATGCGTCATGCCCAGACACAGGTCGGCACCTTTGCGGTCCTTCAGCCGGAACATGTTGTCGCCCATGCTGGTCCAGCGTCCGCTCTGCTCCCACAACTCACGCGGCAGCAGGGCCGGCAACAGAAACTCCTGGCCGATCGAGTCCATCTCCTCGCGCACAATGGCAACGATTTTATTGATGGAGCGCTGTCCAAGAAAAAGATACGAGTAGATGCCGGCGCCAAGCTGGCGAATATATCCGGCACGGACCAGAAACTTGTGGCTCGCGACTTCGGCGTCTGCCGGGGCTTCACGAAGAGTAGGAAGAAAAAGTTGCGACCAACGATGCATGGGGTATGAGTGGGTATCCTTCATAGGGTTCGAAAACTTCATTCTACTTGTTTCAGAGAATGTTTCTGCGATTGGCTCGTAGCAACCGCCGATTCACCGGCACTCTGCGAGCTGCGGACCCCGGAACGCGCACCACCCCATCGGAGAGAGCGGCGAGACAACCTAGAATAATTCTGTCCCCCACAAATCGTGCAGGTGGATCACGCCTTGCACCTTGCCCTCGTCATCGATGACGACCAGAGAAGTAATCTTGCGTTCCTCCATGCGGCGCAGGGCTTCGGCGGCAAATTCATCTGCGGCGATGGCCTGCGGAGTGCGATGCATCACTTCTCCAGCGGTCTTTGTCAACGCGCCAGCGCCCTCCCGTTCTAGCAAACGACGCAGATCGCCATCGCTCAGCAGCCCCACTAATTTTCCGTCCTGGACGACGGTTGTCATGCCCAGCCCTTTGCGTGACATTTCATAGATCACATCTTTCATCGCCGTCTGCGGGGCAACACGCGGGATTGACTCGCCGGAGTGCATCAGCTGCTCTACCCGCATCAGGCGCTTGCCCAGTTTGCCTCCGGGATGCAGATTGGCGAAATCCTCCGCGCGAAAGCCCTTGCGCACCGAGATCGCAATGGCCAGCGCGTCGCCCAGGGCCAGCATCACCGTTGTCGAGGCGGTGGGCGCGAGGCCCAGCGCGCAGGCTTCCTGCTCCACCGAACAGTCGAGCGCCACGTCACTCGCGCGGGCAAGGGTGGAGTTCATATCGCAGCAGAAGCAGATCAAGGCATCACCGATCCGCTTCAGCATCTCCAGCAGACCGAGGATTTCTTCCGTCTCGCCGCTGGCTGACAGCGCAATCACGACATCGCCCTTGGCGAGCATGCCCAAATCTCCGTGGCGGGCCTCCGCTGGATGCAAAAACAATGCGGCCGAGCCAGTCGAGCTCAGGGTGGCGGCAATCTTCTGCGCAATGATGCCGCTCTTGCCCATCCCGGTGACCACCACGCGTCCTCGAGATTCGCCGCAGGCGAGGAGAATGTTTACCGCATGTGCAAAATCTTGCGCAATGGCATGGTCCAGCCGGTCGGCCAGGCTCAGCAATGCGTGTGCCTCGATCCTCACCAGATTTGCCGGATCTGCGATTCCCAAATTGGAATCGTGGCGGACAGGCGCTGGCCGACGGACAGAGTTCTCAAGATCTTCGCGTGATTTCATCTCAGGATGTTGGGCACGAACCTGAGATAAACGATACTGCATCGTTGTCATCGAAGCCATTCAGTACATCTCCCCATAGGTCTCCCAATAATGGGAGCAAGTCAACTCCACACAAGAACTGCATTTCATCCCTAAACATTCCGAGGCCACAGTTACTTTGGTTTGGATTCGACCCGCATGTTTGGCACGGCAGCTGCACCTCTCATCCGCGATGGCTTGCTAGATTTTGCAATTTTTTCTGCTCTTGGCCGGTGAACTCCGCTCGACGGAATCCTGCCACGGCATACATCAGCAGTCGAGAACTCTTATTGGAGCGAACCGTGAATCCATTCGTCAGTACATTGTCCAGATCGAAAGCCTTTATGCAGCGTTTCCGCCCCGCTCTTTATCGATGCGGATTTTCTGTTTGCACTCTCTGTCTCCTGTTGGTGCTGCTGGCTTCGCGCGCGGCCGATGCAGCCACCTATACCGTGACCGACACTGCGGATAATGCCAGCGACCCAGGCTCGCTGCGCTATGCGGTCGCGAACGCGGCCAGCGGCGACACGATTGACATCGCTTCCAATGTGATGGGAACAATCACGCTGACCAACGGTCCGCTGACGATCAGCAACAGCGTGACCATCGTGGGGCCGGGAGCGGCCATGGTGACCATCTCCGGCAACCACGCGACCAACGTGTTCACGATCAACTCGGGAACGGTCATTTTGGCTGGACTGAACATCGCCTACGGAAACGCCGGCCCCAGTGGCTTTGGCGGGGGCATTTACAACAAGGCTGGCACCCTGACTGTCGAGAACTGCACATTCGACGGGAATGCCGGGGGCTACGGCGGCGCGATCATGAACAACTTCGGCAGCACTTTGAACGTGACCGCCAGCCCATTCTCCAACAACACTTCGATTTCGAACGGCGGTGGAGGAATTGCCAACTACGGCACCATGACAGTGAGCGCGAGTACCTTTGTCGGGAACAGGGGCGGCTACGGCGGCGCGATTGAAAACGAAGGCTCGGCGACCATCGAAAACAGTACGTTCGCAGACAACACGGGCAGCAACGGCGGCGGCATCTTTACGAATGTGGGAGCCACGCTCACCGTGATGAACAGCACCCTCTCCGGCAATTCCGGCCCTAACGGCGATGTATCCAACTACAGCGGCGGCTCCGCCACGTTGAGCAACAGCATCCTGGCAGACGGCTGTGCGAACTGTACCCAAGGCGGCCCCAATCTGATTGGCGGCACGCCCGATCTGGGTCCTCTGCAATACAACGGCGGTTTCTATGAGACGATGATGCCGTTGCCGGGTAGTCCGGCCATCGGCGCCGGCTTAGGCAGCACACTGGCCACCGATCAACGCGGTTTTGCTCGCCCGATCGGAAGCGGCGTTGCCAGCGATTTGGGTGCTGTCCAGACCAACTACCTGACGGTGACCAATCTGAATGACAGCGGCGCCGGCTCTCTGCGCCAGGCGATTGTCGACGCGAACAGCGCTGGTTCGGCGGACATCGTGTTCCAGTCCGGCGTGACGGGAACGATCACTCTGGCCTCAGCCTTGCCTCCGATTACAGGCAACACCAACCTGGCGGGACCGGGCGCGCAACTGGTGACTGTCTCCGGCGCGGGCACCTATGCGGTGCTCGATATTCCCAACGGAAGCACGATGGTCAACCTGACTGGCTTGACCGTCGCAAATGGCAGTTCTACCGGCTTTGCCGGAGGGCTTTCCAACAGCGGCTTGACCACAGTTGTGAACAGCGCCTTTTCCGGTAATACGGGAAACCAGGGTGGCGGCATTTTCAACGATGGAACATTGGCCATGGAAAGTAGTACCCTCGCCAACAACGGTGCCACCGAGGGCGGCGGCATCGACAATCACGCCACGCTCGCTGTGGCGAACGGCACGTTCTATGGCAATCGAGCGTACAACGGCAACGGAGGCGGCGTCGAAAATAGCAGCACAGCAATAGTGCTGGACAGTACGATCACCGGCAACAATTCTCTGAACGGCGGCGTGGGAGCTGGAATGGATAACAGCGGCGGCTCCCTTGCTGTAAGCAACAGCATTGTGGCAGCCAATACCAATCTGCAAACCGGCACGGAGGATGACTGCAACAACTGCACGCAGAACGGTCCGATACTCACCGGCGGGAATCCCGATCTCGGCGCGCTGGCTTATAACGGATTGAACGCAACGACCCAGACGATGTTGCCGCTGCCTGGCAGCGGGGCGATTCAGGCGGGAGATCCAGCGCAGGTGCTGACCGGGCTCACCACGGACCAGCGCGGCTTTCCTCGGCTGACTGCCGGAAAAGTGGATCTGGGCGCGGCCCAGACCAACTACACCTCTGTCCAGTTTGTTCAGCAGCCAACCAACGCGGTCTTCAACACGGATATCAGTCCCGCCGTAGCCGTGCAGGTGCTGGAAACCAACACCAATCTTCCCGGGCCGAACAATACGGATGCGGTGAGCGGTATTCCCATTACCCTGACGTTCAGCGGCTCGGGCATACTGGGCGGAACGCTGACGCAGACGACCGCAGGCGGTGTCGCCAGCTTTAGCAACCTGACAGTGAGTGCACCCGGCAGCGGCGATACATTGGCGACTGCGCTGACCGTGACGCCAACCGGTATCACACCGGTGCAGACTCTGACGGCGACCAGCAATCCATTCGATGTCACGCTGGAGATGTCGACAGTGAGTTTCAATCCGCCGCTCCCCACAAGCGTGACCTATGGTGTCGCGCCCCTTACGTTAAATGTGACGGCAATTTCATCGGGCACGCTGACCGGCCAAACGGTCAGCTTTCAGGTGGACTCCGGGCCGGCGACAATCAGCGGCAACGTGCTCACGATTACCGGAGCTGGAAGCGTGGTGGTGGAAGTGGACGCAGCCGCCAATGGAACCTATGCCGCGGCAACGTCGGTAGAAACGATCCTGGTTATGCAGGCTGCGTCGCAACTGTCCCTCACTGCTTCGGCCACTCAGGTTGCAACCGGGAACTCGGTGACGCTGACGGCAACGGCCACCTCGACGACCACGAGGGTACCAACCGGCACGGTCACCTTTATGGATGGCGCGTCTCGCCTGGGAACAGCCACCCTGAATGCGCAAGGCGTGGCTACACTCACGGTCGCGACGCTTCCCGCCGGCGCGAATACCATCACGGCCGCGTATGCCGGAGACACGAACTTCGCCGGCTCGCAGGCGCAACTGGCGGGCACGATCCTGGCGGGCACTCCGGGCTTCACCATGACATCGAATGTCTCGAGTTTTTCCATCCATCCGGGTCAGCAGATGCAAGTGATGCTGACTTTGACGCCAACCTTTGGCTACGCAGGAACCGCCAGCATCGTTTGCAGCGGCCTGCCGGTGGGATCGAAGTGTATCTTCGATCCTTCGTCGGTGAGCTTCAGCGGTTCTGGAAATCCGATGCATGTGACATTGATTATGGAAATTGGGACATTAGGGCAATCCCATCCCTCCAGCGTGGCTGCGCTGCGGCCATGGAGGCCGCTGGGTGGACTGCCCATGCTGCCGGCGATGATCTTCTGGCTGCCAGGCACGGAAAAGGCGCTGGAGGAACGATACGGCCCGAAGCAGGCAAAACATCCGAAGGTCAAGTCGAATTCCGCCAGAATGTTTCTGATGATGGCTCTCCTGGCATTGAGCGCGGGCGTTGTGGGACTGGTGGGCTGTGCCAACCTAGCGCCTGAGCCTACCCCAGGACAGCAAACGATCACGATTACGGCGACATCGGGAAACATCACTCAATCCATTGCCTTGCAGGTGACGATCCAGTAAGACCCGAACCGCTGGGCAGCGGCAGCAAACCGAAGCTGTTCCAGTGAGAAAGCAATGCCGGCGGAGGCGCGGATCTGATTCGCGCCTTCGCTGGTATTCGTCCGGCCCGCCTCGCCAGCAGACTCCTGATTGCAGTGGGAGTGGAACACTCCCACTGGCAGCCGATACAATAAAGGGTTGCATCCTGGGAATCTTCTTTCCCGGAGCCGAGGAGTGTTCATGAAGCGTAGTGCCATCGTGGTGCTGGTTCTCGTCGCTGGTGTCACGGCAATGATCTGGTCGGGTGTCATGGCCTATCGGATGCGGAAGGCCATCAACACGCCGCCCGTATCGCCGGAGCTGAGGAAGATGCTCAACACGGCTCCCGCGGGGCAGACAGCGGCCGGCAACCAGGGCAACGCCGCCAGTCCCGATTCTCCTTCCGCGCAGGGACTGCCAGACCTCCGCGACAAACCTGCTCCCGGGTTCACACTGAAAAATCTGGATGGCAAGCCGGTTTCACTCTCCGACTACAAGGGTAAGGCTGTGCTGCTCAATTTCTGGGCCACCTGGTGCGGACCGTGCAAGTTGGAAATGCCGTGGCTGATTGCGCTGCAGAAAAAGTATGCTGCCCAGGGATTTACGGTGCTGGGAATTTCCGAAGACGATGATCCGCCAAATAAAGTGAGCGACTTTGTCTCGAAAATGGGCGTGGATTATCCGGTGTTGATGTACGACGACAAGCTGAACAAAGCCTACGGCGGCATCGATTATTTGCCGACGTCCTATTACATCGGGCGCGATGGCAAAGTGGTGGTGGAGAGTGGCGGGCTGATCTCCGAGAGCGAGATGGAAGCCAATATCCAGAAGATTCTTGCCCAGGGAGCCTGAAGCATGGATGCCCGCAAGCCAGGATTCACTTTCGTGCTGCTCTTCGGAATAGCTTGCGCCGCCGCGACAATGGCGCAGTCGACGTGGCAGCCGAACCCGCGCGGCATCGGCTTTGGCCAGCCCAGAAGCAGGCAGTGGGTGCAGATGGTTTCCTCCCCGGAGCTTGCTGTCAGGGCGGCCACTCCGGCAGGGAAGCACGACAAGGTTGAGCTGCGATTTTCCATTCAGGATGGGTTGCACATCAACTCCCATACGCCGCATTCGCAGTTTTTAATTCCGACCGCTCTTTCCCTCGACAAGACGCAGGGCATAGCCATCACCCAGATCGAGTATCCCCAGGGCGTCGACTATCACTTTCAATTTGATCCCAAGGATGCGCTGAGTGTGTACACGGGCGAATTCGGCGTCCTCGTTCAACTCCGCGCCCGTCCCGGCCACTATGTGTTGCACGGCCAGCTCCACTATCAGGCCTGTGACAACCGGGCCTGCAATCCGCCGCAGACACTTCCGCTGCAGCTTGAGATCACCGCAAAATAGCAGTTGTGTTCGGTGCAAACTCACCTGCCGGCTGTTTGTGGAACAAGGGACAGCATTTGTGAAGCGGTTCTGGCATGTGTCGCACTGACGATATGCGGGCTGATGACGATAAGAAGTTTGCCGACTGTCACCTGCGTGACCGGACTGGCCGTCCAGGCAAAGCCGGGCAACTCGCTCAGCCCTGGAATTCCTGATAAAGATGTCGATTCCGTGCGGCTGACGCTGCTGGCGATCAGTGCGGCGCCGTCATCGGGAACCTGGATCGTGGTGGTAAAAGAACGATTGTTAATAATCGGCGATCCGTTGACGGAAGTCCCCGCTAAAGAGGCGAGGGTAATTTGGAGCTGCATCTGCACGTCATGGTTTTGCAGGATGCTGGGTTGAGCCTTCACCGTCAAGCCAAGGTCCTGGTATTGGACGGTGGGCGCAAAGGAGAGCGGGTTCGTGGCGGTGGAAGCCGCTGCTCCGGACGTGCCCGCCAACAAACTTCCGAGGGTCGTCGAACTGGTCGGTGTTTGACTTCCAGCGGAATAGCTTTGTGTAACGATGGGATAGCGCGACCCTATAAGAAAACTCTGTTTTTCCAAATCTCCCGCACGGAGTTGCACGTGGTCAAGCTCGCGCGTGTTGGAAACGTTCAGCGAAGCGTTCACTGTAGTGCTGCCGAATGACAGTCCGCTTAAGGTAAGACCGTTGCCGAAAAGCGCGAAGGGCTGGTTGAGGACCGTTCCGCTGACCAACCCGAGTCCGATCAGGAGGGCCGCGATGCCAGCCACGTCTCCCGGGTTGACCAATCCGGCGGAAATCAACTGGGCGATGGTGCTTTGATTGCTGCTGATAATTCCGGTCAGCTGTGAAGTTACATTGAAAACGGAGAGCTGTTGAGGAAATGCTGCGCCGAGATTTTCCTGACGCGTATCGTTCACCTGATACACGCGAACATCGAGAACTACCTCCGGCTTTTCCAGATACAGCTGCCCCAGGGTCGCATTAATGGCCCGCAGCGTGTTCTCCGGGGCGCGAATGCTCAGGGTGCCTTGGTCGTCGCGACTCGAAGCCTGTTGTACTCCGAAGACGCTTTTGACAAGGTTGACGGTATTGGTCATCTCCTTTGGGTCAAGTCCAGGCAGGAAGATTGTTTCCAGCAGCAGCCGATCGAACTTCGAGCGGTTCTCTTTTGTGTCCAGTGCGATCAGGAGATGTTGAGGGTCCAAAGGAACCGTGAAAGTGCCCGTTGCCAGTTGGGCGGCCGTCGACGCCTCGGCAAAGGAAGCATTCGTCAAATCGAACTGGATCTGTTTAGATGGAACGGAATCATCCAGAATTGCCGTGATCCCGTAGGCCGAAAAAATCTGATGCAGAATCTGCTGTGCATTGCCGCGAAGATGAAATGTGGAGCGAATGGGATTTGGAATCAGTTCGACGAGGCCGCTGGAAAACGTCGGCATCGGCTCCGATGCGACCACGGCGGGGTCTTGCTCCGTGGCCAGAGACTGGATATGTTCCTGCACATACGGATTGCCTGGATCAAGGCGCAGCGCCTGTTCGAGTTCCTTCTTTGCCGACGTGGCTTTGCCGGCGTTTTCTTCTTGCCTGGCCGACTCCACCATGCCCCCCACCCACTGCTGACGGGCGAGTTCGTAGGCTGCCAGATACGATCCGTTTCCGGGGTCCAGGCGGTGCGCTTCTGCAAACAATTTCAACGCTCGCGGGGAATCCTGTGCTTGCAGGGCACTGGTTCCCTTGCGGAATGCATCCCGGGCCTTGGCAGTCTGCTGCACGGTCGGCGTGGGGAGAGGAGACGGGCCTGACGGAGAAGAAGCAGCTGTAGAATTCGCCGCTGGCGGTGCGGGGGCTGCGCCTTCCGGCATTGCCTGTGCGAAACAAGTAAATGATGCCAGCGAAAACGTCAGACCTGCTGCCGCTAGTTTCTTTAGCAAGCGGAAAGAGATTATGGCTGGAAGTCGCTGCCGTTTCGGCGCGCTACGTGTAGAGGATATCGAAGTTGGATTCCGCGAAGCAGTGTTGCGGGCGCAGCTCAAAATCGAATGTGAGTTGAGAAAATACTGCATCAAATGTTTCTTCGCCACTCGCTCAACACCGCCTCCCGAAATAGGGATGCTATTTTGAGCGTACCAGCTGCACCGCCGGAAGAACAGGGTGCTCCCCGCGAGCAGGCCGTTTGAGTCCCAGCTTGATTTGAAGAGGATCCAGTTCCAGGTTCGCCATGATGCGGCTGAGTGTATTCCGGTGCATGCCGAGTTCTCGCGCAGCCTTGCATTGGTTGCCTTTGTTATTGCGCAAGACTTCCTGGAGATACCGGCGGCGAAATTCGCGGACAGCCTCCTCATACGCGATCCCGCTGGCATACATCTGTACGACAAGATTATCCAATTCGCGTTTCACTCTGACCTCTCTTACCCATCAAGCTAATGCTGCGGCAATGGAACGATTCGGCTAGCAGAAAATACGATCAGTAACTCTATTCTGAATGTTTTAACGTGTTGCGGGGTGAGGATGCAAGTGTAACCGAATCCATCCATGTCGACTTTGCTCGATGATGACCACGCCTTCTCGAATCCTACCCCGCAGCTCGGCCGGAGCACCGGCGGAAACCTGGTTGGCGGCAGAAAGAAAGTAGGGTGCAAGCTTCGATCCCTTCAGCCACGTCTTTTGCGGCATGAAAGCGGCAATTGCAATAATAGCAATGACGACTAGGAAACAGCCGCGAATAATCCCAAAAATCGCGCCCAGCAGACTGTCCAGTCCGCCCAGTCCAACGGTGCGCGCCGCTTTGGACGCAGCCCGGCCGATCAGGCCGATGACTAGCATCACGCCCAGGGCAATCAATAGAAACGCCAGCACGTCCGCGAGTTCAATGGAGCGAATCACATGGGTCAGGGGGGCGGCGAGGACCCCGTAATTCCAGAAGGCTAGCCACAAACCAAGAACCAGCGCGACCAGCGAGATGACCTCCAGCAGGAGTCCCTGCGCCGCCGCCATGATTGTCGACAAGAGAATGACTGCGACAATAAACCAATCGAAAATTGTCATACCAACCTGAGCCGGTTCTCCCCAAAGGGGTCAAACTGTCCATGCGTTCACGCAGCCTCTTCTCATGCAGGGCTGCACAAACAATGCAATCTACCATGCGGCAATCGGGTAACCGGTCTAATGCAGGGAACTGCGACCCGTGATGCGGCGAAACGCCTCCAGGTATTTTTCCTGGGTGCGTGCGACCACATCCTCCGGCAAGCCTGGCGCTGGAGCCTGCTTGTTCCAGCGGCTTTCTACTAGATAATCTCGAACGAACTGCTTGTCAAAAGAAATCTGCGGGCCGCCTGGATGGTAGGTACTCCGCCACCAATAACGGGAAGAATCCGGGGTCAGAACTTCGTCGGCAAGCACCACGCCGTGCGCCGTCCGACCAAACTCAAATTTGGTGTCGGCCAGGATCATGTCCTGTTCGGCAACGTGACGCGACGCGCGATCATAGATCATCAGGCTCAAATCCTGGAGCAATTCCGCATTTCCCAGGCCAATGCGACGGCCCATCTCTTCCAGGGAGATGTTCACGTCGTGCTCGCCGGAAGGCGCTTTCGTAGCTGGCGTAAAAATCGGCTCGGGCAAGCGGTCGGATTCGACGAGACCCGACGGCAGCGCGATGCCGCACACACTGCCGGTCTCCTGATAATCCTGCCATCCGGAGCCCGTCAAATAGCCCCGGACTACGCACTCAATGGGATAGATTTCCGCCGGCTCGACCAGCATCGAACGGAAATGTAAAAGGGAACGATACGGCTGCAGCGATGCCGGGTAAAGGTCGATATCCGCTGTGATCAGGTGATTCGGCACCAGGTCAGAGAGCAGGTCGAACCAGAACAGGGAAATCTGGGTGAGGATTTTTCCCTTGTCCGGAATGCCTGTTGCCAAAATGTGGTCGAAGGCGGAGATTCGATCGGTGGCGATGAATAATAAGTCGTCGCCGACCTCGTAAATATCCCGGACCTTGCCGCGCGCATGGAATTTTAAATTTGGGAGGTCAGCTTGCAGAAGTGCTTCTGGCATACCATTGAGCCTTTCATGCAAAACCATCTATGGCAAGCAGCTTACAACCATGGATGCCCCGATGAACAGTTTGTTTGCCGCGTCGTCGTCTTTCGTTCTACGCGGAGGCTCTCTCCAGCGGTCGATCGTGGCGCAGCCGGACCGACACAATTTTAGAAACGCCGGGCTCCTGCATGGTTACCCCGAAGATTGCCTCCGCCGCCTGCATCATCCGCTTGCTGTGCGTAATGACGATGAAGTGTGTGCGATCGCTCATCTTCTGCAGCATGTTGGCGAGCCGGCCCACGTTGGACTCGTCGAGCGCGGCATCCACCTCGTCCAATACGCAGAATGGGCTGGGTTGGAACTGGAAAATCGCCATCAGCAGCGACAATGCCGTCAGCGCCTTCTCTCCGCCGGAGAGCAGAAGAATATTCTGCAATTTCTTTCCGGGCGGGGAAGCGATGATATCAACGCCGCTCTCATCGGAATTTTCCTGGTCGGTCATTTTCATAAAGGCCTGGCCGCCGCCAAACAGATGGACAAACGCCGCCGAGAAGTTTTCGTTGATGGCGGCAAAGGCTTCCTCGAATTTGCTGCGCAATACCACTTCAATTTCGCGAATGCTGTTCTGGGTATTATCGATTGAGTCGATCAGGTCCTTGCGCTGCGTTTCTAAAAATGCGTGGCGTTCCGCTGCTTCTTTGTATTCGTCCAGCGCCATCATATTCACCGGACCCATCGCCTCAAGCTTCTGCTTAATTGTGCGGCAGCCTTCTTCTTCCGCAGCCAGCGGTTCGGCTTCCAGACGGACCAGCGACTCGTCGGACCGCAATTCGTCAGCGGGCAAGGAAAGATCCTGCATGCAGGTTTCTTCCAGATGCACCAAGTCGGAAGACAGGCGCGCCCCACGCGCTGCGGCATCGCTACGCCGGTCGCGGAGAGCCTCCAGATCGACGCGCAGCGAGCGAACCTGCTGCTCCACTTCCGCTGCCTGCTGGCGCAGGGCTGCGGACTGCTGGGCCAGCTCTTCCGCCTGCTGCCGCGCCGTCGCGCGCGTGGTCTCCAGTTCCTGGCTGCGAAGTTGCAGCCGCTCCTGCTCGATGACGCGCTGTTTCTGCTCGGCATCGCCGGCGGCCATCATCTGTTCCAGTTGATGGACTCTCTGCTGCAAACCGTCGACCATGCGATTCAGCCGCTCAGACGAGTTAGCAGCGCCTCGTCTGCGTTCCTCGAGCGCAGCCATTTCGATGGAAGCCTCGGACATCTGTTGCTGCGCCGTGTCGCGGGCGGTTCGAAGAGTTTCGAGCGATCCTTGAGCCTCGTTCAACTGCTGCTCAAAACGAATGCGCTCCTGCTCGTGACGCTCAACTTCTTCCCGTCGCTGAGCTACCCACTCAGTTTTTTGCGCTTGTGCCGTCGTGTTGCGGTCCGCCTGCAAGGTCCACTCGCTCAACCGCCGTTCCAGCCGGCCTACTTCCGCTTCCAGTTGACGCAACGCGGCGCCGGTATTCGCGGACTCCTGCTCGGCCTGGCGGCGCTCCGCCGACTTGACTTCAATCCGGTGGGATAGTTCGGCCACCGCGTGGGCGAGTTGAATTGTGTTCAGCTCGGCGTTGGCGAGGGCTTGGTCGGCGCGGGTCAGCGATTGCTGTGCGCTGCGCAGTTCTCGTTTCAATGCGAGCGGTCCTTCGACACTGGGCTTGCCGCCGGTGACTGTGACGTTATGGAAGCATTCTCCATTTGGCGATAGAAAAAATGCTTCCGGGTTTTCGAGCGCCAACGAACGGGCAACGTCGGAATCCGGCACAACGTATCCGTGGCGCAGCTTGGGCAGAATTACTTCCAGCGAACTGCCAAAACCATCCAGGACGCGGATGCAATCTTTCAAGCGCACCACGCCGTCACGGGATTCGCTGAGCGGCTGCACCATGCCCGGTGCGAAGGAAAATTTCGCCTGGGAATCGTCCGGATGCACCAGGAATGTTGCGCGGCCATCGACGTCAGTCTTGAGAACTCGCATGCCTTCCTGGGCGTCGTTCCAGCTCTTCACTACGATAAAGTTCAACTCGTCGCGCAGGAATTCATCCACGACCGCCTCATACTGGTCGGAAACCTCGACAAAATCCGCGAGCACGCCGACGGGTGCCTGGCCGCCTTCCATCGTATTGGTGCGTAGCAGCTGACGTACCGTGTCGGTGGAGTAGCTATGTTCACGAATCAGGGATTCCAGCGAGTTCGTGCGTCCCTGCAGAGTCGCCTGCTCGGCACGCAGTTGATCGGCTTGGCGGCGAGAAGACGCTTCTTCCGCGCGCTGCGTTTCCAGCTGCGTACGCAGGGTTGCCAATTCGGCCTCAGTATCCTGCAGAACATTGCTGGCGGACGCAAAGTTAAGAGAAACCTGGCCGCGTTCGACGCCCAGTTTTTCCAGCTCGCCCTGCACGCTGGTCCGCTCGACTGCGAGTCGTTCCGCTTCGCGCTGGTAACCTTCCAGACTGGCTTCGCCCTGACTGATCTGGTTGCGCACATTGTTGGCCTGCGCCATCCAGTGCAGCATCTGCCGCCGCGAGGCTTCCATGCGCTCGCTCACAGACGCTAGTTCCGTGGTCGCGGTTTGGAATAAATGTTGACGCGCCTGCATGTCTTGCCGCGCCAGGTCGACGGCCTGCTGCGCCTGCGCCAGAAATGTTTGCTGTTGGCTGCGTTCTGTTTCCAGTCCGGTCAGCTGCAGTTGTGTTTGCGCTAGTTCCGCCTGTGCGGCCTGCAAGCGTAGCGTCAGGTCTGCGACGCGATCCTGGTTCGCTTGCAACTGTCCCAGCGTGCGCTCCAATTCTACGGAAGCGCTATTGGCCTGGGTGGCTGCATCGCGGGCCTGCTGCTCGCGGCTGTAGCCTTCGGAGACGGCTGCTGTGCGCTGCTGATCGATGGCGGCAATGGTCCGCGTCAACTCGTCGATCTGCTGACTTAATTGCTCCAGTTCCTTGGCGACCGCCACAGCTGCCGCATCGGTCATGGAGATCCGTGTGGCGATGACCACACGCAGACGCTGACGAAGCTCGTCGCGCAGCGCGCCATAGCGCTCCGCCTTGGAAGCCTGGCGTTTCAGAGAGTTCATCTGCCGCGCAACCTCGTCAAAAATGTCATTGACGCGCGCCAGATTCTGCTTGGCCTGCTCGAGGCGCAATTCCGCCAGATGCTTTTTTGTCTTGAAACGCGTGATCCCGGCGGCTTCTTCAATAATGGCCCGACGCTCATGCGGCTTGCTGCTTAGCAACTGGCCAATTCGCTCCTGCCCGATGATGCCGTAGGAGTCCGAACTGAGGCCCGTGCCCATCAGTATGTCGTGAATATCGCGCAGGCGACAGAGCTTGCCATTCAGCAGGTATTCACTCTCGCCGGTACGGAAGAGTCGCCGGGAGATGATGATTTCGCCATCTTGAGCATGATTGCGCTGGAATTTTCGGCGGCGAATCTTCAGCACAACATTGCTCTCGCCCGTCGTTGCTTCTCCGTCGGTGGCACCTGCGGTTTCCTCCGCGGCGGCTGAGTTTTTTCCCTCTACTTCAACTGGACCTTCCAGTATCTTGCCAGGTTGCAGCTCGGCGGTGATTTCTTCCGTCTCGCGCGCCGCTTGAGACCGCACTGCCGCTTCATCCCAGTCGTCTTCGACGGCTTCCGGCCCCGGCTGGAGGCTGGCAGGCTGATACACCTCCGGATCGATCAGGACGAGCGACACTTCGGCCATGCCCGTCGGCTTGCGCTCACGCGTGCCGGAGAAGATGACATCTTCCATCTTGATGCCGCGCAAGTCTTTGGCCGACTGCTCGCCAAGCACCCAGCTGATGGCGTCGGAGATGTTGGATTTGCCACATCCATTGGGGCCCACAATCGCGGTCACGCCGTTGCTATCCAGCAACACTTCCGTGCGATCGCAGAAGGACTTGAAGCCGAGAATATGAATGCGCTTAAGTTCGAGCAATCGACGCTCCTTTGGCACAACGGGGCAGCGGCTGAATCAGCCACTGGATGGGTTCACTTTAGCCCGGACTTGGCATTGGGTCAATCTATAGATACAGCAGGTTGTGGATAAGAAGTCCGCAACCCTAGATATAGCATAGGTGTTGGATATTGCCACAAGAGAGTTTGTCGTGGATGATTCGGGAGACGCCAGGCTGGAACTCCCGATCCCTACTTCTTCAGTGTAGGCCGTATCAGTACTTCACTGATGAAAGACTCATCGGCCTGGGTAACCAATAAGGCAACAATCGCCGCAATGTCATTCGGCTGGATTGCTCCCAAGGCAGATTTTTGAGAGGACTGTCCGGACCCAAATTCTGTTCGCACTGTGCCGGGAGCCACCAGAGACACGCGCACCCGATGCTGCCGCAGTTCCTCGGCGGCGGAGATCATCAAACCATTCAGGCCCCACTTCGAGGCGGCATAGGCTGCCGCATTCGGCACGGGATTCTTACCGGCAAGTGAGGAAATATTGATGATGTGGCCGCGCTGTGCCGCAATCATCGCGGGTGCAAAAGCGCGTAAAAGCAGGTAGGGCGCTCGCAGATTGATGGCGAGGAGTTGATCCCAGTCTTCGAGCGGCGTCGTGTGCAGAGGGCCCTCAAACCAGCCCACGCCGGCGTTGTTCACCAGAATGTCGCAGCGACCGTGGGTTTCCAGGATGAGTCGCGCCAATGTGTCGATCTGCGTTGGCTCGGCCAAATCGCACGGATGAGATTCGGCATGGCCGCCTGCCGCAGTGATCTGGGCGACAATCTTATCGAGCTGATCCTGATTTCTTGCTGTCAGGACGGTGTGTGCGCCCAGCGAGGCCAGTTTGCGCGCGATGGCTGCGCCAATTCCACGGCTGGCGCCGGTGACCACGGCAATTTGTCCGGTGAGCGGGGAAGTCTGTGTCACTGTTCCATTCTCCCACCTGACATGACTTTCTGTGTACTGTGGAATGAGTTTGTCAACCCGCCCAGGGCCCTCAGCCAAAAATTCTTGAGAGCAACCACATCGTCGCCAACAGCATCAGTACGATGCCGAGTACCATGAAACGCACGTTGCCAAGTTTTTCATGCCATTTTTTCATGCCGGTCGACTCCCTGCATGCATCGTACATAACGAAATGCTATTGCGTCAGGAGCGCCCTCGGTGGAATACTGACACGGGCCGGCACGTTCGGTTTTATAATCCTGCTAACCACAACAAATGCGGTACAGTCTGTTCAGTCATAGCCTTCAGCCATCCTGTCTCCGATCACGTTGGAAGAGCCGGGGCAGGCTTGACATAGCAGACAGGCGCGTGGCATTCGGTTTTCTAAATTTCTGTGTAACACTCGTTCGCGAGGGGTGATCGATGAAGAACAAGATTTTGTACGTCATGGTGCTGGCGCTGGCCAGTTCCGCTATTGCTGCCGCTCCCATCATGATGCAGGCGCAAGATGCAGGCTCAAGCACGATCACAATCAAAGATCCTGCTGAGTTTAACGCATACAACACCGCGATCAACCAACCCTCGCCCCAAGCGAAGGCAACGTCGATCGAAGCATTTCTGCAGCAATATCCCAACAGCGTCGTCAAGAAGCAAGTCCTCGAAATTCTGATGGATGCCTACACGCAGACCGGCAACACGAACAAGGCGCTGACGACGGCGCGGCAAGTACTGCAGATTGATCCGGCAGACATGCGGGCGCTGGCTCTCAGTGCGTACGTTTTGCGCCAGCAGGCAGGGCAGAAGACGAATCCCGCGGACGCTTTGCCATTGCTGGATGAGGCTGCCAAGGATGCACAGGCTGGCTTGAATGCTCCGGCTCCCCAAGGAGCGGATGCCGCAAACTTTGCCAAGATGAAAGCCGCCGTAGAGCCGATATTTGCCGGTGCGATTGCAGCCGATTATCTGGAGAAGAAAAATTATGCGGATGCGATCAAGTACTTCAAACAAGAGCTGCAGGCAATGCCCGAGCAGCAGCAGACCAGCGGACCTGGTATTCAAGATACCTACTACCTAGGAACTGCATATACGCAGGAACAACCGCAGGATCTGGTCAACGCGGTCTGGTACCTGGCTCGCGCCGCCGCCTATGCGCCAGAACCGTACAAGGATACGATCCAGAAGGCCGCTGAATATTGGTACAAGAAATACCACGGCGGCACGGATGGTTTCGATCAAGTGCAGGCGCAGGCCAAAGCTTCCTTGAACCCTCCAGCAGGATTCAGTATCACGCCCGCTCCGCCACCGCCCTCTCCACAGCAACTTGCACATAACGCCGTGACTTCCACGCCCGATCTAAAGACCATGGCGCTGACGGACAAGGAGTTTGTGCTTGCGAACGGCACTCCAGACGATGCAGCCAAGGTGTGGGCTACCATGCAGGGATTGACGACTCAGGTCCCAGGTAAAGTCATCGCGGCGACACCCGATTCCGTTCAACTCGCTGTCTCCGATGATGCCCAGCAATCGAACAGGGCGGACTTCACGATCAATATGAAGAAACCGCTGCGCACATCGCCGGCAATTAACTCCATGGTGAACTACGTGGCCACCTTTGACTCTTACACGCAGACCCCCCCCATGATCATCATGAAGGACGGGGAAGCGCCGGCGGCCACCAAACCGCACGCGGTTCACCACACCACTACGCGGCATCACACGCCGCAGTAACAGCAGCCGTCATCGTCGTTGTATCCACAAAAAGCTGGCATCCGATCTGGATGCCAGCTTTTTAATTCTTAGAGCGGAAACTACTTATTCGCCGAGCATGAAATGACGGATCGATTGAGCGCGGCCGGTCAGGGCGTCGCACTCGATCAAGGCCGCACACATCTTTGGGTTTTTCTTAGCCGCGTCGAACTTCGCGGGCATGCCTCGCAAGAACCGGTCGAGCACCTGCTCAACTTCCACGCCGATCACGCTGTCATATGGACCGCTCATCCCAACATCGGTTTGAAATGCGGTGCCGCGCGGCAGAATGCGCGCGTCCGCTGTGGGCACATGCGTGTGTGTTCCCAACACCGCTGTGACGCGGCCGTCGAGATACCACCCCAGCGCCACTTTTTCCGACGTGGCCTCGGCATGGAAATCCACCAGGATGACCTTGGCCTGCAACCTTTCAAGGATTGCGTCCGCGGCGCGGAAGGGATCGTCACTCGCTCCCATGAAGACGCGACCCTGAAGATTGACGACGGCATAGGCCGTCCCATCCGGCAACGCGCCTTCATACACGCCGTGGCCGGGGATGCCCGGAGCGTAGTTGGCAGGCCGCAGCACGCGCCTGGGCCGCTCGCTGCTGGCCGCCGGAACCGAGTGCATCCAGTCGATGATTTCCCGTTTGTCCCAGATATGGTTTCCGGTGGTAAGTACATGCGCGCCCAGGTCGAACATCTCCTCGGCGATACCCGGCGTGACCCCAAAGCCACCTGCGGCATTCTCCGCGTTGATCACCACCAGATCGACAGCGTGAGTTTCAATCACATGGCCTAAATGAGCGTGGACAATCCTGCGCCCCGCGCCGCCAAAAACATCTCCGACAAAAAGTAGCTTCAAAAGAGGACGATCTCCAGAGTAAAAGCTTGATGGTAGCATTTGTCCTCCATTTCTCAGGAGGAGAGACCGGCATAGCATTCAGCCGGAGGCGGAATTGACCCAAGATCGGGGAACTGTGATATTTTGAGGCACATGGCGGTCAATCTGCGGTTTTCGACGGGAATTGAAGCGCTGGTGTTGATGGCCACGGAGCCGGAGAGGTTCCATACCTCGCAGGCCTTGGCGACCGTACTCGCGACCAATCCCGTCGTGGTGCGCCGTCTGCTGTCGGCGCTCAGCCGTGCCGGGCTTGTCGCCAGTGTAAAGGGGCCTTCCGGCGGTACCCGACTGGCAAAAAGTCCCAAGCAGATTACGCTGCGCGATGTTTATCGAGCCCTCGATTCCGGCGAACTGCTGCACCAGACCGCGCATGATTCCGCGGAAACAAAGGACCTGAAAAAAACCATGCGCGGCGTGTTCCGCAAGGCGCAACGGTGCCTCGAAGAAGAACTCGAATCGACCACTCTGAATCAGCTGATCAAGAAGTCGGGTAAGAAGGCTGCGAAGCCAGTCGCCGAGCCCGCCGTCGAACCTGCGCAGCCTGCACAGCCCGCATCAGTGAGCGCCCACTAAATCCTTGGGCTCGCCCGCTCCATAGTGGGTCTCGACGTATTCATCCAGAATCTTCGTAAACTCCTGCACGATGTGATCGCCTCGCAATGTCAGCAGCAGGCGTCCATCGACATAGACGGGAGCGACCGGCTCTTCAAACGTGCCCGGTAGGGAAATGCCGATGTTGGCGTGTTTCGATTCGCCCGGTCCGTTGACGACGCAGCCCATCACGGCTAGTTTCAACTCTTCGACGCCCGGATATTTTTCGCGCCATACCGGCATGGAATTGCGGAGGTGACTCTGTATCTGCTGCGCGAGTTCCTGGAAGAACGTGCTCGTCGTGCGACCGCAGCCCGGGCAGGCGGTCACCTGCGGAGTAAAACTGCGAATACCGAGCGACTGTAAAATCTGCTGCGCGGTCAACACTTCCTCCGTGCGATCGCCGCCTGGCTTTGGCGTCAGGCTGACGCGAATAGTATCGCCAATACCGGCCAGCAGCAGCGGCGTCAGGCCTGCCGTGGAGGCCACGATGCCTTTCATCCCCATCCCCGCTTCGGTCAGGCCCAGGTGGAGCGCATAGTCGCAGCGACTGGCCAACATACGATAGACGTCGATCAGGTCATGTACGCCGCTGACCTTCGCGCTCAGGATAATCTGATCATGTCGCAGACCGTAGCGCTCTGCCATCGCGGCGGAGTCCAGCGCGCTGGCAACCATGGCTTCCATGGTCACGTCGCGGGCGTCTTTCGGCCTTGCGGATTTCGCGTTTTCATCCATCATGCGCGTCAACAGCGCCTGATCGAGCGATCCCCAATTCACGCCGATGCGCACGGGTTTTTGATTTTCGACGGCGCATTCGATCATGGTGCGGAAGTTATCGTCATCCTTGCGTCCGATGGAACAATTGCCTGGATTGATTCGATATTTCGCCAGGGCGCGAGCGCAGGCCGGATATTTTTTCAGGAGCAGATGTCCGTTATAGTGAAAATCGCCGACGATCGGGACATGAATATCCTGCCGCGCTAGTTCTTCCACGATGGCGGGAACCGCCTTCGCGGCCTCATCGTTGTTCACAGTGACCCGAACGATCTGCGAACCGGAACGATGCAACGCTGCGACCTGCAAGACAGTGGAAGAAACATCGGCGGTATCGGTGTTGGTCATCGACTGCACCACAACCGGTGCATCCGAGCCAACCCGCACATTGCCAACAACGACGGTAGGTGTCTTCCTGCGAATGGTTTCTGGCATAAGGCGTTCCATTCCTATTTTATCATCGGGCAGTGCCGGTTCGCCGGGCCGGATCGGAGCCATGTTGGCTCTGGAGACATGCCCCAGCATAGCGTTCAGAGGACGAAGCAAAGCGCTCTTCGAACGGCCGCATCAATTGCGTCCCTCACCTCGCCATTGCAGACAAGGTCGTTTCCTGTTAGGTTTACGAGGGTCAGGGTCATTCGGTAGTAAAGCCCTCTAGAACACATGAGACGAGTGTGTCTGCAATGAAGCCATCTCAATCGAAAAAGAAACCGACCTCGATGCCTCGCGTTCTTGCGGGCAAATCCGACGCCGTCCACGATCCGGGACGCAAACAAAGGATTCAACACTACGAGACCGCCGTGCGCCTCATGCGCGAAGGCAAGTACGAGAAAGCCAAGACCGCGCTTGAGGCATTGCTTTTGAATGATGCTGGCGACCTGGTGGACCGGGCCCGCGTGCATCTCACCGCGTGCGAACGCCAAATGAGGGAAAGCGCCATCTCCTTCCAGAGCCCGGAGGAGCAGTACGATTACGCCGTCTCGCTTCTGAATACCGGCTACTATGAGGACGCTCGCGAGCAATTCGAAGCCATCCTGAAAAAACATCCGTCGGTTGACTATGCCTACTATGGACTTGCTGTGATGCATAGTTTGACGAGCCATGCCGAGGAATGCCTGGAACAACTGGGCCGTGCCATCGAACTGAACCCGGGCAATCGAATCCAGGCGCGTTTGGATTCGGATTTTCAAGAAATGTTCGACGATCCACGGTTTACGGAGCTGCTGTATCCGGAAGTTCTGTAAGCGCCCGGACATCGCGGCAACGCGCTAGTGACTGGTGTTTGGAGAGTTTGTAGTGTTGACGAAAATGCATCCAGCCAGTTCCATCGCAACACAACCAGCGGATTCGAAGCCGCTGGCTTCTACGGCAGATTCAGCTTGTCTGCGCGTGGCCGCCATCGGCGGCGGCACAGGCTTGTCCACTCTGCTGCGCGGGCTGAAGAGGCACACGCAGTCTCCATCTTACGCAACGAATCCAACGGATATATCTGCAGAGCTGCCCGCGATCATTTCCGATCTGGCCGCCATTGTGACCGTCACGGATGACGGCGGTTCCAGCGGCCGTCTGCGCAGAGACATGAACATGCTTCCGCCGGGAGATCTGCGCAACTGCATGGTTGCGCTATCGGAAGATGAGCACTTGTTGTCGAAGCTGTTTCAGTACCGTTTCGACAGCGGAGAGGGTCTGGAAGGCCATAGTTTCGGCAATCTATTTCTTGCCGGCCTGACAGCGGTCACCGGCGACTTCGCATTGGCGGTGAAAATGTCTTCGCAGATTCTCGCCACCCGCGGGCATCTCTATCCCGCAACCAACTCCAACGTAAACCTAGCCGCACTGATGGACGATGGATCGACGGTGCTCGGCGAAACGCGGATTACCGCCAGCAAGCGCCGCATCGTCCGCCTGATGCTGAAACCAGAGCGCGTGGCTGCGCTTCCGGAGGCTGTCGAAGCCATCCTGGGCGCGGATCTGATCACGTTGGGGCCAGGCTCGCTCTACACCAGTCTTATTACAAATTTGCTGGTGGAAGGGATTGCCGACTCACTGGTCGCTACCCATGGATTGCGCATCTTCATTTGCAATTTGATGACGCAGGCAAACGAGAGTGTTCATCTCACGGCATCGCAGCACATCGAGCGTATCTACGAGCACACCGGCGGAGCCATTTTCGACTATGCGTTGGTCAACATTGCACCCATATCCGAAACGGCGCGGCAACGCTACGCCGCGGAAGGCGCGGAGCAGATTGTGCCCGACATCGAACAGATTGAGCGCCTGGGAGTTCGTTGCGTTGCCGGCGATTTTCTTCGCGAAGAAGAGGTGTTGCGGCATGACTATGAACGGGTAGCCGATGTCCTGCTCGACCTGGGCTTGAACCATCGGCGGAGCTGATTCTTTCTATTCGACCGTTCTCTTCAGTTGCCCACACGCGGCATAGATGTCTCGTCCGCGCGGACGACGGAGAAAAGCAGGGATGCCGTTGGCGATCAGGTGCGATTGAAACGCTGCAACATCCGCTGGAGTGGGCATGCGATAGGGAATATCAGGCCCTGGATTCCACACGATCAAATTGACTTTGGCCGGCAAGCGTGACCGGCGCAGCAATGCAACCAGTTCGGCAGCATCTTCCGTGCGATCGTTGACGCCGCCCAGCAAAACATATTCAAATGTCATCCGCTCGCGCGGTCGCAGCGGAACGTCGCGCAAGGCCTCGAACAGATTCTCGATCTTCCACTTGCGCGTGATCGGCATGAGGCTTTCGCGGATCGAATCATTCGGAGCGTTCAGGCTCAGCGCGAGCTTGGGCCGCAGCTTCTCCTTGGCGAAGCGCTGAATGCCGGGCAGTATCCCGGACGTAGAAACGGTCATACGCGACTCTGGAATTCCCATGTCTTCCACCAGCAGATGCACGGCAGCCATAAAGTTGTCGTAGTTCAGAAATGGCTCGCCCATGCCCATAAATACAAGGTTGATGCGATCGCGGCCTACCCGCACCTGGTGACGATTCAACACCGCCGCCACTTGTCCGGCGATTTCCCCGGCTGTAAGGTTCCGCTTCACTCCCAATTTGGCCGTCAGGCAGAACTGGCAGTTGACCGCGCATCCAACCTGGCTAGAGATGCAGATGGTCGCGCGCCGGTAGGGCAGCAACCGGCTCTCTTCGATTGGCGTGCCCGGGGTGGCGGCAACCGCATCCGCCTCCTCGCTGGCCGCCTCCGACCCGTCCCCCATTTCGCCGTCATCTCCGTTGGGCATCCAGACGGTTTCTACAGTTTCTTCATCCGGGCAGGCAACCAGATAGCGCTCCGTGCCGTCGGTGGATAGGTAGGTCTGTGTGATCCTCGGCAGGCCGATTTGAAATCCGGCCTGGGTCAGGCGATTACGGATCGATTGGGGCAGGGAAGTGATCTCTTCAATTGAGGAGACACGCTGTTGATAAAGTGCGTGCCAAAGCTGCTGAGAACGATATGGCTCTAAACTAAAAGTTTTACTTAGTTCTGTAAGTTGTTTGAAGGAAAGAGAAAATAGACAAGCTGTTTGACTTTTACTATTTCTTTGCGTGTCTGGGTCGAATTGTGGAAAACTTGCCATGAATTGTGGATAACTGGTTGCAGCCCAGCTTCTTTCGGCCTGGGCAGCACGCCGGGCCAGTCTGTGAAAAAATTATATATGGATGATCAAAATGAACAGCACGCAGGACGGTACGCACTTCAGCAGTCACGGCAGTTCCAGCAATCCTTCGCAAAGCCGCAATATCCGCCGCACGGAATTACCGAACGGCCTGGTGATTCTCACCGAGCGCATGGAACACGTTCGTTCCGTCTCGATGGGCGTCTGGGTCAAGACTGGGTCGCGTGATGAGATGCCGGAGATCAATGGAGTCTCCCACTTTGTCGAACACATGGTCTTCAAGGGTACAAAGTCGCGTTCGGCGAAAAGCATCGCAAAGGAGGTCGATGCGATCGGCGGCAACCTGGATGCCTTCACCAGCAAAGAGACAATTTGTTTCAACATGAAGGTGCTGGACGAGCATGTGCCGAAGGCGCTCGACGTCCTGGCCGATCTGGTGATGCATCCCATTTTTGCTCCGGACGACATCGGACGGGAATGCAAAGTCATCCTGGAAGAGATCAAGATGGATGAGGACAATCCGGACATGCTGGTGAATGAAATCTTTACCCAGAGCTTCTGGAAGGATCATCCACTGGGAAAGCCGATCCTGGGCACGCGGGAAACAGTGCGGCGCTTTGATCAAGGAATGTTGTTCGACTTTTATGGCGGCCGTTTCCAGGGCGGGAATATGATCTTCTCCGCTGCTGGCAACCTGGACCACGACGCATTCGTCACGCTGGTGTCAGAGAAATTGGCGCACCTGCCAATGACCCAGGCGACTGAAAATATTTTGGTAGCTCCGTTTGCGCCCCGGCCTAAGGTGCACGCGCGGATCGTTTCCCGGCAAAAGAAATCGCTGGAGCAGTTGCAGTTGTGTCTGGGCGTTCCCGCTCCGCCGGTCAACGATGAACAGCGCTATGTCGTAGCTCTGTTGAATTTGATTCTTGGCGGCGGCATGAGTTCCAGGCTGTTCCAGAATGTGCGCGAGGACCGCGGACTGGCCTATTCGATTTTCAGCGAGTTGAGTTCCTTCCGCGATACAGGTTCGCTGTGCGTCTATGCGGGCACGTCGGCGCAGAATGCCGAGCAGGTCATTCGCCTGACGGTGGAGGAGTTTCGCCGTATGAAAGAGCAGCCTGTACCGGAGGAAGAATTGCAGCGCGCCAAAGACCAGCTGAAGGGCAACATTCTGATGAGCCTGGAAAGTTCGGGCGCTCTCATGTCCAACCTGGCGCGGCAGGAGATGTACTTCCAGCGCTTCGATTCCGTGCCCGAGGTTCTGGAGAAGGTGGGACTGGTCACTGGCGCGGATCTGATGCGGATGGCGCGACAGTTGTTCGTTCCCGAATCCATTGCGGTGGCGATGCTGGGCAATCTGAATGGACTGAAGGTCACACGTGATCACCTTGCCTGCTGATACAGTAGGAATATATTTGTATTTGTTCCGGATGCAGGGTGTTGAAAATGAATAGAGGTTTAGAGATTTCCAGCAGACGGCTGCGTCAGGCCGGCTTCACGTTGATGGAGTTGCTGATCGTCATGTCGGTCATTTTGATCCTCATGGCCGTCGCCATTCCGAACTACATGAACATGCGTAGCCAGGCTAATGAGACGGCGGCATTGGAGGAACTGGGCACGATATACAGCGCCCAGATCCAATATCAGACGAACTATCCCGGGAACGGGTTTTCCTGTAGCCTTGCGCAACTTGGCGGCGATCCGAAGACAGGCGCTCCCAGCCCTCAGGCCGCGCAGTTGATCCCGGCAGATCTGGCGAGCGGATATAAGAGCGGATATTTGTTCGCCATTACGAATTGCACCAAAGTGACGGTGAACAATCAGGACGTGATTACCTCTTTTGAGGTAACGGCGGTGCCGCAGGCAGTCGGGAAGACCGGCCACCGCGGGTTCTGTATGGATCAAACCGGAGAGAAAAAGGCCGATCCGGCTGGCAGCACGAATTGCACGCAGCCAATTTCGTAATTTCCAATTTCGAGAGTTTTTGACAGGCACAAAGATTACCACTCCAGCAATCTCCATGAAACGAGCCAGGCATTGGCTGGCAATGATCGTCTTGCCCGCAGTGTGGTTCACCTTACCGGGGCTTGGATTGGTGGGACGAGGTATGAGCGCGTCGCAGCAGGCTGTCCCGGCTGCCAACCCTGCCTACACACTGTCGGAATTGGCCAAACGAGTGGATCAGCACTACGACCGGCTGCACTCGCTCAGCGTCCACTTCACTGAGACCTATCGCGGTATGGGAATGCAGCGGGTGGAAAGCGGCATCCTGCTGCTGGAAAAGCCCGGACGCATGCGCTGGAATTACACCGACCCGCCTGGCAAAGTTTTTGTCATCGGCGGCCGATATGGTTACTCCTATACGCCGGGAGATGCACAGGCCGAGCGCTACCCGGCGAAACAACTGGAAGATTTTCGTTCGCCACTGCGGTTCTTATTGGGCCATACGCGGATAGAAAAAGAACTGACTAATCTGACTCTTACGCCGAACGGCGCCAAGTATCAGTTGCGCGGTGTTCCCAAAGGAATGGAGCAGAGAGTGGCTGAAGTCGATCTGACGGTCACGGCCGAAGGCAAGATTGAGACGATCCAGTGGAGAGAAGTGGACGGTGCGATTACGAGTTTTCGGTTGACCGACGAACAACCCAATCCGCCGCTGACTCCTGGAACGTTCTCTTTTGATCCACCGGCTGGAGTCGTCATCGTCAACGGCTTGGCTCCCATGTAGCCTGCCCGACGCTCTGGAGTGATGTTGTTAAGAAAACCATTGCAGTCACAACCATCGACCCGGCTTGCCTTCGCGGTTGCGTTGGCCGTTCTGCTGGGCGGTGCAATTCCGGCTCGCGCACAATGGCAATTGCAGGCGAGCGGTACGCGAGCGACTCTGCGAGGTATTCATGCGGTCAACGCGGGTATTGCCTGGGCCAGCGGCACGAATGGCACCGTGCTTCGCACTTTGGATGGAGGGCAAACCTGGGACCTGTGTTCCATACCGCCTGGCGCGGGCAAACTGGATTTTCGAAGCGTCTGGGCATGGGACGACGAACACGCCATGGCGATGTCGAGCGGTCCTGGAAACGAATCGCGCCTGTATTCCACTCACGATGGTTGCCGAACGTGGCGACTTATCTTCACGAATCCAGATGCGGGTGGATTCTGGGATGCGCTGCAATTCGATGGAACACGCTTTGGCGTAATTCTTGGCGATCCAGTGCAGGGAAGCTTCAGTCTGTTGGTAACGCACGACGGAGGCAATCATTGGACCCGTCAGCTCAATCCATGTCTGCGGACGATGGAACCGAAACAGGGAGCGTTCGCCGCCAGCAATCAGGCGCTGGCTGTTCTTCCCGTTCGGGACGCCCACTCCCAGTCCGGAGCCGCCGTCAATCATCAGATTTGGTTTGGCACGAGCAGCGGATGGCTCTATGGTTTTGAATTGGCGCCACTGGAATGGATCGACGCCACACTCGCGGACGGTGCGGTGAATGGATGCACCCACTCGCAGCTGTTGCCGCAGCCAGCCGGATCGTCCAGCTCGGCTGCCGGTATTTTCGCCGTCGCATTTCACGATGGCGTATACGGTGTCGCCGTCGGAGGAGACTATGCCAAGCCGCAAACTGGAGCGGATACAGCCGCGTATACAACCGATAGCGTCCTGTGGCATCCGGCACTCGGTCATCCGGCTGGATATCGTTCCACCGTGGCATGGAACACGACCGATGGAACCTGGATTGCAGCCGGCCCAAACGGCAGCGATGTTTCCCGGGATGGCGGCAAAACCTGGCAACCGCTCGACCACGGAAATTGGAACTCGCTCAGTCTGCCGTTCGCCGTTGGGCCGGACGGTCGTATCGCAAGGCTGATATCTTGGGGTCAGCTACGCGCGTTGAATCAAGCCCCGGCGACGGCGCTGCACGCCCAGCATAAGGAATAGGTTCTGTGGAATATATTGTCAAAACTGCGGATGAGCGTGGACACGTGCAGCAGAATGTCCACCTGGCCAACTCAGCCGAGGAGCTGCGCCAGCGCTTCGCCCAGTCCGGCCACTACGTGTACTGGGTCAAGCCCAAGGGGATCGCCGGGAAGGCGGGCGCCGGCAAACGCGTCAAGCTGGAGCCGTTTTTAATCTTCAATCAGCAGTTCCTGACATTGATTCGCGCCGGCCTGCCGATTCTGTCCTCGGTCGAACTGTTGGCCAAGCGCCAAAAGGCTTCGGTGCTCCGCGCACAGTTGGAAGATGTGGCGATTCGCGTGCGCACCGGCCAATCGCTTTCGGCGGCGTTTGAATCTCAGGGTGGCTTTCCAGTGATTTACACAACATCCCTCCTGGCCGGCGAGCGCTCCGGCAACCTGGAGGAAGTGCTCACCCGCTATCTGGCGTTTCAACGCATCGCGCTCACATTTCGCAAGAAACTGATCGCGTCGCTTTTTTATCCTGTGCTGCTGATTGTCATGGTCACCGGGCTGTTCATCTTCTTGATTAGCTTCGTCGTGCCGCGTTTTGCCGCGCTCTATGACCAGATTGGAACTAAGCTGCCCGCCATCACGACGTTCATGCTGGCGCTGGGCAAGGATTTCCAGTCGTACTTGCCATATATGGTCGTGGCTCTCGTGCTTCTTGCTCTTGCTCTGGTCCGCTGGAGCCGCACGGACAGCGGTGCCAACCGGATCGATTCGATTCGCATTGGAACTCCCATTTTTGGCAACATCTGGGTGAAATACCAGGTAGCACTCTTCGCCCGCACGCTCTCCACACTCTTGTCAGGAGGTCTGCCGCTGGTGCCATCGCTGGAGACAGCCGCCCGATCCATTGGAAGCCGCCGGCTCAGCCATGCTGTCGCCCAATCCGTGACCAGCGTGCGGGAAGGCAAAGGGCTGGCCACAAGCCTGAACAGCACAAAGATTTTCCCTGAGCTGTCGATTGAGATGATTGAAGTCGGCGAAGCGACCGGCGCGCTGCCGGGAATGCTGAATTCCGTCGCCGAATTTTTTGAGGAAGATGTACAGACCGCACTGACCGCGGCGCTCTCACTGATCGAACCGGCAATTTTAATCGTGATGGGCGGCGTCGTGGTCACAATTCTGATCGCGCTGTACCTGCCCATCTTCAGCCTGGGTGCAGCCGGCGCGATGCAACACTAGAAGGAGAAACAGCATGGCGGAGATTGCAGTCGTTCCCAACGGAAAGCCCATCGTCACTGATGAGATCGCGCATGCCAAGGCGCTTGCCGCCAGGTATTGGTGCGAGTTTGTCGATCTCAGAAATTTTCGCATTCAGCACGAATTGTTCCGCACCGTGCCGGTCGACATGATGTTCCGTTACAACTTCGTTCCGCTGGAGCAGTTGGAGGGCAAGCTGGTCATTGCCGTCAGCGACCCCAGCAGGTTGATGATGATGGACGAAATTTCCAGCCTGTTGGGGCAGAGAATTGGCGTCAAGGTCGCTACTCTCAGCCAGATTACCGACCTGCTGAAGAAGACCGAACAGTCGCAACGTGTGCTGGACGAAGCGACGGAGGGACTGACCTTCGATGTTCTTTCTTCTGAAGACAATCAGGACGAAACGCTCTCGATTGAAAAGCTGACATCGGAAGAAGATGTCAGCCCCATTATCCGGCTGGTGGACACGATGGTCTTTACCGCGCTGGAAAGACGAGCCAGCGATATTCACCTGGAGACCTTCGACGACTGTTTGCTGGTGAAATACCGCATTGACGGTGTGCTGCAGCACGCCATGGCCCCGATTGCGCGGGAGCATCACCAGACCATCCTTTCCCGCATCAAAGTGATGAGCGAGCTGGATATTGCGGAACGCCGCGTTCCCCAGGACGGGCGTTTTCGAGTGCGCTACAAAGGTCGCCTGATCGATTTTCGCGTTTCCATCATGCCCACCGTGCATGGCGAAAATGCGGTTCTTCGCGTTCTCGACAAGGAATCGATGAGCGAAACCTTCCATTCGCTGACGCTCAACGTTGTGGGCTTCGCCGAAGAAGATCTTCGCCGCTTCCGCCGCTATATTCGCGAGCCCTATGGCATGGTGCTGGTGACCGGGCCGACCGGATCGGGCAAGACGACCACGCTGTATGCGGCATTGAACGAAATCAAAAGCGATGAAGACAAGATCATCACGATTGAGGATCCAGTGGAGTATCAGATTCGCGGCATCACGCAGATTCCGGTCAACGAGAAAAAAGGGCTGACCTTCGCGCGCGGGCTGCGCTCGATTCTCCGTCACGATCCGGACAAAATTCTGGTCGGCGAGATTCGTGACCAGGAAACGGCACAGATTGCGATCAACTCGGCCCTGACCGGCCATCTGGTCTTCACCACTGTCCACGCCAATAATGTGGTGGATGTCCTGGGCCGCTTTCTGAACATGGGAGTCGAACCCTACAATTTTGTTTCCGCCCTCAACTGCATTCTGGCCCAACGATTGGTTCGTGTAATTTGTCCGGACTGCAAGAGATCGGTGGAGTATGACCGCGAGACCTTGGAGTTGAGTGGACTAGATCTGAGCGAATGGTCTGGATTTCCATTTCAGGAAGGCGCCGGGTGCATTGAATGCGCTGGCACGGGCTATAAGGGGCGCACAGCGATCCATGAGTTGTTGGAATTAAATGACCGGATTCGCGAAATAATTCTGGAGAAGAGGCCGAGTTCTGAAGTGCGAAAAGCGGCGCAGAGCGAAGGAATGTCGTTTCTGCGAGAGTCGGCGTTGCAACGGGTCCGTCTGGGCCTGACAACGCTGAAAGAAATCAACAAAGTTACTTTCATTGAAGCTTCACGATAAGCTTGACCTACATGCATCTTTTTCCCAGCTCACTGCAATTTGCAGTGCGTCCGCGGCTAGCCTGCGAAATCGCACCGGATGGAATCCTTGCGGGCGGCTCATCCCGAATCGAGTCCCCGCTGGACAAGGCCGTCTTTGAGGCCCTGCCAGCGGGCTCTGTCGCCGCAGGGATAACCGCGTCCGTGTTCCGCGACAGTAACGCCGTTCTTACCGCCCTGAAAAGCGCGCTGGATTCGGTCGATCCCCGCGGACGCGAATGGACGCTCGTTGTGCCGGACGCCTGCACTCGAGTGCAGATCCTGGACTTCGATACCTTACCGGCAAAAACGCAGGAGATATTGCCTCTTGTCCGATTTCGGTTACGCAAGATGTTACCGTTCGACGCGGATATGGCTGCCGTGTCGTATCAGATGCTGAAGCCCGTGGACACCGCCGGTAAGAACGGCCCCGTGCAGGTGATCGCGGCCGCCATGCCGGCCGACGTTCGAGATGAGATCGAGTCATTAGTGCGCAGCGTGCAGCGCGAACCCGGCGTTCTGTTGCCCGCAACCCTGGCAGCTCTAGCTGCGCTACCAGAAGACGGCTCGCATCTCTTGGTACACACCGAGCAGGACTCGATGACGACCGCTATCACGCATGAGGGAGAATTGCTTCTGTACCGCACCACCGACCGCGCCAATACGGAGCCCGGCGATGTGGCGCAGGCAGTCCTGGTGGCGGCGGCCTATTTCGAAGACATGTTGCACGTTCCGCTGGTCGAAATATGGGTGGCGGGTCTGGAACCGGCAGATGTATTGCGGCGGCATCTTGCCGCCGACGGAACGTGGCAGATTCCGTTGCGGAGTCTGGTCAACTCTCAATCCTTTTCCGCTGGCGCTCTTCCGAGCCAGGTCGAGTTGGGCCGCTTTACCAGTGTGGTGGGGGCGCTGCGAGGCTGATGCGCATCACTCTCAATCTCGCGTCTCGCCCTTTCTTTGAGCTTAGGCCGGTGCTTCTGCGGCTGCGTATCGCTGCAGTCGTACTCATCGTCCTGGCGCTGGCTCTTTTCCTTCAGCTGCGTCGGGAGGAAGCCAAGGCCGCCCAGGCACAAGCTGTTGCCCATCGCTGGAATCTCGCCTCTCAGGCGCTGCAACAGGAATGGGAACGAGACCAGGCGCTGATGCGGGAACCGGCGAACGCAGCCACGCTCGAGCGTTCGGAATTCTTGAATCATCTCTTTCTCCAGAAATCCTTCTCCTGGACCACGGCGCTGATGGACCTCGAGTTGGTGCTCCCTCAAGGTGTCCAGGTGATGAGCATCGATCCCCAAATGACAAAAGATGGTCATGTCATGATGCGCCTGCGGATCAACGGACCACGCGATAAGGTAGTGACGCTGGTGACCAATCTGGAAAAATCACCCCACTTCCTGGAGCCGCTGGTTGTTGGCGAAACCGCCGATATACAAGGGCAGGGCCGCGCCGGATTTATTCCTACCATGTCGAGCTCGACGGACGTGAACGTCGATATTCTGGCCGAGTTCAACCCAGGCGATCTTGCATGGACGGACGTGAAAGCGGAAGAAGAGAAATCAGGCACGCACGCGACGCGCGAAACCGCAGGTCATCCGGCAGGGAAGCGTACCGCGTCTGAGAATGCACCGACACACACACGGTCCACACCAGATCGGAGCACGCGATGAATATATCCGGTTGGCGATGGACGAACATCCGCATCACAGCGCAGCATTGGCATTACGGAGTGCTCGTTTTGCTGCTGCTGCTCAATTTAACGTTGGCTGTGCGGTTGATGTTTGCCTGGGATCGAGCCAAGGCGGGGGATGCAGCGCGCATCGAAGAACGTCAAGCCGAATATCGTGCGATGCAATTGAAGACTCGCCCGCTGCGAGGTTTGGACAGTAAAATTCAGCAGGCAAAGCTGGATCAGCAGGCATTCTACGAAAAGCGCTTTCCGGCTACCGACTCTGAAGTTTTAAAGCAACTTGGGGCGCTGGCAGTCAAGAATAACGTGCTGCTGGCACGTGGGCAATATGCGCATGGCAAGCCCAATCAGGGTCTTGTCGAACTTCGCATGGATGTCAGCCTCAGTGGAGACTATGCGCCGATTGTCCGTTTCATCAATGGACTGGAACGCGAGAAGGGCTTTTTTCTGATCAAGGGGATTGCATTGAACGGGCAGCAGAGCGGCGTGGTGAGTTTGCGCATGGTGTTGACTACGTACTTGCGTGCAAATGCGGCGAACCCTGGGAATGCGGCCGCCGCGCCCATGACCGCAGATACCGCTTCATTGGAGCAACAGTAGCGCGATGGCGATCCGACTCGGTACCGAGGACAAGAAGAAGCGCTGGATCGCGATGGTTCTGGTGTCGCTGGCGCTTACGCTGATTGCCCACACGGTATGGCAACTCGCCAGTGGACCGTCAGCCGCGCCATCCTCCCCGACCTCGGAATCCAGCACGCCGCCTGCCCAGACAAGCCGCGGCAGCGCAGAGCCCGGCCCGCAGGCCCAGCACCTGGAAAGCGCGTCCTCTCTCGATCCCACGCTGCATCCGGAACGGATGGCAATGGCGGAAAATACGATGTACACGGGCACCAGCCGCAATATTTTTTCCAAGGATTCTCTACCGCCCGTCCCAGCGGGCGCCATTGAGTCGCCGATTGCCTCCGCGCGTCCAGGGCCGGCGGCTCCGGCCGGACCTCCGCCTCCGCCTCCCATCGATCTGAAGTTTTATGGTTTCGCCAAACAGCAAAACGGACGCCAGCTGGTTTTCCTGATGCATGGCGAGGATGTATTTATCGCCGGGCAGGGCGATATTGTGGATGGACGCTACAAAATTCTCCAGATCCAGGACAATTCGATTGTCGTTGAAGACCTCGCCTATAACAACCAGCAAACCTTGCCGCTACAGATCAGCTAGTTCGGCCAGAAAAATTAGTTGCTAAGGCAACCATATGTCACAAAAAGGTTGCTAAGGCAACTAAATTGGCGACCAACTCTTGACGCCCTAAGAAGCTGTCCAGAAACTATGGAGAGGAACCACAGATGGAATATGCATGAGGTTGCGGGAGCGATAGCTTGGGATCATGTACCCGAGCGATTTGACAGACAGGCAATGGTCGAGGCTTGAGCCGCTG
>JAJYSV010000131.1 GCA_021793405.1 Acidobacteriota bacterium
CCATCCAGATTCTCCTTTGCGTGTGCTTGGCGGCTCACGTCTCGGAGTTTCTTGGATGGACTCCCGTATCTGTCAAACTTCTACTGCCTCCCCGGCAGAGCCGGGGGGTCTCCCGGTTGTACTAGAGTCCGTGCTGGCTCTGGCAACAGTTCGATCATCGTCAATACTTCGGCAAGTGAATACGCGTACGTCTCGGAGGGCGACTTCGCCTTTGGCAGAACTGCGTCACGGACCGGGTTGACGCCATTCAAGAACCCGGTGCGGAGCGCGTAACGGAAGATGCCGCTAAGCAGATGCTTTATGTGGGCCAAAGTCCGGGTGCTGAGATCGCGCTTCCGCACGACCAGACGCAGCAGCGCCTCGCAATCAACAGTTCTGAAATCTCGCAAAGGCATCTTCATGCGGTTCTTCAGATATGCCAGGATATTACTCAAGATGAGAACCTCAAGAGATTTACGCGTAATCCACATTGATCTCGAGAAATGTACCCGTGATCTCGATGCCGAGCGCCGACAGCGCGACAATTTGAAACAACTTCTTGCCTACGCCGAGCGAGCACAGGTGGAGCAAGCTATATCAGTTACGAATTCATGGTTACGCGGCACACGTTTGCGTATCCAGAGATTGTCAGCAAAAAAGTCCCGCCTGCAGCGTCAGCTATCTCGCAGATGAGCTTCGGCGCTGCTTTGGCCCGGTAGAAATCCGCAGCTTTTCGGCGACCTGATAAATCTTCGATGCATGGCTTTGGCTCGACCACCTCGATAGGTCAGCGACAACACCGCCACTGCTGCCGTTTCTCGAGCATGGAAGCCGATACGACGACGCCGAATGGTTAACACTGGTCGAGGGGGTAAAGTAGCGGTGACTCCTCGATCCGAGACTGCACGATAAGGCCAGCCATAATCCGGCCTTATCTCTTGCGGGTTCTGTTCTATTTTGTATCAGGCTTGGTCGACTGGCCAGACCCGCACGCCACTGCCTAAGCTAAATTTCTTCCCGAAATCCCACTTTCGCTTTCCACTTCCGATCCGCCGCCATCATCGTTTCATTCAACGTGCATGCGGCTTGGTTAATCCGCGCCGCGTCAATGGCCCCGTCCTCTTCCAGCGCCATCTGTCCGGCTAAGATGTACGCCTCACGCAGCTGGGCAAAAGAGAAGCCCGCCGTCATGCGCACGCATTCAGCAAGTTCTTCCGACCTCAAAACCTCGCACACGTAATGGAGATAGCGTTCCCGAAGTTCGGCGGACGGGTTTTGAAACCCAACTACACGGTCGAAGCGTCCGGGACGGCGTAGAATCGCGGCGTCCAGAATGCACGGATTATTCGCGGTTGCCACGACGATAATGCCGTCCTGGTTTCCAACACCGTCCAGATGATTCAAAAGTTGCTGGAGAGAAATATGGCATTCCTGCTCCTTATCTTTGTCCGCCGGAAAGCATCTGTCGAGGTCTTCGAGAACTATGATCGCTGGCGTAGACTGGGCAGCTTCAGCGAACATTGCCGCCATCATGTCGTCATCGGTGAAAACGCGGAACGGATTGAGCGTGAAGCCCGAAATTCCCCCTGTCGAGAGCATCGCTCGAATCACGCTGCTCTTGCCGTTTCCTG
Organism: Acidobacteriota bacterium; assembly: GCA_021793405.1. Taxonomy (GTDB): domain Bacteria; phylum Acidobacteriota; class Terriglobia; order Terriglobales; family Acidobacteriaceae; genus JAKAAZ01. The sequence continues at coordinate 1,611 of JAJYSV010000131.1, forward strand.
GAGGACCGTGAAAGAGGTATCCGCGACGGAACGGCAACCGGTGGCGCTTGTACCATTCCTCTCGCTCAAGAAACAAGTGGAAGTCGTCCTTGACCAGGCGAACGACCGAGTCATCCAGAACAAGGTCGTCCCAGGCCAGCGGCTGAATATTTACGCTCTCTTCGCCCATGACCTTCAACGGGCGATGCACTCCAAATGTCGCTTTGATGAGGTCCAGCAGGGCAGGAACATCTTCCCGTTTCGTGAGCGCCACTTCTCGCCACTCAGAACTGTGGCCGACTCCGTCAACGCAAGGCACATTCGCCGCAATCACCGGCCCGGAGAGTCCGGAGAAGTAAAGCGCAACCGGACAATCCAGCCACTCAGCCGACCAATCATGCGAAGTTTGGGGCAGCGAAACCAGCCGCAGCTTGATGGCAGGTGCGGTTTCGGGCGGGAATTCGATCCTTTGGAGTCTCTCTTCAAGAGCCGTTCGTCCTCCGGGTGGAATTGCAGTACGGCAGCGCGGGCCGATCAAGTGATAGGCGGCGATTGCTGAAAGTGAGTGGTCGAACCGGAGTTGGACGAGGCTGTTCCCATCTTCCGCCATGCACGCGCGAATCCACGGCATTTGTTGATCGAGCGCATTTCGAATTTCAGTCGATTTGCTTGCCAGGCTGAGGCGTAAAGTTCTTATCATGGAACCATTGCATCCTGCCGCTACGACACATCGGGTCATCTGCAAAGAAAAATCGCGCCAGGCGACCTGATCTGTCACACCCTTGCGCCAAGATCGCAGTGGGATGGATTGATCGGACAATGAGAGGTGACCAATTAACCCGGCAGTGGCGAATCGTCACCCTGCTTTCAGGCAGGGTCGGGCGCTCGCTTGACCAGCTCAAGGCCGAACTGGGCGTGACCAAGCGCACGATCCAGCGGGACATTGGTGTGCTGGAAACTGCGGGGTTCCCGGTCATGTCCGAATCACGAGACGGCACGGTTCATTGGAGGCTGCTCGACTCCACGAAGCCGTCCGCAGAGCTTTCCTTCACACTGGCGAAACTCATGGCGCTGTACTTCAGCCGTGACCTTCTGCGGGTACTACATGGAAGCCCGCTGCAGGATGCACTCGATAGCGCTTTGCAGAAGATTGGAGCGCGATTGCCGGCCGCGGGGCATGACCTTCTCCGGCGTCTTAAAGAGCAAACGGCCGTTTCCGTCTCCGGCTGGAAGGATTACAGCAAGTCCTCGACGACCATAGATACCCTCAACCGCGCCATCCGGCACCGGCTTACGGTCCGCATCACCCACAAACCGCTGAAGGCGCCTGATGCCCGAATGCGGACGGTGGACCCATACCGGCTTTGGTACGCAGGCGGCGGACTCTACTTGGTCGCGTACGATCATGCGAAGACTTCGATCCGCACCTTCGCGGTCGAGCGTATTATCGACATCAACGCTACAAATCAACGCTTCACGGTCAGGGATGACTTCGATTTCGAGGCGTTCCAGCGCACTGCGTTTTCGGTCCAAGGTGGCGAGCCGCAGCTTGTGAGGATTCTGTTCTCGCCAGATCAGGCGCCATACGTCATGGAGCGCCACTGGCACGAATCGCAGAAGTTCATTCAACAAGACGATGGCGGTGTAATTATGGAGCTACAGGTTGGGAACCTCTGGGAGGTAAAGCGGTGGCTGATCGGGTGGGGTGCGGACGCGGAGATTGTCTCCCCAACGGTGCTCAGAACTGACATGAAGGCAGCAGCAATGAGGATTATCGATAAGTACTACAAAGACTGAGGACCGACGAGGAATGTGCAAGCGGGTGCGGGGTTTGATCGAAAGTGTTCGGGGGCGGGATTAGATGGGAGAACAGATAGTTTTCTTTTCACGTTGCCGTCCTCAGAACGCCGACGCTATTGATCTAGTTCTACGCGAGCAGCGAGTCTTTATCGGTTGGCCTGCTTGGAGACCTGGGAAAAAGCTCAGGAAAGGGCACTTGCGAGATGCGGTTGTAGATCTCGCTAGTTGTTCAGATGAAGAGTGGAGTCGGCTCTGCGCTGATCGTCGGTTTGGCGAGGGATGCCGAAGGCAGTTCACACAGAACCGCAATTTTGTTCGCTCTGTTGGAATTGGTTCCATTGCATTGGTGCCTCGACCGGAGCGAGGTTATGTTTATGTTGGCCGTGTCGAAGCCTCTTTAGAATTGTTCGATGACCCGCCTTGGGGAGGACAGTATCTCCAATTTCGAGAAGAATGTGGCCTGCCCACAGACGGCGAAATTTACCATTTGGCAGACGTCGCACAGTGTTGGAAGGTCGATCATTTTAGAAAGATACCTTTCTCAGCCATCCCTGCTTGGATAAGGCGCTCATTCTTTGGCAGGTCGACCTACGGGAGAATTCCGAATCTCGATGAGCTCAATCTCAGTTCGTATGAGTGGATGGATCGGTTGCTAGATTCAAAGGTAAGAGTTCGCGATGGATGGACCCAAGCAATTCGCGAAGCTGAAACCCGGTTAATTAGCCAAATTAGCCCCAATGCCTTTGAGCACCTCTGTGTCGCCCTTCTTCAACTCGAAAATCCCACTGAAACTTGGATCCATGTTGGTGGAAGCGGAGACGGTGGAGTTGATGGAATCGGATTGGATAAGGACGTCCAATTGACTGGACGACTTCAGTGTAAGTGGGCTTACTCGGGAACGTATGAACCGCCCATCGGGAAATCAGTACCCAAGCAGATTCTTGCCTCACTCATTCATCGGCAAGACGTACAACCACCAAAAGACTACGAATTCTGGTCGCGGCGACGCATTGCAGAATTGGTAATCAAACACGCGGACCGTTTGCCGGTGGCGATCTCTCTGCACATTGGTATTCCTGGGTAGGATCTCTTACGCCATCCAATGGTGGCGGGTGGCACGCCTCCGCTTCACGTCAATGAGGGTATCCCATCCTTCGCGTCCTGTGCGAAGGATGGGATGCGACGTGCGATACATGGAAACCCACATCTAGAATTTAGGGAAACTCTCTGGTTGTATATTTGGTTGCATATTCGGGTGCCTTTTGGCAGTTCGGCACCCAAATATACAACCAAGCATACAACCAAATGTCTTGCTCGATTTCCGAGCGGATGTTCAGACTGTGCGTAAGCGTCCGGAGTGGGCCGTGAGGGGTAGGCTGGGAACTCAAGTGTCCATTAAGTTGGCAAGTGGACACTTGAGATCAGGCAAGATTGCTCTGAGAGTGAGGTGCGGCGACATTCCAAGGCAGC
>JAJYSV010000001.1 GCA_021793405.1 Acidobacteriota bacterium
TTGACGACCTTTCGAAAAGCGTCAATGCGCTCTACATCCAGGCGGGCACCGGTCTGCTGGCGATCCTGGTACTTCTCGTCGTGATGAACTGGTTTTTTCACAAGCTGTACTGGACCGGCTGGATATCACTGCACAACAAGCGCAAGCATGACCTGATCCAGAGTGCGACGGAAATGAGTAAGTCAAGACGCCGCGTGCTGTATGGGATGGCGCTGCTGGGATTCACGTCGTTCTATCGCGAAGGGGTGGAAGTTGTGCTGTTCCTCCAGAGCTATCGCCTGAAACTCGGTGGCGAGCCGGTTTTTTATGGAGTGCTGCTCGGCCTTCTGCTTACGAGCATCGTCGCGGTTATAACGTTCGTGGCTCATCGCAAGCTGCCGTACAAGAAGATGCTCGTGCTCACGGGAATTCTGCTCGGAATTGTGCTGCTGGTGATGGTGGGTGAGCAAGCGCAGGAGATGCAACTGGCGCATTGGTTGCCCACGACGCAAATCTCCTGGCTTGCGAATATCCTTCCTGGATGGATGGGACTGTGGTTCTCAGTCTTTCCAACGGTAGAGACATTGACGGCTCAAGCGATCGCCGGAGTCATGGTGATTGGGTCGTACTTCGCGGCTCAACGCTAGGGGAAGTCGCCGAGCGAGATTCCTTCTTCTCAACCATAAGATATGCGCAACGGTTGGGGAGTTTAACAGTGGGTTTCATGCCGCGGCTCAGGGAGCGACGCCAGAAGTCCGTCGCTTATTCAAGCAGTCGAATACTTTTTGCATAGCGCGCGAATCTCCGCGACCAGCTTCGGTACGCCCGTACTGGCCACGGGATCATCGGCCAAGTTGCTTTCGTATTCCGCAGACATGTACCCTCGGAAGCCCGCCTGCGCGAACAGCCGCCATACACGATCCATATCGATGGGCGAGTGGTCGTCAAAATGGTCGCGGATGTGCGTGTTGGTCGCATAAGGAATACATGCCGCGATTTGAGCGTAGGAATCCTGCGTCGGGGTCGGAACAAAATGGGTGATGTCGAGATTGATGCCAGCGTAGGGCGAGTTCACGCGATGCATCACTTCCAGGCAGACGTCCGCACTTTGAGACACGCCGCCGTGGTCTTCCAGCCCGAGCATGATGCCTTTCTGTCCGGAATAATCGCAGGCCGCTTTCATAGTCTCAACGACCCAGTCGATGGCCTGTTGCACGGTGGCTCCGGGCGGCAGCTTGCCGGCAAAGACCCGGAGATGGGACGCGCCAAGCCTGTCGGTGACATCGACCCACTTTTTGATTTCATTCAGCGAGTCGGCGCGCTTGGCGGCATCCGCCTGAACCATACTGACGCCGCAAGCGGCTCCGGAAAACAGGACGGCGTTCTTGTACGCCAAGTGCCGAAGACCATCCAGATAGCCTGCGTCGGTGGATTGGAAATAGTACGCGGTCATGTCCACGGAATCGAGGCGAAGCTCCACGGCCTTGCGAATGAAATCTTCCATGGTCATGGGGCCATGGGTAAGTTCACTGCGATAGGAATAGGCACAGCAGCCAGCAAAGAAGCGGGGCAGTTTCGATTCGTATGCAGTGGCGCCCTGCGGCGCCGCTTCCGCCATGGATGGTCCCAGCAGTTCCGTTCCAACCGTTGCCAGGGCGCCCACGCCAAGGGTTTTTAGAAATCTTCGACGGGCGATTTTGCTTCGCATTTTTTGCCTCCGGGATGCATTGGACTCTTAAATTCCGCCTTAAACGCTTGACGGCTTGGCAGTGCCGACATCTGGTAGATTGGGATTCGTCGTTCGTCGGGGTATCCTGACTGATCCGTGAATATGCTAAAGCATTTTCACTGTTCTTGTGACGCAGGCACCGTTCCATCCCACCGTAGCTTTGCCAGGTTGGGACCCAAACGTTACGCTATCTGTGAAAATGGTCTAAGAGCAGGTTGGTAGTTGGTATAGAGAAATGCCTGTCGTTCTGAGCGAGCGAAGAGAATAAAGGATCTCTGTATTTGAAAGAAAAAGATCCCGCACTCTACACCAATAGAAAAATAGAAAAATTGCTCTACTAGTAGATGTGGAAATCGACTTCGATATCCATGCGGACGGCGACAGGCTTCCCATTCAGCATGGCCGGCTTGAAGCGGTATTGCTTGACGGCTTCGAGGGCTTTCTCGTCCAGGCCCATTCCGAGCGGACGAACGACCTTTGGATCGCGCGGCAATCCGTTGGTGTCGACCACCACTTCCACAATGCACAAGCCCTGATATTTCGCCATGCGAGCCTGGTCGGAAAATTCCGGTTCCGGTGCGTAGATGGCCACGGGCGGACTGACGCCCCCGCCGACGCGATAGATGCCGCCGCCGTAGCCGCCGCCCTGTCCCGGTCCCACGCCGGCGCCGGAGCCGGAGCCTACGCCGCCACTGCTGCCGGATCCAATGCCACCGTTCATGCCAGTACCGTTGGAAGCCGGTCCGCGCACGGTGGTTAACGGATCGCCAAGATTCGGCATGGCACTGTTGGGTAGGTGAATATTCTGCGGCATGACCACTGTGGGCTCGACGACTAGCTTGGGCTTGGGATTGCGAATGACCTCATCGGGAGGAACGAATTGGACCTTGGCAACTTTTGGAAGCTTACCGACAGCGGCCTGAAGGAGGTCGCGATCTCCGCCTCCCCCACCGCCGCCGGTCGGCTGAGGGCTGGGGCTGAAGGGCAGAAAGGGGGTGATGTTGAAATTCGGCGGCTGAATGACTTTCGCGACCACCGGCCTTTTTCGGTGTCCGAAGATCAGGATCAGAATGATAGCGAAGACGAAGGCATGAATTCCGACGGAGAGGAGACTGGACTTGCGATCGCGCGGCCGCGCCAGCAGATCCTGGACAGGGATAGCATGAGATTCAAGCTGGAGAGGCGGCAGTTTTCGCGGAAAGAACACCTCGCGAAAATCTTCGAACATGCCAGTCCAGATCGGCTCCTGATGGAACGGATCGGGAACAGGAATGGGCTTCGATTTCAGGTGGAGTACGGGCTGGGGCCTGGGGAAGAACCGGGCACGGATATTTTCCGTCAGCGAGTGCCAGAAGGAACCTTCCACGTCGACCGCTTGCAAGAGAGAGATTGGACGCAGGTCTCTTGCATTGTCCGTTTCGATTTCAGGTGGTATCAGAAGCTGATTCGACATCCATTACCCATTTTCGACTGCTCGCGAGAGGGGCACCCGCGCCGCTGCCTGCTTTTAATTATGCGGGATGCGGGCCATATTTGTCGTCTTCGCCCAGATCCGTGGCAATTTCCAAGGCCTTCGATACAGCGTTCCTGGCCAATCAGCATGACTCGACGGGTAGAAATATTTGCTCTGTTACCGAGATAACGATGCTTATATCGATAACGATACTGCTTTGGACGCTTGAGCAGTGAATTTGTTTCTCTCCGTCGGAACGGGACCGGGGCAACATTTCCTACTATTGTTATCGTTTTATCTACTACCAACGTATTAGACACCATCTGGCAAAATCAAGCAATGCAAGGAACGAATCTCCCGGCAAAACGGTCGAGAGTCGCGGAACGTGCTGCTTACAGAGCATCGGTTCACCGTTCCAAAGCGGAACCAACACTGTGGAAAAATCGATCTCCGGTTATCAAGAACGATACGGATACCCATAACGATAATGCTTTCGGCGCTTCACCTGCGAATCGATTGCTATCTGGGCAGACGGTCTCGGCAAAACATTTATCATGGAGGTGTACAAGCATATTTGCCTCGGAGAAACGAATGTCTGCTGGGCCGGATTTAAAGGCGACCCTGAACCTTCCGCACACCGAATTCCCAATGAAGGCCAATCTGCCGCAGAATGAGCCGAAGCGGCTGGCCGCCTGGGAGGAGTCGCAATTGTACGCGCAGATTCGCGCGGCCCGGAAAGGTGCGCCCATTTATTTACTGCATGATGGCCCGCCGTATGCGAATGGTCCCATCCATTTGGGCCACGCGATGAATAAATGCCTGAAGGATTTTGTGGTCAAGTCGAAGACCATGGCTGGATTCGACTCCCCGTATGTGCCGGGCTGGGACTGCCACGGGCTGCCGATTGAGATTAAGGTCGACGAGCAACTGGGGAGGAAGAAGCTGGAGATTGCACCGATCGAGGTGCTGCGGGCATGCCGCGAATATGCGGCGAAATATGTCGATCTGCAGCGGACGCAATTCATCCGGCTGGGAGTTTTCGGCGAGTTCGACCACCCGTATTCGACCATGTCGAAGTCGTATGAGGCGCGGGTGCTGGAAACCTTTTTTGAATTTCTGGAAGCGGGCTTTGTCTACAAGGGATTGAAGCCGGTGTACTGGTGCATCCATGACCGCACGGCGCTGGCCGAAGCGGAAGTGGAATATGAGATGCACACCAGCCCCAGCATTTATGTGCGCTACAAACTGACCAGCGATCCAGCGGCACTCGATCCGGCGCTGAAGGGAAAACAGGTCAGCACGATCATCTGGACGACCACCCCGTGGACGTTGCCGGCATCGCTGGCGGTGGCGTTTCATCCGGAGTTTGAATATGCGGCGCTGGAATCGGGCGACGACGTATTTATTGTTGCGGAATCGCTGGCAAACTCGGTTGCGGAAGGCTGTGGGCTGAAAAACGTCAGCGAGATTGCGCGCTTTCCCGGCAGAAAACTGGAGCGCGCGACGTTTCAGCATCCATTCTTAGACCGAAGCATTCTAGGGGTGCTGGCGGAGTATGTGACGGCGGACCAGGGAACGGGCGCGGTACATACAGCTCCCGCCCACGGCGCGGACGATTTTTATACGGGCGTGCGGTACGGGTTGGATCCGACCTGCAACGTCGATGGCGCAGGGCGGCTGCACCATGGCTTGCCGGAGTATGAGGGGAAGAAGATTTTCGCGGCGAATGAGCCGATCATCGATCTGCTGAAAGCCCGCGGCGCGCTGCTGGCGCGGCTGAATATCGAGCATTCTTACCCGCACTGCTGGCGCTGCCACAACCCGGTCATTTTTCGCGCCACGGAACAGTGGTTTATCGGGATGGAAACGCCCATGGAAAATCCCGACGGCTCAGCGGCGACCTTTCGGGCACGAGCATTAGAGGAGATCAAGAAAGTTCGGTGGGACCCGAGCTGGGGCGAAGAGCGCATCTCGAACATGATTGCGACGCGGCCGGATTGGTGTATCTCTCGACAGCGCATCTGGGGCGTGCCCATCGCAGTGTTTCTGTGCGAAAAATGCAATCAACCGCTGCGCGATCCGGCGATCTTCCGCCGTGTGGTGGAACTATTCGAAGAGGAAGGCGCGGATGCATGGCACACACACTCCATCGAAGACATTCTTCCTCCGGGAACGGTTTGCCAGACGCAAGGTTGCGGCAGCGATCGATTCACCAAAGAGATGGACATTCTCGATGTATGGTTCGATTCCGGGACCAGCCAGGCAGCCGTGCTTGGTGACAAGGCGGGCTTTGGATTGACGTGGCCTGCGGACCTGTATCTGGAAGGCGGCGACCAACATCGCGGATGGTTCCACACTTCCCTGCTGCTCTCGGTCGGCACCAAGAATGCCGCGCCCTATCGCCGCGTGGCCACGTGCGGATGGACGCTCGACGAGCAAGGGCGGGCGTTGTCGAAGTCGCGCGGCAACTTCATCGACCCAGGTGAAGTGGGCGATCAGCTTGGCGCGGACATTATTCGGCTGTGGGTGGCGTCGGTGGATTTCCGCGAAGATGTTGTCGCCACGATGCCGCTGCTGAAGCGGCTGGCGGAGGATATCTATCGCAAGCTGCGCAATACGTTCCGCTTTCTGCTGGGAAATCTTGGAGATTTCAATCCTGCCGTCGATGCTCTGCCGTTCGAGCAGTTGCTGCCGCTGGACCAGTACATGCTGGTGCGTACCGCTGAGTTGACAGCAAAAGTTCTGCGCTGGTATGAAGAGATGGAATTTCATCGCGTCTATCACGCGATCAATGAATTTTGTACAGCCGACCTGAGCGCCATGTATCTGGATTTGCTGAAGGACCGGATGTACACGTTTGCGCCCAACGATCCCGCGCGCCGTTCGGCGCAGACGGCGGTGTGGCGCATCACGGAGGCGCTGGTCCGATTGACCGCGCCCTATCTAAGTTTCACTGCCGAGGAGGTATGGCAATATCTACCCACAGTGAAAGAAAGCCGTGAATTGAGTGTGCACCATGCGCTCTTTCCACGGCAGCACTACCCGGGTCCCCCAACAAAAAACGGCCGTGAACCGAGTGTTCATCTAGCGCTCTTTCCACGGCCGCAAGATCTAGCTCCTCCATCCGCAACGGAATTGCTGCCGGACTGGAAGCAGCTGTTAGGGGTCCGTGACGACGTACTGAAAAGCCTGGAAGAAGCGAGGAAAGAGAAGCGCATCGGCAAGGCGCTGGAAGCGAAAGTGCGCCTGGAGGTTCCCGCCGGACTGGCGCCGTTGATCGAGAAATATCAATCGAGTTTGAAAGAGCTGTTCAATGTGTCGCAAGTGGGGCTGACGCCTGCGCCGGAACAAAACGGCTCAAGCACGCTGCGCGTCACGACGCTACCGGCCGATGGCACGAAATGCGAGCGCTGCTGGAATTACTCCGTGCATGTGGGCGAGAGCAAGAAATGGCCTACTGTGTGCGAGCGTTGCGTGGCGGCACTGGAAGCGATCGGCGCGGCGACCACGGCAGACGCTGTGACGGCGGCGGCGGGCACAACGATGGACATGCGATGAGCGCAGGTTCCGCGCGCGATCCGCGCCTGAAGCTTCTGTTGATTTCCGTTGCAGTATTTGTCGCCGACCGGCTCACCAAACTGTGGATCCTGAACCACATTATTTCCGGACAGGAAATCACCATCATCCCGCGATTTTTTCATCTGTCGCATGTGTACAACAATGGCGCGGCCTTCAGCCTGTTTTCCGATACTCCTTCGCCGGAGAAGGTTCGCTGGATGCTGATTGCGTTCTCCATGATCGCCATTGCGATTGTGCTTGCTGTGTTCCTGAAGGCTGGACGGCGAGTAAATGCAACCAGCATCGCGCTGGCACTAATTCTGGGCGGAGCGATTGGGAACCTGTACGATCGGCTGGCGTATCGCTACGTAATCGACTTTCTGGCCTTCAATATCTTTGGCTATCATTATCCAGATTTCAATGTTGCTGATTCCTGCATCGTAATTGGCGCGGCCATCCTGTTGATTGAGGTATTGCGCGCGCCGAAGTCTGCCTTTCTGGACTGAAGGCCAATCGCAAGCAAGGATGGAAGCATGAAGATTTTCTGTTGTCTGTTGCTGCTGGTTCCGTTCGCTTCCGCGCAAACCAATCCACCGGTTGCGCCTTCGTCGCCGACATCCACACCTTCGCAGACTGAGGCATTGCCTCCAACACCCAAGCAGATTGCTCACATGGAAGAGATGCTTCAGGATTGGCCGGATCTGGCTCGCTATCGCGCGGCCAACGCAGCGTTACCTCTGCCGGCGGCCGGTGAGAACCGAGTCGTGTTCATGGGCGATTCGATCACCGACGCATGGGGCCGGTCTACAGGAATCTTTTTCCCGGGCGAGCCATACATCAATCGCGGCATCAGCGGCCAGACGACGCCGCAGATGCTGATTCGCTTTTGGCCCGATGTGATTGCGTTGCAGCCAAAGGTGGTCGTGATTCTGGCGGGAACGAACGACATTGCGGGCAACACGGGACCGTCGACGCCGGAGATGATCCAAGAAAATTTCATGGCGATGGCGGATCTGGCCACGGCGAATGGCATCCGCGTGGTGCTGGCGTCGATTTTGCCGGCGGCCGATTATCGCTGGCGGCCGGGGATCGATCCGAAACCGGTGATCCGCGGGCTGAACGAGTGGATGCGTGAGTATTGCGCGCAGAAGGGCTACGTGTATCTCGACTATTACTCGGCGATGGTCAACGCGGAACAAGGGATGAAGAGCGAATTGACCATCGACGGCGTGCATCCCAACGCAGCCGGATATGCGGTGATGAGTCCGCTGGCTGAGAAGGCGATTGCCGAGGCGCTGGGAACGAAGTAAGCCAGATTGCGAATCCATTCATTCTGAATGGGGCGGAATGGCGAGCATGATTCCCTATCGGTTGATGTCTCCGAATGCGAAGGTGCCTAGAAACATCGGATGGGAGACGGGCGGTTTGGTGCTGGAAATATCCACCGGATACGGCTGCCCGGTCAGCGTAGGAAATCCCCAGATGCTGCCAGTGTTCAGGTCGACAACCATTTTTCCAAACACCTGGGTGTTGCCATCCACGGACCGCAGCATCACTGTGCCAGGCTCGATGTAGAGCGGGTCGGCTGCGGTGCTTTGCATTGGCGCCGTCTGCTCCTGAGCTTGTGCGGGATGCGGCTGCCGCAGCGGCCGGATGGCGATGGCGATCAACGCGATCGCGATGATCAGCAGCAAAACATTGGTAGTGGCAAGATTTTTCATTGTTCTCCTCATGAGTGCTCTCTCGACATGTTCCGGCATCACTCCTAGTGATGCATATCTTTCAGGGCATTCTATCCTGACTGCGAATCGCCGAATGCTCCGATGAATACATCCCATGTCTCCCGGCAGGAGCGCCGGTAGACATGGGGCACCCGAGTTGGTTCTGCGAGCTAAACTGCATATGGAGGATCAACATGCTGGGGGTTATTGCAGTCGAGTGCCGTTGGCATAGCACTGTTCAAAACTTGATATCTGCGGCAGCAGGCATTCTAGGCGTTTTGGTCGGTGGCCTGATGACGGGATGGGTCCAAAAGAGAGACCGTCAGAATGCGCGCATACATGAGCAATTGCTGGAGTTTTACTCTCCATTGCGAGCAATCCGCACAGAGATACAGGCCAAAAGCGAACTGCGCAGTAAATTGCATTCGACAAGTAACGCGCTCTGGCAAAGCAAGTTTGTTGGAGTAAATGATCCGCAAGCCAAAGCTCAAATCCAACAGGAGGATTGGCCAAGGTACGAGCAATTAGCGCAATACAGCGACGAGCAACTTAAAAATGAACTCTTACCACTGTACAGGAGCATGTTACAGCGCTTTTCAACTCACATGGGACTTGCGGAGTTATCGACGCTAGACCATTATCCTGCCTTAGTCGAATTCGTCGAAATTTGGAATCGTTTTCTACAAAACTCAATTCCTCCAGAAGTAATAAATGCGATAGGCCACAGCGAAGAAATGCTTATACCCTTGTACGAAGATATTGAGCAGAATTTTAAAAGTTTGAATGCCCGTTTGAAAAGGTAAATGGGTTCGTCCGCCGCATTTCTAGCCTTTCACCTTGGCACCCCATTACAGCCACACCCTAAACCTACGAAGCGTTACCCCGCACAGGCTGTAAACTAGAAAGATGCGGTGGTGCGCGTTTTGCACGCTGCCAGCCCCCTTGCAGGTAGTCAGACTCGATGGATCGCATCACCGTTCGCGGCGCGCGCGTTCACAACCTGAAAAATATCGACTTTGAGATTCCGCACGGCCAGTTGACGGTCGTGACCGGCGTTTCAGGTTCGGGGAAGTCTTCGCTTGCATTCGACACCATTTATGCGGAGGGGCAGCGGCGCTATGTCGAGTCGCTTTCCGCCTATGCGCGGCAATTTCTGGAACGGATGGAGAAGCCTGATGTCGACCAGATCGACGGGCTGGCCCCGGCGATTGCCATCAAGCAGAAGAACACGACGCGGAATCCTCGCTCGACGGTGGCGACGGCGACGGAGATTTACGATTACCTGCGGCTGTTGTACGCACGCTGTGGGACGATGTTCTGCCTGACCTGCGGCGGGATCGTCAAGCGCGACAGCGTGGATGAAATTGCCACGGCGATTCTGGCACTGCCGGAGCGGAGCCGCATCCTGGCGCTGTTCCCGGTGGTATTGCCGGAAGTGGGCGAGGAAAGCAACAACGCGGCGGCCAGGAAGAAGGCGGCGAAGAAAGCCGCACAGTCGGCGAAGAAACGCGCGGCCAGCTCTACGAAAAAAGATGGCAAACCGGTCACCAAGGCGGAGGCTGCGCGGGTGGCGTTGGCAGCCGCTTCGAGGACGGCGGCGAAGGTGAATCGGTACGCCAAGGAATATGTGCCGGACGAGCCGGAGATCGCCGCGGCGCCGGTGGATCCGCGGCGGCAGCGACTGGGCGAGTTGCGCCAGCGCGGCTTCAATCGGCTCTATCAGAATGGAAACATCTATGAATTTTCTACGCCCGAATCGCTGCTGGAGCTGGATTTTTCGCAGCCGATTTTCATTCTGATCGATCGCATTGTTGTGTCGCCTGATGCGCGAGCGCGCATTGTGGATGCGGCGGAGACCGGCTATCGCGAAAGCGGCGAAGTCGTGTTTGAAATTGTGCCGGGCGCCGACCAGAACGGGGCGGCACCAGCGGCGCGCGATCGCGAGCAGCTTCGTTTCTCCGGAGCGTATGCCTGCAAGCATTGCAATCGCGTATACCGCGAGCCGGAGCCGCCGCTGTTTTCGTTCAACAATCCTTATGGCGCGTGCGGGCGCTGCGAAGGATTCGGCAACACCATCGACTTCGATCTGGACAGGATCATTCCTGACAAAACACGCACGCTGAACGAAGGCGCCATCGATCCCTGGGTGCGGCCGAAATATCGGCCCATGTTTGGCGAGCTGCGGCGCGCGGCGAAAGAGAGAAATCTTCCGTTGGATGTGGCCTGGAAGGACCTGGAACCGGCCCAGCAGGATTTTGTCTTGAACGGGGACGGGTCGTTCGCCGGCGTGCGAGGATTTTTTGCGCTTCTGGAACGGAAGAAATACAAGCTGTATGTTCGCGTGTTTCTGAGCAAATATCGCGGCTATGCGCTGTGCCCGGAATGCAATGGCAAGCGGCTGCGCGCCGAGGCGCGCGCAGTACGCATTGACGGACGTGACATTTGCGACGTTACCGCGATGACCGTGGGAGAGGCGCAGGCTTTCTTCGGACAGCTTCGTCTGAGTCCGTCGCAGATGGAAGTGGCGGGAAGAATTCTGGAAGAAGTTCGCCAGCGTCTCGGCTTTTTGAATGACGTCGGGCTGGACTATTTGTCGCTCGACCGGCTGTCGTCGACGCTGTCGGGCGGAGAGGCGCAGCGGGTACAACTGGCAACGTCGCTGGGCTCGCAACTGGTTGGGGCGATGTATGTGCTGGATGAGCCCTCGATTGGTCTGCATCCGCGCGACACGGGCAGGTTGATTCGCATTCTGGAGGGCTTGCGCGATCTGGGGAACACGATTCTGGTGGTCGAGCACGATGCGGACATTATTCGCGCGGCGGATTATCTGCTGGACCTGGGGCCGGGAGCGGGAGAACTGGGCGGGAAGCTGTTGGCGGCGGGCACGCTACCGGAGCTGATGGAGTCGCCAAATTCCCTGACGGGGAAATATCTTCGCGGCCAGCTTTCGATTCCGATCCCATCGCGGCGGCGCATACCTGGAGATGCATGGCTGCGGCTGACGGGAGCGCGCGCTCATAACTTGCAATCGGTCGACTGCGAAATTCCACTGGGCATGTTGACCTGCATCACCGGCGTCTCTGGTTCGGGCAAATCGACGCTGGTGCATGACGTGCTGTATCGCGCGCTGGCGCATACACTGGGCGAAAGCGACATTGCGGACCCGTCCCATCTGTATGACACTCTGGGAGGATCGCATTTTCTGGATGGAGTTGTGCTGGTCGATCAGTCGCCGATTGGACGAACTCCGCGCTCGAACCCGGTGACGTATATGAAGGCGTTCGATGGCATTCGCGAACTATACGCTTCTCTGCCCGATGCGAAGCGGCGCGGCTACACTGCCGGATTCTTTTCCTTCAACGTTCCGGGTGGTCGCTGCGAGGTGTGCCAGGGCGACGGAACCGTGACGGTGGAAATGCAATTCCTGGCGGACGTGGAATTGCCGTGCGAGGAATGCAATGGGACACGCTTCAAGGCGAGTGTTTTGGAGGTCCGCTACAAAGGCAAAAACATTCATGATGTGCTGAATATGACAGTGAAGGAAGCGCTTCAGTTTTTCGCGGGGCATATCAAGATTCAGGATCGCTTGCGCGTGCTGGACGATGTTGGCCTGGGCTACGTGCGGCTGGGACAGTCGGCGACGACACTTTCTGGCGGAGAAGCACAGCGGGTCAAACTGGCCGCGCATCTGGCCAACGCGAAACCGGCGGGAGGGCATTCCGGTGGCAAGCGAGGAAAAAATCGTCTGCTATATATTCTGGATGAGCCGACAACCGGATTGCATTTCGACGATGTCAGCAAATTGCTTTCGGCGCTGCGACAGCTGATTGATAACGGCGGATCGCTGCTGGTGATTGAGCATAATCTGGATGTACTGAAAGCCGCCGACTGGATCATTGACCTGGGTCCGGAAGGCGGACAACGCGGCGGTAAGATTGTTGCCGTAGGAACGCCGGAGCAAATCGCGGCGGCTCCAAATTCGCACACAGGCCAGTGGTTGGCGCGGGTGTTGAAGCCCACTCCACAGATCGCTGGTTTGGTTGCGGCAGGAAATTGATGATGCAATGTGCTGTTTTTCGATGTGTACTGGTGGCCGCGCTGTTGCAGGCCACTACGGGATTGCAGGCGCAAACGACACCGCTCCCCGCTGGAACCTCTGAGCCCACGGTGGACGCTCCCATGTCAGTGGCTACGTTGCTGTCGCAGGGTGAAAGTGCCATCGCACTTGGGCAATACGACAAGGCGCTTCCTCTGCTGAACAAGGCGCTGGAGCGCGAGCCTGCGGGTTCCCTCGAAGATGCTCGAATCCTTTACGACCGCGGTTATGTAGAACAAGCGCAGCATCAGTTAGACACTGCCGAGGCCGACTACCGCAAGGCGATCACCATCGATCCGAAGCAGTTTGAATCGCGCGCCGCGCTGGGCCGAGTGCTGGCGGAGCAGCAGCAATGGAAGGAAGCTCGCCATGAGCTGGAGTTGGCAGCCAAGCTGCAGCCGGCAAGCGGCGACGCGCGGCAAGCGGTTGCCAGCGTCACGCGCACACTGGCGCGGGTTGATGCGGAGATGCACGACCCGGCGGCTGCCAGCGACGCATTGCTGGCAGCGATCAAGTTGACGCAAGAGCAGCCGGACGACACATTGCTGGCAGGACAGTTGGCGGAAGAGGAGAGTAACTATCCGGGCGCCGAGCAGGAGTATCGGAAGCTTCTCGCTGCCGATGCAACGTCCATACCAGCCGCTGAGGGATTGGGACGCGCGTTGATTCACGAAGGGAAATTCGCCGAGGCGGAGGCGGCGTTGCATCCTGCTCTGCTGCGGGAACCGAACGATCCTACGCTGCTGGCGCAGTCTGCCACGGCACTGGCCGGCGCGGGCAACACGCAAGCGGCGATTGTACAACTGCAAACCCTGCATCGACAGAATCCAAATCAACCGGCGATCACGCGCATGCTGGCCGATCTTTTGAGCGGCGCGGGAGAGGCAGACAAGGCTGAGCCCTTGTACCAGCAACTGCTCGTGGACGATGGAAACGATCCCGACCTGCTGACCGCGGTTGGAGAAAACTTGACGCGCGAAAAACAATGGGGACAGGCCATCGATGTCTATCAAAAGTCGCTGCAGATTCAACCTACTCAAGAGGACGCATGGAGCGGACTTGCCTTCGCAGCGTGGAAGAATGCAGAGTACCCGCTGGCACTGACGGCGCTGGACCGCCGCGCGCAAACTTTGAGCGACGGGCCGGAGACATTGTTTATGCGTGCAACGTCGCTCGATCACCTGCATCGCACCAAAGAAGCAATCGAGTACTATCGAAAATTTCTCGCTGTGGCGCACGATCAATACCCCGACCAGCAAGCACAGACGCGGCAACGATTGATAGCGCTGGCGAGATAGGCAGAGATGCCTCGCGCGCGTTGACAGAGTTCGAAGAGCGCCAACCGCTGAATGTTGCCCACTGTAATCCCCCGTCGAAATTCTCTACAATTACATCTGGAACCAAACGCAGAAGGGAACCTTGAATTGACCGCATCCCCCCCAGCTCTGCTTCCCATGCTGGAACCTGAACCAACGCATCCCACCCCCGCGTTGCGCCTGCAGGAAATTTTTTCTACCGAGTATCGTCAACTGCGCCCGCGCGCGCCCATGCCGCTATTCGATGTGAGCTTCTACCCTTTCACCGGCGTGAATACAACCATCCGGCTACGCGATGGGAAGGCGTTTGTGCGCCTCTCGGACATGCTGGAAGGCGCCCCGGACAGCGTGACACGCGCGATTGCGCACATCCTGCTGGCGAAGCTGTACCGGAAGCCGATCGAGCCGATTCATGCCAACCGCTATCGGCGGCATCTGGGCAGCGAGGCGGTGATTCGGCAAGCGGAGTTGGTGCGGCGCAGTCGCGGGAGAAAGAATGTATCCACGGCGCAGGGTCGTTATTACGACCTGGATGAAGTATTCGACCATCTTAATCAGCAATTCTTCAACGGACTGCTAGGCAGGCCGGTGCTGACGTGGAGCGCGCACTCAGCGCGACGGCAACTGGGCCATTACGATGCCGCCCACAATACCATTGTGGTCAGCCGCGTATTCGATCGGCCGGAAACGCCTCGTTACGCCGTGGAGTATCTGGTGTTTCATGAGATGCTGCATTTGAAACATCCAGTGCGGATGCGGGGGGGACGGCGTTGCGTCCATTCGCGCGAATTCCAGCAGGAAGAAAAGATGTTTCCGCAACTGGAACTAGTGAAGGAATTCCTGAAGAGGCTGTGAGCGGCGCACACGATGGTCTTCGGACTGGGAATGGATTAGGGTCGTGAAAAGTTGTGCCCACGCTTCGCAAAGGCGCGAAGGATGGGGTGTCTACCAATGCATGGATTCTTCGCTACGCTCATCATGACGAGCCACCAGATACAGCATCTCAAAAAGGACTTAGCTGGAAACCGTGTGGGTTGCCGGCTTGGGCCGTCGTCGCGCCTGCGGGATCGCGCGCGCATGCCGCTGGGCCCATACGATCAACACGACGCCGGCAATCATGGAGCCGATGCTGGCGACCTGGGCATTGCTCATGCCGAAATAGATTCTTGGATTGATGCGAACAAATTCCACCAGGAAGCGGGCCAATCCGGTCCATACCAGGTACTCGCCCGTAATCATTCCCATCGGCTTGTCGGCTCTTCCCCGTCGCCACAGGTACCAGGCGATGAGCAGCGCCGCGATGAATTCATACACGGGCGTGGGCTGCACGCGTTGCATGGTGGGAACCAAGCCATGGGGAAAGCTGACGCCCCATGGCAGGGAGGTGGGAATGCCATAGTCGCCATCCCCGGAAGTGAGGCAGCCCAAGCGGCCTACTCCATAGCCAACAGCGGCGGCGGGTGCAGCCAGGTCCAGCATGCCGAGCGCGCCCACCTTGGCGACGCGTCCCTGCCACATCAGGACCAGGATGGCGGCAACCAGACCCCCGAACCAGGCAAACCCGGCCCGATCCAGCAACAGTTGCAAGGGGATCTGCATCAACAAATGAGGCGTTTCGAAGACATGCCACAATTTTGCGCCGATGATGCCAGCCACAGTGGCCAGCGCGGTGACATTGATGGCATCCGCCTCCACGCCTTTGCGCTCAAAGTTTTTATACAGTACCCAGCAGCCGGAAACCGCCGCCAGCCAAAGCAGAATGCCGAAGGTGCCAATCTCAAAACGCCCGATGTGAATAAATGGATACATGCAGAGAAAATTCCCTTGATTTCCAGTATAAGATACGTGACGGAATCGGATTTCCAGCGAGCGCCGATTCGTGGTGAACCATGGCTCACACAATGTTGACAACTCCGTCCTATAAGAAGCAGCAGATTCCAGCCTTGATGACTGAGTCAGCCAATAAGCCAGCACTCGAGTGTCTACTCACCCGCCAGCAGATCCAGCAGCGGGTCAGCGAGCTCGGGATGGAAATCAGCCGCGATTTTGCGGGACAGACGGTGGTGCTGGTGGGGGTGCTGAAGGGCGCAGCGACCTTTGTGGCCGACCTGGCCCGCGCCATCACCGTCGACTGCACCTTCGACTTTCTTGCGGTCAGCAGCTACGGCATGGCAATGCATTCCAATTCGGTGCGGCTGATCAAGGATGTGGACCAGCCGGTTGAGGATCGCAATATCATTCTGGTGGAGGACATTCTAGATACCGGACGCACACTTTGTTGTTTAAAAAATGTGTTGTTGGCGCGACAACCCGCTACATTGAAGATCGCGGCGTTGCTGGACAAGCCGGAGAGGCGTCTGTGCCAGATCCAGGCGGATTATGTTGGCTTCACCATTCCCAATCGTTTTGTGGTCGGCTACGGCATGGATTTCGCTGAACGCTACCGTAACCTGCCGGACATCTGCTTGATGCCAGAGGATGCCTCCACCGATGTCTGGGAGTAGTACGCTGGAGCAGAACTGGGGAGCCAATGTCCAGATTGATTTCGTTTCATTTCGTTCAAAGGTTACCGCTCCCGGTGGGCCAGCCCAAGTTTAACGACGTGTTTCCGCGATACGTTCCACCTGATTTTGCGATAACTGCATCCAAGCTGTAGATAGGAAAATTGAATTATGGCTGCCTCCTTTTCTCCTGACCTTGCCGATGAATTTGAAATCTCAAGTTTCGATGTTGCCGCCTTCGCCGCCCATGCACTGCGCGACTGGCAAAGCCTGGCGGGTACGCTGGATCATACCTTGCTGCAGCCCGACGCTACCGCAGCCGATGTGCTGCGGATGTGCCAGGAAGCCGTCCATTATCGATTCGCCTGCGTCTGCGTGAATCCTTGCTGGATCGCGCTGGCGCACAGCGCTCTCTCCGGTACCGGCATAGCGGTCGGCTCCGTCGTCGGATTTCCTTTGGGAGCTTCGCTGACCCACTGCAAACGCGAGGAGAGCGAGTCAGCCTTGCGCCTGGGAGCGCAGGAACTGGATGTGGTGATCCAGATCGGCGCGCTGAAAAGCGGCGACAACGCCACAGTAAAAAACGATGTGTGCACCATGGTGGAGTTGGCGCACGATGCCGGGGCGCGTATCAAAGCGATACTGGAAACCTGTCTGCTGACGTTGGAGGAAAAGCTGCGCGCGTCGGAGATCTGCGTGGCGGCGGGAGTGGATTTTCTGAAAACGAGCACTGGATTTTCCAGCGGCGGCGCAACCGTGGCCGACGTCAGCCTGCTGCGTGGCGTGGCGGGAGGACGCTGCGGCGTCAAGGCGGCGGGCGGCATACGCACGCTGGACGCAGCCCGCGACATGCTGGAAGCTGGCGCCAGCCGGATCGGAACGTCTTCCGGCGTAGCAATTGTGGAAAGCTATATGGAGCAGCAGCGCGCGGGCGAGAGTTTTGCGACGGAACACAGCGCCGCTTCCTCGAATTAGGCCCGAAAATCGGCGATCTGAGCCGCGAAAATCCTGTGGAACTCATCACATCCCACTGAGCTATGCTGAAGAGCAGGCCATGAGTTCCAGGAAACGCAAATCCGCGTCCAAGAGCGTCGCGCCAGAGTCGCCAGGAACTTCGTCCAAGAACGCTCCTTTGACTCAAAAGCCCTTGGCGCAGCCATCTACCGGAGTGCCGAGGGAAATAGCCGAGTCGAAATCCGCTGTCGAGCCGCACGCGTTTGAGGGCGACTATCGCCCCGCGTCCGCCGAGCCGACGCGTACCGAACCCAGAATCGATTCCCTGCAGATCGACTTCCTGACCCGGCTTGCAGACGCGCTGAATACCACACTGGACTTGCAAACGCTGTTGCATCGCGTGGCGGACCTAGTGCGCGCCGTCATCGACTACCGGATCTTTGCGATTCTGCTGTTGAACGATCGCACCAATGAACTGCGCATACGCTTCCAGATCGGCCACTCCGCCGAGATAGAGCGGCTGCGAATTCGAATGGGCGAAGGCGTCGTGGGACAAGTGGCGGAACGCCGGGAAGCGATGCTGATCAACGATGTGAGCGTGCTTTCCAACTATATCGACGCCAATTCCGAAGTACGTTCGGAACTGGCGGTGCCGCTGGTGTCCAAGAATCGCGTCATTGGCGTCATCGATATTCAGTCGGAGCAAACCAACTATTTCCGTCCGGAGCATTTGCACCTGCTGCAACTGACGGCCTCTCGCGTAGCCATTGCGGTGGAGAACGCGCGGCTGTACACGCGCATCTCGCGACAGGCGCAGACGCTGGAATTGCTGCATGAAATCAGCCGCGAGCTTACCTCGATTCTGGACCCGGAGCAGTTGCTGGAGAGGGTTGGGAAGTTGTTGCAGCGCGTGATTCCTTACCAGATGTTCGCCATCTGGATGCTGGATGACAAGCGCAACATGCTGATCCACCGCTTCTCGATTCGATTCGGCAAAACGGACAGCTCATTTTCCGAGCCGGTGCCAATCCAACGCGGTCTGATCGGCGCCGCGGTCAGCACCCGGCAGACGATTACGGTTGGGGACGTGCGGCACGATGCGCGGTATATTCTTGTGCATGCGGAAACACGCTCCGAGATGGCGGTGCCTCTGATCTACAAAGGCAAGGTGCTGGGGGTGCTGGACCTGGAACATACGCGGCCAAACTTCTTTACCGACGACCATGTCCATGCGGTCAGCACGTTGGCCTCGCAGTTGGCGATTGCCCTAGAAAATGCCGGTCTGTATCAGCGCCTGGCGCAGGAGGAACAGCGCCTTGAGGAAGATTTGGCGATGGCGCGCAAGGTGCAGTTTCGCCTGATGCCGCAGAGCGTGCCAGTGCCCGTCCACGCCGAACTGGCGGCGCGTTTTGTGCCGGCGCGCACCATTGGCGGCGACCTGTACGACTTCCTTGACTATGGCGACGGACGCACCGCCATCGTGCTGGGGGATGTGAGCGGCAAAGCGGCCGCGGCCGCTCTGTATGCGGCGCTGGTCAGCGGCATCATGCGTTCGCTGGCGGCGCAGCGACCTTCCCCGGCGCAGATGCTGGCGGCGCTGAACGAGCAACTCCAGGAGAGAAAACTCGACGCGCAATACGTCACGCTGCTGTTCGCAATTTGGAACGACAACGACAAGACCCTGCAGGTTGCAAATGCGGGCGGGTGTCAGCCGCTGTTTTGCCGCGCCAAAGGGGTGGAACCGATCCAGGCGACCGGCATTCCGCTGGGCATGTTTACCGACGTCGAATATGAAGAATTCACTTTGTCTACGCAGCCCGGCGACACGATCGTATTTTATTCCGACGGCATGATCGACGCGGAAAACGATCAGAATGAAATGTTCGACATGGAACGGTTGACGGCGGTTCTGGAAGAACATCGTCGCTGCTCGGCTGCCACTATGGTCAGCAATATCCTGAAGGCGGTGTCAGACTTTCAGGGGCCGGTGGAACATTTCGACGACGAAACCGTGATTGCGCTGCGTGTGATCGACCCGAAGAAACCGGTGAAGTGCTGAGCGCTGGGCCACTCGTCAGGCGCGCAAGAGAAAGCGGAAGCGCATATCTTCGCCATACCACATGATGTAATTCGTTCCCCAGGCGTTGTTGAACAGATTGCAATGCATACCGCTAGAAAGGTCCGGCTGGTCCTGGGAAAAATTCAGTGGAGACTTGCTGCCCATGGCGATCAGAGGCGCGTCCAGCGGTTCCACAGTGAAGGAACCGTCTTTGTCCGTGTAGCTGAAATGATTGGAAACCGCGTGCATCTGGCGGCCTCCGCCGCGGGCGACATCGAACGGCGACACCTGCTCGCCGGACTTTTCCAGCATCCATCCTTGCGGATTGGAAACGACAGGATTGAAAGTAAGCCATAGCGATTCCGGCATCCGCGTGGCGGGCTTTTGCAGACAGTAGAAATTGAGATGAACAACCGGTTCCGCGTCTGGAAGCAGTAATTCAACATATATTTTTTTGGGAAATGCGGTGCGGCCGGACTGCTCCGCTTCCGCATCGCGAAGCTCCAGACGCCCAAGGAGACGATGCCCTTCGGCATTTTTCTCTGCGCGCAGCTCGACCAAGGAGGGCAGCCAGTCCTGATTTTTCGCTCCGAAGCGTTCGATGTTGGGCTTTCCAAAATCTTTCTCAGCCCAGCTCGCCTGCATGACAAGATACTTCGCGCGGTACTCTGAGTAATCCTGCTGCGACAGTGTCTGATAGGAAAACAACGCCAGCGGATGATCGGGCGAGGCCCAGTCACGCCCGGACTTCTTATTGCGCAGGCGATGAATCGCTCCCGTCTTCGCGTCCACTTGAAGTATGAAATGCGGCGTCTCGATGTCCTGCCCCGCAGCCACGACCGAGCCACTCGGCATCTGCGGTTCTTTGGCTGCAAGGTTGCGCACCGCCTCCTCGGCCTGGCTGCGTAGCGGCGCGGGAAGCGCGGCAGTTCCATCGAATAGATCTTTGCGCTTTTCTTCCCAACTGAACGCGACCACTTTGTAATTCTTCGTGTCCAGCATTTTCGCCAGGTCTTGCGGCGTGTAATGGTCGTAGTCGAGCCAGGTTTTGGTATCGGTTCCCCAGGTGTGCTCCGGCTCCAGAATCAGGCTCCGCATCAAGGCGATGTCGGTCGCATCGCCCGAATGGAATTTTCCCTGCGCAATCCAAGCCTGGCGGAGGCGGGCAACTTCGCGATACCTGGCAACCTTCAAGGGATCGCTCGACACGCCATAGATCCAAGTGTCGCCGATTTCCTGCGTGACGACCGGCAATTGATTGCGGTAGGGTTCGACTGCGTTAGCGATTTCCGTGAGACCGCAGGCGACAATTTCAGCGTTGGGAAACATGTGGCCGAGTCCCGAGTAGATGCCGACGATTTCATTCGGCGCGTTGGGACCGCTGTTGTCGCCTCGCACCGCGATGACAATTGCGAGGTCCGTGCCCGGCACCTGCGTGACGGTTCCATAGCCCTGGTGATACATGACGACGAGCGAAGAACCGCGCGTATCCTTCCAAAGAAATAGCGGAGGGACCTCTGCCCGCCTGCTGGCGTCGTTCACGCCAATATCGAGAAACTTGACGCCTTGCGAAGCAATGGGAGCGATTAAACCGCGCGTGTGTCCAGGTACATCGGTCATTTTGGCGCCGGTGGTGGTGCGCCCAAAACGGCGGTCGAGGGACTTCGACAAAGCGATGCTGCCGGAAATCATCGAGGCGTCCATCATCTCGGTCTGCCAATTCAAGGGGATCGCGTGCCAGGCGATATCGCCGGCGGCAATGGCCTGCTCCATTTGGCGGCGGTCGGCGGCGGAGGCCTGCTCCAGATACTCGTACAGCAGCCATGAGCCCGTGGTCCAAACATAGCGGGGGCCACCGGTGCGGCGCATGTCGGCGGCGACGCGAATCGCATCCGGAAAATAGACGGAGAAATACCAGTCGATGACGGCCTTCTGCGTGGAGATAAAGCCAGCATCGAAATGGCATTTGAACATGATCAGGACGCGCTTCACGCCCAGCTTGGGCGTGGGGGCGTAGGGGTCTGGAGGAATCGCGAAGGACGTTCCCTGGCCCAGTACGGACGCTCCGCCCAATGCCACTACCGACTTGATGAAATCGCGACGCTGCATGTATCCGCCTATGAATTTTGAAGTTGGAAAGGCAGGATCATTCTACACACATCTCCATCGCGCGGATTGGAACTGCGGGAACTGAATCTTCAGTTCGCCTGGGCGTTGGATTCTGTCGCACCGTTGGCGACTGGCGGGGAGGCGGGAGCTTTCGGCGACAGCTTGCGCAGACGATGCAGTTCCTGAGTGAGGAGATCGCGTTGGGTGGGATTCACGCTGGGCAATTGCAGATAAATTTCCAGCTGGTCGGCGGCGCGCGCGCTATCGCCCATAGCGAGCAACACGCTGGCCCGCAGCAGATGCAGCGGAGCGAAATTGGACGGCGCGGAGACAGCGGCGCGATTGGTCCAATCGAAACATTGTTGCAGATGCTGCTGGCCAGCCTCTGCCTGCGCCCACTGATAGGCGACCTGCCAGGTTTCCTGATCTTGCGGGCTGACGTGGCCGAGCGCAGCGGCGGCATCGGAATACTTGGCGAGGTAGTTGTCGGCGGTGGCCAGAATCACCCAGGCTTTTTCATCTGCGGGATCAATCTGCAGGGCTTGGGTGGCTTCCGCTCGCGCACGATCAAACTGCTGCTGCTTTGATGCGGCGGTGGACGCCAGCGCCGCGGCGTCGGCAAACTTCTTGTCAATTTGCAGGGCACGCATCGCATCTTTTTCGGCGGGAATGGCATGGCCCTGATGCAGTTCCTTCACCGCGCGATCGTAGAGTTGCATGGCTTCGGGCTGGATTCCGGATTCCGTCAGCGCTGTGCCGACGTTCTGCGCCAATGCCGGGGGAAGCAACAGGCAACCCAGCCCGATGGCGACTGCAATTCCCGCTTTAAACCCATTGATTTTCAGCATGGCTACCTCGATATAGGCGACTCAGGTCTGTTTGCGCGCCGTTTGCGCGCCGCTGAGTCTTGCTGTTTTCATGGTGCTGCGGTCGCGCGAGATTCCCACGAAAGAATCCACTCGCGGTACGATGAGATTTCCGGTTTGGATCAGCCGTCCTGAAATGGAACGTCCGCGGAGGA
Organism: Acidobacteriota bacterium; assembly: GCA_021793405.1. GTDB lineage: Bacteria > Acidobacteriota > Terriglobia > Terriglobales > Acidobacteriaceae > JAKAAZ01. The sequence goes on from JAJYSV010000001.1 coordinate 22,497, forward strand.
AAGTGAAAATCTTTTCGGACACCGGCAGGCTGTGGCTGAAAATTTGAAGGAGAAATTTCTTTGTCGCACATGAAGTCATCCGCTTCGGCATTCTCCGGTTCGACGCGCGTCGTTACTCCCGCAGGCAATGTCGCAGGGAGCCTGCGACTGCCCGGGGACAAAAGTATTTCCCATCGCTATGCCATGTTGGCTGGGTTCGCTGAAGGCATTTCACACCTGACTAATTTTTCCAGCGGCGCCGACCCGCACAGCACGCTCGCATGTATGCAGCAGCTGGGCGCAGGCGTCGAACGCGGGGAGAATGGCGTCTTCACCGTGACGGGATGCGCCGGCAGTTTTCAAGCGCCGCAAGCTGCTCTCGACTGCGGCAACTCCGGCTCGACGATGCGGATGCTGGCGGGCCTATTGGCGGCGCAGCCGTTCACGAGCACGCTGGTGGGGGACACCTCCCTGAGCCGACGACCGATGGAGCGCATCCGCATGCCGCTGACAGCGATGGGGGCGAAACTCGATTTAACGGAGGGGCATGCGCCGGTCACGATCCATGGTGGTCCGCTGCGCGGTCTGGACTATCGGACGCCCATCGCCAGCGCGCAGGTGAAGACCTGCCTGCTGTTTGCCGGACTGCAGGCGAGCGGCACCACCCAGGTACATGAGTCGGTGCATACGCGGGACCACGGCGAGTTGGCGCTGCGCGCGTTTGGCGCCGAGGTGGAGCGGAGCAAACTGACGGTCAGCATCCAGGGCGGGCAGAAGCTGCATGGAATCGATGCGAGCGTGCCGGGCGATTTGTCCTCGGCTGCATTTTTTCTTTGTGCAGCGGCATTATTTCCAGAGTCGAACCTGGTGCTGGACGGGGTGGGCATGAATCCCACGCGTGCCAGCCTGCTGGATGTGTTGCGCGGTCTGGGGGTGCGGCTGAATGTGCTGGAACTGAGCGAGCAGCACGCGGAACTGGTGGGCACGCTGCAAGTGCTGGGAAATCCGGGAGGGTTGCAAGGCGCGGAGATCAGCGGAGCGCTGTCGGCGCAACTGATCGATGAATTGCCGGTGCTGGCGGCGATCGCTCCTTATACGCGCGATGGGATTCGCATCCGCGATGCGCGCGAATTGCGGGTGAAGGAATCGGACCGGATTGCGCTGGTCGCGCAAAATCTTCGCGCCATGGGAGCGCAGGTGGAGGAGTTCGAAGATGGGCTGGACGTGCCTGGCGGTCAGACGCTGCACGGCGCGGGGATCGATGCCGGCGATGACCATCGCATCGCGATGGCGTTTGCCGTGGCAGCATTGCGCGCCGTGGGAGATACGCAGATTCATGGAGCGGAGTCGGCGGCAATTTCCTTCCCTGAGTTTTTTGAATTTCTCGATCGCATCACGGAGCGATAGCGCTCCTTTCATCGATCCGCATTCTATACAACGGAAGAACGGCTCTACGAACATTTTTACTGTTACTGTGAACTCTCGAAGTTCAAGATGAGGCACATTCCTTATGGCGTTTGACCGGGACCCAATGGCTCCGGCTTGGCTTCCGGTTGTGGCGCTTGCAGGCCTGGCACCAGCGGCGCTTGAGAGATATTCCCCGTGGCCGCATCCGTGATGCTGATGCCATATTTCTCGAGCGTATCGGCAACGAGTTGGGAAAGCGCCGCGCGGTCCACGGCGTAGTTGGTTTGAGCGGCGATCAAGTTATCCTGAGCGGTTTCATAATTGCGGGTCTGCGACAGAACGTTGGCAGTGGTGGATGCGCCCAGGTGGTATTTCTTCTGCTCGGCATCCAGGCTTTGCACCGCATATTGCAGACTGGCCTCGACGGACTGAACCTGGGCGCGGTCATTCTGCAGCGCATAGAGCTGGTTGACGACCTGCATCCGCAGTTGCACATACAACTGCTGCAGCCGCATTTGGGACTGGCGGTACTCAATCTGCGCTCGCTCCTCCTGCGCCTGCGCCTGACGGTTGCGGAGGGGCACGGTGAAGTTGAAGCCGACTCCTTTATTGGACCCGGAGCTGTTGAACAGATTGCCGACCACAGTGGAGTAAGGGATGCTGATCCCGGGGACGCCGGCGCACGGATCGAAGCCGAGAGATGGAATCAGTCCGCAGGTGATAAGCGGGTTCTTCGATCCACCGATGGCCTCGGCCCCATAAAAGCCATACACGTCCAGCACAGGCAGCAGCGCGTTCTTTACGGACTTGAGCGTAATCTCCTGGTTCTTGAGACTCAGCAGCGCCTCCTGCACGTTCGGACTGTCGGCGTCGGCCTCCTGGACCAATTCGTCGACGGACTTGTCTTCCTCGGGTGTCCGCATCAGGGACACGCGGTCGGTGGGAACGATGGGAGCGGAAGAAAAGATGGGATCGTCGAGGTTCCGCGCGACGGCCTGCTTCATGATCAGTTGCTGATATTCGAGCTTGGTCCTCGAACTGGTCAGGGCCTGCTGATCGCTGGCAACCTGGGCCCGGGCATTGACGACATCGAGCGGCGCCAGGGTACCGATCTGCAATTGCTTCTGATCGTCGGAAAGCAACTGGGTGGATTGCTTCAGAGCGCCTTCCTTGGCTTTTTCATCCTGATAGGCGCCGACCAGGCCCCAATAGATGTTTTCGATCTGATCGATGGTATAGAGCAATTGCGCACGAAAGGCAACATCGGTAATGCGACGATTGTTCTTCGTGATCGCGATGTAGCGTCCGTTCACCGACCATCCAAAGCCTTGCAGCAGGTGTTGCGTGATCTGGGCGTTGAAGGTCGACGTGATCGCAGGGCTGTAGAAGTTGCCAAATATAGAGTTCATGTCGCTGGTGCTGCGGATGTTGTTGAAAGTGATGGCCATCGTTTCACCCGGCAGAAACCCTTGCGAGTAATTGAAGTTGTATTCATTCGTGTTCGAATTGAGTTGGAATGTGCCGGTAAGAAACTTGGATGTCTGTGGAATATATGCTCGAGCCAGTTGCACGGTACCGGAGACGACCGGATCAAGCGGTTCCAATGGCACATCCAGCGGACCCGCACCCAGTGTGGAAGAGGTGATTCCGTTGGGACCAGAGGCGGCGCCTCCCGCGCCGACGGAGGTACCGCCTGGACCTCCTCCCGATGCGCCCGCCGTCTGAATCGTGGTGGAGGAAGTGGAGCCGGTCGAACTGCTGGCGCTGGTGGCTCCCGTCGTGGCGGCGGGAGAGGAACTGGCCACCGGGCTGGTGCTGCCGCCCAGTGTTCCTGTCACCAGGCCGGTATTCACGCCCAGGTAGGAAAGGCCGGAGCGGGCACGCAGAAGATCGGTGTCCGCGATGTCGAGATTGTAGCGGGCGATGGCGATATCGAAGTTATTCTGGAGCGCCAGCAGGATGGCGTCGTCCAGGCTGAGATAGATTTTTCCATCCTTATACAGTGAGTCGAGCAAAGAGCTGTTGCTCAACCGAGGGGGCGGCACCGTTGTGTGCGTATAGACGGAAAACGGATTGGGAAGCTGCGATTTTCCCCTGGAAAAATCCTGACTGGTCGGGCGAAGCGCATAGGGCTCACTAGCGATGGGTTGCGGCGGGTTGGGGGTGGCGACGGTCGCCGCCGCGACAGCCGGAGCATTGGGTACCGGCTGCGTTGTGCTCGCCTGCGGCGCGGCATTGTTCGAATCCCTGGACTGAGCGCCGGCCAGGGGCGCCACCAGATTGAACAGCATCAACCCGGCAACCAATGCACTCTGGAGATCCTTCGTCTTCACGTTTGCCTACCTTTTCTGTCCTCACCAAAATTTTCAGTCCAACGTAGCATGGCTATGCAAACGCCGATCGCGGCTCATAACGGAACGAATCCTATGAACCAAGCGTGTTCAGCGATTCCACACAGTGATCGCAATGCATTCATACAGATGATTCGGAATGCCGTCCGGCTTCTGAATCTCTCTTCTAATTTTGCGGCGGAACCTACCGAGGCAGTGTTCGCCTGAAACGGGAAAAACAGCGAAGTGGGCTCATCTCGCATTCCGCGCGTTCTTTGGATTGGTTACGAGATTGCGGGCTGGATGGTTCCCGTCGATCTTCTAGCAAAACATTTCCTCAAATCCGCCGCGAAGCTTTGCCAATCCCGGAACACACGACGACCGATGGTCCAAGCCACGAACACAGGCAGAATGCAGCCACGGCGCAGGTAAGTCTCTTCATCACGTGTAGTCTGCTAACGAGGATGAGTATATCGCAGCAGTCCGGGCCTCCGCGCCCCATGCTGCTGATGGAATGGCCCCAGCGAGAAGAGATGGATGAAAGAAAGTAGCGATTGGAAGGAAAGCAGCAACTGGAAATTGACGCTGGCATACGATGGAACGGATTTCCACGGCTGGCAGATACAGCCGGGAAGGCCAACGATCCAAGGATTGCTGGCGGAAGCTGTTGCTGCGATTACCGGGGAGCGCGTGCTGCCGCAGGGATCCGGTCGGACCGATGCGGGCGTTCACGCACGGGGGCAGGTCGCGAGCTTTTCGCTGGCGGCTGCGATTCCGGCAGAAAATTTGCAGCGCGCGCTGAATCGTATTCTTCCAGCCTCCATTCGCATTCTTTCCGCGGAGCGGATGCCGGCGGAGTTCCATGCCAGGCACAGCGCGGTCGGCAAAGTCTATCAATATAGAATCCTTCGCGGTGCCATTTGCTCTCCGTTTCTGGCGCGCTACGCCACATGCTGGCGCTGGCCGCTGGATCTGGCGGCGATGCAACAGGCAGCGCAGGCAATCCTCGGCGAATATGATTTCACTTCGTTTGCCGCATCGGCTCCGGATCGGACGACGAGGATGGCAAGCGAGGAAGCGTGCGCACAGCCGCTCGACTCTGGACGGCCAGGGAGGGAGCGGTGGGAGGGAGAGCCACCTCGGTCAAACGTGCGACGGATCGAGCAGTCTGAATGGCAGCGAGAATCGCTTTCAGTTCCCTTACCGGATGTGCTGGCCACGCTACCTGCAGGATCGAACGCTGAAAACTCGGACGATTCTGAAAACGACTATGTGACGGCAGGCGCGGCGGAAATTTTTACTTACACGGTGCGCGGGAATGGGTTTCTGCACCACATGGTTCGCAATCTTATCGGCACATTTTTGGAGATCGGCCGGGGCCGCATGGCAGCGACAGACATGACACGCATTTTGGATGGGCGTAATCGCTCTCTCGCTGGACCTACCGCAGCCGCCAACGGACTATGCCTGATGAGGGTCCTCTACTGAGGCGGGGCCGCGAGCGGGCAAGACCAACTGCACGACGCGATCTCCGATAGACTGGAAGCGGTCGATCGCAGGCAGAGACTGGCTTCGACTACCACGTTCCGGATTCCTCATGTCGTCAACCGTTGCCAGCTCGACGTTTCAAGTCATCAGCCAACTGGCGAGGCAGCCCGCCGTGCATCGCGCGTTCCAGTGGTTTCATTTGCAGGAAATGCAGATGCGCGAGTGGCATCGCCAGGTCGCGTCGATCCCGGCTCCTCCCTTCGGAGAAGCAGACCGAGCGCGTTGGGTGGCGGAACAATTTGCAACGCTCGGGCTGGAAGACGTTGGCATCGACGACTGCGGCAACGCGCTGGGATGGATGCGCGGAGCTATAAAGGTACAACCGGGGCAGGAGCCCCGCGCATCTCGCCCGTGTACGCTTTTTTCCGCTCATCTCGATACCGTGTTTCCGGCTGAAGCCATCGGCCAGCCGGTGCAGGAGGGCAGCATTCTGCGGATTCCGGGAGCCAGCGACAACTGCGCGGGCATCACGGCTGTGCTGGGAGTCGCCGCAGCCATGCGCGCCGCCATGTTGAGACCGGAGAACGACATTCTTTTCGCGTGCAATGTTGGCGAAGAAGGGGAAGGCAACCTGCGCGGGATGCGATATGTATTCACGGAATCGCAGTTCGCCGCGCGGATTCATTCCGCTGTGATTCTCGATGGTGCTGGCACCGATACGATCGTGACCCAGGGTCTGGGCAGCAAGCGTTTTCGCATTACCATCAGCGGCCCCGGCGGTCATTCCTGGACGGATGCGGGCATTCCCAACCCCATCATGATCCTGGCCAATGCCCTGACAGCAATGGGCCGGCTCCAATTGCCCGGTTCCCCGCGAACCACATGGAACGTAGGGCATATAGAAGGAGGCACGTCGATCAATTCGATTCCACAGCGGGTTGAGGCGCGCATCGATACGCGCTCGACCGACTCGGCGATCCTATTGCAACTGGAAGAACATATCCATGACGCGGTGGAAACCGCTGTCGAGGAGGCGAATCGCACGACGAGGGACCTGCCGAGCGAAAGCCATGGTCCAGACCCCATCCAGTTTGAAATCGCAACGATCGGAGAGCGCCCCGCCGCCGCGCTTCGGAAGGATGCGCGCATCCTCAACACGGTGCGAGCCGTCGACCGGCATCTCCAGATCCAGAACCACGTCAGCACCGCCTCCACGGATGCGAACATTCCGTTATCCCTGGGCATCGAAGCCGTCAGTCTTGGCGGTGGCGGCAGCGGCGGGGGTGTCCATACGCTGGAGGAGTGGTTCGATGCCGCGGGACGCGACCTTGCCCTGCGCCGCATTCTGCTGCTCTTGCTGGCCCTGGCGCAATCGGAATCGTAATGGGTTCCCATACTCGCCGACCACTTTGAACGATCGAACCGCCCATGACAGATACAGCTTCGCCAAGAATCTCGCGCAACGTCCTCGCCCATCTGCTGATGTTCGCGGTGGTGATGCTGTGGGGCGCGACCTTTGTGCTGATCAAGGAAGCGCTCGCCGACATCGCGCCGCAGTGGTTCAACGCGCTGCGCACGATCCTGGCCTTTGGCTGCCTGGCGCTGGTCTACCGCAAGCAGTGGCGGCAACTGACCCGGGAGGCGTGGCTGTTTGGCGCTGCTGCCGGCGCCAGCCTGGCGGTCGGATATGTTTTCCAGACGCAGGGACTCGCCTACACGACGCCCACCAATTCCGCGTTCATTACGGCGCTGGTGGTGGTGATGGTCCCGCTGATGGCGACGCTGCCGTGGTTGCGGCCTCCGGGGACCGGCGCGCCGGGATGGCCGGCATGGATGGGCGCTTTGTTGGCGCTGCTGGGCGTGGCGCTGTTGACGGTTCCGTCCCATGCGCGATGGACGGTGCTGTTCTCCGCGGGCGGCAAAGAGAGCCTGGGAAATTTGCTGACACTTTTTTGCGCGCTGGGATTTTCGCTCTACGTCATCGCGCTGGCGCACGCCTCGGGGAGGGTCCGCTTCGAGCAACTCATCCTGTTGCAGATTGGCTTCTGCATGGTTTTTTTGACCATGGCGGCATTCATTCTGGAGCCGCCGCGGCCGGGCGCTCTGGCGCATGCATTTTTGCCGGGAAGCCCGCTGATGCAGCCGCTGGTTGAAGTTGCCCTGCTGGTGACAGCGATTCTGGGGACGGCCGCGGCCTTTGGCATCCAGACCTGGGCCCAACAGGTGATCCCGGCGGCCAATATGGCGGTAATTTTGACGCTGGAACCGGTGTTTGCGTGGCTGACAGCGTTTGTGGTGCTGCGGGAAAGGTTGGAACCGCGCCGAGGACTGGGAGCGTTGCTGGTGCTGTTCGGCATTTTCGCTGCGGAAGTGTTGCCGCGCTGGAGGCAGCGAAGCGGGCAGACCGGCAACTGTTCCACTCCTGGATAGTCGCTACGATGTATCGAGGAGGCAAAACTCTGCAAGATAGCTGTTACGCTTTCCCCTAATAGTGCGTCTAACTAAGGTGACCCATGATCTCCGCTGACCGCCGCATGGTGGATGCAGCCGGCTGAGACGTTATACTGATCTATTGTTGCCCCCACCAAGACATTTCACATACAGCACGCTTAACGAGGATCGACCACACATGAACGCCTGGAAAGTCTGGATAGAGAAATTCCGCACGCGCCGTCTGAGTTTTACCTTCGCAATCCTTGCGACGCTGTCTGCCGGGATACTGATCGGGTCCGTTATGGCCCATGGAGTCAATGGAAAAGAAACGAATGTCGACAGCTCAGATGCGCAGCCGCTGCAGATCCCGAGTCCGGTCAATTTGTCCACCGACTTCACCAAGATTGCGAAAGAGGTGGGTCCGGCGGTGGTCAACATCAACACCGTCTCGTATCCCAAGAATTCCAGCGGCCGAGGCTTCCAGGGTAACTTGCAGGGACCGGATGACAATACCCCCGACGGGGACGGCCAGGATGGACAAGGACAAGCACCGGGCCAGGGACAAGGACAAGGCCAGGCCCCAGGGCAGGGCCAGGGCGGCGACAATGGCATGCAGGATTTCTTCAATCACTTTTTCGGCTTTGGCGGCCCGCAAGGGCCAGAAGGTCAAGCTCCGGACGGCGGCGAGCGCGAGGCGCTGGGCTCCGGTTTTATTGTGGATCCGCGCGGATACATCATCACCAATAATCATGTGGTCGATAAGGCCGATAAAATCAACGTGAAGCTCACCACCGATCCTGTCGGGTATCCAGGACATCCGGCCAAGGTTGTCGGCGTCGACAAAGACACGGACATCGCTGTTTTGAAAATTACCGTGGACCACCCGCTGCCCACCATCAAACTGGGCAATTCCGACGGAACGCAAGTGGGCGATTGGGTGATTGCGATCGGCAGCCCGTTTGGCCTGAACCAGACGGTGACCGCGGGCATCATCTCGTCAAAGAACCGGTCGATTGAACCCGGCAACCCTGGCGAGTTTCAGCATTTCCTGCAAACAGACGCGGCCATCAATCCGGGAAACTCCGGCGGTCCGCTGGTCAACATGGATGGCCAGGTGATTGGCATGAACACGGCCATTTACACGCAATCCGCCGGCAATGAAGGCATCGGCTTCGCCATGCCATCCGATTCGATTGCCAACGTGTACAACCAGTTGATTGGACCCGAGCATAAAGTGGTGCGCGGATCGATCGGCATCAGCTTCCAGTCCATTGTTTCGCCTGCTGTTGCCCATGTGTACGGATTCAAGAATGGCGTCATCATCAGCTCGGTTCAGCCGGGATTCCCGGCGGCCAAGGCCGGACTGAAGGCGGGGGACATCATCGTCAGCATTGACGGACGACCGGTCAAGGACGGCGACGATCTGATCTCCGATATTGCTTCTCGCAAGCCGGGCAGTACGGCCACCCTCGGTTACATTCACGATGGCAAACAACAGACGGCAACGATCACCATCGCGAACCGGGCTGACATGATGGCAGCACTGAACAACCAGGCTGCGCCGGGCGGCAGCTCGAACGGCCCACAGCAAAGTGGGACCAGCAAGCTGGGACTGACGGTGAGCAATGTGCCGCCGGACATGGCTTCGAAGGCTGGAATCACGGGCGGCGTGTTGATCAGAGGCATACGCCCGGGCTCATTCGCCGACAGTGTGGAGGGTCTGGCTCCGGGTGAGGTGATCTTGCAGATGAATCGCCAACCGATTGAGAATGTGCAGCAGTTCCAGGATCTGGCTTCAAAGCTGAAATCGGGCGACGACGTCGTTTTCCTGATAGTGGATCCGCAGCACGCCAACCTGGGTAACACCTACGCGGGGGAAACGCTTCCATAATTCGACGAAATAAAGATAGATAAATAATTGATATTGAAAGGCTTAATCATCCATAGAGGCGGTGTCTTATAGACTGGGCTTCGCCTCTATCGCACTCGCTGAAGATTGTCGATGTATGCACCACCGGGCTGGTCCCGCTTGCTTTGGAGGGTGCAGATGTCTAAAATTGCTCTACCCTTGACAACCATGTTCCCTCCCCCTCGAACTCGCGTGCCTGCTGCCGCCGGGATTCTGATCCTGGCACTCAGTCTGGCTGGCGCTGCGTTTGCATCCTCTCAAACATCCGCGGCCAAGACGCATGACAAACGCGTCAGCCACTTGACGACAAAACGAAGCAAGGCAACCAGCCACCGTGCCTCCCTGCACCACACTTCCTATAGCCGCACCGCGCATCGTCGCAGGTCGAAGCATCATCGCCCCGCAGTACTGGGACAGCGGACGATGGACCCGCAGCGGGCGATCGAGATCCAGCAAGCCCTGATCCAGGCGCATTACCTGAGTGGCAGCCCCACTGGACGGTGGGACTCGGACACGCAGGCGGCGATGGTGAAGTACCAGACAGATAATGGCTGGCAGTCGAAGATCACTCCCGACTCGCGCGCACTTATCAAACTGGGCCTGGGCCCACAACGGGATGCGGGGGAATATTCCTCGAATCCGGTGGGAATCTCAAAGACTCCCACCGCCTCGACCGATACGGTCCGCAGCATGGCCACGTCCGAGATTCCACTGACTTCCAACAACTGATCGACTCCGGCGAGATTGCCGCGGACGGATTGCGAGCGGTGCTTCCCGCGCGTTGATTTGACTTACTCATTCCGTTCCGCCATTCAGGAAGATTCGCTCACCGGCGAGCAGATCGCGCATGGTTTCCCGGCGGCGAATCAGGCGATGCCGATTCCCTTCCACCAAGACCTCCGCCGCGCGGGGACGGGAATTGTAATTGGAGCTGAGAGACATTCCATAGGCGCCAGCATCCAGAATGGCGAGGAAATCGCCAGCCCCGAGGGCGGGCAGTTCGCGGTCGCGGGCGAAGAAGTCTCCCGTCTCGCAGACTGGACCGACGACATCGACCACGGCGGAGGGACGGTTCCGCTGGCGGCGCAGAGGCAGAATCGAGTGGTACGCCTGGTATAAGGCGGGACGAATCAAGTCATTCATGGCGGCGTCGGTGACGACAAATGTTTTCGATCCGTTGCGCTTGGTGTAGAGCACCTGGGCTAACAAAGCACCTGCCTGAGCGATGATGAACCGACCCGGCTCCAGCAGCAAATCGCCATCAAAACCGGCGAGTGCGGTGCGGATGTGCTGCGCATATCCACGCACTGCGGCCATCGGATCGAAAGCCTGAGCGTCCTTGCGGTCTTTGCCCGTTGGCGCGGGATCATCATAGGAAATGCCGAGGCCGCCGCCCGCGTCGATGTGCTGAATTCGAATGCCGTGAAGCGATTGCAATTCGCGCACCATCTCCATCACCCGCTGCAGCGCTTGCCCAAAGGGCTCCGTCACGCGAATCTGGGATCCGATATGCACACTGACACCTGTGGGAACCAGGTAGGGACTTTTTGCGGCGCGTTGATAGAGTGCGGTTGCATCCCCAATGGCGACGCCAAACTTGTGCGTTGTCATCCCGGTAGAAATGTAGGGATGGGTGGCGGCGAAGACATCGGGATTGACGCGCATCGCCACGGGCGCGCGCTTGCGGAGGTGCCGGGCCCGCTGCTCCAGCAGATCGAGCTCGGCTGGGCTTTCAACATTGAAGACAAGAATGCGCGCGGCCAGGGCGGCGTCGATCTCCGCAGCGGTCTTGCCAACTCCGGAAAACACGACCCGGCGCAGGCTGGATTTTGCGGCCTGGCGGACGCGTTCGAGCTCCCCACCGGAGACGATGTCGAAGCCGGTGCCAGAGGCCGCCAGCAGGCGCAGAATGGAAAGATTCGAGTTCGCCTTGACGGAATAGCAGACGGTGGCACGCATTCCAGCGAAGGCTTCGGCGAACAACTGGACACGCCCGAGTATGTTGGTTGCCGAGTAGACATAGAGCGGCGTTCCATACTCGCGGACCAGCCGAGCCAGGGACACGCGATCGCACAATAAATCACGGTCCCGCGCGCCAGCGTAGTGAAATGGACGGGTGGGAACTTCCTGCAATCGGTTCACTGGACTCAATGGGTTTCCCTCGCAGCGCGGGCGGAATGTTGGGGCCTGTATTCGCGATCTAGAAAATCTGCAATCAGGGTTGCCATGTTTTGCGGCTGCTCCAATGGAGCGTAATGACCGGCATCTGCCAGCAGATGAAACTCGGCGTGCGGCACCCGCTCGGCGATCACATGCATCTCAGTCGGGGTGCTGCCCGGATCTTCTCCGCCAGCCAGGGCGCATACCGGCACATGGATCGTCTCGAGCGTGGAGACCGAGTCGGGCCGCTGCATGAGTCCCTGCTGGACGGCCAGCATCGATTCGAGCGAGAAGCCATCCATCATCGCGCGAGCGGCTGCACGGACTTCGGGATGAAGCCGTTTTGCTGTGGGCCCGACCAGCGTATCCGCAGTTTGATCGAAAAACTTTTGCAATCCGCCGGGTTGCTGCGCGGCGTGCATGGATTCGCGGCGCTTTTCGCGGTTGGCTTCCGTGTCCGGCTGAGGCTTGCCACAGGTGACGACCAGCGCTGCCATCTCTTGCGGAAAACGCCGCCAATATTCGTAAAGCGTATAGCTGCCAATGGAGCAGCCGATGAAGGCCGCCTGCTGAATCTGCAGGGCCTGCAGGACCGCATGGGTATCGTCGGCCAGCCGGGTCATCGTGATGACGCCGGTTCCGGCAGTCGACTGGCCGTGCCCGCGAAGGTCCACCAACGTGAGGCGATATCGGTCGGCGAGCAGTTCGGCAACGGGCAGCCAAAAGGCATGGTGGACAGGCGTGGGATGCAGCAGAATCACGTCTGGTCCCGTACCGATCGTGGTGGCAAACAGGCGCGCTCCGTCATGTTCAAGCTGCATGGGCGACTCGATTTCCATGTACGTCCACTATAAAGGACGAACAGGACGGAAGAGGCCACGGGATTATCGTCCAGGACGATAAATCGCGACAGTGATTGTGCGATTGACCAGCCTCTGATTCCAGCAAACACCTAGACCTTGGAAGGGTTTGAGGCAAAGCGCCCCACCAAACCGATCAGGGCGACTACGCACAGGGCAGCACCGGCGTGGAATGTCGTAGCAGCGCCAAGCTTATCCCAAATCAACCCAGCCGCCGCGCTAGCAGCGAGCATGGCGATTCCACCGATCAGATTGAAAAAACCATAGGCCGTGCCGCGCAGATCGGAAGGGGCATTATCCGCCACCATGGTTGCGAGCAGACCCTGGGTGATGCCCATGTGAACGCCCCAAAGCGCGACACCCCCAAGCACAAAACCCCAATGATCGCTGTTCGCCAGAACCAGATCGGCGGCCACTAACACGACCAGGCCGAGCGCCAATAGCTTTGTATGGCTGATACGATCCGAGAGCTTGCCAAAAGGATATGCAGACGCCGAATAGATCACATTCATCGCGACCATCACGAGCGGAACCAGCGCGATCGGGATGCCCCCCTGCTGAGCCCGCAGTACAAGAAACGCCTCGCTGAAGCGTGCCAATGTAAACACCGCGCCGATACCGACGACCCACCAATACGACGGGCTCATGCGCTTCAGGTTGCTTCGAATGATCGGGTTGACTCGCGTTGCAGGCCGGTGCGATTTGGGTTCATGGACACCAAATACAAGCAGCGCAACCGCCAGTGCGCCAGGAATCGCCGCAATCCAGAACACTGCCCGAAAATTGTCGGCCCACAGCAGCATCAGGCCGGTCGCCACCAGCGGACCGATAAAGGCGCCAACGCTATCGAGCGATTGGCGAAGGCCAAAAGCTGCGCCGAGCAGGGGCGGCGGCGTAATATCTGCGATCAGCGCATCGCGCGGAGCACCGCGCAATCCCTTGCCACTGCGATCCACTAACCGCGCAAACAGAACGAAGCCGGTGGCAGGAGCCACGGCAAATAATGGTTTGGACAACGCCCCCAGGGTGTAACCGGACAGGGCCAGTCCCTTGCGCTTGCCAAGGTAGTCGCTCCAGGCACCTGAGAGCATTTTGACGAGTAATGCGGTGGACTCGGCTAACCCTTCAATCAAGCCAACCGCGAAGGCACTAGCGCCGAGTGTCGTCATCAGAAACATCGGCAGCAAGCTATGGATCATTTCCGAAGAAATGTCCATAAACATGCTGACGAAGCCAAGCACCCAGACGCCGGATGGAATTTCGCTCGCTGGGTGGCCGGTATCTCTTGTTGTCCCGCGCAAGGGTCGCTCCTGGATTCCTGGGACAGATGTTATATGACCCGATCCATGACCCTCCTGCAACGATCGCAGCGCCCGCAGAGTTCAACAAAAGGTAATTTTCAACGAAACATGGGCATGCGATGCATGCTGGCTACGGCGTCTTAATACGCCTGCGGATTGGATGGAGGCGGAGGAGGCGCCACCGGCGGAGGAACGAAAGGGGCCTGGGGCATGAGCGGAATTTCTTCCGGAATCAACATCCACGCTACGAGATAGGCTATCTCCATGACGGGAAAAATCACTATCCCCAGCAGTACCGTGATCACGCGAGTTGCCGTCAGGTCCCAGCCATAGCGAACGGCAAACGCTGCGCAGACACCGGCCATCATGCGCAGGGCGCGGGGCCGGTACATGGTATTCAAAGGTGACGCGGCAAAGACGTTGGCTCTGGCAGACGCGCCGCAACTAGGGCAGAAATTCGACCCCGCCGGCAAAGGCTTTCCGCACTGATGACAAAACATAACATTCCCCCCTGGGCGATGATCTCGCCGCACTTGCTTCAGCTACATCCCCGCTACCCGCGTCACAGGTCATGCCGGGCATGGGAGCCGCACTAGAGGGTACGCAGTGGATGGCCTGGAGGTTCCCACAATTCTTGCCCTGGTCCACGTTCACTTGCCTCGATACGGCGAGTTCTCCAGCTTGGTTGCGAGTTCTGCCTGGTCGGAGTTCGCCCCCAACGCGAGAACAGCATCATACTGCTTTTTTGCCTGTGCATGCTGGCCTAACAAATCCATCATCTGCCCGGCCCTCAGGTACGCGCGCCGTTGCATTAGGGGAGAGGCGGTGGGCTGGGCGGCCGCGCTCCGATAGGCGGCGGCTGCTGTGGCGATCTGGCGCTGCCCGCGCGCGGCTTCTCCCAAACCGTAGTAGGCCATTTCAAGGTGCGGATCGGAATAGTAGCGACCAGGATTGCGGGCTCGTTCCAGCAACGCCTGATACGCGGCGATGGCGCGCATTCCCTGCCCCGAATCCTTCAACAGATTTGCCTGTTCCAGCGCGAAGAGAAAATTATGCGGATATTGCTGCGCCAGGCCGTCAACGACTTGGATGGCTTGGGGGTACTCTGCCTCCCGCCGAAGAAAAATGGCGAGCGCGGTGCGGGCCGAAACAGAATTGATGATGCCATATTGGCCGACCTCGCGCAGTTCCCGGAGCCCTTTCGATTTCGAACCATGGATGCCGACCAACCCGGCCAGCACTTTGAAAGGAAGGGCAAGACTGCCGAGAACATAATCGTGCACGCCCACGATCAGATAGCAGTCCATATATTTGGGATCGCGCTTCAGAACCTCATCGTCATCGTTGCGGGCCGAGAGCGCCATGCGCAGCGCTGGAATATATTTCTTCTCCACCATGCCGATATAGATCGTCTCCAGACTGGTCGCGAAGCCGCGGGCAAATAAGGCATCCACATCGTTGGGATTGGCCGCCAGCGTGCGATTGCTCAAATCGATCGCGTGCCGATACATAGTCGCAATCTGCGCGCTCACGCGCGCGTCTTCCACCACCGGATGCTTGCCGGACAAAAAACCATCCTGGACATAGAGCGTGGTGTCGAGCAGGTCGAGCCGATACAACTCGCGAAACACGGCATTGTTCAGAACATAGTCGGCAGCCATGGGATCGGCGGGATGTTCCGCGGCAATTTTCACAAAGAGGATCTGGGCATTGGCATAATCGAGATCGTAAAAATGCTGATAAGCGTCCTGGACCTCCGGGTTGAGGTTCAGCGGATCGGTGTCTGTACCGTTGGGAGCCCGGACTGCGCCGGAAGCGAGCAGAGCACAACCGCAAAGGAGGGCGGCCAGCAGGCAGAGGCGCGCACGCCAGGGCATTTCACAGCGAGAAATCTGACGCGAGCGCGCGACGGAATTCTGGAGACGAAAATTGTCGAATGAAACTTCCCGGGAATTGGCTGGAAGAACCTGGGGCATAAGAATCGGACAAGCACTATCAGTTTCAGCCCTCGCCGAGTTGCACGCAAGTCACCCAGGTTCACATTTTTCCTCCTCCAGCCATATGCAAGTGTTCTAAGCTGTATGCGATGACACGAGCTGAGCTATTAGGCGCCTTGATCCGCCAGGCCAGGACCAACGGTTTCGAGTTCCGCAAGTGGTACGCAACCCGCATCGCGTTGCCATGGTCGAGCTTTGCTGAGTCCGTGCAAACGCTGTCGAAGGAGCGGCGCTACTATGCGTTGTTATTCGCGCATGATTTTGCCCAGGCGTTTTGGCGGTCCGGCAGCAAGATGGCGTTTGTCGTTCCGACAAGCACATTCACGCGCATTTCCAAGGATGGCACGATCAAGGTGGTGCAGCGGAAAGGCCACATCCGACGCTCCGTCATTCCAGACGCATGGCGGTATCACCTGAAAGAGATGGCTGTGGCGGACGATCCCCTGCGATACGTTCGGAAATTTCTCCTGATCGAAGAAGATCTGGCAGGAGTCCAATCCGTCAGCGATGAGGAGGATGGCGACGCGGCCATCTTCGACCCTCGCCATGCAGGCACTTCCTAGGAGCCGGGCATCGACGACAAAGATGCGATCGGCGGAATGAAAGAAAATTTTAACTTCAAAAGAAACATTAAGATCTGTCCTCTTGCACGTTGATCCTGACTGGATGGGCAGCGATACGTTCCATCGCAAGCCCCTTTGTTTGGTGTACTCTAAAAGAAGGACGCAGCCACGACCCAATTCCTAATCGAGCAGGCAGCATGCGAAGTTGGAACTCGGTTGCATTAGGCATAGCCTATTTATTGGGTGGCGTTTTGAGCCTGCATGGTCAGACACCCACTTTGCTGATTCCTTCAAGCAAATCTCGAAAGAATCAATCCACACAAAAGACTTCTGCTCCAACCGCCGTATCTTCCGTATTGCCTCATGGTCCAGGCTCCATGCCCACCACAGCGATTCTGGCTGCCGGTTTGCCTCTGCGGGTCCAGATCGACCACCGCTATCGCATGCGGAAGGGCAAGCCGATCGAAGGCCGACTGATCGACCCTGTTTACTCCGCGGACCATATAGTGTTACCAGTGAACACACGAATTTACGGCGACATCTCTGATCTCACTCCTATCCACGGCAGCAAGCGTACCTGGGCACGGCTCAATGGAGACTTTACCCCCCTCAAACAGCCCGTTCTCCACTTTACTTCCATTAAGCTGCCGGACGGATCGAGTCTGCCTATCGACGCGGAAGCTTCCGAACGGACTGCGGACCTGGTAAAAATGGGCCCCCCGGTCAAGAAGAAGTCTCGCATACAAAAAATCAAGGCAGCCATCCATGCGAAATTTACCGGCATGAAGCAAGGAATATCGAACGCGGTGCATTCCAAGCACAAATCCGAAAGGGCGTTGCAGATTTTCTACGGACAGCTTCCCTATCATCCGCAGGACATTTGGACGGGAACCGAGTTCGATGCCGAGCTGACCCAACCTGTTACCCTGCCCGATCCCAATGCCAACCATTTGTTGCCGGTAACTCCGCCGCATGGACATATTCCACCGGGAACCATCGATGTACGGCTGATTACGCCTTTAACCTCAAAAACCGATAAGGTCGACACACCGGTGGAAGCCATTCTGACGCAGCCCTACCTCAGTAAAAACCATCAAGATGTGATTCTGCCGAACGGCACTCATTTGGTCGGGGTAGTGACCCAGGCAAAGCCCGCGCGCTTTTGGGGGCGAAACGGGACGCTGCGATTTACGTTCCGTCAAGTCAAGCTACCCGCAGGAACGATGGAGAACGTGCATGCGCAGATGACTGCCGTAGAAGGCAATAAAGGTCAGAATGTCACGCTGGATTCCGAAGGCGGCGCCCACGCGAACGCGGACAAGGGGAAATACATGGATCCGCTCGTGCTCGGTTATCTGGCAGGCGCAAACGCAGTCGATACCAACCAGAACCAAGTGGATGCCGCCACTACTAGCAACGGCTTTGGGTTGCCAGCGCGGATACTTTCCATACTCTTTGTCAGTGGAACCACCATCTCGGTATTCGCATACTACGCAGCAGGTCAATCCGTCATCCGGCGCTGGATCATGCGCGGCCATGAAGTCGTGTTCGCGAAGAACACGCGGATGGAGTTGGCGGTCGCCGACCGGTGAGTGCCCTATTCCCGGACGAAACGACTGAATTGAAAGCGCTGCGCCTTCCCCGCGGGAGTGCGGTGTTCAGCCATGCGGTCGGCCGTGAGGCGAAAGGGGCGCCCCAGTTCCGCGGCCAGGCTTTTCGGCGAATAGCGCCTGACCGGAAGACCGCTGCACCGCTCCGGCCCGTCGAGCGCGAATGTGCCAATGACAACAACACCCCCGGGAACCACGGCTTTTTCAAGAGTTGAGCGATAGGCGAGGCGGGGTTCCTCCGCGGTAAGAAAATGGAAGACGGCGCGATCGTGCCATGCGCGGTAAGCCCGATCCGGCTCCCATTGGGTAATGTCGGCGCAGATCCAGCGCACGTGGGAAGCGCGACCCGCCAATCTGTTGGCTGATTTCTCCAAGGCGGATGCTGCGATATCGAGCACGGCCAGCTGCGTGAATCCCCTGTCCAGCAAAACATCGGGAAGCCGCGAGGTCCCGCCGCCTACATCCAGGATTGGCGCATCTTTGTCCAACGGGGGCGTTAGCAAAAGCTCAAGAGAAATACTTGGAGCATCCTCAAACCAGCTTAGTTCCTGCTCCTGCCGCGTCGAGTAAATCTGCTGCCAGTGCTGTCTTGCTTGGACCTCGTCCATGCCGCTCTACTCCCATTCGATGGTGCCGGGCGGCTTGGAAGTAATGTCGTACACCACGCGATTGATGCCCTTCACCTCATTGACGATGCGGCTGGAGATGCGCTTGAGCACGTCATACGGCAACGGAACCCAATCCGCCGTCATGCCATCCTCCGAGGTCACGGCGCGGATGGCGCAGGTGTAGGCGTAGGTGCGCTGATCGCCCATCACTCCCACACTTCTGACCGGGAGCAACACGGCGAACGATTGCCATATCTGGCGATAGAGTCCCGCGGCTTTGATTTCATGCACGACAATGTCATCGGCTTCCTGCAGAATCGCGACGCGTTCCGGCGTCACCTCGCCGACAATGCGCACGGCCAGGCCGGGGCCAGGAAACGGCTGGCGCTGCAAGATATCTTCCGGCATGCCCAGATCGCGGCCGATGCGGCGCACTTCATCTTTAAACAGATCGCGCAGAGGCTCGATCAGTTTCAGCTTCATCGTCTCCGGCAGACCGCCGACATTGTGATGGCTCTTGATGGTCTGCGAAGGCCCCTTCACGGACGAGGACTCGATCACGTCGGGATACAGGGTCCCCTGCACCAGCCAGTCCACCGAGCCGGTTTGCTGGGCGATGCGGTGGGCTTCCCGATCGAAGACAGCGATGAATTCGCTGCCGATGATTTTGCGTTTCGTTTCCGGATCGGAAACTCCAGCCAGCAGCGAGAGAAATTGCTGGCCGGCATCGACGGCCACCAGATTCAAGCCAAGCTTGCCGCGCAGATTCTCCTGGACTTTGCGGAACTCATCTTTGCGCAGCACTCCATTGTCGACGAAGACGCAGGTGAGATGGTCGCCGATGGCGCGATGGACCAAAACAGCGGCCACGGAGGAATCGACGCCGCCTGATAAACCGCAGATGGCGTGGCCGTCGCCCACCTGTGCTCGGATGCGCTCCACTGTGGTTTGGATGAAATGCTCCGGGGTCCAGTCCGGCGAAACTTTGCAGATGCGGAACAGAAAATTCCGCAGCAACTCGGTTCCCTGGCGGGTGTGGTGGACTTCCGGATGGAACTGCACGGCCCAGATGCGACGCGACTCGTCCGCAATACCCGCCACGGCGTTGGAAGTTTTGGCAGTGAGAGAAAAGCCCGCGGGCAGCTCCAGCGCCTCATCGCCGTGGGACATCCAGACTTGCAGATGAGATGGAAGACCTTCAAACAGTGCAGTCGCGCCAACAATTTCGACATCGGCATGGCCGTATTCTCGGCGGTCGGCGGAGCGCACTTTGCCGCCCAATTCATGCAGGATGAAATGCAGGCCATAGCAGATGCCCAGCACCGGCGCTCCCATGGCCAGCACGCGCGCATCCGCCGGCGGAGCATCGGAGTCATAGACGGAGCTGGGACCACCGGAGAGAATGATGCCGGCGGGATGCAATTGTTCGATGGTTTCAAACGATGCGGTGCACGGCAGCACTACGGAATATACATTTTGCTCGCGAATCCGCCGCGCGATCAATTGCGTGTATTGGGAGCCAAAATCGAGGATGACGATGGTGGAGGGTTCGACAGCGGGCCTGGTTTCCATGGGTTATTGCCCAGTGTATCGAAGCGATCTGATCTACGCCATGGTTACGATGACTGGGTGAGGCTTATCGTTCGCTGCCCGCCATATTTCAATGAAGCCGATCACGCGCGCGACCTGGAAGAAATCGGACGCCGCAAGATACGCCACTGTCACCAGCGCCCACCACACGTAAAGCGAGGTCCCATTGATCTCCTCTTTGAATGGTACCGGAGTGGCGCAGGAGACCATGGCCAGCACCACCAGGGCAGCCTTGACGATGCCAAGCACCAGATTGATCTCTACCAGCTTGGAACGCAGGCCGCGCAACGATCCATGGCCGAAGCGGAGAGAGTTGCGCAGGCTCGCGACGATGCCGGTGTTCTCCAGCAAGGCGAGCAGCGGCGCGATGCTGAATATCCAACTGACGACCGCCCAGAAGAAGAAGATGGCGAAGGAGAGGACGATGGCTTTGATGAAATACACAACCAGATCGGGCGAGGGACCACTGAGCGAAGACCACGCCGCCCAATGCAGGCAAACGAGCCAGAGGGCCACGCTGGCGCCGAGCACCACGATGCGCAGCAGTTGCAGTGCGACCATCAGCCAAGGAGCGGAGCGCAGCGTCGGGTCGTATTTTCGCAGCACCAGGGAACGCCCAAATCCAGAAGTCAGCGCCCAGGCCAAAGCCAGCACAGGGAGCAGCCAGCGGGCAACTTCGCGGACCGGGGGAAGAAGAACGTCGAGGGTGGCGGAAATGATCTGGGCAGCAGTCACCGAATCTATCAGAGAAAAATGACCGATGCCGGTTCCCGCCAAAGACACGGAGGAGAGGATTCTGTACGCTTCCCAACCGAGCAGCGCCAGGGCGGGAATGCCAAATCCCCATCGCCAGAGCAACTCCAGGCCCAGCAGAGAAGGCCTTTTCCAGCATTCCGCTATGGTGGCCAGGAAAGATTGGGTGCCGCGGATCGATGCTGGACGCACGGCGAGATTTGGTGTGGACTGCAACCCGATCTGTCCAGCCTCGATCTGCATGATTCCTGTTCCCGGCCCCGTTCGGATTTCCGGTGGGCCACGATCTTCTCCCCGATCGATTTCGCTCGTAGCGGCAGAGCCTAGCGAACGACGAAGTTTACTAATTTCCCTTCCAACAAGACGACTTTGATAATCTCTTTCCCGGCCAGTCCAGTCTTAATTTTCGGGTCTTGCAATGCCATCGCGCGCAGATGCTCGCCGTCGCTGCCAGCCAGTACAGAGACTACTGTACGCAACTTGCCATTGATCTGTACCGGCACTTGCAAAACATTTTCCGCGGCGAGTTCATCGTCATACGCGGGCCAAGGTGCGCGCAGCAGCGGAGTATTCTCCGCCATCTGCGACCACAGCTCGGCCGCAAGATAGGGAGCAAAGGCTTGCAGCATCAACACAAGATTACGCGTGATGGCGTAAAGCACCGAGTCAGCGACAGCGCCGGACAGCAGCGCGATTTCTTGCGCCGTCAGATCGTTCACCAGTTCCATAATGGCGGCAATGCAGGTGTTGAAATGCCAGCGGCCATCAAACTCCTGCGTGAGGCGGCGAAGGGTTTGGTGCAGCTTGCGCATCAGCTGCCGCTCCAGCGGATTCAATGTGGACGGCAGGGGCTGAGAGCGGCCAGCCACTACGCGCGGCATGGCCTGCAACGCAAAACGGTAGACACGCGACAGGAAACGGCTGACGCCGGCGACGCCATCTTCCTGCCAATCCAGATCGCGGTCCGGCGGCGCTGCAAACAATGCGTACATGCGCGTGGAATCGGCGCCGTAACGCGCAATCATGTCGTCCGGAGAGACCACATTTCCCTTGGACTTCGACATCTTGGCGCCATTCCTGATCACCATGCCCTGGGTAAACAAGCGCTCGACAGGCTCATCGTTTTTCACCAGACCCAGGTCGCGCGTCATCTTGGTCCAGAAGCGCGAATAGATCAGGTGGAGAATGGCGTGCTCAACTCCGCCGATGTATTGGTCGATTGGAAACCAATAGGCAACAGTATCTGTGTCAAATGGCGCGCCGGAATTTTTGGGATCGGCGTAGCGATAAAAGTACCACGAGGAATCGACGAAGGTGTCCATGGTGTCGAATTCGCGGCGCGCCACTCCGCCGCACTTCGGGCAAACTACGCGAGCGAACTCCGGCACGCGGGACAGCGGCGATCCACCCTCCTGCGTTATTTCAATTTTGTCCGGCAACAGAACGGGGAGCTGATCCTCCGGCACCGGCACCAGGCCATCCTTCTCGCAATAGATCATCGGAATGGGAGTGCCCCAGTAGCGCTGCCGGCTGATGCCCCAGTCCTTCAAGCGAAAGGTAGTCGACGGCTCGCCAAACCCATGTTGCTTGGCGTATTCCGCCATGACTCGTTGTGCCTCCTGGCAGCCGAGGCCGGTAAATTCCCCGGAGTTGATGAGCAGGCTGTCTTCGCCGGTGAATGGGAGCAGCGGTTCGGATTTCCCGCCTTCATGCTCCTGGCGCGGCAGCACGACAATCTTCAATTCCAAGTCGTATTTTTTCGCGAACTCGTAGTCGCGCCCATCGTGAGCCGGAACGGACATGACCGCGCCAGTCCCATAGTCCATCAACACATAGTTGGCGACCCAGATGGGAATGTTCTCCTGCGTAAAGGGATTGGTGGCGGAGCGACCGGTGGCGACACCCTGCTTTTCCAGCGCTTCCATGTCTCCCTTCTCTCGCGCCGTTTTCTGTTCTTGCAATAACGCGCGCACTTTTTTCCCGAGCTCCGGACTTTGAGCGGTAAATTCCGCCACCAACGGATGTTCCGGCGCCAGCACCAGCGAGGTCGCTCCATAAATCGTGTCGATGCGGGTGGTGAAGACGGTGATGGTGACCCCATCTTGTACAGGCTCCGACATGGTTTCAGTCAAGTTGAGTTTGACCGGATCCAGGCGGCCCCCCCTGCGGTCTTCTTCCATGGGCACAACCGTAAAGTCGATCCGTGCGCCCTCACTGCGACCGATCCAGTTGCGCTGCATAGTGCGAACTTTTTCCGGCCAGCTCTCCAGCTTGTCCAGATCGCGCAACAGTTCGTCCGCGTATTTGGTGATTCGCAAAAACCATTGCTCCAACTCGCGCTGCTCGACGATGGTTTCTTCGTGCCGCCAGCAACAGCCGTTCACGACCTGCTCATTCGCCAGCACAGTGGCACACTGCGGACACCAGTTCACTTTGCTCTTCTTGCGATAGGCCAGGCCGCGTTCGTACATCTTGAGGAAGAACCACTGATTCCAGCGGTAGTAGTCGGGGAGGCAGGTGGTCACTTCACGCTGCCAGTCATAGCTGAGCCCCAGCCGGTTCATCTGGCCGCGCATGGCGGCAATGTTGGCCAATGTCCAGTCGCGCGGCGGCGTGTTGTTTTTGAGCGCCGCGTTTTCGGCGGGCAGGCCGAAGGCGTCCCAGCCCATGGGATGCAGCACATTGTAGCCGCGCATCCACATGTGCCGCGCCAGAGCATCGCCAATGGCGTAGTTGCGCACGTGGCCCATGTGGAGTTGGCCAGAGGGATACGGCAACATTTCCAGCACGTAGTATTTCGGCTTGCCACTGTTCGGCGGCTCGGCTGCGTAAAGGTCCGGCTGCGCATCCCATTGCGCCTGCCAGCGCGGCTCAATCTCGGCGGGGGTGTAGCGCGGGACGTGGTCCGTTGCCGAAGGGGCAATCGGCTGGCTGGGTTCATTTTTCGGCATACTGGTTTGATTCTAAATGCGCGAGATGTATGGCAGGAATTTATGAGGCCAAAGTAAGCCACTCATCTAGGTTCGAGTTAAGAATTAGCGAGTCGACGTTGTGGCAATGAATCTCGCATGAAATCATTAAACGAGGCTGCGAGAAGGTCACGTCGCTCCGCCCAGAAATCCTGCGCATGATCGATAGCCCACAGCCTAGAGTCAAGTGGAATGCATTGCGATTTAAGCACACGCGGGGCGAGTCGCTTGAGATAAACCTCTGGGCCAGTCTGACCAATGGACTTGTTGATATCGCCGACTATGAACGCAATGTTAGCTACGTTGTCGGCTGCGGATCTGAGCTCCTGTGGGAACTGTCCCCGCGGTAGGATGTGGTGGCGATCTACGCCCGACTGCATTAAAATTTTGGCGCCGGAGTAGAAGTCTAGAACGCCACGAAACATGCAAGCTATATAGACCGCGAGCAGCCCGCTCCTATCATTTAGTGCCCCGGCAAAGTCGTTGGAATTTGCCCCAAGGGGGTCCCGCTGCTGGCGCAGATTCTTCAAAAGTGCGCCAGTTGGATCCGCGTCGCGGCACGCTCGAAGATCCTTGTCGAGCGCGGTTTCGCTTGAGCCGCTGTATCGATGAAGGAGAGCCGCAAGCGCCAACCATGCGATTAGTCCCTTGGAATCGCGCTCGCGAGGCGATTGGGTAGCGCACAAAGCGATAATTGGAACAATGAGCGATCCTGACCAAAGAATGTCCATGTTCACGAGGCCGAGTTCACTCCTGATGAGACCAATCGCCTGCTCTGTGGCTCGCTGTGTGTCCTTCCAAGCTGATAGGACTTCGCGTTTCTCGAGCTCGTGCAAGGGCGTTCGGTTTCGGCCGTCCGGTTTTGCGACGAAGGCACACGCCCTGAAAAGATGCATGATGTTGAGCCTATTGAATCCCTGTTGCCTCAGCCTTTCGAGGAACGGCGCAACCTCGTCTGCGATAAATCCAGAATGACGCGCTGCGACGTTCGCACTTTCGATGTCTTCCTTCTTGAGCCTGACACCGAGCGTATTGATTCGCTCAAAGGCGCGAACTGCATCCTTGAATGTATGGTCTACCATTCGGACAAGTGGAATTTCGTAGTCTAAGATGCGCCGTACCTTTTCAAAATTAGCCTCACGTCTTTCAGCATTTCTAGTGCCGTCGAGGTTCCTCCTGAGTTGACGATAAATCTCATCGTCCCATAGGTCAGCGATTCGAACCCAGCTCTGATCGTTGCGTGTAGCCGCATTTGCGAGTCGAAACATGTCCTCTCGCGGGTTGAATACAACTTCTATATCCTCGTCGCCACTCAACGTCCGTGCTAAAGTTATGACCCTTTGCTGACCGTCGATCAGCCAATTCATCAGAGAGGCGCGTGTTGGGCGAGGATCCCTGCGGCGTGCGCGTGTCTCCTCAGCGCTTTGCCATAGAAGCAGAGATGAAATAGGAAAACCTCGATAAAGCGAATCAATGAGTTTGGGAGCCTTACTTTTTTTCCATACGTAATCCCGTTGGAATTCCGGGATCACTATGCGGCCCATCCGGTAGTCCTCGATTAGCTGTTTGACTTTGACGTTTTGGTGCTCTAGACGAGGCTCAGTCATAAGTGGCGTACTCCTTGGACTGATAGCAAATTGAGGATGACATATCTTTCCACGATCTTATCGTGTCTAAGCCTAATCGTCCCGTCAGCGACGATGGACGGAGCGGTTTACTTGCCAGTGTTCACTGGTAAGTTACGATCGTGATGCGTGATATTTTCGTCAAATTTTATCTACTATCAGCATTACGATATGACTGTATTTCTTGGGCTAAATCGCCAGTCCGCGCAGAGTAAGCACGTTGCGCTCTTCATCGCCGGGAGCGTCGACGGGCGTTTCGGCGATGAAGGCGGCGTGGGCGAATGCCGGCTCGTGGAGAAGACGGCGGAATGGCTCCAGGCCGATCTTGCCTTCCCCGATGTGCTCATGCCGGTCGAGTTTCGAGCCGCGCGCGGCCTTGGCGTCGTTGCAGTGCCATACGCGGACGTTCTCGCAGCCGATAGCGCGTTCGACCTGCGCCAATGTCTCGGCCCATCCAGCATCGTTGACGATGTTATAGCCAGAGACGTGGGTGTGGCAGGTATCGAGGCAGGCTGCCACGGGTGCATGCGGGCGAAGATGCTCGATCAATTCCGCCACCTGCTCGAAAGAGCCGCCGAGGGAATGCTCCGCACCTGCGGTATTTTCGATCAGGATGTGAAAGGGTGTTTGCTGCCAGGGCAGGCCGGCAATCGCCTTCTGAATGGATTCTGCCGCCAACTCCAAACCTTGCTTGCGCGTCATGCCGCGATAGGAGCCGGGATGGACGACGAGGTATTCCGCGCCCAGCGAAAGCGCGCGTTCGATTTCTCCGCGAAATGCCTGAACGGATTTCTCGCAGATTTCTGGTGATTGGCTGCAAAGATTCACCAGATAGCTGGTGTGGATCACCAGCGGTCCAACGCCCAACTCGGCGCGAGCTGCCCGCGTCGATTCCACCTGCTCGGCGGTTATTTTAGACGCGCGCCACATGCGCGGGCTGGAGGAAAATATCTGGAGCGTATTTGCGCCCAGCGTTGGGGCGCGGCGGACTGCATTCGCGACACCGCCCGTGGTGGAAAGATGAACGCCAATCAATTTGCTGGGCAGGTTGGCTAGCTTCGCGTCGCTCGGTTGTGGATTCGGTTTGCTCTGTTTCCCCGCAGTCCTCGACATAGCCATGAGCATAACTGAGCGCGATATTTATTTCTTCGGCTTGGCGGGTACAGGATTTGCGGTCAGAAACTCTTCGATGCGCGCGATTTCTCCGGGCTGCAAGCGGAAACTGGCCGCACCGATGATGCCATCTACTTGGCTTGGGTTGCGCGCGCCCACGATTGCCGCGGTCACCGCGGGTTGACGGAGCGTCCACGCAATGGCGACCTCGCCGGGAGAGCGGCCATGGTCACTGCCAATCTCGCGCAGCAACTCGACCAGCTTGAGGTTGCGGCTGAGTTGCGGCTCCTGGAACCGGGCATTGTTGCGGCGCCAATCATCCTTAGGCATCTGGGCGATGCGCTCCTTCGTCATGGCGCCGGTCAGCAGGCCCGACACCATGGGCGAATAGGTGATGACGCCGATTTCGTGCTGCTGGCAATAGGGAAGGATTTCTTTTTCGATGCCTCGGTTCAGCATGGAATAGGGCGGCTGCAAGGAAGTGATGGGAGCGATCTTTGCGATCCGTTCCATCTGCTGAATGGAGAAATTGGAAACGCCGATGTAGCGGACCTTGCCTTCTTCCTTCAGTTTCACCAGTGTCTGCCAGCCCTCTTCTACGTCGTTCTCCGGGTCCGGCCAGTGGATCTGATAAAGATCGACGGCGTCCATCTGCAAGCGGCGCAAGCACGCCTCCAATTCCTTGCGGATTGAATCCCGTTTCAAACTGTGGCTGATCTTCTGACCAGGGCGAAGGAACTTCTTGCTCCACACCATCGAACATTTCGTAAACACGAATGGTTTGTTTCGCCGACCCTGGAGCGCGCGGGCCACAACTTCTTCTGAATGGCCCAGACCGTAGATGGCGGCTGTGTCGATCCAATTGATGCCGAGATCGAGCGCACGCTGAATCGCAGCGATGGAGTCGTTGTCGTCCTGCGGACCCCAGGCATACTCCCAGTCGCCGCCGCCGATGGCCCACGCGCCAAAGCCGATGGCGGTCAGCCGCATGTTGGAGTTGCCAAGCTGTCGCGTTGCCATCGAGATTGAGCCCGGGCTTTGCATAGTTTTCAGGACTGAGTGAAACTGTACGGCGATTCTGGGACTCCAAAAAAACACCGGGCCCGCGGATAAAGCAGGCCCGATGCATTTCGATAGATAGTTGCGGCCTGAGAAACTATCCGGCCTTCTCCAACAGAGTGACCGAGAGATCGCGTTTCTGGACCATGTCCGCGGTGATCTCGATTTCCCGCACCTTCTTGTTGTTGGGCAGGTGATACATCAAATCGAGCATCAACTCCTCTAGGATCATGCGCAAGCCGCGAGCTCCCACCTTGCGATGCAGGGCTTCGCGGGCGATGGCCCCCACAGCCTCCGAGGTAAAGGTGAGACGCACATTCTCATACTCAAACATGCGCTGATACTGTTTCATGATGGCATTCCGCGGCTTCACCAGAATCTCCACCAGCGCCGCTTCATCCAGTTCATCGAGAATTCCAATGACGGGCAGGCGGCCGACAAACTCGGGAATCAGGCCGAACTTGATCAGGTCCTGCGGCTCTGTCTGCCGTAACAATTCCGTGTCGCGCAAGGATGGAACTCCCGAGCCGGGCTGACCGTCGCGATCGGAAATGGCCTTGAAGCCGAGCGCCTTCTTGCCGGCGCGGCGACCAATCACGCGTTCCAGGCCGACAAAAGCCCCGCCGCAGATAAACAGAATGTTGGTGGTGTCGACGGGCGTGAACTCCTGATGTGGATGCTTACGTCCGCCCTGCGGAGGAACGTTGGCAACCGTGCCTTCGAGAATCTTAAGCAAGGCCTGCTGCACGCCTTCGCCGGAGACATCGCGGGTGATGGAGGGGTTTTCGTCCTTGCGCCCGATTTTGTCGATTTCGTCGATGTAGATGATGCCGGTCTGAGCGCGAGCAACATCTCCGTCGGCCGCCTGCAATAGCTTGAGGATGATATTTTCGACATCCTCGCCAACGTACCCGGCTTCCGTGAGCGTGGTCGCGTCGACGATGGCAAATGGAACGTCCAATGTGCGGGCGAGGGTCTGCGCCATCAACGTCTTGCCGCTCCCCGTGGGGCCGATCAGCAGAATGTTGGACTTGGTCAGCTCCACATCGTTGGTGCGCGTGCGGTTCATCTGGATGCGCTTGTAATGGTTGTAGACGGCGACTGCCAGCTTCTTCTTGGTGGTCTCCTGCCCAATGACATACTCATCCATGAAAGCTTTCACTTCCTGTGGCTTGGGCAGGTGAGCGGGAGCCGTCGTGGGGCGCGCTTCATTCTTGTCGTCTTCCAGAATGGAGTTGCACACGGCAACGCATTCGTCGCAGATATAAGCCCGCGGATAATCACTGGGGGAGGAAATCAGCTTGGCTACGGCGTCCTGCGATTTATGGCAGAACGAACAACGGAGTACATCATCGGAACCGGCACGTGTTTTCATTGTTTGCGTCTCCTACTGCACCCGTTCCGGGCCCAGCGTCGGGCTCGATGCGAGCTTACGTCCTTGGCCTGTCAATAATCTCATCAATGATGCCATATTCTTTCGATTGTGGGGCGTTCATAATGAAATCCCGCTCCACATCGCGTTCTATCCGCTCGATGGGCTGACCGGTGTGCTTCGACATCAAGCGATTGGTAATCTCACGAATACGAAGGATCTCGCGCGCGTGAATGTCAATGTCCGTGGCCTGCCCCGACAGACCGCCCATGGACGGCTGATGGATCAGGATGCGGGAATTCGGCAGCGCGAAGCGCTTCCCCTTGGTGCCGGACATCAGCAGAAACGCTCCCATGCTGGCCGCCTGACCAATGCAATAGGTCACCACATCATTCTTGATGAACTGCATCGTATCGTAAATCGCGAGACCGGCGGAAATAGAGCCGCCGGGGGAATTGATGTAGAGCTGCAGGTCCTTGTCAGTATCCTCGCCGGAAAGAAACAGCATTTGCGCGATGATCAGGTTCGCGATCTGGTCGTCGATCGGCGTACCCAGAAAAATGATGTTATCGCGTAGCAGGCGAGAATAAATATCGTAGGCGCGTTCGCCTCGACTCGTCTGCTCAACCACCATTGGAACTAAACCCATACCCGTTTCCTATTGCCTCTCTCGCGGTTGTAGGCCTTCCGTATAGAACATCGGCCAAAATCGAAAATTACGTTAGGCGGCCAACCTGTCGAAGAGCTGGTCCACTGTTTTCTCTCTACGTAGTTGTTCTCGGATTCTAGTCAGCCCACCGTCCTCCGTCAAACGCTTCCGCAGTATCTCCAGCGGTTCCCGTGCCTGATACGCTAATAGCTGCAAATGTGCTTCAAACTCCTCGTCGGTAACCTCAATGTTTTCCGTCTGCGCAATGCGGTCGAGAACCAGGGAACCCCGCACCTCCTGCAATGCGGAATCACGTTGAGCGGTACGCAACCGGGTGAAGTCGAGGTTGCGCATCTGTTCCGTGGACATGCCTTGCGCCGCAAGCGCGCGAAGGCCACGTTCCAGACGCGCATCGATCTGCTGCTGCAATAGAGATTCCGGCACCGGAAACTGAAAGCGCTCGACGAAGGCGCCCACCAGCTTATCCTTGGCGTCCGATTCCAGACGCCGGCGTTTGTCGTTGGCCATGTGCTCGCGCAATTTTTCCTTGAACAAGTCGATGGTCTCGTACTCACCCATCTGCCTGGCAAAGGCGTCGTCGAGCTCAGGCAGAATCTTTTTGCGGATTCCCTTCACTTCCACGTCATACGCGACGGTCTTGCCAGCCAGTCGCTTCTCGGTGAAGTCGGCTGGATATAAAACTTCAAACTGCATCTGCTGGCCGACTTTGGCCCCGCGCAGGGCACTGGTGAAGGCATCCACCGTATTGGCGCCCCCAATTTCCACGTTGGCATCATCGCCCTCAATCGGGTTGGATGCCTCCGGCTCGCCTTCCGGGCTTGCTTCTCCGGCATGGACCAGTCCAGTGAAGCGAATCTGCGCGAAGTCTCCATCGGTCAGTGGGCGATCTTCTTCCACCGGCTCCATGATGGCGTGGGATTCGCGAACCTGGTTGAGCTCGGCTTCAAACTCCGCGTCTTCCAGAGTCGTCTGCGGACGATCGACCTTGATCTGGTCGTATCCCGTGATGTCGATGGTGGGAAGAATCTCAAAGGCCGCCTGAAAGCGCATGGGCTCACCATCCGCGAGATGCAGGCTGGTTACCTGCGGCTGCGAAACCGGCTGCACGCCCTGCTTTTCAATGGCAGCGCGAAATTGTGCCGGAAGAATTTCCTCCAACACGTCCTGCCGGATCGCGTCCGCAAATCTTCTGCGAATTACAGATTCCGGCACCTTGCCCGCGCGAAAGCCGGGAATCCTGGCCGCCCGGCGATACCGCTTGACCACCGCGGCATAGGCGCGGCTCACCTCATCCGCAGGCACATCGACATCGACCTGACGGGTGCATTCCGGATTGAGGGTTGGAGCAGGTGCGTGATCATGGTCGTGGTCATGATGGTGCTCGAGGCTAGCAGGATTCTCGGACCCGGGGTTCGGGTCCTGGTCCACCCCGTGGCTATGTTCCTGTGGGGCAAGTTCCTGGGCATGTTCGTGCGCACCCGATTCGTCGGATTGCTGAGCATCTGCGCCAATCTGCGGGGTGGTGGTGGATTCAATGGGACTCAAGAGGTTTGCCTTCCAAAGGTAAGCTTGTCATATCTAAAGATGAGCGCGTCTCATCCCAGCATGGCAGACGGCAAGCATCAGCAAGCGCGTTTGCGGCGAGGAATACACTCTCCTATGCTCCATGGTAGGTGGTTACGCAGGGCGGGTCAAACGGACAAGAGGCGATTTCGTCCACATTTCCACCCTTCAAGGTGCGACCGGAATGTCGAAAGATGGGCGCGTCTCACCGCGCCGAGGTCTATTGGAAGTTGGGATGGGGCCAGCGGCTGCCCCCACTCAAGCAGACGACCCTCGAGCGGCCACCTGCCATTGCCGACAGCTAGGGTGCCTTGGGTGGTAGCTGGTGAAGGGCTAACCAGACACCAAATTCCGGTGCACTGTCGATGCGGTCCTGATATACCCAGACCTCTGGAGCGCTGCCTAAGATTGGGTCTGTGGCATTAGTTATGGTCACTGGTTTCCAAATTCTCCCTGTTTCGGTATCCACAAGATAAACGTCAGCCCGTGCATGGGGACTGAAGAAGATTTGATACCTTCCAGCGTGACCACTTTCGGGCTTTATGTCTGCTGCTGTGTATTGTCCTTTTGATGGCTTAGGGGCTTGCTGTGTCTTTGTTGCTTGTCCGACTGCACATCCCGACATAATAAGCAGAACGGCGACTAGTCTCTTCATGCCCTTTCCTCCCTCACCCGCCCACTTCTTTGATTTGTTGTGGACCGCCAAACTTGTCAACAACGGCCTGCACTTTTTGGCGAAGTTGGACGGCGATTTGAATATTTGTTGCGGCGAAATCGAGCCACGTTGCACCCCACTTTGAATCTGCTTTTGCTGCGTGGACTAAACCATCACCAGCATCGTCCAGGCTGTGCAACGCGAAACGCAGTTGTCCCTTAAGGTACGGCGTTTTGTTGGCGTCCAGCGAAGAGTCGAGCACCACTATCCGTGCTCTTTCTTCCGTGATTTGTTGTTCCAAGTTGCTATGCATGAGAATGATTGTAACGGCTTGCAGCCGTCGTTGCGGCTGCAGGATCACGCAAGCCCGCAGCGGCGATGCTTGAGTGTGGGCAACGGGTGGTTGCGCTTACTGGAAGTTGGGATGGGGAGCCTGGCCAACCATATCATTGGCGGGCTGGAACAATTGCAATTGAACCTTCCAAGTGACGGACTCTCCGGGCGCCAGCGTCACCATGCCGGTATCGGCGCCATGCCATTCGCGTCCAAACGGGTCGTTGTAGTTGAACTGTGGCTCCAGAGCGATAAAGGATTTGTCTCCAGGAGAATAGACCTGAATCGCGCGGATGTGGGGCGACATTGCGGTGATGCGCATGCCGTAGTTGGCGCTCAGGTCGCGGATCTCCGACACGACATAGCCTTTGGCATCGCGCTTTAAATCCACGAACGAATCATCCACCAGTGTATCCGGCAGCGGTGCGCCTGCAAGCCCATTGAAGTCATATTGCGTTCCCAACACCGGCAGCAGCTCGCCGGTAGGGAATACGTCGTCATAATTATTGACAGCGACACGCATATCCGCAGGAAGGTGCAATCGCGCGTTGGCGCGGCTTCCGCCGGGAAGTTGAAAATACGGATGCCATCCGACGCCTATGGGTTCGGGCTGATTCCCTGTATTCGTGGCGGTCAGGGTTGCCGTGACTGTGTCCTGGTCGAGAGCAATCGTCACCTTGACTTCATTGTCGGAAAACCAATGGCCGTTCGCCGGGAGACGATAGACAGCCGTAGCCTCGGCAGTGTCAGGATCGGACTGAATGGAAACATTGTGCGCCTTGGCCGCCACCATCTCACCATGCATGGCGCACCATTGGGCGCCAGGGTTCTTGCCGCGCCAATTGGCGATCAGCGGCACTTTGCGTCCATGCCAGATGGCAGTCACAATATGCTCGCCGGTTTTTTTGTCGAGTGTCACCGGGCCGAGGATACGGTTGGCAAACGGGAACAAAAGCGCCCCGCCCATGGAAAAACTCTTGTTCCCATCCTGATCGTCAGGACCACCGTTCAGGATCTTGCTCGCGTCATTGAGCGAAGGCGACGCCAACAACGGGACTTCGCCCCTTCCGGGAAGGTACGCCGTAATCTGAAACACATTCATGCCCCGACCGGGCAACAAAGTGACGCTTAGAAATTCCGGCGCCGCTCCCACGCCGCTCTGCAGGCGACGCAATTGGATTGCTCTCTGTCCTCCGACCTCGGGTAAATTCGCCGAGGCCGTCGCCGTAGGAGACGGCGTAGGGGCGGGAGGACGAGATTTGCAGCCAAGATTCCATCCAGCCACAGTCATGGATAGCAGACTGATCCAGGCTATCGGTTGAAGCACAGTCGTTCGAGCATCTATCTTTTGCAAATCTTCGAACCTCTTTCGCGCGCGATTGCAATCGGCGATCTCGCCGATAACAGGCTATCGTACTCCCACCGAGTGGGAGTCTTGATGCGTCGCTGAAGCGACGCCACGGTGTCGCAGGCGACGATCCTCCAAGCTGAGACAACGCCCTTCTGTAATTGTGATGCGAACCGTACAATTTTCGATGTGACTCGAATCGGTTCGCCGCCAGGCGGCGGAAAAAATAAGGATCGGTTGCCAGAAGATGACGCGGCTGGCGCGACACCGGCCCGCGCCGCCTTTGAAGAACTTGGCCGCCGCATCACTGCTTGCGAGCTATGTCCGCGACTGCGGACATACTGCGCTGAGATCGCGCGGGTTCGACGTCGAGCCTATGCCGACGATACCTATTGGGGAAAACCTGTTCCTTCGTTCGGGGATGCGAGCGCGCGCGTGCTGGCGCTGGGACTGGCTCCTGGCGCGCATGGCTCCAATCGCACGGGCCGACCGTTCACCGGCGATGGATCGGGAAATTTTCTCTATCCGGTGTTGCACGCAACGGGCTTCGCGTCGCAACCTCTCGCTCACTCTTTGCAGGATGGAATGCGTCTGGACGGGCTGCGCATCACGTCCGTCGTCCGTTGCGCTCCGCCGGGGAACAAACCGCTTCCAGGCGAGATTAAAAACTGCGCCGCATTTGTGGACGCGGAAATTTCTCTTTTGAAGGAACTGCGCGTGGTGGTATGCCTTGGGAAGATTGCGTTCGATGGATACCTTGCGCATTTGCTGCGGTTGGGAAAAATCTCCAGCCGCAAGGGACTTGTCTTTCGTCACGGAGCGGAGTACGCGATTCCGGAAGGACCGCATATTCTCGCCACATATCATCCGTCACTCCAAAACACGAATACCGGCCTGCTCACGACGGAAATGCTGCAGCGCGTATTCGAACGCGCGAGAATTCTTGCCAATGTACCCTAAAAATAATCAGCGTGAGCCATGCGTGTCCTCATAGAAACTGACCGTAAATATGGGGGTAAGCTGACGAGGATAATTGGATCGCGCCGCAGTGAAAGTAGTCCCAACGGCCCAAGTGATGGGATATTTTCCATGATTTGGCCATGTGACTTCCAGCTCCGGGCTTAGATCGAAATAAGAAAATGCCGGTGCATTTGCTGGTCCAAAGAAAAGGCTTCGCCCGAATTGGCGTTCTTGGTTGTACTCGACGAGATACCCAAACCCCTCTTTCGGCAGCAGAACATGCTCGATAGCGCCCGCAGTCTCCAACACGTCGCCATCCACCATGTGCAGGCGCTGCCCCGCGGGGAGAGAATCGATGCCATTGTTGAATTGATACGGGCCGCTGACGTTGGAGGGATTTTGTATCAGTTCGGTTTGTTCTAAGTACAATTCAAATGGTTTAAATTGCTTGCGTAGCAGAAGGTTTATCTGTTCGTTCCAGGTTCCATTGCTGGTCTGAGACGCCCCGGAAAGATTGGGGTTTAATCTCTTGTACTTTCCAGTTGGAACATTCAGATCGACGGCCAGATCCATTGAAGGCAACGTCCAGAAGTTATAGCGGTCTTTCTCCTTCGCAAATTGCCATTTCACCTGAAACAAGGTGTCGCCATAGCCTATCGAGGAGCTACTCTGACCTTGTGGAGCCTGGGGATAGCTGACACGGTTGTAATCGAACGGAGCATATACATCCATTTCGAACCCTCGGCCCAAGCCAAAGGCGAATTTGGTAGGGACATAGATATTGTTCTGCCCATTCGATCGATAGTTGAAAAGATAGGGTTCAATGTAGTATGAACCGCCAGGGTCAACATCCGCAGTGCCGGTATAAAAGGGGCCGCTGGTATTGTCCACCCAACGCACTTCATTTGCCGAAGATGCTGTAGTGGACGCAACCTCGGGAGCTGTCTGCGCATGGCCGAGTGTGGCGTAAATCGACAAAACTATAAAAACAATGCAGCAATAAAGATATCTTGAAAATCGAAGCAAAGTATTCATTCAATTCTCCAGATGAACCTGCAAGCTTTCGTCAAAACGGTTTAAGCCCGTCGGCATGTGATGTGCCGATGAAGCTAGGCTCAATCCACACCAATCAACGATGCGAATCGAAAAAAACGGTCTGACAATGCTATTTTTCTGGAGGGGCGCGGTCCGAATGAAGAGAAATGGGCAGGATTACCACTCCGGGCAGAGGGCGGGAGGAGCCGACAGCCCCAACACAGATCCAGGGACGCTCAAGATAGACGGGACCAGCGGAAAACGCAGGGGGAATCTGCGTGTGATCTTGCTGGTGCTGGGATTGGACGGCGGCGACTCTGAGGTCGGTACGTTCACTCTCCGTCATGGTGGTCATGGCATGCAGATCGTCTGTCATGGAAATGACAGGAAGAAGCAGAAACGACAAAACGATCGCGGTGAGATAACGGCGGCGGTCGGCCGCGCAAGCATGACCATGGGCGCGGCTACGACTGATTCTGAGACTCGATAGCAGAGTCAGCGACAGCAGCAGCCAGACGAGATTGAAAAGAAGCTCCAAAGTAATAGATTATTGCAGGCTATTGACCTTCTAAACGCGCTTGCATCGATCCCATCGCCCTTATGCCAGCGCCTTCTCTACCGCCTCGGCGAGGTACTTGAGACCCGCGTCGACATCCTTGCCGAGATGGGCGCGCAGGGCGCGACGACCCCGCTGCTGCAACACGCTCAAGTCCCCTGCGGCTTGCGCGTCGATGACCACGCCAAACGTGTATTTCTGGTCCGGGATGGCCAGGTCCCGCGCATGGTCGGCCGTGACCTGAAGAAAGACTCCAGTGTTCGGGCCGCCTTTGTAATCCTGACCCGTGGAGTGCAGGAAGCGGGGGCCAAAGCCGAGACAGGTTGCCACCCGCTTCTTATCCCGAACCGCATGACGCAACAGTTGCAGAGTTTTTTCGTGCTCACGGTCGCGCTGAATGAATGCGAGCGCGGCAAAATAATCTCCGGGTTTGATTTGCGCCAGGTGTGCGCGCAAGTACCCGATCAGGTCCGGCTGTCCGATATCTTGTCCGCCATGAAGTACCGCCGCATAGCTGGAATCGGCAAATAATCTGATTCGTCCATCCTCGAAGATCGGCGTCTCGATCGGCACCTTGCCAGTCTTTTCGTATTCGTCGGTCAGGCGCCTCGTTTCAATCTTCGCAGCCTCGACGTCAGGCTGGTTGAATGCGTCGATGCCGATGACTGACCCGGCGACAGCGGTCGCGATCTCCCATGTAAAAAATTGCCCGGCGGCATCGTAGACATCGCGCATCGCCAGGCGGACGACCGGTTGCCCGGCCTTCTCCAGTTTCTCCACGCCCGCATCGAGGCGGGCATTGTCCGCGCCTTCCAGCCGGACATAGGCAAAGATTCGATCCTCGCCATAGTGATCAGCGGCGGCGATTTCTTCCAGGTCGACCGGCGTAATGCCCTTGCCCTGTTTGCCAGTCGATTCGGCAATCAGTTGCTCAAACCACGCACCCATGTCGTAGATGGTAGGCGACGTGAAGAACGTAATTTTGTCGCGCCCTGCATTGGCCGCGACGCCCAGAATCAACCCAAGCTGCACGCCTGGATTTTTCTTCACGTCCATCGAGTGACAGGCATCGACGGCTGTCTTCGCCTTGGCCAGGAACTTCTCCACATCCAAGCCCATCACGGCGGCTGGAACAATACCGAAATTGGAGAGCGCGGAGTAGCGACCGCCAATCTGAGGATCGCCAAAAAAAATGTGGCGAAATCCATCCGCCTTCGCAACCTGCTCCATGTGCGAACTAGGATCGGTGACCGCGATGAAGTGCTTGCCCGCCTCCGCGCCGACAACTTCTTTCATGCGCGCCATGAAGTATTGTTTGAGGACGTTCGGCTCCAAAGTTGAGCCGGATTTGCTGGACACAATGACGACGGTCTTTTTCAGATCGACACTTTGCTCGGCGGCACGCACCTGCGCCGGATCGGTGGAATCGACGATCGATAGGCGCGGAAATCCATCCTGCCGGCCAAAGGTCTCCGCCAGCACTTCAGGACAGAGGCTGGAGCCGCCCATGCCAAGTAGGAGTGCATACTGGAAGCCGGCGGTCCGGATGTCCTGAGCCAGCGCGCGAAATTCGACCAGGCATTTTTGCTGACGCTCCACAATATCCAGCCAGCCCAGCCACTTCGATTCATCCTGGTTGGTCCACAGGGCAGCATCGCGCGCCCACAGGCGGCTGATCTTTCCATTCTGCCAATCCGCGACAGCGGCGGAAAAATCCTGCTCAAGCTTGGCTGGGAGCGTATAGCGAAATTCCATCGGGGTTCTGCTCTCTTCGTTTTTGGATTTGTACTGCCTGCTCTTTAGGATGCAGTCGCGTGCCGCTCGTTGGCAAATCGCTGAAGAGCTTTGCCGAGCCCTTTTTTACGAGAGCGCATCGAACAGCAAAGGCCCGTCTCGAAAGGCGGGCCTTTTGGCGTTCTGATTTTCTTCCTGGCGCAATCAGAATTGATAGGTGATCGTGCCGTAGATCATACGGGGAGCACTGGGATAGGCGTTGATGTAACCCTGGGGGTAGTTCGGCGTTGGAAAAAGCGGCGAAAAATATCCACCGCTGGAGATGTATTCGAATTCGTTGTTCTGCGTATTGCCGAGGTTCAAAATATCGAGGCGCAGGTTGAATGCCTGCTTCTTGAAAACAACGGGAGCGTTGAAAGAGAGATTCGCCGTGGTGTACGACGGCATGGTCTGGTTGGTGGGCTGGCCGTTCGTTTGGCAAACCCCGTTCACCAAGGTCCCGCAGTTCGCCCAGAGGTGTTGCGAACCGGTTGAATCCAACCAGAAGCGCGGCTCGACGATCGTGCGGTTGTGGTGCTGGATACCGTAATAGACGCCTGCATTCAGGGTGTAATTGGGGACATAGGACACAGGGAGGCCGTTGTAAAAGGTGCAACCAGGGGCGGGATTCGCGGGCGTGCCGCAGGCAGCGAGCGGACCACCCGTGACGAAGGTTGTAAAGTTGGAAGCCTCTCCTGAGAAATTGAAGAAGAAATGGAGATTGCTGCGCGGATCGGCGTCAAAGAAGGCATCGACGCCATGGTAGGTGGAGTTGCCCCCGCTGGTTTCCTCGACGCCAAGAGCGGTTTCGACGTCGATTTCCTGGTTCGTGTAATTGTTGTTGAAGTAGCTCACCCCGGCAATGAAGTTCCTGAGCACCGGCGCGTTCGTGAAGTGAATCTTACCGCCGAACTGCCCGTAGGCGCCTTTCGCCAGTTGGTAGTAGGTCGGGTTCACAGCCTGGAACTGGCCGCCGCCGCCGCCCAGTTCGGGGGAGCGATAGATGATGTCATAGCCGCCATAGATCATGAGCCAGTCATACGGCATTACAGACGCGTCAATACCGGGCTCGACGGCCGAGCGGCTCTCATGCGCCCCGCAAAGAGAGCCCTGGTCTTTCGTAGAGCTGCCATCAGGGGCCGGCGCGGGATTTCCCCACAGGTTGTAATAGGGGTCTTCGTTCGGAGTCTGACCCTGGGGGTACAACGAGCAGTGAGTCTGATAGACAGGGTAGGGAGATGCGACGATCGGGCTAGTAGAGTTTGCCTGGGAAAAGTACGTTTGCGGAGCGAAGGTGAAATCACGCGCTGCCTGGTCGCTATAGCTGGTGGAGAAACCGTCGACGCGCACACTGGGAATGATGTGGATGCGGGCAATGGGGTGAACATCGTCCTGGGCAAAGAAGGTTGCGTTGTCCTGCTGGAAGTATCCCGAGCGGAACTTCGATCCCACACCGACGATCTGCTGCACGCCGCTTCCTCCATCGGAGGGATTATAGAAAAGGTTGTGTGTGTTATAGACCTCGTGCATGAGGTAGCCGCCGAAGCTGACGGTGTTGTAAGGCAGAACCTGAGTGAAGCGGATCTGGTCCCCAAACATGTTGCTATGCGGGTTGTTCCACTCGTCCACCTGGGCGCCGCCGGAGAGAGCATCGTCGT
The DNA here is from genome assembly GCA_021793405.1 of Acidobacteriota bacterium. Classification (GTDB taxonomy): domain Bacteria; phylum Acidobacteriota; class Terriglobia; order Terriglobales; family Acidobacteriaceae; genus JAKAAZ01. Next base: position 62,174 of record JAJYSV010000001.1, read on the forward strand.
TGCGCCGGTGAAAACGGCGAATGTGCGTGTACCATGCCGAATTCTCAAGAGTGGAATTCGGGCTAAGGTACATTCTCTGGCGCGCATAGGTCATAAACATCTCATTGGTGTCGTACTTGTTATAAGAGGCATACGGCAGAGCGCAATAAAATCCGCATCCTGCCTGGCTGAAGTGGATGCCGCTGGTTGGGTCCACGAGTCCGATATCCGTGTTGGGAATCACCGTGGGACGATAGCCGCCGCCTTTGGCGTACAGGACGCCGAAGGCAAAACTGCCAGCTGGAGCTGTCTTGACGGTCTTGCCGAACACCGAGCCGTTCCGAGTGTGGTTGCCGAAGCCGTCCGGAGCAACGCGGAAACTGTCGCCCCGCCCGAGCCCGCCGCCCAGCACTGTAGACCATCCCTTGAAGTGTCCGGTATTGCCAACGAATGCAAAGTTCTGCTGACCGTCGGGACCTTGCGTGGCGGCTACGCTGAGGTGGCGTTCTTCGGTCGGCTGAACAGGCGTGAACTCCACTCGTCCGCCGATATCGGTGTACCAGCGGCCATCCGCCGAGCCGGGTCCGTAGTTCACCTGCACATCCTGAATCACCAGATTCTGCGGCATGGTCGCCGACTGCCACAAACCAGTGGCCGGGTCGACCACCGGAATGCCGTCATACGTAATGCCCAGCGAACCCGCCCCAATGAAGCTCGTCGCCTCGCCTGCCCAGCCCTGCTGAAGGCCATTCAGGATGACCGTATACTTTGTTGCGCCTGTCTGGCCATAACCCATCACATTCGCGCCTGGGGTGTATTGCAGCATCTGCGCTCCGCCGGCCACCGGGCCAGCCGCGTCCAGCTGCTTGCGGTCGAGCACGCGCACCGTCTCCGGCATCAGCAAGACGTCTTCGCGGGAGGGCACGGGCGTGGCCTCGGGGTTAACGGTTCCACGAACGACCACGCTGTCGTTCAATTTTGCCACTTGCAGCGTGGCCGTGATGTTGTTCTGTGTCGCCGGCGAGAGCCGCTCGGAGTACGACTCGAATCCCGACTTCTCGATGGAAATAATATATGGCCCGGTGGATACACCGCTGAAGTCGAAGGTGCCGTCTGACCAGGTCGTCGTGTGATTCGCTGTGTTGGTTGATAAATCGGTTAACGTAACAGCCGCAGAAGAAACTGCGGCTCCTGCGGCGTCAACTACTTTCCCTCGGACCTGTGCCGACTTACTGGGCGGTACGATTCCTCGGGCACTGGCACAGAAGAAACAGCACAGCACAATTCCACACACGACAAGTAACTTGCGCACTCTTTAAAACCTCCTGGAAATTTTGCTGTTCGTGCGGATGGTGGCTGGGTGGGCTCTTCTTCTCCAGCCATTTGTTTCGAGAATGCAAAAGCGGCGAAAGGAAACACCCTCATCTTCGCTGCGCGAAGTTGCAGTTTGGTTACAGCGACGTCAACATTCCGTTACGGTCTGGCGCAAGTGAAGATGTCGTGCACCGATCGGGGTAGAGAACGATTTGGAATTTCGCGGTCTTACAATGGATGAGACTGCGGCATTTATTTTTCCCGGAACGAAGCCCAGGTCCGGTGCGCATTCTCTAAAATCTGAAATCGAGAAACTTCACAAAAGGAAGGAACAGCGGAATGGACATCGAAACGATCGACCAGCAGTACAGCCAACTGCAGAACTCGTCGCAGCAGGTGTATCAGGAGATGAAAGATCTGGCGACGAAGCTGCAGGCTGAGTCGGGGAACGGAAATCAGCAAGCTCGCGAATGGGTTCTGGACTTGAAGGAAATCGCGCTGGCAATTCAATCGCAACAGCAGCAGACCATGAACCTATTGCAGGCCATCCACGGCTTCGTAGCGAACCAGAACCAGAGTTACAATGCCGGCTATCCGCCCCCGATACAAAGCGGCTATGCGCAGCCCGGATTTGTCCCGGGTGCGCCCATGCAGGGACAACAGCGCGGCGGATTGGGAGGATTTTTGCAGTCGGGATTTGGACGGGCCATGGAAATGGGCCTTGGATTTGGCCTGGGCGACGACTTGATCAACAAACTATTTTAGAGCGGGCTTCGCGCACCATGAATTCGGCAAGCACTCTCTGGATTCTTCGCTGCGCTCAGAATGACTCATCTCATTTTTGAGCGCAGTTTTCGTAAATCCCCCAAGTAAATCCCCCAATAGAGAGCGGTCGTATCCAAACCAGAGCGATCGATGCAAGGGACTTGAGAGATGGGTGTATTGTCGCCGCAGGCGCACCACCGCTGGCCGCAGGCAGGCAAAGGAGCCTGTGGGGATCGACCACAAGTCTCTTGGGGGAAACCACGGGGAACGGATTTCGTTATGCTCGCCGAACCAGTTGCCGCACGCGGCCGCCTTGTTCAGTGATGCCGTCCAGGACACCTTCCAGTCGGCCGAGTAGTTCATGGCCATCCTGTAAAAAGCCGGGAACTTGCTTCCAAAGTTCCTTCATCGCTTCAGTATCCTCGGACAGAATGACCGCTGCTCCCAAACCTGAAGCTGTCAATGCAGCCTTCTTTCGTCCGGTAAGCAACAATGCAGCCCCGGCAACCAGAGAGCCTGCCGCCAGCGCACGCAACCATGTCATTTCCTGTTCCATATTGGATTACTCCTTTCGCAAAACTCTATCAGATAACAGATGCGTTCGGCTGCTATTTCAGTTGCGGAAAACTGGTACCAATTCTGTATTCCGCGACGAAATCCAATTCAGGAATTTACTTTTGCGCGGATTGGCTTGTGCGCAGACAATTGCATATCGTTGCAAATTCCGCGATTCAGGGCATTTGGATGCGCGGGAAACGATCGCGGCGTCTTTTCTGAATCTCACGCCAGGCGCGCCACGCATAGATCGCAAGGTTGGCGGCGCAGACGGCCACGCCACAGATTGTCAGGAGCAGCCCGGAGACGTTGGGATAGACGATCAAGCCGACGTAGTGGAGCAGAAAACTGCCGCGATACGGTGCCAAGCCGGCATGGCGCTGGAAAAAATCCTCCGCCATCGTCAGTGGACAAGACCAGGGACCAATCTCCACCGCAATTCCCCACACCAGGGAAGCGAGATGGAACGCGGTCAGCCAGCGCCGGCCGGATGTCCAGAATGCGCCAATGATCACCCACAAGATCCAGGCGAGGTGCAGAACCAGGACCAGAACGACGACGGTGTCGTCGAATTGGGGGGAGCTCATGCCTTATTTTTTCACGCTTGCAGATTGCGCTCAATCGTCGTCCGGCGGACCAGAGTGTGGATGATTGGCGCCGAGGAAGTTTTGCCGCGCAGCCGCGCCTCCTGCTACGCTCAGACGTTGGAAAGTTTCGCACAGGGAGAGTCTCATATGAAAATGAAGAATCTTGCCGTACTCTCAGTTCTCCTCGCTGGCACCGTGCTGTTGGGGACGCCCCGCATGCATGCGCAAACGACCATGGGCGGGGATCAAGCTACTTCCGCAGCTACACCCTCCGGGGTGATCGACCAATTGTTAGGCAAAGTCGAGGGGGAGATGGTTCCGCTGGTCGAAGCCATGCCCGCCGATAAATTCAACTTCGCTCCCACCAATGGAAATTTTACCGGCGTACGTACGTTCGAGCAGCAGGTGCGGCACGTCACCAGCGCGAATTACTCCATGTTTGGCGCTGCCGCCTCACTCAAGCCGACTGATATGCCGGATGTAAAAACTTTGAAGACGAAAGAGCAGATGGTGCAGGCGCTCAAAGATTCGTTCGCGTTTGCGCACAAAGCCATCGCAACACTCGACACGGACAATGCCCTGGAGGTAGTGAAACCGGTCGATGGAATCGACACGCGGGCGGGAATCATGTTGTTCGCCATCATTCACATGAACGACCACTTTGGCCAGCTGGTGGAATATCTGCGCATGAACGGCATTGTCCCGCCCTCGAGCCTTCCCAGGAGCAGGTAGACTCGCAAGGAAGGCCGCGCGGCCGCATCCATCGATTCAACTCCCGGCGAGGACACGAATTGTCCAACAAGTCCTCGCCTGCGTCCCAGTTTTGGCGACGCGAACATCCGCGACGCACAAGCAGGAGAGGGACCCGAAATCCTGTCTAACTTCCTGCTCCCTTTTCATGACCCATGCGGAGCGTGTGCGCCGGCATCGGCCCATTCCACGGCCACGCCGATCAGTCAACCTAAACCCAGGCCCCGGCGTCTAAACCTGTAGGAAACATTTTCCGGCAACTATCCGCACGCAGCTTGTTTTTGCCAAAGGCGAAACCCCACGGACATTCCCACTCGAAGGAGTTGTTGAATCATGGTCAGTCACTGTGCAAACCCCAAATGCCTGAAGCCGCTCCATTATCTGCGCGAAGGAAAAGTTTTTTTATTCACCGGAAGAAATACCTCAAAAGGGAAATCGACGCTTCCCCGTCTCGAACATTACTGGCTTTGCGGAGCCTGTGCGAAGGAGTGGACGTTGATGATCAACGAAAACAATGGCGTGCAATTGCTGGAAAGGAAGAGTCGGCGCGCTCGAACGGCCCTTGTCGCGCCATCGGCAGCACCAGCGCTGTAGATTTCGTCTTTCTGAATTCCGAGATGTTTGGATGGATCGCGGTTCTTCAGCGAAGGATCCAGAGCGAAATTCTCGCTCAGGGGGAACGCAACTACTATCGGAAACTGTCTATGCCTTGGCCACCGGTGCGGCGCTCTTTTTGTGACAGGCCCCGCACTGACCCAGGCCAGCATCCTGATATGGGTCGGTCCGATAGCACCCGGCCAGAGAGTAGAAGCGGACTTTCAATAAATCTTCCAACATCTTCAAACCATCTTTCAGGTAGCTGATTCGGGAGCGCTCGTCATGTCCCCAGGTGACGGGCACTTCGTCAATGCGCATTCCCAAACGCAAGGCGATATAAAGGATTTCCGGATCAAATCCCCAGCGTTCGATTCGTTGGCGTGCAAAAATCGTTCGCGCCGCCTCTCGGCGGAATGCTTTAAAGCCGCATTGGGTGTCCGCCAGCGGCAGATGCATGACCAGTCGCGTGAGCCAATTGAAACAGCGCCCGAAGAACCGGCGATAGATGGGCTGGCGCAACGTCTGGCGCGAGCGATCGAGCCAGCGGGAACCGATGGCGACATCGGCGCCGTCCGCGATCGCGGCAAAAAGCAACTCCGCCTCCTCAATGGGCGCCGATAAATCGGCGTCGGTGAACATCACGATGGCGCCTCGCGCCTGCAACATTCCGCTGCGCACGGAATAGCCTTTGCCACGATTGCCAGGGTTTTCGATAAGGCGGAGATTCGGATATCGGTGAGCGGCCGCGGACACAATGGCCGCTGTCTGATCTTGGGAACCGTCGTTGACCACCAGCACTTCGGCTGCCCAGTGGTGCGTCTGGACACAGTCCATCACACGTTCCAGCGTCGCGCCGATGCGCGCCTGCTCATTAAAAGCAGGAATTACGATGCTGTATTGCAGCTCATCCATTAGTCCTTCAGTCGGCTACGGATTCGGCAAATCTTACAAATGGGGAGCGGATGGCGGACATCCCAATTATGGTGGAACATTTCCCTTTCTGCAATCTTCTTACGTCGCCAGGCCGCCTGCCTCTGGCTCCGCCGGGGAACGCCGAACCCGGCCCGCGAATGGGTAAATTCAACGCAAAGGCCTTTGGATGCTACACTCGCCGATATGGACGAACGAACTGAGACGACACGAGGGCACTCCTTCTGGTTTTGGCTGAGCCTGGTGGGTGGACTGTTCCTGTTGTTTGTTGTCCTGTTGTGGACAGCAGCATGGTATACGCTGCGCTCGTCCGGCACATCCGCGGCGGGCTTCAGTGGTTTCGGTTCCGGTCAAATCGCAGTGGTGGATCTGAAAGGCGTGATTCTTTCAGCGGACAAGACGGACGAGCAGTTGGAAAAGTTTGCCAATGACGATTCCGTGAAGGCGATTATCCTGCACATCGACTCTCCCGGCGGCGGCGCGGCCGCATCGCAGGAAATTTATCACGAAGTCTTGCGCATCCGCAGCCAGCACAAGAAGCGGATTGTGGCATCCATTGCGAGCGTCGGTGCGAGCGGCGCGTACTACATCGCAACCGCGACCGACCGCATCTACGCGAATCAGGCGAGCATTATCGGCAGCGTCGGCGTCATCATGCAGTGGATCAATTACGGCGACCTGCTGAAATGGGCGAAACTGAAAGATGTGACCCTGAAGGCGGGCGCGTTGAAGGACGCAGGCTCTCCCACGCGCGCACTGACGCCAGCCGAGCAGGCCTATTTTCAAGGACTGATCGACAACATGCACATGCAGTTCATTCAGGATGTTGCGACTGGGCGACGACTGCCGGCGAAAGACGTCCAGGGATTGGCGACCGGTCAGGTGTGGACCGGGGAGCAGGCGCTGGGATTGCACTTGATCGACCAGACCGGCGGATTTCGGGTGGCATTGCTCGACACCGCGCGCGCTGTGGGCATCAAGGGCGAGCCTGAGATTGTCCGTCCCCGCGAGCGTCATCCGGGGTTGATCGACCTGCTGGGAGCGAGTTCGAAGCTCCAGTTTCCCAATCCGGGAGAATTGCAATCGCTGCTGGAAAAAAGTCCCGGATTCTATTTTTTGTGGCAATAGGTTGTTGCGGTACCGATGCGCAATCCCCAAGTTGCATCCTATACTCTGAAATGAAAGGGCCTGTTTATGACAAAAGCCGATCTTGTAGTGGACGTGATGCGACTAGGGGATCTGACGCGCACCGATGCGGAAACGATCATCGAAACTATCTTTGATTCCGTCGTGGCGGCGTTACGCTCCGGCGATAAGATCGAGATCCGCGGCTTCGGCAGCTTCCGAACGCGGCAGCGCAACCCTCGCATCGGCCGCAATCCCAAGACTGGGGCGCGCGTCGAGGTGCCCTCAAAACGTGTCCCCTACTTCAAACCCAGTAAGGATTTGCGCGACCTCGTCAACCAGAAGTCGAATGACGCGGACCAGGCAACCCCTGCGCCTGAAGAACCAGCCGCCAACAATCCTACGGCCTGAGGCGGTCTCGTCAAGCAAAAATAGCTCGTGATGACACGGGTGAGACCCGCCGCGGCAGCGGGTCTCAGGAAATCAGAGGAACCTTTGCCATTCCGTCCGCTTGCGCCGGTGCCAGGTCATGGCTCCGCCGCCTCTTTGTAGACATGAACCCGTCTCTTCCGCACCTGCATCGCAGGCCCCACCTATTTTTCTTCTTACCTCGCGAGACTTAGTTTGGCCTGCGTGGTGTCTCCGGAAACAACGACCCGCATGGAATGAGAGGTTGCGGCACCCGCGTTCCAGACCGTCGTCTTCGCGTTCCAAACCGTTAGGGTGTACGTGCCGTCCGGAACATTCTCGATCCGATAGTTCCCCGACTTATCCGCCACAGCAAAATAGGGCGTCGGCACCACGAGGATGACCGCCGACATATCAGGATGAATCCAGCATTGCAACTGGACGGCGCCCAGGTTGTCGAACTTGAAGCTCCGCCTCTGTCCCTGCGGCCAGGTTCCCATGTTGTGGGACAGCTTCTCGTTTCCGCCAACCGAGACCCAAGCAACGTTATGGTCCATGTTGTCGCTGTTGAGGAAGTCCACGGTAGTCCCCTGCTGGATGACCAGAAGGTGCGGCACAAATCTCATGCCCATTTGGTTCATCACCACATGCTGTATCGGCACAGGGAAGCTCTTCCCCGCGATGGCATTTACATAGACTACCGACGGACCCTTAGCGCCGGATATTTTGCCGTTAATGGTCCCTGCATGAGCGCTCGTCGCCAGAGCGAAGACCGCCATCCCTGCCCAAATGCTGTATCTCATAACTCTCCTCCTTTAAAGAGCTATGTTGGAATTTCCGCGTTAGCTCCCGACAATCCCATAAGAAACGGGTGTGTTTGGAACCGAAAACATCGACATGAGCGCACTGGGCGGCGGCGATACTTCTCTGTAAAATTATTCGCCTTGGTGGGGAACCAATTTCAAGCCCGGATCTGCAGGGGGGTGCAGCAATGCGTTGAGAAATACTACATCTCTTGCGCCATGTCTGGCAGATTTATTTTGAGACGCCCGAGTTTTGACATTCCCGGCCCGCAACCATCGCACTATCCACCCGAAAAGGGAAAGCGCAAGCTGGCGCTGCGGCGCAGGTGCGGCATCAGTTTTCTGATGACATCGAGGGCGACGGTATCCGCAATGGCCGCTAATGCGATGAAGGCCGTATCATTTTTCATGCACCTCGCAGTCCTGACGATTGAGTTGAAACTGGAATATGCGCGCTCGCTGAAAGATCGACGCCAATGCGTTCGCAGCTTGAAGGATTCACTGCGCCATGGCTTCAACGTGTCGGTGGCGGAATTGGACGAAGTTGTCGTGTGGCAGCGGGCCACAGTGGGCATTGCCAGCATTTCGCATTCCCGCGATTACCTGCGGGGACAAATGCAGGAGATCGAGGACGCGTGCATTCGCATTGCTGAAAATCACGGCGCCCAGGTCAGCGACAGTTACGTGGAATTCTTCCCGGAAGAATAAAGATGGACGCGATGGTTGGTGAGAGCGGAACGAAAGTCCGGGCAGGTTTCCGCATCGACGGAAGCATGGATTCCGCATATCGTTGACGATATTGGCTTCCGGACCCATCAACAGTAAATCCGCTTGAGTGGCGCAGATATTTGATATCCTCATTCGTTTGCAGGATTCTCGCCGGAGCCGACTTGATCCGGCGGAATCTAGAGAGGTGACACGATGCCAGAACAACGCGGACGCACCTATCATCAGAATCGCGTGGCGGAAACGTTGCGCGAGGAAATCAGCGCCATGCTGGAAGGCCAACTGAGCGATCCACGCATCAACTTCGGGTACGTCAGTGAAGTTGTGATGGCTCCCGGCGGAAAGTCAGCGCGCATCTACGTGGCCGTGGACGGCGATGCCAAAGACGAGGAAGAGATGCTCGAAGGCCTGGAAGCAGCTCGCGGCTACATTCGGCATCAATTGCTGCAACGCATGGGCGTGCGCCATATTCCCGAGCTGTTTTTTCAGGTGGACCATTCGGAACCGGTCCGGGCCAGAATTGACGAACTGCTGGGCAGAGTCGAACGACGGAACCGGCAGAAAGAGAAACTGCAGCGAGAGAACGCACAGGCGACCGGAGCATTGGAGCCGGAACCGAGCAAGCGCGAAAGCGAATGACGGATCACGCGACACGACGAACTTCTGCTGGAACGAGCGGAACCATCCACACGCAAGGCCGCAAAGTGCCTATCGAAGGGTTGGCGGCCGTGTTGGACGCGATCCGGCAGCGAGAACATTTTCTGTTGACATCGCACTGTCGCCCGGATGGCGATGCGGTTGGTTCCCTGCTGGCCTTGTGGATGATATTGAAAGAGATGGGCAAGCACGCGGACATGCAACTCTGCGATCACGTGCCGCTGATCTATCGCACACTGCCCTGCGCCGAGCAGATCCGCCACGCGAGCACCCTGGCGGAAGGCTTTAAGCCCGATGCAGTGATCTTGCTCGAATGCGACAGTGTCGAGCGATCGCGCCTGCAAGGCGTGCGGGACGAATTTCTTATCAACATCGATCACCATACCAGCGGCAATCTGTTTGCCCCGGTGAACTGGATCGATACGGAAGCGAGCGCGGTCGCGGAGATGGTGTACCGGCTGGCGATAGCTGCCAATGTACGCGTCACTTCGCCGATGGCAACCTGCCTCTACACTGCCCTGCTGAGCGATACCGGCTCATTTTGTTATGAAGGCACGTGCGCCGGCACGTTCACGCTCGCCAGGGAACTGGTCGAGCTTGGCGCCAGCCCGTCGCGGATTGCCGAAGATCTGTACTTCAGCAATCCGCTTTCGAAGATGCGATTGCTGGGCTCTGCGCTGACGACGTTGCAGCGCGAAGGGCGCATCGCGTGGCTCTGGGTGGCGCAGGAAGACATGGCCCGTCTGGGCGCCAGCGAAGAAGATTGCCTGGGCATCGTCAACTACGCCATCGGAATTTCCGGCGTCGAGGTGGCTGCGTTTCTGCGTGAAATGCCAGATGGCCGCGTGCGCGTCAGTTTGCGCAGCAAGAGTAAAATTCGCGTGACCCAGGTTGCGGAACAGTTTGGCGGCGGCGGCCACGAAAACGCCAGCGGCTGCACTCTCGATGGACCGCTCAATTCCGCGATGGAACGCGTTCTCGGCGAACTGCGGCGTCACCTGCGTCTCCATGCCACAGGCGGAGACGCGTAACGAGTCGGGTCGCTGACAGGTTGCGCATGCCGGGTTCACCATCCTTTGCGAAGGGTGAACATAGCTGCATCCACTGCACGTTCATGGGTAGAGGCTGCCCGGCTCACCCGCGATACGTCCTTATTGATTCGGTTTGACCTCGATCTGGTTCCGCTGGGCCGAATAGAGATTCGTGCCGTCGGAACTGACTGCGAGGCCTACTGAAAGGAGCGATGAGGTATTGAGGGGCGGGGTTACCGTTCCCGATGACGCATTCACCGAGGTGTAGGTTGTCGTTGCATTCGCAAGATCTGCGTATGCAACGATGACGGCACCATGCGTAACGTCAGCGGTTATGCGGAATGGCGTGCCGGTAAGCACCACCCTCTGCGTGACCTTCAACGTGTTTGCGTTTACAAGTGGGTTGGGATTTATCACCGCTAGTAAGACCGTAAAACGAAGCAGCGTTATTGGCCGGCTGGACGAGTCCAGCGTGCCATTATCTGCTCCACTCGCAATACTACTATTGGGACTTTATCGGTTAGTTATTTGGCACGGGCTTGAATTCCAAGCCTGCCGCATCGTTCGCCGGATCCCAGCCAATGACGTCGATACTTTTCCCGTCGAGGGAGAGCACCGAGCCGGCAGCAAGGATTGTGGAGGTGGAGTTGAGCGGGGTCAGCTTAGCCGACGCGGTGATTAAGCGGGATGCAATGCGGGTTACGCCTTGCGCGCCGGAAACGTCCGCGGAATAGGCGAGCACTGCGCTGTGAATGTCGTCCGCGGAGATCTGATACGATCCCGCAGGCAACGGCACGCCGCCCGGAACCACTTCGGTCATTGAGGTCGCATTGACGAGCGCAAGCGAGAAGCTCACGCTGCCGTTCGAAGCGTTCAGCACGGGCGCCATGACGGCAACCGTGCAGGACTTTCCGAACGGAACGACCTGCCAGTTCACTGCATTCGCAAGTTGCGTTTGAGTGAACACGCTTGCCGGGGTAAATTCCGGCAAAAGAACCGAACCTTTTGGAGTAGATGTTCCATCCGGCGCGACGGAGAATGAGTAAAGCTTAATGCTCTTCCCATCCCCTTGCGCGTCGAGTACGAACATCATGTTCGTTCCGCAACCGCTTGACATGCCAAGTGCCTCGGGCGTGCCGATCGCGGGAGTGAACTCCTGGACGGGAGAGTTAAACCCTGTTGGGGGTATCGTACACCACGCCTCGTGCAAACTTGGTTCGATCGTGCAGCCGATATGCTCGTTAGCAGCGATGCCAATTGTGGGGTTGTTATCTCCCACAGCTCCTTGTCCATTGCCATCTTTATCGGACCAAGCTATAGATCCATTTTGGTTAATAACGACGGCATTTGTAGTCCCGTCAGAATTGCAATCAACGGCAATGCCACCATTATACGTTCCTCCAAAATTGAAATCCGTGGGATTGGATCCATCCGCACGGTTGAACCGGCGGATAGTTCCTGGCCCTTGACTGTCAGCAAAGACGTAGTCGTTGCATGCCGCGGCGATTGGTACGGTGCCGAGGCTTGCGAACGGTACGGTGTTGGATTTTCCCGTCCCGTCAGACTGCGTCCCATATATATTAATGAAGCGTGGACGCATCTGGCCATTCAGAATGGCCTGAATCATATCCGGCGGAGTACCGTTAAGTAGCGTCACGGGTTTCGGATAGCCAGAGGCATAGAACAGTTCCCCTCCAGCAAAGCCACTTCCTGTAATCGTCATCAATGGTCCGAATGAGGTCGGGTTAAAGAACACGTTCGGCGAGATCGAGTCGATTACGATCGGCGCTTGCGTCACCGTGACGGTTGCGGAAGCAGTTGCGCTTCCGCCGCACCCGTGCAGGTGAGCGTGTACGTTGCCGTACCGATGGCCGAGGGCGTCTCCGTTGTGGAGCCGCTCGTGGCTTCCGTTCCGGACCACGCGCCCGACGCCGTGCAAGACGTGGTGTTTGTGGAACTCCATGTAAGCGTCGTTGAACTTCCTACCGTGATGGTGGAAGGTGACGCCGTGAGCGTGGCCGTCGGCGGCACTGGAGCCGCCGTAGTCACGGTGATCGCAGCGGTGCCGGATTTTGTCGCATCCTGCGTGGAAGTTGCGGTGATGGTGGCCGCGCCCGAGGCCGGGACGGTGGCGGACGCTGTATACAGCCCAGAGCTGGAGATTGTGCCGGAATTCGCCGACCAGGTCACTGTGGTGGCATAGCTGCCAGTCCCCATCACCGTCGCCGAGCACTGGCTGGTCTGTCCGGTCTGCACGCTGGTTGGGTTGCAGGAGGCCGTCACCGAGGTGATGGTGGAGGATGCAGGTGGCGGAGTGCCGCCGCCGCTGCTACCGCTGCCCCCGCAACCGACGACACACAACGAACCAAAGAGAGAGAAGGCAAGCAAAGTCTTGCACGTCATATACGCTTCTTCCAAGCCAAATTGTCCGGGGAGGGTTTGACGCTGCAAGTGTAGCACGCGGTAAACTTCCCTTCGGCTGATTCTTCAAGGAGTTTGAAAAGGACGACGGCAGTATGTGGTGATTGCCGCAGGCGGAGGAAGAGACCGCGCCAGTCCGTCGGGTGGAGTCTACGTCGCGTTCAGTTTGCCGCGATAGTTACGAATGCCGAAATCTGGGAGAGCTACACATCACAGAGGTTGGTCGCCTGCAAGAGTCCCGCATACGGGTCGCCGGCGGGAACAAACTCGTGCGCCACGTAGCCTTGAAAGTTGGCCGCGAGGATTCCGCGCATCACTCCATCCCACTGGACTTCCTGCTGGTCATTGAGTTCATGACGTCCCGGAACGCCGCCGGTGTGGAAGTGGCCGAGCCACTGAATATTCGCCTGGATCGTCATGATCAGATCGCCTTCCATGATCTGCATATGGTAGATGTCGTACAGCAACTTCACATTGGGCGAATTTACCTGCTGCACCACCTCCACGCCCCAGGCAGTGTGGTCGCACATGTAGTCTTTGTGATTGACCTTGCTGTTCAACAGTTCCATGCAGATGGTGACGCCGTTGTCCTCGGCAATTTTCTTAACGCGGTTTAAACCCAGGATGGTGTTGCGCGCCCCTTCTTCATCGGAGAGCCCGGCGCGATTGCCGGAGAACGTGATGACATTGGGCACGCCCGCCTTGGCTGCTAAAGGAATATTGCGGCGAAAGCCGGCTTCAATCTCGGCGTGATTTTCGATTCGGTTCAGTCCATGGGCAATCACGCCGCCGCCAGCCTCACCCATAGTACAGATGAGTCCGTAGCGGCGCGGAATCTCATATTGCTCGGGCGGCAGCAGATCGACTCCTTTGAGGCCAATGTGCGCCGAATAGGCGCAGAGATCGTCCAGAGTGATCTTGCGATAGCACCAGCGGCAAACTGACTGGTGAATGCGGTTTTTTCGTTGGATGGGAGCGGCGCTATCCGGCCATGCGAGTTGCGAGCCGGAAACAAGCGCGGCGCCGGCTAACGCGCCCCGCAACATCCTGCGTCTTGAAATGGGTGTCATCGGCAACGGCCTTTAGTCTAGAAAGAAATTTGAAATCGGTCTATATGGAATCCTTCTCCTAATGCGACGATGCATCGATCCGGTCTGATTCCCTTCGTTTTTGGCGACCGGTTTGATAGGCTGAGTAGGGTCTTTGCATGGATTCCGATGCGAAGCCGAGTGCCTGGAACAAAGTGACCGTAAACAGAATCGACAATTGGAAGCAATATCTGCCGGGTGGAAGCTTCTGGCAGAAGCTCACCGCCGCCGGGGTGGTTGAGTTTGCCACGTTGATTGGCTTCACGACGTTCTTTCTTGGTTACGGCCTGGTCCCCTACCTGGGAGGCTCGGTAATTGGACTAGTCGGCACAGACGAACCGCGCTACGCCCAGATTGCACGGGAGATGCTGGCGCGCCACGACTTTATTACTCCAGTGCTGTACGGCAAGCCCTGGCTGGAAAAGCCGGCCCTCTACTACTGGCGCGCGATGTTCTCTTTCAAAGACTTTGGCGTACATGGCTGGTCGGCTCGTCTGCCTTCAGCCGAGTTCGCATTTATTCTGATTATCCTGATTTATCTGCACATGCGCCGTTTTCGGCCGGGCGGTCAGCTCGATGCCGCGTTGATTACGGCATCGTGCGCGGCCATTATCGGATTCGCGCGCGGCGCTTCGACCGACATGCAACTGGCCGCGCCATTCTGCATCGGGATGCTGGGCTGGTATGCCTGGTATGAAACGGACAAGAAGTTCTGGCTCTTCGATCTGTATTTTTTCGGCGGCGCAGCCACGCTCGCGAAGGGTCCTGTCGCGCCCTTCATGACCTTCTGCATCATTTTTCTGTTTGCGGCGTTGCGCAAGGAATGGTCACTGCTGCGACGCACCATCTGGTGGCCGGGAATTGTCCTCTATCTCGCCATGGTGTTGCCGTGGTTCATTGCGGTTCAGCATCGAAATCCGGAATTCCTGCGGGTATTTTTTCTGCAGCATAATCTGGAACGCTTCGCCACCGACCGCTTCCGGCATCAGCAGGCCATCTGGTACTACATTGTTGTGATGGCACTGGCGCTGATGCCGTGGCTCGCTCTGGCAGCCCGGGCGCTGTGGGACGCGGTACAGGATTCCATCGATGAATGGAAGGTCCGCCGCAATCCGGACAGATATGTTGGCAATCCACGGGCGGGCGATGCCTTTCCTGAATTTCTTGTCCTGTGGGCCTTGTTTCCTGTCGTCTTTTTCAGCTTTTCGCAGTCGAAGCTGCCGGGATACATTCTTCCCGCGGTTCCTCCCATCACCATCTTGTGCGGCGATTATCTGAATCGAATTCGAAAACGGGAGCTGGATGTGCCTATGCTGACGCTACATGCCATTGTCGTCGGCATCCTGGTGGCTACCGCATTGATGCTTCCGCTGATTCTGGTCCATCCGCATCAAATGCTCCCGCTGCGGGTGATTGCGGCGGCCATCATGGAAGGCGCCGCCGTCGCCGTTGCGGTACTGGTGGCGGTGATGCGGTTTGGAATGGAGCGCCTGCGGATCGCGACGCTGATCCCGGTTGCGCTGATTCTTATCTTTATGCTGGGCACGCGGAACGGCATCCTGCTGGACCAGAGATATTCGGCCCGCACGCTGGCGCACGAACTGGTCGCGCTACCGGATGCACCCCGCCCTGTCGCCGTGTTCCAAGCCCGTCGCGATGTCCAATATGGCCTGGCATTCTATCTGGACGAGCGCGTTTCGAACTACCAGGAATCCGGGGTTCCGGCGCAGGCGCATTTGCTGGTCGTACAAAACTACGCCAACCAGCAGGAAGAGCGGCAATCGCAGGCCGACCTGAAAAAGATGTTGACAGGGCGGGAGTACGAACCCCTGTTTTTTTACCGGCCTCAGCGTCTGACTATCTATCGCGTTAGTCCTGCGGCACCGTAATTTCGCAGGCTTTCTGTCCCGCCCACACCTTCCCGAAATGATGCCAATTGATATACGCTTGGCAGAACACGTTCCATTTCTGAATTTCCGGCTTTTCGATTTGGGCCGCAATACCGTACACTCGCGCCATACGGTCGGTGTATTGGGCTGTTCGCTCGAGGGGGGGCCTGCCCCGCCAGATTCGCAGTAATCTCGACCATGACTTCCGCGCTGCAACTCGAATTTCTCGATCTGCGTCATTTTTCCGCCCAGCATCTGCATCCGCTGCTGGAAGAGGAGAGTGCGCTATGGAGCCAGCGTCTGCACTGGGACTATCGCAACTCGGCCAGCCTGGTGCTGCAATACGTTGAATCCCATTTATTAAGCGGTTACGCCGCGCTGGACCAGGGCCGGGTCTGCGGCTACATCTTCTGCATTTACGAAAATAACAAGGCTGTGATTGGAGACGTATTTGCCTCGCGCCAGGGAGTGGACGAATCCGCCGCGGTCGCGATTGAGCTGCAATTGATCGATCGGCTGCTGGAGACCCTGCAGCGCACGCCCGATCTAAGCCGCGTCGAATCGCAGCTACTGCTGCATTCGCACGGCCTGCATCGCGAACCTTTTGAACGGGCTGGCTTTCACCTGTATCCGCGGCTCTTTATGGAACTGGACCTGCATCGTCCAGAATTTCCTCCGACATCTTTGGGTGCGCGCCCCCTTGCAATGGAAGGACCGGGCGGCGGCCACTATCGCCCGTGGAGATCTTCCGATTTCGGCCTGTCACCCCAGGTGATTACCTCCTCGTACGCGGGACACATCGACAGCGAAATCAACGATCAATATTTGTCCCAGGGCGGAGCACAGCGGTTTCTCCATAACATTGTGCGTTTTCCGGGTTGCGGGATTTTCGAGGAACAGGCCTCCTGGGTACTGGCCGCGCCGAACAATGAAACATTGTTTGGCCTATTGCTCTGCTCCCGAGTCAGCGCGGGTGTCGGTCATGTCACGCAGGTATGCGTTTCGCCGGAATTTCAGCGGCGCGGAGTTGGAGAAAACCTGCTGGAGCATTGCGCGGCCTCTCTTCGAGCAGACGGATGCCACGCGGTCACGCTGACCGTGACGGAACAGAACGTGAGCGCAGTCCGACTCTATCGACGGCTTGGGTATCGTGTGCAACACCGCTTTGACGCGATGCTCTGGGAGAAGCGCACGCGTTGATGGAGCCTCGGCGGCACAGGATTTTCCGAGGACTGCGCTGCGACCAGGGATGGCGGTCGTTGTGCTTCAGTGTTTGATCAGCCACATCACCCAGCTGGCTGCAATCGTTCCCAACACAAACAGGGAAAAGCAGTACACGCCGTAGCGGACCATGGCGCGCGTCTCCGAGCGTTGGGTTATGCCGAAAACAACGGAGGCAAACAGAGCGAACAGCAGTACGGCGGTGAAGTGCGAGGGAGTGTACATTAGCGTTTCCTCCCGACGCGGAGGCTGTGAGCATCGACGGCGGAAATAAAGTTGAGCAGTCCGGCCACCACGATGAACTTGGTGCCGTAGTCCGCGGTGACGACCTGCACGATATGGTGTCCCCAGCCAAATACGGCGGACAGGATATACAATCCCCCATCCCCCAGGTCCCCAACAAATCCCAGCATATCCAGGACGTCGCCGGTGTTAGGAGCGTAGACCATCCCCCGCATGGCGAGGCCCAAAGCAAACATGCAGGTGATGGAGATAAAGAGCAGAATCGCGCGGATCCAGCGGCCCTGCATCCAATGGCCGAGTCCGGGTATCAGCCAGCCTGCCAGCAGGATCACCCCGGCTGAGAATTTTTTCGGGCCGGCTTTGGACTGCACGGCGCTTTCCTTCATGATGGCTTTGGTCGTAGACATCTCCAACGAATATACCAGTTTACTACCCAGCTTTTATCTGGCCGCGGATCGCAATTGGAACAGGCTAGATGCGGACCAAATCTCGCTGCACCCGGCCTGTCACCTTCGCCTCGCCGGGACGCGTCATCATGTCGATTTCGCTGCGCACGCCAAACTCCGGCAGATAAATCCCAGGTTCGACGGAAAAACACGTGTTCGGCAGAATCAGACGCTCGTCATGCGTTTCGAAATTATCCAGATGCGCGCCGTTGCCGTGAATTTCCGTGGCGATATTGTGGCCGGTGCGATGGGTGAAGTAGTCGCCAAATCCTGCCGCCCGGATCACATTGCGAGCTGCGTCGTCGGCCTGCCAACCAGCGATAGGCTCCTGGGCCGCGAAGGCGCGCTCGACGAGCTGAATGGTGGCATCGCGGGCCGCAATAACGGCTTCGAAGACTTGTTGTTCACGCGCGCTGGGCTCTCTGCCCACTACTCCGGTCCAGGTAATGTCGTAGAAAACTGTGCCCGGCGCATTCTTGCGCGCCCAGATATCGATCAGCACAAAGTCACCCGCCGCGATGGGCAGCGTATGCTCCACTGTTGACTCATAGTGGGAATCGGAACTGTTGCGGTTGACGGAAACATTCGGTCCGCTGTCCCAGACGAGATCTTCGCGCCGCATGGCTTCCTGGAGCCAGGAGACCATGGCAAACTCCGTTGTGCCGCCCACACGCACGCGCTGTCCGATCTGCCGAAAGCCTTCCGCGAGGATCGCGTCGAGAGATCGCTGAGCGGCGTAGTGGCTGGCCATCTGCTGCTCGGTCAGAACGGCTTCAAAATGGCTGACCAGGTCCGCGGAGCTGACAATTTCCTTGCCTAGCTCGCGTAGCAATTCCACCGTGCCGGCATCGACCAGAGAAATATACATGATGGCGTTGCGCGGGGAATATTGCATGGCCAGACGCGTACGATTTTCAAGCATCGCCGCCAGCTGCGCTTCCAGTTCCTGCCAGGTGGAGTAGAAGGCTTTGGAGCCGGGCAGCGGATCGAGCCTTCCCTGCTCAATGCGATGCACCAGTTTCTTCGGTTCTCCATGCGCAGGAATCAGATAGAACCAGCGGCGCGTGACGTGCAGCGAGTCGCTTAAACCGAGGATGCGATAGGCCAGCGGATCGCGATGGTGATGATCGTAAAACAGCCAGCCGTCAAGCTTGGCCTGCTGCAGGGCGGACTGGATCGCTTCAAGTTCCATCAGGAAGGTTTGATTGTAATCTCTCCGTTTGCAGGACGCAGTCGAAGATGCGGCTTCTATTCCTTTTCAAACTTCAGGGCTGCGGAATTGATACAGTAGCGCAGGCCGGTCGGCTTGGGCCCGTCGGGGAAAATGTGGCCGAGATGAGCGCCGCAGCGAGCGCACGTCGCTTCCACACGACGCATCCCATGGCTCGTATCCTCGTGCGTTTCGACGGAGTCAGGCGTGACGGGAAGCCAGAAGCTTGGCCAGCCGGAGCCGGATTCAAACTTGGTGTCGGACTTGAACAGTTCCGCATCGCAGTCCACGCAGCGATAGATTCCGTCGTCGTGATTTTGATAGAGCGCACCGGAAAAAGCCGGCTCTGTTCCCTTCTCGCGGGTCACATAATACTGTTCCGGCGTCAGCTGTTGACGCCACTCGGCATCACTCTTCTGAATTTTTTCGGTTTTTTGCGCGTTCTGTGTCATGGCTTCCTCGCTGCTTTCAGAGTATGCTGGCCGGCTTTGTCCTTCAACTCTGTTTGGCAGTCTTCGCCACGGTTGATATACTCACCAAGAAGCAATAATCGGAAATCTTCATTTCCCTCCACTCGTGTGTAGAATTCCCTTCCGGAAAATCTCCACGGCCAGGTAGCTCAGTGGTAGAGCGCAGCCCTGAAAAGGCTGGCGTCGGGGGTTCAATTCCCTCCCTGGCCACCACATTTCAAAGGACTTGCACGATTCGCCCTGCAAAATCCAACCCACACTCAACCCACATTCGCCAAATAAGTTCACGAAACCGCCCATTCTACAGGCGTTCCCGCATTTACCGACGCTGTGAGCAGATCATCCACGATGCGTGTGTGCGCGCGCCGTTTCGAGGGAGTGGCCGCCTTGGCATACAGGTCAAGAGTGGTTTTGCTCTGTGCGTGACGCAACAATTCCTGCGTGACCTTGACGTTCTCGTCGTTATCGATCAGCCAAGTCGAAATCGATCTTCGGAACGTATGCCAACCGACTGCTCCCGTGATCCCCGCTGCCGCCGCGGCAACCCTCAGATGGTTCGCGACCAACGTGTTCGCGCGAAACGGCTTCTTGCCACGCATCCTTGGGCTGGCAAACACCCAATCCGACGAAGCGGCATAGGGCGTCTCCCGTCGCCAGGCCTGCAGCGAGTTGAGTACGGAGATGGCAAGCGGCATTCGGCTACTGGAGGCATTGGTTTTGGTTTCACCGACGACGCCGGAAACGATCGCGCGTCGCACGTGAAGCACCCCCGTATCGAAGTCGATGTCCTGCCAGCGCAGCGCCAACAACTCACTGACGCGCAATCCTGTCGTTGCATCGAGCCAGGCCATCGTCTTGACTGGCTCTTTGAGGTACGTCAGGATGGCTATCGTTTCTCCCGTCGTGAGAATGGTGTGCTCACGGGTTGATTGCCCGCTCTGCCGCACATACTTCATTGGATTTGCCTGCGCATCTCTGGGCAGGAATCCGTGACGGATGCCATGGCGAAATACGACACTCATGATGTTGCGGATTTTCAATCGTGTTCCATTCGCCAACTTGTCGGGTCCGCGGCCTAATTCAGCAAGCCAGTCCTCGATAGCAATCGGCTCCATTTCGCTGATCAGAGCCTTTCCCCATCTCGGCACAATCCAGAGGTTGAGATAACGCCGGTTAGCGTCAATCGTGGAATGCGCCTTGGGAGACCTTGCATTCTGCTGATCTCCGTCCAGTTCTCTTGCGATGTAGTGTTTCGCCAGGTCCGCAAATGTCATCCCCATGACTGACAGACGCGGAGTTGTCGTGTTGATGTTGATCCGAAGCGCCTCGGCGGCTTTTTCAGCAGCCGCCTTCGTGCGATAGTCGAGAAGGGTCCCAATCACGCGATTGTTTTCCTTTCGCGAACCGTCCGCGTGAATGCTCCGCCAGCGGAACACCCACACGTCGGGTCCATTCTTCCGCGCAATGCGTCGAATGCTTCCTTGTTGATAGCGTGTATTGCTCAATTCGGTTTCCTCCGATTCGAGCAACACGGATGGCATTCTGAGTTTACCTTCCGCTGCATCCACTCGCGAACTTCTGAACGAAGAAAGCGCCAGGTTTTGCGTTCGCCTTCCCCCAGCGGATGGGCGGGGATATCCCCGTCCCGGGCCATTTGCTGTACTGTTCGGTGGTGGAGGCCAATCATGACCGCAATCTCCAAGGCGTCCACATAGTACTCGATCGCGGTTGTAGGTTCAGGGAGCGGAATTTCTATCTGAGTCATCGTTTACTTTCCGTTACGTTACCTGCGCTTCGTTTGGCACAGGGCTGCGCCGAAGGTACTCCGGTGCTGCTGACTCGACTATGCCGAAGGAAGCTTTTCTACCAATGCGTCACCAATGTTTTATTTCCTATTGCGAACGGTTTTATTTCTTATTGCGAACGATTTCCCCCTCTGGGCGCCCATTACCGGCAGACAGCAATTTACCTATGTCATTACAAACACAGGGATTACAATCGCAATTGGCCTCGTAATATACTTGCAGATATGCAAGTATCGAGGAAATTCGAGCGACTGGTTCGGGCCATGGCGCCTTCCGGCAATCTGTTTTTTCTGCTCAGCCTGCAGGAACTCCGAAGGCAGGGCCTGACGTTTTTGGCCTTCTACATCCTGCAGCGAACCATCGAGGAGCGAGCATTCTTCGAGGTCTGGGCTCGCCGGGAGACCGGGCTGGACGACTATGAGGTCAGCCGCGCCTGTGCGCTGCTCGCGCGAAGCGGTCTCATTGAAAAAAAGAAATACGGAGCGGATGCCCGAGTTCGAGTACTCACACCGACGGATCGGGGAGTTCATGTCCTGAACACGATCCTGTCGACGGCTGCCGAGCGACTCAAGGAGGGCGTGCCGCGTTCAGGACGTTTGCGGCGGGTGTCCGAGGCGGCTCAATTGCTTCAACAAGGCAATCGCATTCTCCTCGGGCCGCTGCAACTGTCGTTCTTCGATACCGATTTGTTTGAGGATGAAGCCCCGAAATCGGTAAGGAAGAAGCGTAAAGCCAGGAAGCCTGCCCAGGGTCGTCCCAAGCGATCGGAACCCTCGTAGAGCCTTTTGGAACATCTTGCCAGCTACTTCTTGTGGCTTGGCAACTGTCTTCAGCCGCGCGGTGTCGCAGAGGCCTTCGGTGGCAGAGCTTCGGCTGCCATAATTGTTACCTTTGTCGCGTCAATTCGCTTGGCACTGCCGTTTCTGCATTCAGCATGTGGTACGCTCCCCTCGGGAGTCTCCTTCGTAAATCGGGTAGTTGGCTGATGCACCGCTGCATGCCGCATTCGGAGAATGATCTCCGATGGAGCAAGAATTCGCAAACCTGATGTCCGCCGTGGTACGGGCTGCGCGGCCTTCAGCCACCTTGGGCAATCAGTAAACTTGGAGGCAGCATGAGGAATGAACCTTATACGAAGAGATTTGACAAAATGTCAAATCTCTCCACAGAACTCCAGCGGGTAGAGAAAACGTATATCCCCACCGAGAGCGCCAAGTTAGCGCAGACACGGAACTCTGTTGTTGGAGGTCTCCAAGCATTCGGGAACAGCCGCTTCCAACTCGGGCGCGTGTTGCGCCAATACAAAATGCACTTTAAGTCTGGGCACGGCTGGGTAGCGGCAGCCAAGCTCATCGCTGCCGCCATGGATCGCGAGGAGAGGACTGTTTTCAGGATTATTGAAGACTACGAGCGGGCAAGCCAGTTGCCTGCAATCCTCCTCGAGGCAATGCTGGAACAGCAGATCGAGCCGGCAGCAGCGAAGAATATTGACGTCGTTGAGGCTCTGCTCCGGATACCGGAGCCGAAGACAAGCGAGAAGGCGTCGGCCGTCGTTCGCGAGGCTTTCAAAACGCACGTGCTGCAAAAGACCAAGAAAGCATCGGCCAAGCCGGACCTGGAAGCATTCGCCAATCGAATTGTGAAGCAGTTTGAAGATCGCTACCGCTCTGCCGCACCCCAGCAGAGGGACGCGGAGGTGCAGTACATCCTTGAACTGCTGATCAACAGTCTGCGGGCCCCGATCCGCGAACTGCGGCAATTCGGCCGTCCAACCCTGGTGCCTAAACCGCCGAAGCAAGGGGCCGCGTGAGCCTGGATTCCTCCGGAATCTCATGGACCGACGGAACGCTCAACAGCCTGTACGGTTGCGTGGAGTGCTCCGTCGGCTGCCGCCTCTGCTACGCCGTGGGCCGGGTCTACCGGAATTCGTGCAATCCTAAACGAAACGGCGACGGGAGCTTCAACGGCTTGGTAAAGAATGGGCGCTTCACAGGCAAACTACTCTTCGACCCGGCGCATTTGTATGCGGTGTTGACGGACCGGCATCCGAAAATGATCTTCGTGAATGAATTCTCCGACCTTCTGCACGATGCGCTGCCGATGGAATTGATTCTGGAACACGTCCGAGTTTTCCGGGCGGCATCGTGGCATCAGTTTCAGGTTCTGACGAAGCGCAGCCATCGACTGGCTGCACTCAACGAGTCCGTCCTCGCTGAGTTCGGCTCCTGGCCGGAAAATCTATGGCTTGGCGTTTCCGTTTGTTCGGGAACGAAGCTCGAGATGCAGCGCATCGAGCATCTTGGCGCCACGGACGGAGACCTCAAGTGGGTCTCGTTCGAGCCCTGGGTTTCCGATATGAATGCGCCGCTACGCGAAACATCTCCGAATCTTCGGCACATGCTGCGGAAGAACAAGGTCGCGTGGACTGTGATTGGCGGCGAATCCGGACCACGCGCGGATACGAACCTGATGACACTCGACGATGCGCGATATCTTCTCGAGGAGAGCAAGGCAGCTGGCTCGAAGGTGCATTTCAAGCAACTCGGAACAGCACTCGCGATTCAGCGTGGTGTTTACTCGACCCGCGGTAAAGGCGAGCATCGCGCCAAAGGTGGCAACCCTGACCAATGGCCAGAGGACCTGAACATCCGCGAATGGCCGGAAGTGCCCTGGAAGAGTGTGGCAGAGCCGCCGGAGTTCTATCCGGCCTACAACTCTGGTCAATGGAAGCACTATCGACTTGCTGCCGGACAGAAGTAGCCGCCAGGTTGCACGCAATCAGTTCCTATCCTCAGCGAATTGCTTCTCGAATTCTACGGCTTTGCAATACGCTTCGTTCGGGCGGCTTTCGCTGAAAGTCTCGTTGGCAGCGCTTCGGCCATTTTCAATGCCGCAGCCGATTCCGCTTGTAGAAGTACCTTCGTGGAACTTAGCCGTAGCCTGGCGTACCAATTCGCAATAGAAGAAATGGAACTGCTCTCCTCTTCCGCTTGCAGCCATTCGATCGACTCCAACTTCTTCGAGGCCGATTGCTGAAGAAAGTCTGTCGCCAACTGGCGTTTGCCACCTGCCCACAATACCAACAGCGCGACTCGAAGGTCGGCATCGAGATCGCCGCTGGGGCCATCCTCGATAAGTGTGTGCCAGCCATTCTTCAGAAATTTCCTGCCCGCTGGAGTGATGCTGTGGTCCGTTCGGCGTCGGGCGCCTGATTTTCCCTGGCGAACGAACCCGGCTTCCAATAGTCTTTGGAGCGCCGGAATCGTCGCTCCGGGTGAAAGCCCGGCCGCTTTTTGAAAATCGTACGGAGTCGAAATCCCGCTATCGATCAGGGCCAGGACAAACAGATCGAGATCCGTCCGGCGCCGTTTGTCACGTGTCTCAGGCATCTGCGATCAGTATACGGACCACGTACCCCGAGCGCGACGAACCTGCGGCGCCCGGGATGCGTGAGTCTTGGATCTGACGTTATTATTGGCCCCGTTTCCTGCGCCAGCTACCTTTACAGAAGGCAGCCATTTCATCTTCATCTCGCTGCCAACGCGGCAACGTGCGATTCAAGGAGTGCGGTCATACGGTATGGATCAGAAAGGTCGACGAGGGTCAGTCTGTTTGCGTTCCAGATCCTTTCAAGGCCTGCTGCGAGATTGCCTAACGTTGGGATTTGCGAACGGAAACGCACCAGAGCAGCCGAGGCATAAATCGAAAACAGGACACGAGCTTCAATCGGAAGCTCTGCGAACGGTACATGCAATGAAGTTTTCATGCTTTGATTCTGACTGATCCGTCTCCCCTACCAAACACAAGGAAAAAGCTACGAGATCGCCTCGGTCTGCGATGATTCTTAATTGAGATCAACAATGAATCACTGGAGTCCCGATCGACGCAGTAGATAGAATCGGCGTTGGGATCGGCGTCTATCAGTAGCTATCCTCAAAATCAGAGCGTAAGTCTTGCGAAGTGCTGAGGTTGCGGGGCCGAATGCAACAGTGGTGAGTGAGCCAAATTTCCGTACGGCTGGCACGGACTTTGAACGGTCTCGCAGATCCGGGAGAGGGTTCTGACGCCCGAAATGTCCGGAAGGCCGGTTGTAACTGCCTCCAAAAGCACCGGGTAAAGGGAAGGAAGGTTCCCCATCCGCCAAGTTAACATTGAATAGAAAGATTTCCCCGTTAGTCCGTCATGACTCTAAATGCCTGTCGCGTATCGATCACTGAGCCGTTCCAAATTCGCATCGTTGCTGGCTGGTTCTCCATGGGATCCGACGTCGGTCAGAGTGTGGAAGGCCCTGTTCATCGCGTCTGGCTCGATTCCTTTGCCATGGCGGCAACCCAAATCACCGTTGAAGAGTACGCGCGGTTTCTGGACGCCACGGGGAACGTGCCGCCCCCATACTGGAGCGATCCCAACTTCTCTCATCCTCAGCAACCTGTGGTGGCGGTATCGTGGTTGGATGCTGTGGCATATTGCGCGTGGCTTTCGTCGATGACCGGCTCGCACTATCGGCTTCCTACAGAAGCCGAATGGGAGCGGGCCGCGCGGGGCGGCGCCGAGGGGATGTTATTCCCCTGGGGCAATGAACCGCCGATTTCACGCCCGGCCTACCACACTCGTTGGAAAACCGGGCCTGAGCCGGTCGGGCAATCACAGCCGAATGCCTTCGGATTGTTCGACATGTGCGAGAACGTGCATGAGTGGTGCAGCGACTGGTACGGGCCCGACTACTATGCGATTTCACCGGACCGGAATCCGCAGGGACCGGAAGAAGGCAAGAGAAAAGCTTCGCGCGGAGGTTCCTGGCGGCACCAAATCAAGATTTCACGATGCTCGGCACGTTCCAGCATCCCGCCGGAATTCAAATACGCTGATTATGGCTTTCGGGTCGTTTGCGACGGGGCTCGTGGAGACAAGCTCTGACCCGCTGTCGTTTACCCTTCGTCGGCCTTCCGGCAATATGGCCGCTCTGGGCCCCGGGTAACCTCGAATTTGTCGGAAGGCCGGTCACACGCTCACCTGGCCGGGAGTGCTGCCCGCTGTGCCTCTGGCCTTTCGCACCGCCTCAAACAGTTCCCCAACCGTGAACTCGCGGATTCTCGGCTCGACCGAGTCGAACAGTGAAGTGAGTCTGAATGGTGATGAGTTCCAGCCTTCGGAATGGAAAAGGTATTCATTGGGTCCGAGGTTGAATGTTTCGCGCCCTCCTGTTTCCTCAGAGCCGAGTGAGACACCGAAACGCTTCTCTGCGGCCTTCAACAGGTCGTCTCCGTTGTCGCCGGTCAGGCCCAGATCGCGCTCGAACTGGGTCTCCGGTAAGACCTTCTTTCGATGCAGAACGTGCCAGTACTGGCGGATGAATGCGGCGAACTCGTCGAAGGTTAAATCGTCCATGCTTCAATGACCGGATTCGAGCGTAACTCCCGGTAGGTCGGCTCTGCGCCAGTCTTCCTGAATTGAGCGATGGCCGAGAGGTTCCTTGCTGCCGGGGCAGTCCCGATAGGGACCTATAGTTTGTCGGTACTAATTCGCACACTGGGGCGTACCCATCGCGGCGGTAGAATACGCACAAGCAAGTCACGTTTCAGGAAAATGAAAAGTACGGGCAGTTTGTAAGATCCGTCGCGCAAAAGCTTGGCGTATTCGATTTCGATCCGGAGCAAACTGTTTGGCAGTACACCGATGGAGCCGGTCTCTTGGGCATTCTGCAGCCTGCGTCTTTACATGCCACGCAGGTCTCATAGCTGAACGACGCAAATGAGACAAAATACGCGACGGATCTCGATAAGGAGGTCGTCCAGGAGTTGATGCAAGATCGCAGAGTTAAGTTCGCAGCCAGGCGTCGAATGCCTGGTGGTAATGAAACGGAGGGGAAGCGTGAGTAAGAAGATCATCTTATGCGCTGATGGAACGTGGAACAAACCGCATGGTCCGGCAGCCCAGCCCAACGACACCAACGTTCGCAAACTCTACGAATTGGTGCACGACGATCCATCCCAGTTGAAGTACTACGACAGCGGCGTAGGCACAGATGGTACCCCCTTCGAGCATTTCTTCGGCGGAAGCATGGGTGCCGGCTTGTTCCAAAAGATCCAGGATGGCTATGCGTTTCTTTCCTATGTTTGGGATCCAGGGGATGAGATTTATATCTTTGGCTTCAGTCGGGGCGCCTACACAGCCCGAAGTCTGGGCGGGATGATCGCGTCTTTCGGCGTGCCCAACAGGAACCTTGATAACCAGACCGTTAAGCGCATCTTCGATGCCTATCGAATTACCGACCGCACGCAGCGTTTGGCAACTAAGAATCTCCTGAATGCGGACTACGGCCTGGTCGATGTCACCATTCGAATGGTCGGAGTGTGGGATACTGTCGGCGCGCTTGGCATTCCAGGACACTTGTTCGATAGTTTTGACCAGGAGAGATACGGGTTCCTCGACACAACCCTCAATCCGTGTATTGAAAAGGCATTTCACGCGATTGCCATTGACGAACGACGAGCCTCCTTTCTCCCTACGTTGTGGTCAAATCCAGATGGAACTCCACGAGCCAATGACGACAAGGTGCAGCAGGTGTGGTTCCCAGGCGTGCATTGTGATGTAGGAGGAAGTTACGCCGAAGCTGAGCTCTCCAACATCACCTTGCGGTGGATGATCGACAAAGCCGAGGCACAAGGCCTGGTCTTCGATCAGACGGCAGTCGACGCCTGTCTCAGCCCCAAGCCGTTCAATCCTGCAGGCAAGGCTCATGACGAATGGAAGATTATCCCGTGGGGTATGCCAAAACATAGAACGGTCCCGGCGAATGCCGTGCTTTCTAACACCGTCAAGATTCGGATGGATCGAGATCCCACATACAGACCCGAGAATGTTCTAGGTTGGTCGGTGGATGGCTATGCCATAGCAACGGTCATACCCGCTTCGGAACTCTAGCAGGCGGATATTGTTTTGACAGTTTCGATTGAAAATTCTCCCGCGTCATTCGGGCGCATTGTCCTCATCATCGTACCGACTCAGCTAGTGCGGAATCGCCGATGCACTCCGGGAGCCGACCAGGAAACGAGACTACTGTTCCTAGTGAACTGGCACTTAGACTCCTGGTCACCATTGAAGTAGGAAGTAGCTTCTTTGCTTTGTACATAACGTTTCAAGCAGCGGCAAGGATGGCTCGGCCGACGACGCCGGTCAGTCCGTCCTGCGCGGCGAGGGCAGCCTCACGAGCCGGATTGTTGAGACCGCGCAGATGGTCGGCAAAATCCCAGGCGAGATCGCGAGCGCGGCAGATGTCCCAGAAGGCGAGCAGTCGCCCGACTTTGCCCGTATCCTCAGCGAGTACGCCCAACGTGTCGGTTGCGAGCATATTAAGCGCCGAAGGCATAACAGTATTGAGCAACTCGTTGACGGATTGGTAGTCAGTAGATTCGGGGCTGCCGGGTGCGGGAACGATATTCGAATCGTCGTCTGTGGCCAGCAGGGCCAGTGCGAGGTCGTGGTTGATGTGAGCGTTCATACCCGCCAGCGCAAACTGGATGCGATCGATGCCGGTGCGGTAGCGGGCCTCAAAAAAATGCGCTCCATGCCGATGGTACCGCCTGTCCACCGAGAGATCCGACGATCGCGCGGAAATAAAAGCCGGCAAAGACAACATCGAGGCAATTGAGCCAGACGGGACTCTGCCACGCCCCACCGGGCGGATTGAGATCGACCTGCTGCGTCACCATCAGATAGAGAAGGTTGAACCACTTGAGTCCGTCACTCGCCGGCAGCAGCGCGTCAATGGCCTGCATGCGTGCGATGACGTCGGCGATAGTCGTCGGAGACGGACCGTTGACAAGATCGTAGAGCGGTTGGTCAGCAAGGGACAGGGTGGCGGTGGACATGCGATGCCTCCAGAAGTGGTCTTGCGAATTACGCTGCGCATGGGTTCGGTGTCGCTTTCATAGGCCTTTCGCCAGCTCAAAGTGGCAACTCACCTCCATCTGCTTCAGGTTTGTCGCGAATTCATCGAGAATGGCGATGGGTCTCCAGAGATGGGCTTGGCTATCCAACCCTTGGAATCCGTCTAGGCTTAAGCAACGAATCGGCAGAATCAAGCGGATTGGTCAGACTCGCGACCGGGTCGATATGCTTAACCTTGTTTTACCACTCTGCTCGGCTCGCTCCAGCAGTGACAATTCAGGGCGGCCGGGCGATTTGGATTGGCCACTGAAGTCGAGGTGCTATTGATCATTCCTGGCATCGCGGAATGACCCTCCGATCGGGTCACGTCCTCGGAATGCTGTCATCCCGGGCAGCGGAACAAAGTGAAGCGAAGTACGTCTCCGCCAGCATCTTCCCGTCGCTCGTCAAGGAGCTGACAATGTTTTATTCCCGCACGATGATGTCCAGCTCGCCGGACCGGCGCAGCACATTGACGCCCACCGTCTCCAAGTGGCGCTCGAATGCCAGGTCGACCGTGGATTCGCCGACCCGTAAATTGCGGATTTCAACCCGCCTGAGTGACTCTGGAAGGGCGCTATGGCAAAGGCGCAGCTGTGATTCGCCCGCGTGAATCGACAGCCCCAGGCAGGCCTGCAGCGCCATAAAGACAGCGCCTGCCGCCCACGCCTGCGGCGCGCAGGCCACCGGGTACAGTGTTGGTCCTTTGCCTTGCCGCCGGGCAAACCCGCAGATTAGCTCCGGTAATCGATGCAGATCCACAAACAGGGACAGGTTCAGCAGTCCTGACAGGATACCCAGGGCGAGTTTTTTGTCTCTGCGTTTCCTATCGCCGAAAGAGATCAGGGCATTGTCGTGCGGCCAGACGGAGCCATCGTGATAGGACATCGGGTTGTAGCGTTTCTCTCCGCTAGCGATCGTGCGGACACCCCATCCGGAAAACATGCCCGGCGACAGCAATGCTTTTGCTGTTTTGGCCGCCTGTGATTTGGACGTGATGCCGGAAAACAGGCATTGTCCCGCGTTGGAGCTCCGCACCTCGCACTGTCGCTTGTTTCCATCCAGTGCCATGGCAAACATCCCCAGCTCGTCCGACCAGAAGGCTGCGGAAAACCGGCTGCGCAGGGTTTCCGTCTCTAATCTAAGCCGCTTCGCCAATTCAGCATGGCCCAGGTCTTCGGCGGCCTTTGCAATCTCGTTTTTGGCCGCATAGACATACCCCTGCACCTCACAGAGCGCAATGGGGGCAGCGGCCAGCGTTCCATCGCTGTGAAATACGGAATCCTGAGAGTCTTTCCAGCCTTGTTGGACTAGTCCGGCCTTGTTCTTCTGGGCATACTCCACAAAGCCGTCCCCGTCGGTATCGCCGTAGCGGTCGATCCAGTCGAGCGCGGCCAGAATGTTCGGCCAGATACTGCGCAGAAATTCGGAATCCGCGGTGCGCTCGTAATAGGAGGCGGCCAGCAGAACAAACAGCGGAGTCGAATCCACGCTGCCGTAGTACCGTCCAAACGGGACCTCGCCGAGCTTAGCCATCTCGCCTTTGCGGGCCTCGTGCAAAATCTTGCCGGGCTCCGCCTCTCTCTCCGGGTCGACGCTCGTCGCCTGCGTTGCCGCGAGATAAGACAGGACACCCTTGGCCACGTCGGGCGCCAGCCATAGCAACTCCAGGGCGGTGATGATGCCATCGCGTCCGAAAACCGTGCTGAACCACGGCACGCCCGCATACGGATATGGCCCAAATTCGGTCTGGCTAAGCATCATCTCCAAGTCCGAGCGAGAACGGTTGAGCCAGTCGTTGAACTGTTCGTTCGAGGTGTAGACATCAACCTGGGCCAGAGGCGAAGCGTCGCGCTCGGTCTGGACGGTGTGCAGCGCTTCCTCGAAGCGGACCGTGTTCGCTTTTTGGCCGTTCTGCTCGCAGATCACATCCAGCATGAATACGGTTTCTTCTCCAGGGTCGAGCCGGATCGGAACCGTAATCTCTTCGTTTCGGATCCTGACCGACTCTGCGCGGCACCGAATCACTGCGCTCCGCATAACGTGATCCAGCCCGATGTACGCCAGCAACAGGCCGTCGCTCTCCGTCTCCAGTGGAAGATATCTCCCGCGATGCTCCCGCGTCTGCCCGCGCACCTCGAAAATGTCCTTGAAATCTGCCCCGAATGCGAATGACAGCTCGACCTCCACTCGCTGGGGTCCGAAGTTCTGCACCCCGATCCGGTCGAAGCACGTCCTTTCAGCAAGGAACTTGTTGCGGCGGATATGCAAGATGCCACGCTTCAACTCCCCTGACGGCAGTTCCATGTCTGGGTTGGTGAGGTCGACCGTCACCATCACATTGTCTTCACTGGTCGTCGAGCTCAGCAGAAGCGGCTTATGTCCGCTGACCTCTATCTCCAGCTTGGACAAATAGCGGGTCCCCTCATAGAAAAGCCCCTGCTGACCCAGGCCCACCGGCTGAATGTCTCCGTAGCGGTCGAAGACGGCGAAGGTATCGTTGTGCAGCAGCACCAGTGTGCGGGTATCGGCAAGCGACGACTCCGCGCGGATGTAAAACTGATTTTCGTGTTCGATAACATCGGGTCTCATCGAATATGCATTCTCCCTTTTTTGGCCACGTCGGCGGAGGAGAGGAACTCCCCGACGCAGGGATCATGCTCTCGACTCCCGATCCGCCGGTAAATTTCAATGTAGTCGTGGCACATTCGGCGCGCGCTGAAGCGGTCTTCAAACACCTTGCGAATCTTTAGACGATTCAGGGCCGGGATTCGTCCTACGGCTTCCACGGCATCCTCCATATTGTCCACGATATACCCGCTGACGCCATCGTCGATCACCTCCGGCACAGAACCCCTGCGGTAGGCAATTACAGGCGTGCCGCATGCCATGGCTTCGGTCATCACCAGCCCGAATGGTTCCTCCCAGTCGATCAGGAAGAGCAAGGCATAGGCGTTTCCGAGGAACTCCGATTTTTCGGATTCGCTGATTTCGCCCATGTATTCGACAAGAGGATCGCGCAAAAGTCCGCGAATATGGCTCTCGAAATAATCCCGGTCGACCGCGTCGATCTTTGCCGCGATCTTGATGGGCATGCCGACTCGGCGGGCAACCTCAATCGCTCGATCGACCCGTTTTTCCGGCGAAATGCGGCCCAGGAATGCCAGATATTGTCCTGGCTGTTCCTTTGCGGTGTGCAGGTCCTCGGGCAGTCCGTGATGCACCGTGCCCACCCAGTTCGCCCACTCCATCGGCAGCCGCTGGGCGTCTGAAATGGACACCAGATTCATTTCCGGAAACTCCCGGAAAAGAGGGTGCAGATCGGGAATATCCAATCGCCCGTGTAGCGTCGTGACGGATACAAAATTCTGCCGGCGCGTTACCGGAAAGTGCAGGTAATCGATATGAAAATGCACCACATCGAAGTCGCTTGCTTCCTGGGCCACCATCTCCAGCATGCGTATATGGTGGGCCAGCGGGTCGATGACGTTTTTGCCCTCCAGCCGCAATGCCCGGGAACACATGGGACGCAGTTCGGCCGTGGTCACCGAATCGGCGCTCGCAAACAGGGTCACCTCATGACCTTGCCGGACCAATTCGTCAGTGAGATACGCAACCACTCGCTCCGTTCCTCCGTACATTAAAGGAGGCACACTTTCGTACAACGGAGCGACCTGGGCGACTTTCATAAGTTTTCTCCTTGCGTATCCGTTCTACAAGGGACCCGCATCAGTTTTCTTGTTCAGTTAGATGAGGATTTCAGCACGATCGACTAGCCGGCGGTGAGATAGATCACGACGAAGCCGATCATTAGAGGGAAAATCGCAATCAAAACTGTTGCGATTCAACAGCATCGCAAGGTGAGAATGAAACCGACGAAAAGCTGCAGCACTCCAGCGAGCCGCTTCCAGGAGCCGAATTTCACGCCCGGAACCGCTCGAAAGCGTTTCGCAAAAACAAATTATCATAAAGGAACGAGGCGCAGCTGGACACCCCGCTGCCATCGTTGCGCGTGGTTCGTGTGCTGGACCGGCTGCGGCTGGAACGAGGACTGCCGGAGCGGATCGTCATCCGGGTATCTAGTGCCGGAAACGATAGATCACGTATTTTGCTAAAAAACTTCTCTCCTATTCCGGAGGCAAGAACTGACTCCCAGGACCGGGTCCGGAGGGCCGGAACTGGTCCGCATGGTGGAGTTTCTGTTGCGGCGGGCGGGGGCGGGAGAATGGGAGACAGGCGACCCGGAAAAGAGCCAGGTTGATCGTGCTTGATAGAAGGCAGAACAGAAAGCAGGAACCTTCCACGTTTGATCCTGCGAAATAATAATTCCGGTGTTTTGCTAAAAAACCTTATACTAGGTCGGGCATTTCGATGGAGACGCGAGTCTCTAAGTTGTTGATAAGTTCTAAAAAGTGCCGTCTTCCGCCATTTGAGATACAAATCCTCGAGGCGAGCTGGAAGGCAGGAAACAACTATTTTGAAGATTTTTATGCTTTTTTCCGCCTCGTTTCGGATGCAACACAGGGTCTGGAAGGGGTCGAGGAGGCTACCGCCCAGGCTAAGGCGGACTGTTTCCCTGCTTTCGAGGGGGATCTCCCCTTCCTTCATGGCAGGAATATTCCTCTATGTAATTGCAAGGAATTAAGTTAGACGAGTTTCAGCCCTCCATCTTCCGTGAAAAATCCTCTATCCTGCTGAAATACGATGATTTACCGTCTTCCTGGCGCAGCTTCGCTCGCGAGAGAATGCCTCTATCTGAATGAAAATGAAGAAGAAGTGGAATCGTGACATTCCGGCTAGATGAGGCCGATCCGACCCGGAGGGGGAAAGTCCCCTGAAAACTGCTGTCGGCCACTGAAACAAGGCAGCTCACCGGCTTTCCCGTGCCGCTTCGCTCGACTGGGAATATTTCTATCTAGTTGAAAAAGAGGGAGAATCGTGGCATTCCGACTGGTCGCGGCGCATCCCGGCCCGGCAGGGTCGGGACTGCCTCCCGCGGGCGCGAGGAGTTTTCTGTGCGGCGGAACAGAGGCACCTGGTCATATTGGGGGTAGCCGCATCGACCGAAGCGTTGACCACATTGGAATACACCAGCGTCCCGTCTTTCCACACGCTCAGAACTCCGGCGCTGTACCAGATCTGATAGCGGGTGCCTGCATCGGCGGTGACGTCGCTGAAGGTGATGTCAAAACCAGCAGTGGTTGTACCCGCCGTGGTGTCGAGACCCACACCCTTGAGGACCATGGGCTTGGCGCCGCAACGGAAGGCCTGAATGTTGTCGGAGTTGGTGGCGCACTCTTCAATGCCGCGCTCGAGCGATCCGGAGAATCCGAACTGCTTGGCGGCCAGAGCACGGTCCGTCACCTGGTAAGGGGTGTTGATTATTCCCTGGCCGGCGGTGCCGATGATGAGGATGGAATCGTCCTCAGGGGCAAAAGCGGCTGTCAGGCCGCCATCGAGGGTATTAACAATGACCCCTGGAAGGTTCGATATCGAAATTTAATATATCTCAGATATGTGATATGCTCATCTCATACCCTCCATGAAGCGTGCCGCCTTGTATCTGAGAGTCTCGACCCTCGATCAGCACCCGGAAACGCAGCTGCTCGACCTTCGCCAGATGGCCACGCAGCGCGACTACGAGATCGTCCATGAGTATACGGATCGGATCTCCGGTGCCAAAGCCAGGCGTCCGGGTCTCGACGAAATGATGGCCGATGCCCGCCGCGGCCGCTTCGATGTGGTGTTGGTCTGGGCTTCAGACCGTCTGGCAAGGTCAGTCAAACACTTCCTGGAAGTGCTCGATGAGTTGAATCGTATCAATGTCGAGTTCGTAAGTTTCCGCGAACAGATCGATACCGGCGGCCCACTGGGTCGGGCGGTCGTGGTGATTATCGGCGCCATCGCGGAACTCGAACGCAATCTGATTGTTGAGCGGGTGCGCGCCGGCATGCGCCGCGCGAAGCTCGAAGGCCGTCACATTGGCCGCAAACCACTCGACCTCGATCGCATCGGGATCCTGCGGGATCGAACTCAAGGACAGAGCCTCGGCCAGCTCGCCAAGAGTTATCGCGTCTCCCGCGCCACCATCCATCGCGTTCTGCACCCGCCGGCCTCGGGTGCAGAAAAGCTCCCGTCGACAGGTGTTCCAGAAGGCCTCGAAAAACAGGCCTCTTAACTTCAACAGAATCAGTCTCAGATAGGTCCAGTTTTGCTGTTCCACAAGCTGTGGGTTAAGAGACAACCAAGAGGCGAGCAGACGAGTGATCACGCCCTTATCGGGCACGCTTGATAGGGAAAACAAATCGAGTTCAGAACGAGAGGAAACTATGACACCGAACCTTGCCAGATACATCCGAATTGCCCGCCACCCTCGACGTCAGCTCTCATCCAGCCCGCGGAGAGGCACAAGCTGAGGAGATTCGCCGCCGCGTCTTTACTTCTGTCTTTGAAATCGGATCATGATGACCGCTGATGCCGATGTCGAACCTTTCGCGCGCTTGATTGAGGGCCGTTCGAGCCGGGTCCGGCCATCGTTCAGGGCGGGCCGAGGCGCGTTCAGCGGTAGGCTTCACGGCGATGGTTGACGGCCAGGACGAGGATGGAGTTGCCGTAGTCATAGAATCGGACGCGGTAGTCGCCGACGCGCAAGCGCAGTTCGGGCGGCTTGATGTCCTGGAGGCGCTTCACGTCGCCTTCGCCTGAGGCGAGATAGCGGGCGACGGTGTGCAGGATGCGCAGCGCCGTGGGCTGATCGATGGCGCGCAGATCGGCCTTAGCCTGATCGGTCCAGGCAACGCTCTTCTTGCCCATGCTCACTGTCCGGGGTGGTGCGGTTCAGGTTCGAGCGGGGTCTGTCCCATGCGCTCGAAGTCTTCGGCGGTGAGGCCGAACTCGGCCAGGACTTCCTCGTTGGGGATGGGTTCGTGATCCTTGAGCCAGGCCTTGGAAGCGGCAACGGCGCGGGTCTCTTCCTCGCTGATTTCTTCGTCCTCGAAGGGCGCGTTGGCGATGGCGCGGTCCACCGGATCGAGCATGGATGTAATCAGGGTGACGACGGCGGAGGCCTGCGCGGTGGATATGCGCTCGATAAGTTCGTGAGCCTGCTGCTTCGGGTTGGTTGCGGCGGTTGCCATCGGGGAATCCTTCTCTCTAATCCTGAGCCGCAGCCAGGAATTTATCAATCGTGGTCAGCAAAGCCCACTGTTCATAGGAGGCAGCGCCTCAATCTGTTCGATGCGGCGCTGCACCTTGAGGCTGGGCTTCTTGCTGGCGGGCTTCTTCAATCCAAGGGTAGTTTCTGCACAGTGGGCCTCTTCGGAGCAGTTTATGGCGTACCCCCAATAATCCTTGACGTAATACTACTGCATATTCCATTGGATGTGGCCCACTTCACCGGAATACGCAAAAGGACCGGAACGATATTAAATTAACGCTCGAATCCGCAGTGCATGATTTGCGCGCGGTATCGGTCGCCAGGAATGCTTACGCTGCCGCTTTGAGGTTGTAGGTATAGCCGTTTTCAGCGTGGTCCAATTGGACGCGCACAGGATTGGTTTTCGATTCAATCGCGCTGAGGTGCTGCAAGATGGCGTCGTAGCGTCCAAGTCGCTTGAGCTTATCGAGAAGCGTGGGCTCATGAACAAGGGCGAGCATTCTCACCAGGCGATCAGTCTGTCGGCTAATCGCCATCGCTCCATTCTCCACTCTTGAAAGATGGGAACGATCGATCCCGAGCATTTGTGCAAACGTCCCGCTTCCTTCATCAAGGAATTTCCTGAGGAATCGAACCTCATCCCCGGCTAGTTCTGACGGCTTGTCAATGAGCGCTACGGCAATGGTCCGTATCAAGTCGTCGTGGTTCAATATCCTTGGCGACTCGCTCTTGCACTTTGGACAGACCACCACTTCAATGTCCCTGAGAAAGACGTTGTTCAATCCGCTTTCTATAAAGCGGTAGTCCTTGTGTACGATCTTGGCATTGCCGCCGCACTCCCGGCATACCCGCTGCTTTGCTTTCATGATGCCCCCTTTTCCCGCTTACCGCCTATCGAGCATGATTGTGATGACGAGCACTTCATCCCTCTCCAAAAACGCGATTACCACCTTTAGCTTGTCGCTATCCGGCGGTTTTCCTTCGACTTTATAGCGCCATTCCTGGAAGCGGATGTCCAACTCCGGCTCGTCATATATGAAGCCATTGCGGAGTACATATTGTGCATCCCGCGGATCAACGCCGCGCTCCCGGCACCGCCGCTCGAAATGCGGGTGGTATTCAACAATGCCGCCCTGCAAGCACTTACGCAGGAGTTTGAGCGCATCCGTTTTGCTGACTCGCGGAACCATTCCTATGTGATAATATATCACATCAACAGTCAATCAAGCCGCCCAGCAGAACGGTCCTTTCACCCCTCAGCCTCCCCCTTCTCCCTGTTCCACAAGCTTGCGGTTGGGGAACAGTCCACACGACCAGAATGGGTGAAAATGGGTTAGATTGTGGTTCGATAGAATGGGTGCAATTGGGTGTATCCTTGGGTGTCATGCTCCAATCCACCTCGCTTCAGATCACGCCAGAAATACTCGGCCTGATTTCCGAACTCGATGAATTCAAAGGCGCATGGCGAGCATCGGGGACACTGTCGCCGGACCGTCTCTCCGCGCTCCGGCGACTCGCCACCATCGAAAGTATCGGGTCATCCACACGTATCGAAGGCAGCCAGCTCTCCGACCGTGAGGTCGAACGGTTGCTTTCCAACCTCGAAATCAAATCCTTCGATACTCGGGACGCACAGGAAGTCGCAGGCTATGCGGAAACTATGGAGTTGATCTTCCGATCATGGCAAGAGATTGCTCTCACAGAAAATCACGTCAAGCAACTGCATCGCGACCTGCTCCGATACAGCGAGAAGGATGCACATCACCGTGGCGAATATAAAACCCAGCCGAACAGCGTGGTGGCATTGAACGAAGCCGGCGAGCAGGTTGGTATTGCGTTTGAAACAGCGGCGCCGTTCGATACGCCGCGCCTGATGACGGAAGCTGTGGCCTGGGCGAAAGACGCGCTGGAAACCCGGCAGCTACATCCCCTGCTGGTGACAGCCATCTTCATCGTCGTCTTCCTTGAGATTCATCCCTTCCAGGACGGCAACGGGCGGCTGAGCCGGATTCTAACGACGCTGCTGTTGTTACGCACGGGATACGCCTACGTGCCATATAGCTCACTGGAAAGTGTGATTGAACAGAGCAAGGAGAGCTACTATCTCGCTCTGCGGCAGACACAGGGGACGATCAGAACCGAGAGTCCGAACTGGCAGCCCTGGTTGCTGTTCTTCCTGCGCGCGCTTCAGCAGCAGATGAAACGCCTGGCTAGAAAAGTTGAGAGAGAGAGAATCGTACTGTCGGCCATGCCGGAACTGTCCGTGCAAATCGTGGAGTTTGCACGCGAACACGGCAGGGTCACCATTGGCGACATCGCTACGCTGACCGGCACGAGCCGGAATACGCTCAAGCCGCATTTCCGGCATTTATCGGAAAAAGGACACCTCGTCCTGCATGGCCGCGGGCGTGGCGCCTGGTATGCGCTGCCATAATGTAGGCGGCAAAATCATATGAATGAGCGAAGTCTCCAATTCACGGTCAAAGCGGGATAATATTGAGTCCGGGAATGCGCCCAGCCAGCCTTGCAATTTCCAGCGTCAGTGGATATACGGCAACGGTTCGATAGAGCTCTTCGACGAAGGCTTCTCTCCGCCGAAGGTGAGCTTCTGTTTTGGACCGGTATACGAGTGCGTCGATTCAACGGCGGTCACAACCGAGAGCGCCGAAACAGCTTCTCCTCGCACCGACTGCACACGCTCGAGAATCTCCCACACCGTGTCCCCGCGACGTTTACTCCTCCCCTATACGGACGCGCTGAAAAGCTGAACCGGGCAACGAAAAGCGACCTACCCGGATCTCCTTCTCACGCTTCCGCGTCTGAGCGATATCGTAGGACGACTGCATCCGCATCAAGGTGTCCATCTTGACGCCGAAGACTTTCTCCACGCGCAGCGCCATGTCGCCGGAAAGGCCGGCCTTCCCATTGAGCAAACTGGACAAGGTAGGCCGCGATACGCCCAACAGATTGGCAGCCGCAGTGACCGTTAATCCCGCGGCCTCGACGATCTCCGTCCGGATAAAGTCTCCGGGGTGTGGCGGGTTCTTCATGGGCATAACCGTTCTCTCCTTCGCGTCTAGTGGTAATCTTCCAAATTCACGTCGCAAATCTCGCGCTCGGCAAGGTCAATCCGAAATGTCAACCGCCGATTGGCGGTAACGCTCAGGCTCCACGTGCCTTTGCGATCGCCGGTAAGGGTGTGAGCTTTCCAGGAGGGGAGCATCCGCAATTCTTCCGGGTCTTCCATTTCGTCGAGAAATGCCAGCATCTTGCGCAGTTTGTCCACAGTGTCGGGTGGAACGCCTCGCACTCTGTCATCTGCGTAGAGCTTCTTCAGACCCTTATGAATGAAATTCCCCACCCGCATTGCAACCACTGTAGCCCGTAGCCTAACACTTGTCAATTGCGCCGGCGACGATTCCGGCTTTATGGCTACTCCGGAACTGTCCGTGCAAATCGTGGAGTTTGCACGCGAACACGGCAGGTCACCATTGGCGACATCGCTACGCTGACCGGCACGAACTGGAATACGCTTAAGCCGCATTTCCGGCATTTGTTGGAGAAGGGACACCTCGTCTTGCATGACCGCGGCCGCGGCGCCTGGTATGCGCTGCCATAAGATCTCTATGTCTTTGAATGCATTAGGCTTGGCGAAGCAATGCGGATGTGGTAAGATTTCCTTGTTTCCTTGAATGAGGATATCATGCTGGCTAAGAAGACTACCAAAAACCAGATCACCCTCCCCAAGACGGTGATCACTCGTTTCGCCGGGGTGGAATACTTCGACGTGAGCACGGATGGGGAGTGCATCATTTTGCGTCCATTGCAGCAGAGCCGTGCCGATGAAGTGCGGGCCCGGCTTGCGGAACTTGGGATTGACGAAGGGGACGTTGCAGCCGCCGTTTCCTGGGCGCGTAAAACCGCGTGAGCCGACGTGTGGTCTTCGACACGACGACAGTCGTCTCGGCCCTCTTATTTGCAAATGGTAGCTTGCGGTGGTTGCGGCAGCACTGGCGGGAGGGTGGCTGTGTGCCTTTGGTCTCTCGCGCAACCGTTTCGGAACTTACACGGGTTTTCGGATATCCGAAATTTCAGCTGTCCATGAATGAACGTCGAGAGCTGTTGGCCGAATATCTTCCTTACTGCGACGTCATCGAGTTGACAGAGAAATGCATTCCTGTGTGCCGGGACGCAAACGATCAGCCATTTCTCGACCTGGCCCAAAGCGGCAGAGCCGACGTGCTGGTCAGCGGCGATCGAGATCTGCTGGCACTGGCCGGGCAAACAACATTTCTCATCGAAACTCCTGAAGCATATCTGCGCAGAGTATCCGAAGTTGTCTGAACTATACAAGGGATCCAGGTACTTTCTGAATCAGGCCACTCACCGGAAAGTCGCGCGGTCCAAGGCGTCACCGATCGCGACGAGGAGATGATCGGTCAATTGCTGCCGGTCTTGATCCGGCAGTACCGTAAGTAGAACCTTATCTCCATTCAGCTCATGAAACAGACGACAGCCTTCGTCCTGGTGAGCCAGGAGGAAGCTGTGGCTATCCACCGAGAACTGAACCGAGGCTCCGATTGCGTCGTCCCAGGACCAGTTTCCGGGAGCAAACAGTTCCATCCGGACTGAAATGTCTATCTTCCGCACGACGTAAGTTTGGAGGTCCTCAATCGCACTGATCCTTTGCTGCTCGATCCGGCTTTCTTCATCCAGCGGTGTGCCATGAACATGGTGGCGAGCAATTCGGATGTACCTTGCCAGGTTCGGGGTCATAGTTTCCTCTCATTCGGAATGTCGATCTATTTCTTGTAAATAAAGCGCTTGCGTTGAACCTGTTGCTGTCTCATAACCCACACGTTGTGGAACAGTAAAACCACATCTATCTGAGACTGATTCTGTTGGGGTTAAGAGGCCTGTTTTTCGAGGCCTTTTGAAACACCTGCTGGGGGGAGCTTTTCTGGACCGGAGGCAGGGGGGTGAAGAACGCGATGGATAGTGGCGCGGGAGACTCGGTAGGTCTTCGCCAGTTGACCGAGGCTCTGTCCTTGAGTTCGATCCCGCAGGATGCCGGTGCGATCGAGCTCGAGCGGTTTGCGTCCAATATGACGGCCTTCGAGCTTGGCCCGGCGCATTCCGGCGCGCACCCGCTCGACGATCAGGTTTCGTTCGAGCTCTGCAACGGCGCCGACGATCACGATGATGGCGCGGCCCAGTGGACCACCGGTATCGATTTGTTCGCGGAAACTGACAAACTCGACATTGAGATGATTGAGTTCGTCCAAGACTTCGAGGAAGTGTTTCACCGACCGGGCCAGACGGTCGGAGGCCCAAACCAAGACCACATCGAAGCGGCCGCGGCGGGCGTCTTGCATCATTTCGTCCAGACCAGGGCGCCTGGCTTTGGCACCGCTGACCTTATCGGTATACTGCCCGACGATTTCGTAATCGCGCTGAACCGCCATCTGCTGGAGATCATAGAGCTGGGTTTCGGGGTGCTGGTCGAGGGTGGAAACTCGTAAATACAAGGCGGCGCGCTTCATGGAGGGGTTGAAATCAGCATATCATCTATCTGAGATACATGAAAGGCCGATTTAGAACCTTCCAGGGGTCATTGTTAACACCCTCGATGGCGGCCTGACCGCCGCTTTTGCCCCTAAGGACGATTCCATCCTCGTGATCGGCACCGCCGGCAAGGGAGTGACAAACACCCCCTACCAGGTGACAGACCGGGCTCTGGCTGCGCAGCAATTCGGATTCTCCGGAACCCTGGAACGCGGCATTGAAGAGTGCGCCACCAACTCCGATAACATTCAGGCCTTCCGTTGCGGCACCAAGCCCATGGTCCTCAAGGGTGTGGGTCTCGACACCACGGTGGGTACAACCACTGCTGGTTTTGACATCACCTTCAGCGACGTCACCGCCGATGCCGGCAGCCGTTATCAGATCTGGTACAGCGCCGGAGTTCTGAGCGTGTGGAAAGATGGGACGCTGGTGTATTCCAACGTGACCAACGCTTCGGTGGATGCGGCTACCCCCAATATGAGCAGGTGCCTCTGTTCCGCCGCACATAAAACTCCTCGCGCCCGCGGGAGGACCCGTCCCGACCCTGCCGGGCCGGGATGCGCCGCGACCAGTCGGAATGCCACGATTCTCCCCCATTTTCAACTAGATAGAAATATTCCCAGTCGAGCGAAGCGGCGCTGGAAAGCCGGTGAGCTGCCTTGTTTCAGTGGCCGACAGGAGTTTTCAGGGGACTTCCCCCTCCGGGTCGGATCGGCCTCATCTAGCCGGAATGTCACGATTCCACTTCTTCTTCATTTTCATTCAGATAGAGGCATTCTCCTTCGAGCGAAGCTGCGCCAGGAAGACGGTAAATCATCGTATTTCAGCAGGATAGAGGATTTTTCACGGAAGATGGAGGGCTGAAACTCGCCTAACTTAATTCCTTGCCGCAACATAGAGGAAATTTACAGCCAGGAAGGAAGGGGACCTCCCCCTCGAAAGCGGCAAACCAGTCCGCCTTAGCCTGGGCGGTAGCTTCCTCGACCCCTTCCAGATCCTGTTTTGCATCCGAAACGGGGCTGAAAAAAGCACAAAAATCTTCAAAATAGTTGTTTCCGGTCTTTCGCTCGCCTGCAGGATTTGTATTTCAAATGGCGGGAAAGGGCTGTTTTCAGAAATTATCAATAACTTAGAGGC
The DNA here is from genome assembly GCA_021793405.1 of Acidobacteriota bacterium. GTDB lineage: Bacteria > Acidobacteriota > Terriglobia > Terriglobales > Acidobacteriaceae > JAKAAZ01. Next base: position 104,981 of record JAJYSV010000001.1, read on the forward strand.
GATGACCTGACCGAAATGGCCCGACCTAGTATAGGGTTTTTTAGCAAAACACCGGAATTATTATTTCGCAGGATCAAACGTGGAAGGTTCCTGCTTTCTGTTCTGCCTTCTATAAAGAAGACCAACCTGGCCCCTTTTCCGGGTCACCTGTCTCCCATTCTTCCGCCCCGCCCGCCGCAACAGAAACTCCCCCACCCGCGGACCAGTTCTCACTATGAACCCGGATGTTCTTCCGGGTATCTGGGTAGGGGGTTGATTTCTGGGTGGATTGGAGGAGCCAATCATGATTTCTTTCCTCTCTCTCGCTTTGACCACGGCTACTGAACTTTACCACTCAATCCTCTCCTTTCCGCCCCGGCCAGCCCTGACAACAAACCATGCTGTCGGTTTCTATCTCCGACGCGCTTTATCCGCATCGCAGCCACCCGCTTTCGCAACCCCTATCCTTCGCTGAGTTTTCAGGCTTGGCTACATACATAACACTCATGGCGCACGCCATTGGACGGACGAAAGAGCACCCGACATCTCAAGCGAGCTGCGGATGTTTGGTCTTGATCCACGCCTCGACCATTTTCTTGAACTCCTTGGCGTGTAGCAGGACTTCCGCGGCTTCGGTCGCCGTGGCGATGCGGACGCCGGTATAGTCGATGACGTTGCGCTTCCTTCGGCATCCCTCAAAATAATCCAACAGACTTTTTGCCTGGTTCCCCAGCGCAAGGGCGGCAGCTTCAAACGTGAGGGCGTGATTGCCCGGCACAGCGCCGACGCGATAGCCAGCGCAAGCGATCGCCATCTTTGCGGTTTGAAGTGCGGCGTTGTAAGCGGTGGCGAATCTTCGGTCCTCAGACAGGGCTGGGATTGCAGCGTCTTCGAGATCGCGCTCCACAATGGAACGAAGCTCGTCCAACTCCTGCTTGCTGGTCTGGTGCTTATGCACTTTGCGCGTCGCGAGCAACTGCGTCCAACTCATCCTCAGATCCCTTCAGCATGATCTTATCGCCACGCAATACGGTGCGAAGAAAATGGTTCTTCTTCTTGAGGGAATCTTTGAAATCTCTTTCATTGAAAATCGTCTCGTTGATGGGACGACCCACAGCCTTCTCGACGCGGCGAAACACTGGGACAATGTCCATCGTACTCACGGGGCCAATCAACATCACATCCACATCGCTCGCGGCATCCGCCTCGCCCCGCGCTAGGGAGCCATAAACAAAGGCCCATTTAATTTTGTTCTTGAGCCTGGCAATCTCTTGACTGAGCAAGGGAATGATACCGGACGTTTTCTCCATCAACCCATGAAGTTCCGGAAAAATCGGGGAATTTCCATTTGCCTTAACATACGTCCGACGGCCATCGACACGCCTCTCCAGGATGCCGGCCTGAACCAATGCCTCGACCTCCCGCTGCAGGCTGGAGACCCGCGTCCCGATGTGATCGGCAATTTCGCTGAGATACCACCACTTGCCGGACTGAAGAAAAGTCGTGGCTAGGACACGCTGGCGGACAGGTGGCATCAATGCGTCCAGCAATCCATTGCTACGCATAATGCGTTAATAGTTACGCATTATGCGTTAGTTGTCAATTCTGATTTCGGCTTAGACTAGACCAACATCTCGGACGACCGGGCCTTTAGGGTCGGGACCGATATCCGATCTGGTCGAAAACGAACATCGATCCCTTGCTGGCTTCGAAATACAGATCTCACTGATTGACTGCGATTGCGCCATTTGCGCCACGTGAAGACATCTTCTCTGCGGAATAAATCCTTTTGGCAGGCTGCTTCGGGACCGCTCCATGATTGAAGGAATAGACGACAGCTTCCATCCTGCTGGACACGCCGAGCTTATCGAAAATATGGATCAAATGATTCTTGATCGTGTGCTCGCTCAGCTTGAGCGTTGTTGCGATATCTCGATTGCTTAGACCTTCTGCCAGTAAATGAAGAATGTCCTCTTCGCGTGCAGTAAGGATCGGCTTCCCATTTGCATTCACAATCCTGAACGCCTTAGGTTGCGAGAGAGATTCAATTAGGCAGACCAGTTGCTCACTATTTGCCCAGATCTGTCCGGAATGCACGCAGCTAACACATTTGCAAAGGACTGCGAAGTCTGCGCTCGAACCTGAGAGAACGCCACGCGCCTGGGCGCGGAAATATGCCACTGTCTTCTCATTGGTAAGATTGGCGGAAAGGATGACGGCATGCGCAGCCGAGCCGATGAGAGAAAGCTGGCGAGCAGCTTAGAGTTGGCAGAGCGCGTGATTTCATGGGTTCTGTTGTATCCGCGCATCGCAGACCGGGTCGCGCACGACCAGGATTTCCGCGAGCGCTGGCTCAGTTCGATCTATTTGCACCTGGCGCGGATCGCTCGCAAGCTGAGCCTTTATTCATCGGCGAACAATCACCTGATCGGCGAGTTAGTAGGCTTGTATGTGGGTTGTTCGTGTTTCGACTTCTGGCCGGACTGCCAAGCGTGGAGCAATTTCGCGCGTCAATCGCTGGAGCGCGAAATCCGGTCCCAAGTAGGGGCAGATGGAGTCAATCGGGAACAGGCAATGTCCTACCACCTGTTCACACTCGAACTCCTCTTGCTTGCTTTCATCACCGCCCGTAACCTCGGAGCTCCGTTAAGCGACGGATATGCAGAGCGGTTGAAAGGGATGGCGCAATTTCTGGACACGGTTGCGACGTCCAAAGGGGATCTGCCCTGGTACGGCGATTCGGACGACGCGCGTGGATTTCTGTTCTCAGAAGCCGAAACTGCGCTGGAGGTCACTACACAATTGGCAGGTCTTCTGTTCGAAGAGTCCGCGTGGCTTCGTTTCCGGACTGCGCCTACGCAAGCGGCACGAGCGCTGGTCCCAGACCTGCTTTCAAAGCTCAATCACAGCGCGCAGGCCGGACTCCCGCCACGCGAGTTGTTTGTCGATGCCGGACTGGCCTGCGTTCGTACAAACGACGGCAATGTGCGTCTACTAATGGATTTTGGCCCGCTCGGATTTAACGGTACCGCCGCGCACGGCCATGCCGATGCGCTGTCCGTTTGGCTGTCGATCTGCGATGAATACTTCCTTGTCGATGCTGGTACCTACGCATACCATTCACATCCTGAGTGGCGCAGGTTCTTCCGCGGCACTGCGGCACACAATACGGCGCGGGTTGATCGTTGCGATCAGTCCGAAATGACGGGCCGTTTTCTCTGGGGCTCGAAGGCCGCTGCTCGCCTCCTACGGATGGAAAGCGCCTCCGAATATGTGACCATCGAGGCCGAGCACGACGGTTATAGCCAGCTGCCGGACCCTGTGATCCACCGGCGTTCCGTCGGCTTCGACCGCGCCACCGGCAGTGTTCGCTTGGAAGATAGTTTCCAATGCGCCGGAAGGCACCAAATCGAGTTATTCTTCCATCTTCATGAGGAAGCTGCGATCCTCGAGGTTGGCGACGAAGAAGTCCAGGTAGTTTGGCGTGGGCACAGAGTAGCATTTTCTTCTCCCGGCTCCAACGCTCGCTGGGATGTCACCTCCGGCTCCGAGAGCCCTATGCTAGGCTGGCGCTCGCGCCAATTCAATCAAAAACAGCCCATCTCCACGTTGCGATTCAGTGCAGAAATCTTTGGCCCAAGCAGAATACATACCAATCTGGACGTCTACTTATGAATATCAGCATCATTGGTCTCGGTTACGTGGGCACCGTGTCGGCCGCCTGTCTGGCCTGCAAAGGGCACCTCGTTTGGGCTGTCGATATCAACAGCGAGAAGATCCGTATCGTCAATGAAGGCGGATCGCCGATTGTTGAGAACGGTCTTGCCGACAAAGTTGCGGAAGCGCGGCGAGCCGGACGGCTGCACGCCACGGGCGACATTGAGCAGGCCCTGCAGGAGACAGAAATTTGCTTTGTCGCCGTGGCTACGCCAAGCCGTCCGAATGGGCAGATAGACCCAACGCACCTCTTGCGCGCCTGCGAGCAAATCGCCCGCGCGCTCGTTAAGCTTGATCGCTCCCAAGTCGTGATCATCCGTAGCAGTGTCCTTCCTTCGGTGTTGAAGTGTTGTGAAGACGTTCTCAATGCCATCGCACCGGGCAAGACAAAGCTATGTGTTAATCCAGAATTCCTCCGCGAAGGTACGGCGATTCGCGACTTCGAGAACCCTCCTTTCACGTTGCTCGGCGTTGAGGAGCCTACGGTGGAACTCGTGCTGAGATCCCTCTACATCGACTTCGGCTCGCCGTTGTATGTTCTGCCACCTCAAGAAGCTCTTCTGGTGAAGTATGCAAGCAACGTCTACCACGCGCTGAAGGTTGCGTTTGCCAACGAGATCGGCACGTTGTGCGAAAGCTCTGGCATCAATGGCCAGGCGGTTATGTCGATGTTCTGTAGGGACAACCGCTTGAACATCTCAGCACGTTACCTGATGCCGGGATTCGCTTTCGGTGGGTCGTGCCTGCCAAAGGATCTGCGTGCGATATTGCAGTTGGCCAAGCAATCCGATCTTGATCTTCCCCTGATCAATGCACTGTTTGCCAGCAATGAGAAGGTGATTGAGCGAGCAGTGCGCCAAGTGATGGATGCCGGCGTCCGCCGTGTCGGTCTCATCGGATTGAGTTTCAAGCCAAATACCGATGACCTGCGTGAGAGTCCATATGTAGAGATTGCCGAGCGGCTTCTGGGCAAGGGCTGCGATCTTAGAGTTTACGATCCAAACGTGCTATTAGCGCGGCTGACAGGTGCCAACAAGGACTATATTGATCGAGTCATTCCCCATCTTTCCCGCTTGCTTGTACCGTCGCTAGCCGATTTGGCTGACTCAGAATTGGTGATCGTCGGCCATAACTACACGGAAGTGGCAGCTTTTCTTGAAACGGTAGACACAACAGTTGTCGATCTCACCGGCCAGCATGCACGCCCTACATTAAAGGCGGAATTGGTTTGAAACCTGAGCGCAACATCTTAATCATCGTGCAGAACTTGCCAGTGCCGTTTGACCGCCGCGTGTGGCAAGAGGCTACCAGCCTGCACAGGGCCGGTTTTGGCGTTGCCGTGGTCTGCCCCAAGAAGAAGATTTATACGAAGAGCTACGAGCAACTCGAAGGCGTCGACATCTACCGTTATCCCTTGATCTACGAAGCAGACAACGGGGTGGCCGGATATTTCGTGGAATTCGTTTACTGCTGGATGGCATCACTATGGCTGGCGCTGAAGGCTTACTCCCACCGTCGGTTTCACGCCATACACGCGTGCAATCCGCCGGATACGTTCTTTGCGCTCGCCATGATATTCCGGCCCCTCGGGGTGAAGTTCGTTTTCGATCACCACGACCTCTGCCCGGAGATGTACGTCGCTAAGGGTCGCCCGCGTGCGGGATTTTTATATCGTATGCTGCTACTGCTGGAGCACTTGACATTGCGATCGGCAGATATGGTGATTGCGGTAAATAGGTCTCATCGCGATATTGCTCTGCAGCGGGGCGGTGTTGATGCCGCCAAGGTGGTGATTGTTCGCAGCGGGCCGCCTCGCGCCTGGGCTGACTTTCGCGTCGCCGAACCCCGCCTGAAAGGCGGGCGCAAGTACCTTGTCATGTACCTCGGCGAGATGTGCCAGCAGGACGGAGTCGACCATCTCTTGCGCGCGGTTCGCCACTACGCCGATTCGTGCCCGAAGGATACGCTGTTCGCGTTCATAGGCGGCGGTCCCGACCAACAGCGAATGAAGGACATGGCCCAGAAAATGGAATTGAACGATTGGGTCCACTTTACTGGACGCGTCTCCGACGAAGTCCTGTGGCAGTACCTCGCGACTGCGGACCTCTGTGTCGATCCCGATCCGTACACCGAGTGGAGTGACCTCTCCACCATGAACAAGATCATCGAGTATCTCGCATTTGGCAAGCCCGTCGTCGCCTTCGATCTTGCTGAACATCGCCGGTCGGCGCAGGACGCTGCCGTGTATGTCCATCCCAACGACGACACAAAATTGTACGCGGCCATTCACGAATTGCTGATTGACAGCGAGCGGCGCCAAACGATGGGGCATTATGGTCAGAAGCGCTTCCGCGAGCAACTCTCATGGGAGAACTCGGAGGAAGCGCTCGTAAAAATGTATTCAAGTTTGTTTCACTACCGCGAAGATCCCGTGGGTACAGCCTCAGCCTCGGCGGACGATCTGAGAGATGCAAAAAAACAATTAAATCGACGAGCGGAGTGATTATGTGTGGAATTCTGGGCGGGATCAACATTGAGGGATTGGCTTCTTCGTTGCCGGCGTTGTTGGACATTATTGCACATCGAGGACCTGACGCCGTCGGCACGTATGTGGAAGAGGGCGTGGGTGGAACCATTGCCCTCGGTCATCGGCGACTTTCGATCATCGACCTCAGCGCGGCGGCTAACCAGCCCTTCGAGAAGGACGGCCACATACTCGTTTTCAATGGAGAGATATATAACTATCGACAGCTGATGCAAGAGCTGAGGGCGCTCGGGGTCATCTTTCACACTCATTCGGACACAGAGGTGGTGCTTGAAGCGTGGAAAAACTGGGGGGCTGATAGTCTGCACCGCATGCGCGGAATGTTCGCATTCGCCATCTACGAAAGGCATACTGGGCGTCTGGTGCTGGCACGCGATCCATTCGGCATCAAGCCGCTCTATGTTATGAAGCGAGCCGACGGCCTAGCATTCTCTTCGGAACTGAAAGCTCTGGTGCCATTGCTTGGGGCCGCGGCCCGCGTAAACGACGGTGCCGTCCTCGCGTCGCTAGTCTATAGCTGGTTGCCTGATGATTACTGCCTTTACCACGACGTTTTCAAATTGGCGGCTGGGCATTGGCTGGAGGTGCAACCCGGCGGAATTATGACAGAGCATGTCTACTGGGACGAAAGACGTGATTTGACGCAATCAGATCGTCCCGAAGTCGGAATCGAGGAACTACGCGCAATCATCGAGGAATCTGTGAAACTCCACATGGTCGCCGACGTTCCTGTCTCGACGTTCCTGTCCGGCGGCCTAGATTCCAGCATCCTCACTGTCCTCGCCAAACAGCATGCAGGTCGCCTGGAAAGCTATACGACATTCTTTCGCGCCGAGGATAAGGCACTTGAGGCAATGCCCGACGATCTAGGATACGCGCGGCAAATTGCCAAGCTACATGGCATAACCCTACATGAGATCGAGCTGCAGCCCGACGTCATTAACTTATTGCCGCAGATGGTCAATGTCCTAGACGAGCCATTGGGGGATGCTTCAGCTATCAATGTCTTTCTCATCTGCCGCGCTGCGCGAGACGCCGGAGTAAAAGTGCTGTTGTCGGGAATTGGAGCAGACGAAATCTTCGCCGGCTATCGCCGGCAATACGCCTGCGTGCTCGCCGGCCGCTACCAGCATCTGCCAGCATGGCTACGGGACGGCGTAATCGCCCGGCTCGTTTCGGCGCTGCCGGTAGCCGGAGAGAAACGCAGCTACCGCACCGTCCGTTGGGCCAAACGTTTTCTCAGCTTTGCCAACCTGCCGCAGGAGGAGGCATTCCTTCGCAGCTATGCGCATTACGGCCAATCTGAACTCGTTGCGGCGATGGGACGCGAGATGCCGGCAGAGGTCGAGGAGCTGTTTCACCGTCATGCCGTCCTCTACGCGCAGGGGTCGGCTAGCGATCACGTGAATCGTATGTGTTTCACGGATCTGAGGCTATTCTTGCGTGGGCTGAATCTCTTCTTGACAGATCGCGCCAGCATGGCCGCCTCGACCGAGGTGCGGGTACCTTTTGTCGATCTCGAAGTGGTCAAGGCAGCTTTCGCCATCCCTGGTTCCCGAAAGATCGTCGGTCAGGAACGCAAGGCCATTCTGAAGACGGCGGCCGAGGCTTGGCTACCGCGGTCGATTATCTATAGGCCGAAAGCTATGTTCAGCATGCCACTGCGGTCCTGGATCCGGCGCGATCTGCGTGAGTTGGTGGATGACACCCTCTCCGACGGAGAGATCGTCGGTCGAGGCTATCTCAGTCGGCAACACCTCCGCACGCTAATTGAGCAGGACCGCGCAGGGATCGTGGATAATTGTCGCGAGATCTGGAAGCTCCTGACGCTCGATCTGTGGTTGCGTCGGCAGAAAGAGCAGTCCGTCGTTGCACGTGGTGGGCTGATTCGGACTATCACCGTCCGAACGAAAGCGCCGTCCTCATTGGCAGGAACCTTTTAAAGGATGACTAGCGCACTCTCACTGAGAAGCGACCAGAATTGGATGGATCCTCCATAAACCTCGGGCTTTACATTTGCGGCAAGTCCTCTCCGTCACCTTCTTCGAAAAATACCCTTCACAGACACTTCAGCAAGAGGACTACGTAAACTCGCAGATCACTTATTCCAAGCAATTGATTTCTGCTTGAGTTTTAACCCACCGCAGTGATATCGGTCCTCTGCCCTTTTCCAACCCACTTCTGTACCCACACTGAGAAATCCATACACTAACTTACTGTGAGTTACGGTGCCATCCGTGTCGCTCAAGTTGTTGTAAATACTACTTATCTAAGTACTGAAAAGGCTGGCGTCGGGGGTTCAATTCCCTCCCTGGCCACCACATTTTCAATATCCCAGCGATTCCAACAACATCCAATAACCCCTAACCCCGTGGATGCATGATTTTTCTTGGTGAGGTGTGCGATGGAGAGAGGAGAAGTCGGTAATGGACTCGGTCTCGAAATATAACCAGAAGTGTAATCGAAAACCCATCAAGACCTTCGTGGCTCTCATGGAATATATAAACAGCAATATTCGCCTGATCACAATCCAGGTCTCGCCGCAAATGGAGGGATGCTCTCAAAATTACATGGAGACTCTGCGGCCGGATCAGAATATGTGAGCCACCCTTTAAGACTTAGGACAAGCTCCGCCAGCGATCAATGGGCAGGAATTGAGCCGGACTTCCGCGGCGATGGACCGGCAGAAATCCACCGAGGTTCGGAGGTCATGGCTGCCATCCGTTTCGGTTTCACCGGCGAGGAACAATAATGTCCGCACAATTCCACAACAATTCCATGAAAAGCTGCATCCCGCGTTTCCGGTTTCCTGGCCAATGCGTCCTTCCGCCGTGTACCCAAGGTAAGTACCATCGATATTTCAGACGCCAAGAATCCGCCGGATAGGTCCGGTTATAGGCAAACACTTTTCGAACCCAGCCACCGTCATTCACAAATCGTAGAATTGGCGAAGCCGCGCGAGACACCTATATAATGTGGAGAGCATGTGCTTGAGGAAAACCTTCGCCATTGCGGCCGCCTGTGCTGCCCTGTTCGCGGGTACGATGCACGCGGCCGACCGAGATGCAACTGCATCGCCAGAACAATACCGCCTCCGGCTCTACCATCTTCATACCGGGCAGCACATCAATGTGGTGTACCGCGTGGGCGATCACTACCTGCCAGATGCGGTGGCGCAACTGGATCATTTCCTGCGCGATCATCGCACCGGGGACGTCAAAGATTACGACCTGAAAGAGTTCGACCTGCTACACGATTTGATGGCCCGCCTTGGCGATCCCGACGGAACGATTGATATCGTCTGCGGGTATCGCACTCCGTGGAGCAACAACTACCTGCGCGAGCATGGACATGGCGTGGCGCTGCATAGCGAGCACATGCAAGCCAAGGCCATCGACATCCGCATTCCGGGAGTGCCGACAGCCAAAGTTCGCGACGCAGCTCTGGCCCTGCATCGCGGCGGCGTGGGCTATTACAAGCAGTCGAATTTCGTTCACGTGGATGTTGGTCCCGTGCGCCGCTGGTAGTTGTTCTAGCCTGGATAAGGGGGTCCCTTTGCCAGCAATGCCTTCAGCGATTTGTCGTGGCCGTAGATGTCATTGAAGAAATGCACTGAGCCATCTTCTTCAACCACCGCGGTGATGTAGAGAATCAGCACTGGAATCGGCACCTTCAAGTCGACCTGCTGATTGTTCGGGCCAGTCTCCATCGCGGCTCGCACTTTCTCCGGCGTCCACGGCGGCTGATCGCGCAGCAGATAGGCAGCCAGTTCCGTTGGCTGTTGCACTCGAATACAACCGTGACTGAAGTCCCGCCGCGACTGCGAAAATAGTTGTTGTGCCGGCGTGCCGTGCAGATACACGCTGTGTTCATTCGGGAACAGAAATTTCACCAGCCCGAGAGCATTGTCCGGACCGGGCTTCTGCCGTACCGTGAGTTTTGCGGCGCGCAATTGCGCCAGTACATTGTCATTGATGGACCCACTTGTCACCACTGTGCCGCTGTAGGTGACAACTTCAAAATTCTTCTTTGCGATGTAATTTCTGTTTTTCACGATCGCAGGAATAATTTCGCTGCGCACGATGCTCCTGGGAACATTCCAGTAAGGACGAAACACAATGTACTGCATGTCTTTCGCAAACACGGGGGTCTGATGTCGGACAGCCTTTCCGACTACGACGTTCATTCTCAACGCAACCTTGTGATCCGCGGAAAATACTCGCAGAACGAATTCCGGCACATTGACAACTATTGGCGGCTGCGGGAAAGAAGGCGGCAACCAGCGCCAACGCTCCAAAGCATCATCCAACTGTTGTACCCGAAACAACAATGGCACGTTCAGTTGACGGATGGTCTGCTTGCCCAGCTTGCCGTCCACCACCAGACCATGACGATCCTGAAACAGCTTCACTCCATCCACCAACGCTTCGGTATAGAGATGCGAGTCTGCGCTCACTGACGCAGTCTGCGAAAGGTCGCCGAGCAGTTCCAATCGCTGCGTAAGTTGCGCGGTTCCCGGGTATGTGTCGCCCGGAGCTACCGTCTTTCCCGCTTCAGGAAGCAGCGGACCATCGCCTTTCGCGGCGAGCTGCAGATATCGCTGTAGTGCGACCTCTGTTCGCCTGTAACCGGCGTACGGAGGCTCCACGTTGTTCAGGATGGCCTGCACATTGGCGGCATGAATCACATCCTGGGTGACAAATTGCGGCAGATTGTATTTCTTGTTCTGAATTTCGATATCGAAATTGAAATGTTTCGGATTGAGGCGGCCGATGTGCAGATCAGAGATGTAGCGCAGCGTGCACACCGTGAGCGCCGCTTCAAAATTCGCTTGGATTGTCGGATCTGCTGTGGTACTCAGCGCGGCGAGGCGACCCTGCCAGCGCGCAGCATCGTAGTCTTCCGGGATCAACCCTTTTTGTCGGCTGCTTTCCAGTGCCTGGATCACTGCAAGTGCCTGCGGCGTAAGGTGCCCGCTGGCGGTTAGCCACAAGGGAGAAAAGTTAGACGCTTGATACAGCTGCAGAAAATCTGTGCGATGGTCAGAAAAACTGGGCCAACGTAGTACGGAAAGTTTGCCCGACGCAGCAATTTCCTGCAGGCGGACCGACAGCGGTGTGGCACCGGGCAACGTCATTGCCGGCTGCGTTTGCTGAAGACTCCTCGCAACACCAAACGATGCTGCCACACACAACAAAAGCACGAAAGTCCGCGAGTAAGGCCGAAAGGCTGCTGGGAGCATGGCCCATTACATCACCTCTTCTATTCGCGCTGGAAGAATTTCTGTCGTGAGTGATCTGGAATCACGGACGTGGATGGAAAGCTTGTTGAGCCACGGCTAAACCCGCACCAGCAGCGGCACTCTTGCCAGCGAAGCCACGTCACGACCATTGACAACCACTCGCGATCCGCGACCGTTGAATTGATACACGGTCTTCGTTCCCGACCCGACCACGGTAAGCCGGCTGTTGCCGGTGTATTGAAACAGCGCAGCACTGTACATGGCGCGATCTACGCGAACGGTACCAGGATAAGTCTGCGGCTCCTGGGTCAGTATTCTTTTTCCATTTCCGCAACAGGACATGTCGACTTCTCCTCTCGAATCGGTTCTTCATCGAACCATGCGCCTTCGGGTTCTTCGTCGGTAAGACGGTTGGCCAGGATTGCCGCTCCAGAAAGCGCCAGCCACAATGTCACTCGGTCTCCCCACCCCGATCCCAGCATCATCGCAAATGGAGCGGACACCCACAGGCTAAGGCAATAGAAGCAGTCGGTCGCGCCCGAAAGAGACATTCGCCGCAACCAATATCGGCAGCGGGCAAATATCCTTAGCGGACCGTCTTCGGCGTGCAACAAATGCGTCAGCCTCCACACAGCGAGCATGGCAAGCACAATTCGTAACGTAGTCATAGATTCCCCTTCGCTTCCCGGCACGGTGGGTGTCGAACCGGGAAGCGGGTTGGTAGACGACGGTCTAAAGCGACGTCTGCAGGCAGAAGCCGACCGAGGCAGACGCGTAGTTGTTTAATCCCGGCGAGCTGTTGACGATGCTGCGATCCCACACGTTTAACTGCACGACGTAGCCGCATTTTGGCAGCAACTTTGTAGTGAGCGTCCATGGGTTGCCGACAGAAGGCAGCGGTGCCGTCGGCGCAATTCCACTTGCAGGCGTCAGAGGTCCCGAGTATGGCTGCGAGCCCATGCTGAACCGTCCAAAGTTGAGGTCATAGGCGACATAATGACCATTCAACAGAGTGCCAATGACGAACTGACTGCAATCGAGATTGTTGTCCAGATGCAAAGCGGCCTGTGGCGCTGTATTGTCGAGTTGCAGCAGGTGCACATCTGGCAGCGATCCCAGCACGGGATTGTCCGCCATGTCCGCAATCTGCAGCGTGATCTGCCACAAATCATCGCCACTCGTGTCCCACTCGCCCAGCAGTGAATCAATATTCAGCGTGGGATCCATGTAGGTGAAATATCCATTCACATCGGGAGCGCTGGTGTAGGTTGTCCCGTCCCAACGCGTCAACAACAACGGCGTTGTCAGCGTGATTGGAGATCCGCCGCCGGTGTTTTGTACTGTCAGCTTGTACTTGTATCCCACGAACAATTCACCTTGGACAGCCACTCTGCCGCCAAACGGGCATGCGCGCCCATGGGCATCGGCCGCCGTGTTGGTCAAGGCAAACACTGCGTTGGAGGTTGTCTGACCCGTTGTGCTGTCGATCATGCTGGTCGGGATTCCGCCCAGGATGCTGATCGTCGGCGTCAGGTAATTCGGCTTCGAGCCGGGTTGAATCTGCACATGCGTATCCAGCAAGTTGCCCCAGCTTGTCAGCGCGTTCGGATCTGTTGTGGAAGGCGCAACCGCCCAGGAAAGTACAGCACGCACCCGACCGATTTTAGGCGTGTTGCATGGATTGCGATGATTGCTCAGGTTGACGGGCAACACCGCGGAGTACACCAGGCCTCCGGCTGGAATGCTGGCAATATCGTGCACTTGCACACCCACGGTTCCCAGGTAGGTGTATTCGCAGGTGTTGTCCCAGTCCACCCAGAAGGCAACATATTCCGTGCTGCCCGCCGTGCACAGTCCGCCGCCGTACCCGGTGGGCCGCTTGATCACGAATGTCGCAACCAGCCGCTCCAGTCCGTAGCCGCCTTCGAGTCCAAGACATTCCAGTTGCTCGAATGACACATCCGCGTCGACCTCGGCCAAGCTGGTCAGCGCCGATTGCCAGTCCAGTCCCACGTTTTTCCATTCTGCGATATTGAGTTGAATCGAACTGGGATCGGCTGCCTTGGCATTCAATGCCTGATGGAGTTGCGCAAAACCAAAGCGGTGAGACGGTACCGCGCTGTTGGCCGGGGTGGCTTTCTTCTCCGACTGCGGCTGATATAACTTCGCCAACTGCTCCACGGATAACGGCCCGGGATCGGGCAACGGAATCGGAATCTGCAGCGCCTGTTCAAGTTCTTGCGGCGGCAGAATCTTCTTCACGTTCTCGTCGACAGTGGCTGCGATTTCTTTCAGGAAGAGTGGTCTGGGTCGTATCTGGATTTGCGCATCCAAAGTATTGCCCCATACCGGTGTGTAGGATGGATCGCCTGCCGTCGGGATCGCGTTCCAGGACAGAATCGCGCGAACTTTTGGCAGCATTGGAAAAACGCACCAGTTCGACTTTGGAGACAATTGGACGGAGGCGGCATAGCTCAGTGGCTTTTCAGCATCCTTGTGGCAGTCCGTCTGCTCCGCAATATCGTGCACATTGATCGCTGCGACGCCCGCATCTTCCCAACCCGCACCGTAGTCAACGAAAAATCTAACGTACTCGAATGATCCGTTTTGACAGAGCGAGCCATTGTACCCAGTGGATTGATTCACCTGCACCACCGCTTCCAGAATGTTGGTCGCTGGATTGAATCCCAGGCAGGTCACTTGCTCATAAAACACATCGTTCGCAATTGAAACGACGGGTTTATATTCGCTGTCCTTCAGGTTGCCGAAGTAATTTGGATTGCTTGCCACCAGACCGGAAAAGTTGAGCCTGTGCGTCTTCACCGCTTCCAGGGCCGCCGACTCATTGCTCGTAATTTTCGCCATGATTTCCTCCGTGCAGAGTTTGGCTGCGCTCGCGGTGAATGCAAAGACACGCCTGCGTTCGCACGCACGAAGCGCGCGCAGTCGCCGCATTTCCGTTGCAATCGGGTCTAGATCCGATTGCAACGAATTTCCACCAGAACCCTGTTCATAACGATGGTGCTGAAATACCGTCGCACGTTTCACTCGCACGAAAATAAATCATCGGATTGGCTCGCGGAGACACGGAGAGGATGCGTTCGGGAATGGGCGCCTCTTCGAGGCCGCCGTGAGGATTCAGGTTGTTGTGGTTACGCAGGGATTTCAAGCGAGGACGACCTGTTCGGGGACCGTAATCCAGCCGCGAGTGAGAGCAGTGCCCACACGAAGCGGTTCTTACCCACCCGCATATAGCTGAAAGGCGGCCCAATACAAGGGCTTGCGGTACACCGACTGAGAATGAATAAGCGACAGCTTCGCCGTTCTGAGCGCTGCATCGGGTTGGTGACCGGTTTGGATCTCGCTATAAAGCCGATCCATCAGCTGCGGCATGGCCGCGTCGCTGGCTTCCCATAACGCTCCGATGGCGTTATGCGCTCCAGCGCGCAGAAATGCCCAGGACAGCCCGACAAGTCCTTCTCCCGCATACGCACGGAGGCCGGATCCATAGCAGGTCGAGATGGTGACCAGCCGGGCATGGAGTGGCTTGTGCACAATTTCTCTGGCGTACAGTTTGAAGGTATCCGGATGCCCTCTCGGTGGGGAAAGTATCACAGCGGAATCCATAGGGCTCAATCGGCTCGCAGTACCATGGGCAACGAAATGAATGTAAGAAAAATCGCCAGGTTGGCCTGCGGTATACGCCACCGGCACAGCACTTGCCCGCGTCAGCACCACTTCGCGATCGGGCGCAAAATGCTTTTCGATGCTGTGAATCTCAGCCTCCGCATTCAGCAGCCTTGGATAATCGCTTCCGGGCGAGATCGGATCGCCAATCAATAACATCCCGTTGCCGCCTGCGCCATCATCCTGCGAATCCAGAGCGGAGATCAACCGTATGGCGTTGGTATTCGCAATCGTGACATCTTCGATCCAATAGTGGACACCGGTCTTTCCAGGAGCGAGAAGGGTTTCAAAGTTCAATTCATCCAGGCTTCCATCTGAGATCAAAACGACCCTTGCACCCTTGCGCAAGTTCGCTGCCGCGGGAGCGACAAGGATATCGAAAAGATATCGAGCGTCTTCATCTTCCTGGCGGATGGGATCAATCGATCGAAGGATGGCTCTCTGATAGTTTTTTACGTGTGAGTCGATCTCCGACTTCCCGGGAAGTCGAAAGATGCGGATGTGATGGCCATCGATCGCCCATAAGTAAGATTGCTCTGGACAAAGCGCATAGAACAGGATGGTTGCGTTCAGTTTTCGAGCGACTGCCTGGGCATTTACGGATCGCTGATGAACCACCCAGGACGCATGGCTTGTGATCCCCAGACCTTCTTCCAGGGTCTGTGCGCGGCCTCTATCCAGCAGCTGCAACGCATCTCGCGAACGATGCGACTCGATGAGGAAGTGGGCGTAATCCTTGTAGAGAGAGTCCGCATTTGCAAAGAACGGAAGCTTCATCTCATCGTCTTTAAGAGAAGAACGTTGCGCTTCAAAGGTAGCCACGGATTTTCTGAACCAGACCTCGGCCGCGCGCTTATTGTGGACCCGTGCATAGTACTTTGCGACCGCATTCTCGACCTCTTCACGAAGCGACGGCATCGTCACAGGATCTCGATATACCTGCATCAGTAGGCCGATGGCGTCCGGGCCTGATTTGCTGCGAGCTGCCAGAAGACCCTGCAGAAACAAGACATCCACCACTGCGGACTGACTGCCCCAGGCATGTGCCGCCTGGAGTGCTTCCAGGCTCTGTCGCTCCGCCAGATCGAATTGGCGGCGTTGAAAAAAGAGAAACCCCAGCTCCGTATGCGTCGTTGCGATTAACTCTTTGTCATTCACCGCTTGTGCTTCGCTCAATGCTCGCCGGTAGTTTGCCTCAGCCGATTTCAGATCTCCCAGACGATAAAAAGACAAACCACTGTTGGTGGCCCAGACGATCTGGTCATGGACTGAACCAAGCTGCCTTGCTTGTTGTTCTGCCTGCTGAAAGTCGAAAAGCGATTTCTCAAAGTCTCCAAGCTTGTAATAGGCCCACCCTGCATTGCCCAGCGCTAACTCCAGGGCCAACCGGGTATCCGTCGAGCGAGCGATCTGGGACGCATCTTCAAATCTGGCCAGGGCTTCGTCGTATTCTTCGGAACGCAGGGCAACTGTACCCAGATTCATGAGGTCTGTTGTCTCCAGGAACTTGTCGCCATGCTGCCTCGCGAACTCCAGGCTTCTCTTAAATGAATCCGAAGCGGTGGCAAGCTGATCACGGTGGACGGCAATCAGTCCTTCTGTTTGCAGTAGCTCTCCCTGCAACGCAGAACCACTTTCCGTGGAAAGTTGTTGCGCCGTTTGTAACTCGTGATTGGATCGGATGGGTTGATTGAGACGGGTGTGAGCCAGACTCAGGAGCAATTGCCGTTTGATCTCAATATCGGCAGCCGCAAAGGAAGTTGGATGATAGCCGCTAAGTAACTGCTCCACCCGCGGGCTGTTGCCCTGATAGGTAAGGATCTCCGCTTCCAACAAGCGAAACTTGATATCCCAATTTCGATTTCTCCCGGAGAACTCTTTGCAAGCTTCTGCCGCATCCAGCTGTGCGTCGCCCAAATCACCCCGCAGGAATTCAGTATAAATTTTCTCGTAGGTAGACTCAGGAGAAAGGCACATGCTACGCTGGCAGCCTGAAAGAGCAAGAGCAGCCACCAGTCCTCCCGCTACGAAGGAGGCATAGTGCTGCCGTTGATACTTAGTACAGACGCGCTTAAGTGCGCTTTCACGTTGCAGCCGAGCTCGGCCCGAACCATGGTGAGTTGAATCGAATGGGGAAAGGCCAGGATTTCTCCGAGAAAAATTCTGCCAAAATCTGGAATTTCCACGAAGTGGCCGATCGTCTTGCCAGGAAATGTGCCTTCTACGCCATCCACCAGGGAACATAGAACACATCCGTCTTTTTTCTGCTCACGCTTCTCGTCCATCCAACCATACCGTTGCAACGCCCATTCCCAGCCGCTTCGGTTCGCACGGTCGGTTATGCTTTGGACTATTTCGCGGGCCTGTCCGTGACCTGTTTGCAAAAACACCGGCCCCAGGATCCGCGAGGAGTTATTATCCTCCTCCGAACCGGTACCCATCAAGCGCAAATTCAGTCGGGGACAAACTTCACTTCCGCCAATGCGTAATCCCTCGAAGTGGCTGCCGGCAAATGAGATACTCGCCGCACTTCCCGCGCGGGGATGCTCTACAGATATTTGAGCCACGATCTTTTCTGCTGTGACGATTTCAAGAATGTTCAGCCCTTCGACAACAGAGGTCGCCAGCGTCGACCATGGCCCATCCTCAGCAATCGTGCGTCCGGATACTCGTGTATAGGCGGAACGAAAGGAGACGATCTCCTTGAAATTCAATGCTTCCATGCGGTGTGTTAGATAACCACCCACTGGGGGCAGGGATATCGAGGATGCATCTGGAACGATCGCTTCAAAAGGCGCTTCGATGAACCCGCCAAGCGAGTTGGCATCCGCATGGTAACAAAACACTTTTTTGGAGTTGGATTGCATATCCACTCCTCGAGGCGCAAATGTTATTTCTGAGTCTTCAGGACGAAGCTATACCGCGCCAGGTCGACTGAAGTTTCTGGATTGGGCGACCCTGCATTCCCCTGCACCAGCAGCGAATATTTTCCATCCATTCTGTTTGCCGGGGGGATGCTGATCGGAACCGTATCTTTCGCCTGTTGCGCCGACACCTGGACCTGCCATGCGAGCTTGCCGGCTGGAGAATACAGCGAACATGTATAGGTCGAAAAACGGTCTTGCGTCGGGATATCCATGAGCAACAAGAACGGATGGCCAGCAGGAACAGTCATCGATGGAATTGCACCGCCCCGGCTGTCGCCGCCGATCAATGAGACGGAAGGTAAAATCTCTGGCGAGCTGAATTGCGCGATTTGCTGGTGCAACCGCGGAACGACCATTGTGTTCTGATACGCAATGAAAAACAGGCAGGCCGCCAACGCCGGCACGACAAAGGACGGCCTCCACAGCCATGATCCTCTCGTCTTGGGGATAGCAACAGGCAATCGTTTTGTAGCGGAAGCAGCCTTGAATTCGGCCTTTGCCGCATCCAGAAATGCGGTGGTAGCGCGCAGATCCATCGCGCATTCTACGCACTCGAAATAGTGCTCTTCGAATTCGGCGCGCAACTCGGGGGTCAACTCGTTGAGTACATATTTCTCGACCGCCATGGTCTGCATCGCATCATGATGATTCATCAATCACGTCCTACTTGTATAGTGCCAAACGTGCCACGAACGTTTCATCCTCTTTAAAAAGAATCCTTTTCGCCCACCTGCTGAACATATAAAGACTTGAATGACTGCTTTGCGCGGTGGACCAGGACCCTGAGATATTCTCGGGTAATTCCAAACTCAGCGCACACAATATCTTTGTCGCGTTCATCCAGCAGCACCGCCTCAAGCAGGTTCCGATCCCGCTCCGTGAGCTGATTCAGAATCTTCCGCACTGCCTTGGTCGTGTCCTCTGTTTCCAGCATGTTGAGCACAGTTTGCCCCTGATGAACTAACACTGCTTCCGGTTCTTCATCTAGGCTCGATTCCTTTTTGCTTTTGGAACGATAGTGCTCCAGCAGGACGTTATTGCAAATCGAATTCACAAAGGCTCCCAGCCGCTCCGCCTGTCGGACGCCGCCTTCGGCTCGCAACAAGCCAATCACTCGGGCGAAGGTCTCCTGGCGCACGTCTTCGATCGCCTCGCTGGAGCTCAGTCGGGACCGCAGTTTCAACCGGATGAGTTCACTGAAATAGCCCACGAAATGGGCTTCGATTCGAGCATCACCCGAACGAAGTTTTTCGACATAGGATGCGTCAAACGCGAAGAACTGCACGCGCCGTTCCTCCGATTCCGCTGAAGCCTAGGCCCCAATCTTACACCGGGAGGAACAGCATACAAATATCTATGTTGTTGAAGATTCGCTTCGTTCCGCGTTATTGGAGGATTGCTGGATTGCGGCCATCTGATCGTATCGATCCAGAAAATCCATCACGCTGTCAAAAAATGTTGCGCGGTAGAAAAAGACGGGTTCGTTTGCCATCTCACTGTCGTTCGCAACGGGAAAAGAACCTGTTTCTTGGCTTGCCTTGCCATGCATGCAGCTTTTAGACCCCGCTGCAACCGCGCGACCCGACAGAATGCTTTCTGCTGGAGCTATTTGACCGGTCGCAGAAAGCTTTCCGTCGAATCGTGCTGCCTTGCGTGTCAAGAGAACCGAAGCAGAAGAATCTCCAAAGGAGGCAAAGTCGTAATTATTCCGATAAGAACGAGTCGGGTACTTCCGATGATTAGTGGATTTCATGTAGGCAACCCTCTACGGCTGGATAGTGAACGCTGTCTGGAGAACGTTACAAACTTCCAAATGGATGTGAGCACGAAATTGTTGTGCTTCTGAAATAAATAAAACCAACCTTCATCAGAAGGAGCCATGTCCCCCCGATTCGCGTTTTGACCAATGCGAATCCGATCAAATGCTCCCACCCCCCCTGCCCTGTCGCCTGCGATTGAGAAAAAAGTTAGGTATTGTGAAACGCTTCGGTCCGCCGACACACTATCAGCTCAGTGGAGATGGACCGGGCCAGATTCTTCAATATCTGAGTTCCTCGACAACTTAAAGAAGCCAGTTGTCCAAACCCGCCTGTTCCAGGGGAGTGACTATGGGATATACCGACCATTGCGACCTGTACGCTGCCGTCCAGGAGGACGGTATCAACCTCGTTGCGCAACATGTCATGCGACAACGTCCGTCGTGGTTCAATTACGCGACGCAATACGTCAGCGATCATCCACAAATTGCCTGCGTGCCGGTGGCACATACCATCGACGTTACCCACTACAGCAATCCGCTCTTCAAGGTTGTCAGTCCGGTTCCGATTCTGGGCGCGGACTCGCCACCGGTAGGTCTCAATTTCTGTGTGCAGCTGGTCAAGGCCCAAGTGGACTTTCATCCGGGAAACGTAGTGACCCTGCCGGCGGCACTGAGCCCGCCGCTCGCCGCGCAGCATCTCGCCATGCATGTGAAGATCTGCGGAGGAATGGATTGCCCGAGTGAGTTTGTAAAAGACTTCCTGCCGACACCGACTTCCTATGGCGAAGCGACCAACATCCGGCAGCCACAGCAAGTGGTCCCGCCCACACGCAAACTTGTCTGTTTCTGCCTGGATGCGTACCTGGTGGCCCACATCGGGGTACAGTCGATCGCAGGAAAACCCTCTCTCGTGGGAATCGTCGACAGCGTGGATGTCGTCGGAATTGAGCCGAAGGGGCTCTCCGAAAACATCAACTGCTATCTGAAGACGACCTTCGAATTGATGTTGAAAGAGAAGCTGATCTTCCCCATATCCACCATGCTCTTCGACCTGCCGCTGCTGAGCCTCGCCACCATTACGGCGCAGCTCACCCCGAATCCTCCCATCCCCAACAACCCTGCAATTGACGACGATCAATTGAAGGTATTCATCACGATTACGGTGGCGCCATGAGCCATATTACGATCGCAGCATCCGCGAAAGCGTTTCAGCAATTGTTCAACGAAGTGGAGAAGAATTTCAGCTTCACAAAGTCCGATAGCGCCAATTTCGGGCCGTTCTCCGCAAGCTATTCCGTCAGCGTGCACTTATCGGGCGGCAATCTGCAGTTGAACAACGACAACACCTTCGAGATGCAGGACGTCGATATTGTCTTCGGGACTCTCGACTTTAAACTGTGTCTCGATCTGCCTGGGTTCTGCATTCCCAGCTTCTGCATCGTTCCCGATCCATGGAACGGATGTCTCGTGGGCTTCCCCGGCTTCTGCATCGGCGGTCCCATCTGTGTGGACCTGAACCTCTCCGGTCTTACTTCGCAGATCACGGACTTGAAGGCAAGCCTGGTGCCCAAGTACTACGTCGATCCAGCACGCCTTGCTGGCTGGACGGATCTGGATGCGGAGTTGAATGGACACTCCAACCAATGGCAGATCTACATTGACCCGGTCTGGGTGAATGTTGCGCTGATCGACGTGCCAGCCACCATTGACAACATCCTGGTCAATGCCATCACCAACGCGATTCACAATCTGTTTCCGTCGTGGCTCCCGGGTTGGGCGGTCGACCTGATCATGGCGTTCCTGGGACCAATCGTCGACTTGATTACGAGTCTGCTTGGCATTACAACCAGCATCGCCGAATGGCTTTCCAACCTACTGAGCAATGTGTTCGGCCTGGTTGGTCTGCTGGAAACGGCGATCGCAGATTATTTTGCGAGCAAGTATCCGCTCTATCAATTTGAAGATCCCTTCCCGGTTCTTCCCGCGAGCGGGGGGCTCATTCCGGTCAAAATTCCCATTCGGAACCTGGCCGCAACCATTGACTCACAAGAAATGATCGTTCAAGCGAATGTGGGTGCATAGCCATGAAAATGACCTTTGATCAGAATCTCTTTACCCAAGTCGGATTGGATAGCGGCTCACTCACCATGCTGGGAGGCGTGACGCATCGCTTTCTGGAAGCTGGCCAATACAGAGGCGTCGTCTATCGCGGCGGCGAGAGCATCGGCAAGTTCTACATCAATGTGGACAAGAACAGCCCGGTCGCGCAGGCGAATATCGATCTCGCAGCTTTCGACACCAGCCTGCCTGCGCCTGCGACCACTGCGACTGGCACAATCTGTGGTTGCCAGGGAGAAGGCACCAAGGCGGAGACCACGTTCGAGGTCAACCCAAAGGGATATGCGGTGTTTCACGTTTCGGCGGGTGCCGGCGGTTATGCCGTACGCGCCAGCAAAGCGGCCGAGGATCCCAAACAACAGAATCAGTTCGACAGCCGCGAACTGAACCGCGAGGACATCTTCTCGGCCGTCGTTCTGCGGCCCGGGACATATTCCGTTTCGAACGGGTTGAATACGAAAGCAAAGGGCAAAATTACCATTGGTTATCCAAAGATTGGGAAGACAGCTTATCGCCCACCCAGCCCGGCAAAGATCGTCTGCTCCGAAGGCGGTTTTGAACCCGCCAACGTAGAACTCCAACCGGGCCAGGCCGTGCTGTTCCAGGCGAATGCGCCGTCTCGCATCACACTTGAGCTGGTGAAGGCGGACGATGGACCCGCCGGCCGTCCAGAACATACGCGAGGCGGCTGGAAGAAAGCAGCGCTGCCTGAACAAAAAAGAAAGAAAGCATAGGGGATTCCGGTGGCCACGACAGATGACCTTCGATGTCACGATCGCGTCGGAAATTCCTGGTATGAACTGGTCGCAGGGCAACTGCAGGCACTGATTCCCAAAGTCGGGATACAGGAGGCATCGGCACAGCTATACCAGGCTTATGAGCTGATTTGCCGAACTTCGCTGGGCTGCCCGGTCGAGCCCGGAGCACGCTCTTCGCGATTGAACATCGATGGTACGCCGATTCAGTTCGCTCTCGCCCTGGGCCATCCAACCGTGCCGCTGCAATTTTTGAGCGAGGCCGGCAATCCCGACATGTCGCATTCCGAAGCCCGGGAGTTCATTGACGAGACGGTGCGCGCACTTTCAGGCTTGCTGTACCTGCGCGGAGATCTCGATTCCATTCTCAACCTGATTCACAAAGCGTCCGTGGTGGATGCTCGCGACCTCGATCCGGATCGTGGGGGAAACTTCTGGCTTGGCGCCGGCTTTGCCTCCGGCGGAAAATCCGGAGTCAAAATCTATATCAACGGCAAGAGCGGTACCCCTAGTGAGAGCTGGTTAAAATTTCAGGATTTCGCAGAGTTCTTCGGAGCGGCGAAGACGCATCAGCAACTACGCCAGTTACTCGCCAGTAAGATGACACCGCTTGGCATGGCAGTCTCATTGCAGCAAAATGAAAATCCGAACGGGAGAATCTACCTCGGCGGCTACGGCAACTCCGTGTCTTATTACGAAAACATGCTTCGCCATTTCGGCGGCAAACAATCCATCGAACCATTCAGGCAATATACCCGGGTCATGCTGGGAAAAGATCGTGCCTATCCCACGCAGTCCGCCGTATTCTCTGTTGGGTTTGAACAGGGCACGGATGCTTCTCCAGACGTCAAGATTGAATTCTGCGGTCACTGTTTATTTCAGGGAGATGTACAGGCCCGAGACCGTTGCCTGGAATGGCTGACGCTGCGCAACATCAACCCGCAAGCCTACACAGACCAACTGGAAGTTCTGGCCAGGCAGATAAGTTCTACCAAGGTGAACGCCCATGTCTATCTGGGATTGGGATGGAAAAAGCAACGAGAGTACACCACGATCTATCTGAAACCTCATCCCGGTACTGCAACCACATCCAATGAATAGCACTCGCAAAAAGAATCTGGAACGCGCGCTTGGTTCATCTGTCGACTACATCCTTAGCCGGCAACATGCGGACGGAAGTTGGATCGATTGGGAACTGCCGCCGGGACAATCCTCGACCTGGACAACCGCGTATGTCGGAGGCAAGTTGACGAGCCTCGAAAGCCCCTACCGCGACCGCGCCTCCAGCGCGACCGCCATTGCATCACAGTGGCTGACTGGGAGAATGTTTCCCGACTGTGGATGGGGATACAACGAACAGGTCGATTCGGACGCCGACTCGACAGCCTTGGCGATCCTATTCCTCGCATCCGAGGGCAGGACTGTCGCTGACTCCAGCTATTCGTGTCTGGAGCGATTCCAATGCGAAGACGGTGGCTTTGCCACCTTTCGGGGGCGACCCGATCTGGGAACCTGGGCCATATCTCACCCGGACGTCACTCCTTCTGCCCTGCTTGCACTGAAGACAAAGTATGCTGCGACCACTCAGGCCATAAATCTAGGTCTGCAATTTGTGCTGAACCAAAGAACTTCCGCCGGTATCTGGAAATCATTCTGGTGGACGACTTTTCTGTACAGCACAGAAAGAAGCCTGTCGTTGTTTGAGGCTGTCCGGCTGGAACTCGATCTGCAGGTGACTCGAAAAACTCTCCTGCATACGCGTCCTCAAAATCCGTTTGAGTCGGCGCTTCTGCTCTCCAGTCTGCTATGGCTTCCCGATATTGCGAAAGATCAGGATGTATGGCCGCTGGTCGATCGGCTCGTCGCGGATCAAGCGCTCGATGGAAGCTGGAGCAGTCCTCCCATGTTGCGAGTGACGCGGCGCGATTGCCGGGAGCCATGGAAGCCGGGAGATCCGGACCCACTCTTCCGCGATCAGAACCGCCTGTTCACCACCGCAACGGTGATGAACGCCTTCTCAAACCTTCACAAGCTGGCGTGATCTAGCGATCTGCGACGTCCGCTCCGTTGACGAAAAGCACACGTGCAGGCGTTGTATTGCAGGCGCGGCAATGCATCCGCCCAAACGAAAAAGGCGGAGCGCGAGCCGAATCGCCCACGCTCCGCCTTCCGACTTCTTGCGGATGCTTGTACCGATTAGCAGCAGCCCGTAGCCCCGCCAATGATGATCGTCACAGGGCAATGCGCGTCCCCTGCACCGCTTACTACCATCACCGTACTGCGCTGCTGCCAGGCTTCGCGGACCAGGCACTCTACCCGGCGCTCTTTACTGTTGAACCGCAACACTTCATCGCAGGTGACCTCCAGCAGGAAGCCTTCGAAATCACCGAAGTGATCGTAGATCAGGCCGGCAATTTTGCCGCTTGACTCGTGCGCACCCTTGCCTCCACCCAGCCCACCAACGCCGCCACCGGTGGTGCCAAGGCCCGGGACATCGCCATAGCCCGAAGGAAGAATTGTGCCGGGATCGCCACCCATGCCCGTGACGCGTCCGCACAGTTGCTGCAGGTAACGCTGGAACACCGGATACCAGCGGCTGACGGTCGGGATGGATTGTCCAATCCACTGCATCACCGCAAACAGTCGCTCCTCGCCCAACAGGAGCGCCTTCTTGGTGCTGACGGGAATGGAAACCTGGAAGGTGCCGAATGTGCGGCGCCAGGTGAAGGACGACGTTCCGCCCGTGGTACTACTCGCTGCGAAAGAGAACGAACGAACATTGATCGTTTGTCCGCCGCGCTGGTTATTGTTTCCGCCGCGCATGTAGAATTGCTCGCTGGTCACCTGCCGCACCAGGACATCGTAGCGATCGCCCTTGTGAACCGTGTCTGGCAATTCGATCGACATGAGTCCGGCAAAGTTTGGACCCGTCCCTTGTGGCACCGGAAGATAGCCGATACCTGCCGCTGGCATTCGCAGCGTGTGTGGATCCACCTGAGTAATGTTATGGGTGGTGTACATCTTCCCTGCCCAGTCGAGAATCGCCGCCGCCGTCGTGCCCGGTAGGTAGAAGCTTGCGGTGGTGCCCGCAGGCACACTGCGCCAGTCGAACATCAGCTCGTCAGGCCGATTATCCGTTTTTAGCGTCATGGGCGAGCGACGCACCTCAAATGTCTGCGGTGCAATGCGCGACGTGTCGACGCCGGGATTCGGCACATTGACGAAGGCCAGGTTACGCTGCGCCAGCTTGTCGGAGATGGACGGATCCGCGTTGGCTGGGATCGGATCCAGGTCGTATGCAATCTCCGCAATCAGGCATTGGTGCTGGCTGCGAACCAACTGCTGAATGGAAACCAGCGGACTGAATCCATTGAACGGGCCATCTGGAATGTCGGCTGGATTGCCGCCCACCATCCGCGGCGGGAATCGCAAATCGGTCGGCTGGTTGATGTCGAGCCAACAGCCATAGTACTTATCCACCTCTGCGCCAAACTGGTCCGGCTGAATGTCATGCACATTGAATGTATCCGTCTGCGTCGTCAGACTCACCGTGTTGTCCACGCGCGGTGTCGCGAAAAACGGAATCGTCACAATTTCGTCTCCATCGATACCGAGCAGCGGCACCTTCGTCGTCCCCGAGGTGTGCGAACGATATGTCGTGCTGGCGTCATAGGTGCAGTTGGTTTGCTGAGCGGGCCACATGCGGAAGAAGCAGCGCACGCCCTTGGCCACCTGGGTATCGCGGTAGCGCACACGGGCAATGGCAAAGTTGTACACCGCATTGCCGCTTCCGTCCGTGGGTGCCAGGCTCAATGCAGAGCTGTCTTCAGCCTGTGGAAGACTGTCGAACGCGGTGCCCAGCGCACCCGGATCGGCATTCAGATTCGCCAGCGCTTTTTGGATAAAGGTCGTGGCAACAACCTTGGCGGAGCCTGTGGTTGCAACCGAGGAGGCGAATCTTGTTTGCCCCGCCATTAGTTGAAACACGCGCATATCCACGCTGAGGTACCACTCCTGCCCTGCAGCCACGTCGCCGTGCTCAATGTGCGGATCGGGCGTATCGAGCAACTGCAGCATCGCAGACGCGGTCTGCGTGGTTCCATCGGCAGCGAAGCTTGCACCGATGGCCACATTCTGGGTGACGCTGGTGAACACAGAGGTATCCGTGAAACTGACGCTGAATGGGAAAGTGAATCGCTGGATGGCGCTGGAAGGCAGGCTGGGATCCTGTGGTACCGGCGAACCGGTCGCTTGAAATTGCATCACTCCATTCGGGTTCGGAATGGTCGGGATGGCGCTTCCGATCATGTCGCGGCTGTATCCTTCTGCGACGATGAAAATAGCATCATCGACAACGGCGGGCGATCCGCTGAGATTGATCAATGCTTGAATCTCGCCCTTGCCAAACGTGCTGCGATCCATCAGAAAGAAGATGTCCTGCTTCCCCACCGTGATGGCGATGGGATCCGAGGCAATGCCGTTCGCGATGACGCGCAGATTCCACTGGCCGGTGGGTGTGTCGCCGGGGATGAAGAGATGCGTGCTGACCAGGTTGTTCTGCGTCGCGACAGCCATGGTGGAGTGATTCGATGTGCGCAGGTACTTCACGGTCCCATTGCTTTGCTCGAGCCGCGCGATGGGATAATTGGTGGCCATCTGCGCGTCATCGCCATAGCTGCAGGCCTGTGAAAGCCCGTTGAATTGAGTCCCGGAAATCACGTACGTATGTCCCGTCACCAGCGTGGCTAGAACATTGGTGAGCGTTGGCTTCCAGCTGGCATCGCCGCCTGCGTCGGGAGTGTAGACACGAATATCGCTGCCGCTGTTGGAGAACAATACCTGGCCCGTGGGCACCAGCAGGAATCGCCCCTGAAAACAGGCATTGCCACTGTTTCCGGAGTCGGACTCGATGACCGCCTTATTGGTCGAAGGATCGTACAGGAAGAATGTTGTAGGCCCCGGATACTTGCATGGAGGAGCAGGGCTGGCGGCAAGCAGCACCTTACCATTGGTCAGCAGCACTCCAGGCGCATCCATCGGAAACATGGTGTTATTGCTGCTGTCGACTAGCGTGGGACCGTTGGCCCATGTACCGGCGTTTTGCGGGTTTGCGTCGGGTGTGTAGAGCGCGGTATTTCCAGTCGCACCCACAGCAAATACGCGGCCATCCGGCAGCAGCAGTGCCGGACCAATCTCCGCAACTTGTCCACTACATGCCTGGGGCAGTACATTTCCGGTGGCGTCCGCAGCCACCCATTTATCGCTGCTGGGAATGTATTGCTCCGCATTTTGGCCATTGGAACATTCCACCGTCAGCACGTTGCCATTGGCCATCAGGGTGAAGGTCTCTTCGCTGCAGCTATCGCTCTTCGCGCCTCCACCTCCGCCCGCCACCCAAATATCAGTGTCAGGGTCGTATAATGCGGTACTCGAGGAGTTGAAATTGCCAAGCAGCAAACGTCCGTCAGGCAAGACGCAGGATATGCCATCGCCGATGCCAGTCCAGCCAGAAGGCGTGGAAATGATCTTCCAACTGTCGGTCGCCGGGTCATAGATTTCCGCGTTCAGCAAATCGGACGCGGTCGACTGGTTGCCGTTGTATTCACCGCCGGCCACAAAGACTCGTCCATCTGCAAACACCGCCGATGCGAAGAATGTCGGCGCATAGGTAGGACCCGCGGCGGAGGTGGGAATGGCGGAGTTGTCCAGCATCGGCGCCAGATCTGTCCACGAGCCATTGACGTAGCTGCCGTTTCCGTCCGGCGATAGCTTGTGCCACTTATTCGATTGAAATTCGTGCACTATCACACTGCCGTCGGTGAGCAGCAGCATGTTGTCGGCGTTAAAGCTCGGCTGATTTTTTAGCGGATCCCACTTTGACATTTTGTTCTCCTCAGTTTCATGAGCAAATGGCCGAAGACTGCCGACGACTGAAGGGCAACTTGAACCGTACGCACTGGGATAAAGTTGGGAAGTGCTTTCGGAGGACCCTTCTGTGAGTGAATAGTGCCAGTCAGGCGCCAAACGTTACAGCGTGAGAAATCCGCCACCTCGAATTTTTGTTGAGACATTTTCAAACCGAGGGGAATCGCAACTGGGGGCAAGGGAAGGTAACGCATAGGTAGACAGCATCGAACCAGGTTCATCCCGGACGCAATGATGAACAACGGAAACCGATCGAGAAGAGCTATTCCATTTCAAAAGGAACGTACATCATCACCGACTGACGCTCCACGTCAATACGATTGAGTTTCCGGGCTGAAAGCTTGCAAGCATCTGGCGAAATTCGTCGGTGCTGTAGATGGCCTTGCCATTGGCAGAGCTGATGATATCGCCCACTTCGAGATTTTCCAAGGTTGCAGATTGCTCTCCCAGGATGCCTGTGACGATCACTCCGTGGAAGGCACGCCCGCCTCTGGCAGCAAAGCTTTCAGATGATGGTGGAGAGAGCCGGCCGCGGGTCTTGAATTGTGAATTTCACCGAGTTCAAGGTGCCGCCGCCAGGTGTTGGGTTGACGACGTTTATGGACGTCGAGCCGGTGCCAGCAGTGGTGATTGCGGCTCGACTGATCAGAACCCTCAACAGGGTGGGCGTGACGGAGGATCGTATCAGGATCGTGCTTCCAAATACGACTGTGGGTTACAAGACAGTTCACACGGCAAGAATGGGTAAAAACGGGTTAGATTGTGGTTCGATATATATGGGATGCAGCCCCTCCCCTCGGCTAATTGCCATGGATCTGGCGCTCACGCCTTCCTGTGGCTCTCACTGATTGACTGCGATTGCGCCATTTGAGCGATGTGAAGACATCTTCTCTGCGGAACAAACCCTTTTCGCGGGCTGCTTCGGGACCGCTCCATGATTGAAAAAATAGACGATAGCTTCCATCCTGCTGGAGACACCGAGCTTATCGAAAATATGAAACAAATGATTCTTGATCGTGTGTTCGCTCAGATTAAGCGTTATTGCGATGTCTCGGTTGCTTAGCCCCTCTGCCAGTAAACGAAGGATGTCCCCTTCCCGTGCGGTAAGGATCGGCTTGCAATATGGGCTAATTTGGTCGATTGGTCAGTGCCGCATTGACTGGCTGACCAGTGGTTCGTGACAAATTGTGTCAAACAAAGACAATTGCGGCCCCGACTGCTCTGCGGTGGTCCGGGCTCAGTTCTCGCTTCCGCGGACGGAGCGATTTTTTGTCAACACGATCAAGCCCGCGTTCAGAACCGTGAGTGCGGCCAAAAGATATAAGCCTGCCCGCTGCGAACCAAAATACTCATCGGCCCATACCTTCACGTTGGGCGCGAGGAACCCGCCGAGATTCCCCATTCCGATCAAGGCGATGCCGCCAGCCGCCGCACGGTCCGCCAAATAGCCGGTAGGGAAGGTCCAGAAAAGCGGCTGCACGGCAATGAAGCCGGAGACGGCAATGGAGAGCGCGATCATGCCCATGCGCGGTCCTGCTGTCGGAAATACGAAGCTTGCACAGCCTGAAATCAAGAGTGTCAGAGCCGCAAGTTGCCGATGCCGATGGGACCTGTCTGCCGCGTGAGGCAACAGGTACGTAGCAACCAATGTGCAGAGCCACGGAATGGCGGACACCAATCCCACTTCCAGCCCCGCAGGTCGGCGCAGCAGAGCCGATATTTCTGACGGGAGGTAGAAAATCGCTCCATAGGTGCTCATCTGAATCAGCGTATAGATCAGCAAGAACTGTATGACTCGGAAGTCACGCAGCATAGGAAGTATCTTCGCGGGTCCTGCAGAGCGCCGATCCATCTCCTCGCTGGCCAGCGCATCCACCAGCGCCTGTTTTTCCTCGGCCGGGAGCCAGGCGGCATTGGGAGGCCGGCTATCCAGATACCGAAAGGCCCAGCATCCCAGAAGGATTGCCATCCAGCCCTCCACCAGAAACATCCACTGCCAATTTTGGAGGCCGCCCCATGGATGCATCCCGAGCAATAGACCCGAGAGTGGACCGCCAACGATCAGTGCAAGCGGCACACCCAGGTAGAACAGGCCAAGAATCCGGCCTCGAACACGATTCGGAAACCAATACGTCAGATACAGAATCGCACCCGGAAAAAATCCCGCTTCCATGACTCCCAGAAGCAGCCGCAGCAGATAGAACGAGATGCTGCCTCTGACAAACATCGTCGCCATCGATACCAATCCCCAGCCCACCATCAGGAAGGAGATCCATATCTTCGCGCCGATTTTGTGAAGGAACAGATTGCTGGGAAATCCGCAGAGCGAATAACCAATGAAGAAAATACCCGCAGCAAGAGCGTACGTGCCTTCGGAAATACCCACAGAGGTCTGTAGCGCCTGCTTCGCAAAACTGATGTTCGCCCTGTCGAGAAAAGAGACGACGTAGAGGAGCATCAAGAAAGGGACCAGCCGCTTCCGTGCTCGTGAGACCGCGCGGTCCACGAGCGCGCTGCTCCAAGAGTCAGGAAGCGGGTCCCCGTTCTCGCCGGAAGTCAATCCGATGGAATGAGTTCGGATCGAAGAACTCCCGCTTATTTTCATCCCCTCATGGTATTACCGTGGGATGGAATGCGATACGGGTTTCCCGGTCAGAAAAAGCTGCGAATCAGTTTGCGCTGACTCGCCTGTTTTCAATGCCCCATTGGCCACATCGCGCTAACGATCCACCGGACTCCATGCCGCTGGAAATGCGCCCTCTGTGCGCGCGATCACGGCGCTGGCCATGCAGTTTCCGATCACGTTGACGGCTGTTCTACCCATGTCCATCAATGTATCCACGCCCAGCAGCAGGAGTATCGGCGTGGTGGGTATATGAATTGCGCCGGCCGTTGCCAGCAGAATGACCAGAACCGTGCGCGGCACTCCGGCCATGCCTTTGCTGGCGATCATCAACGTAGCCAGCATTGCAATCAGTTGGCCCAGGCTCAAGTGAATCCCGGCAGCCTGCGCTGCGAAGATCGCCGCCATGGAGAGATACACGCTCGATCCATCCATATTGAAGCTGTACCCAAGGGGGATGACGAACGAAACAATCCAGCGGGGCACTCCAAACTCTTCCATGCGCTCTATCGCCAGCGGCAGCGCGGCTTCTGAAGTGGTGGTGGCGAACCCGATGGCTGTCGGCTCACCAACTGCCGCTACAAACCTCCCGATAGGTATCTGAAAAGCGAAAAGTATGGGAATCAGAATCAACAGACAGAACAGCGCCAGCGCAATATAGTAGGCGATGACAAACTTGCCCAGCGAAAGCAACGAAGCTAGACCCATGCTTCCCACGGTGTAAGCCAGAGCCGCTCCCGCGGCAACCGGCGCAAGATACATGATGATCCGCGTGAGCTGGAACATGGTGTCCGTAAGCGATTGCAGGATGGCGAAGAGTGGAGCGCGCTTTTGTTCCGAGAGCAAAGCAAGCGCCGATCCGAACAGCAGCGAAAAGATTACAACCTGCAGTATCTGGTTTTGCCCGACAGCCTGCACGATGTTCTCCGGGACAAAATTCAGAATGATCTGCTGCCAGGTCCCGGCGCTGTGGATCGCAGGAGCCTGGGTCACAACAGTCTGCATTGCGGGCAACGCTATCCCCCAACCCGCGCCAGAGATGTGGATGGCCAGCGTGCCGAGAATCAGACCGAGCGTAGTGACCACTTCGAAATAGATGAGCGCCTTGACTGCCACGCGTCCAATGCTGCGCAAATGGCTGTGAGCCGCAATCCCGGTAGTTATGCTGGCAAATAAAAGCGGCGCCACCAGCATACGAACAAGCCGCAAAAAAATCTCGCCGAGAAAATACATTTGTCTGGCGACATCAGGGGCATCCGCGCCGAATTCGGCACCCGCCGCCATGGCCAGCAATGTCCAAACCGTGAGCGAGGATCGCCTCACCGCCCAGGGAATCGGGCAGGCAATAGCAATCCAGCGAATCGTGCCACCCGCCGCGGGATGCCCTAAACGACTGATGGCAGCTCCCACCAACCATAGCGGAACGGCAACTAGGGCAAGGTCAAAAACTCTCCGGGATTTACGTGGCGATCCTGTCGCGGCTGTGCTGGGCATGTTGTCGAAACTGGCGTCTGGTCTCCTTCTGAAAATTGGCAATCTATGCTTGGGTCTTCGCACCAACTGCGAAATCTAACCTGATAAATTCATCTGCTCGCAACGCGAAACTTGTTGTACTATTATTTTCAGATCATGGTCTCCAAGCTTTCCATCCTCGATTGCCGAATGCAGTGCAACTGTTGTTGCAGCAACGACGCATGTTGGCGAGGGTGCGAGCATTGTAGATAGGCCACCAAGTCCTTCTATACAGTCCGCATAAGCAATTAGAACCCACGCCAGACATTGGAGCGTGGTTTTTTTATTTCCGCCTCCGATCAAATCCATAAAGACAGGAAAGCACTATGGCCAGCGCAGTCGCAGCATCGTCATTCGCCTCTACCCGCTTGAGTCACCTGCAGATGCTGGAGGCGGAGAGCGTCCACATCCTGCGCGAAGTCGCGTCGGAATTTCAAAAGCCGGTCATGCTCTATTCGATCGGCAAAGATTCGTCCGTCATGCTGCGACTGGCGCAAAAGGCTTTTTATCCCGGGCCGATTCCCTTCCCCTTGCTGCATGTCGATACCGGATACAAATTCCGCGAGATGATCGAATTCCGCGATAACTATACGCGCGAACTGGGCGTGCATCTGCTGGTATGGCGGAACGAGCCTGCGCTGGCGCAGGGCGCCAATCCGGTGGCGCTGGGCACGCAGCGCTGCTGCGGACTGCTGAAGACACAGGCGCTGCTCGATGGGCTGCGTGAACATGGATTTGACGCAGCCTTTGGCGGCGCGCGGCGAGACGAAGAGCGATCCCGCGCCAAGGAGCGCATTTTTTCCTTCCGCGACCGCGCCGGGCAATGGGACCCGAAGAACCAGCGACCTGAACTGTGGAACATTTTCAACGGGCGGATCCATCCGGGCGAGGGCATCCGCATTTTTCCGCTCTCCAACTGGACAGAGCTGGACATCTGGCATTACATCCATCTGGAAAATATTCCCATCGTGCCGCTCTACTTTGCGAAGGAGCGCAAGATGCTGGTACGCGGCGACAGCTTGATTCCTGTCGAACAGTCGTTTGTGAAGGGATTGCCGGGCGAGGAGCAGTGGGTGCGGAGCCGGTTGCGGTCGCTGGGTTGCAGTCCCTGCACGGGCGCCATCCGTTCCGATGCGGACACAGTGCCGAAGATTATTGCCGAGCTGGTTTCGTTCCGGTCGTCGGAGCGCGCCAATCGCATCATCGACCACGATCAGGACGGCAGTATGGAGATTAAGAAGCGCGAGGGCTATTTCTAATGCCGCTGGTGCAGGAAATCCGACAGGACTTTTCGATTGAGGACTTTCTTGAATCCGAGCAACAGAAAGACCTGCTGCGCTTTTCAACCGCCGGCAGTGTGGACGACGGCAAATCCACGCTGATTGGGCGTCTGCTCTACGATTCGCGCAATGTGTATGAGGATCAGGTGCGGGCTGTGACCCGCAGCACGGGCGCGAGCGCGAAGACATCAATCGATTTTGCGCAGCTTACGGATGGGTTGCGTGCCGAGCGCGAGCAAGGAATCACGATCGACGTCGCCTACCGTTTCTTCGCGACCGCGAATCGAAAATTCATCATTGCCGACACGCCGGGCCATGAACAGTACACGCGCAATATGGCTACGGGCGCATCCACAGCCGATCTCGCCATTGTTTTGATCGATGCGCGCAAGGGCATTCTGGCGCAATCTCGCCGCCATGCATCCATCGCATCGCTGCTGGGGATTCGGCACATCGTGGCGGCGATTAACAAGATGGACCTGGTGGATTTTTCCGAGGAAGTTTTTGAGCGCCATCGCGCTGCGCTCGCCGTGCTTGCCGCCAAGCTCGACATCGAGGAGATGCTGGCCATTCCGATCAGCGCACTTGATGGCGACAACGTGGTGACGCGGAGCGAACGCACCCCCTGGTACGATGGGCCGACGCTGCTGGAGCATCTGGAAACTGTGCCGACAACGGCGGAAGAATCCGACGCGGCCTTCCGGTTTCCCGTGCAGCGCGTCATTCGTCCACACCAGAATTTTCGTGGGTTTGCCGGACAAATTGCCGGTGGCTCGGTCTACGTTGGAGACAAGGTGGTGGTGCTGCCGTCGGGCAAGACCAGCCGTGTCGAAAGCATCGTCACGTTCGATGGGGAACTGGGCTCGGCGTCGGCGCCACAATCCGTCACGCTGATGCTGGAGGATGAGATCGATGTCAGCCGCGGTGATTTGATTGCCGCAGCTTACTCCGCACCGCAACCGACAACGCGGCTGGAAGCCTCGCTGGTCTGGCTGCATGCCGATCCACTGGACGGCGCGAAAACCTATCTTCTGAAGCACACCAGCCAGACGGTGAAGGCGACCGTATCGCTTCGCCATCGAACGGATATTGAAACGCTCGAAGACCATGCGGCCGATTCGCTGGGAATGAACGAAATCGGCGTGGCCGTTGTGGAAACCAGCAGGCCTGTGCTGGTGGATCCGTATCGCGACAACCACGCTACCGGCAGCTTTATCCTGATCGATCCCGCAACGAACGCAACTGTCGGCGCGGGCATGGTACGCGCGCGGTTGGAAGCGGAAATTGAGCAGCGCTCGACATCCGCAGTAATTGTCCTCGGCAGCCGGCAAACGCTGTTGCAGGAACTGGAGCAGCGCCTGCTCGAGCAAGGCTATGCCGTAGTGAACACGCGCGTCACGAATCGCGCTGTGTGGGAGTCGCTGCTGCACGCTGGCGTCATCACGCTCGTGGCCTGCGAAGATTGCGAGTCGCCTTCGATTGCACATCTCCGCCGCCACGAAGGGCTGGTTTTCGATTCGCTGGATGTTCATCCACAAGGCGAGCATGGCAGTGCAGAAGAGATCGAACACGAACTGCATCGGAGAAACATTTTTCCCACAACTACGGAGGGCGCATGATGAGCAAGATTTTCATAGACAACCCGGTGCTGGAAGACAAGATCGCAGACGCCCGCAGTCTGGTGGCCGTCGAGCTGGACACTTCCTCGAAGGCATGCGTCACATGCAGTTTCCAGGCCGAAGACATGGTGGTGCTGCATCTGGTGCGTGAGCTTGCGCCAGGAGTGCCGGTATTGTTTCTTGAGACCGGATACCACTTCCAGGAGACGTACGAATATCGAGACCGCATGGCCGCCGACTGGCAGTTGAACCTGATCAATGTCGAGCCGGAGCAGTCCGTCGCAGACCAGGAGGCGCAATTCGGCATTCTGAATCGGACTGCGCCCGACCGCTGTTGCGCGCTGCGCAAAGTCGGGCCGCTGTTTGGGTCGCTTGAACCGTACAGCACATGGTTTACGGGACTACGGCGCGAGCAGGCTAGGACGCGCGCCAACCTGCAACCGTCAGACGTCTTTGCGCTGCCCACAGGCAAGCAGTTGCAGAAGGTGAGCCCCTTGGCCGACTGGACAACGCGCGATGTGTGGCAATACGCTGCGGCGCACCAGATCCCGCTGTTGTCGCTCTACGACAAGGGCTACTCCAGCATCGGGTGCGAGCCATGCACCAGTCTTCCATCCGATCCAGGCGACCCGCGTTCGGGCCGCTGGGGCGGGCATAAGGTCGAGTGCGGCATTCACCTGCAAGGCCAGTAGGCATCGGCTCTCCTTGCGGAATTTGTCCTCGGCTTTCGGATCGAAGCTGCCGTTGCCATCACACCGTCCATTGCACAGGGTTTGCAAAAGTATGGTGCAACCATCCACCTGCAGTCGAACCAGATTGGCCGGATGAGCTTGTGGAATTGCTCCTCCGGCCGCGGTCCATGGCGCCGCACAACACTGAACGGAAAGGCGGCGGGAAGAAATATGTTCGGCCTCTAGCGCGCGGAAGAAGCGCGGCCATGGTGATCGATAGTGGAACTCGGCAGTGCCCATGCAAACAAGACGGAGCCGCTCCCCACCAAGACATATTGACGTCCGTCGAGTTCGTATGTGGTCGGCGAGCTCTCGATGCGCGCGCCCGTGCCCGCGTGCCAGAGGGTCTTACCAGTCGCCGTATCGAGCGCAAGAACATTTCCGTTTCCGTCGCCGGTAAACGTGATACCGGAGTCCGTGGTGAGTACGCCCGCACCGTCGCCGTTTTGACCGGCTTCATGGGTCCAGCGAATCTTTCCCGTCTTGTAGTCGATCGCCTCCAGGACACCCTTGCCCCACAGGCTATAGTCCGCGCCGGCCCAGCCGTAGTTGCCATCGGCAGGTTTTGCGAAGTAGAGGCTGTAACTGGGATGGGCATCGACAATAAACAATCCCGTCTTCGGGTCGAAGCTGGGCGATCGGAAATTGGTCACACCCCCTTCGTCGGGCGCGACCAGACGGCCGTCGGGCGCAGGTTCCTTCTCAGGATTGGGAATCGGATTGCCCTGCTTGTTGACTCCAAGCGACCAATTCACCGGCCCAAACGGAACCGTGAGAAGCGCCTTGCCGTCGGTGCGATCGAGAACGGCGAAGTAACCATTGCGCGATGCCTGCATGACCATTTTTCGGGGATGCCCATTGAAGTTTCCGTCGACCAGCACAGGAATCTCCACTGCATCCCAGTCATGGGTATCGTGCGGCGATATCTGAAAACCCCACGCCAGCTTCCCCGTATCCGGATTGACCGCCACGATGCTGCATGTGTACAGATCATTGCCCGGACGCGTGGAGCCGTTCAGGACCGGCGTCGGATTTCCCGTTCCCCAGTAGATCAGATTCAATTCCGGATCGTACGTGCCCGTCATCCACGTCATGCCGCCCGTGGTGGCATTGGGTGTTCCCGCTGGCGGCGTGCTGTTCCATTGCCATTGCGTCTTGCCTGTATCTGGATCAACCGACCGAAGATAGCCGGTAAGATTATCGAAATCTCCTGAGACGCCAACAATCACGTGGTCACCGACAACCAATGGCGCCATGGTGGTCCAGTAGCCCTTGCTCACGTCGGCGACTTCCACCCTCCAGCGCACAGTGCCGTCCTTGGCATTGAGCGATAGCAAGTGGCCATCGGGCGTCATGAAGTAGAGCCACTCCTTGTACATGCCGACCCCGCGATTGCCGATATGGTCGCCTTTGGTAGGTGGGTTGATGTAATGCCATATCATGTGGCCCGAGCGCGCATCCACGGCCCATATATTTTCCGGCACGGTGAAATACAAAATACCGTCCACCAGCAGGGGTGACGCTTTCAGCGAAGCCGTCTGTCGAGTCTGAAAGGCCCACGCCAAGCCGAGATCCGCGACATTCTGGCGGTTGATTTGCGTCAGACTGCTATGCCGCCTTCCGGAATAGTCGCCATGAAACGTGGGCCAGCTGTTCGCGGGCGGATGCAGCAACATCGACCGGTCGACACCCTGCGCTTGCAGCGCGGAGGAAAATGCGAGCGATGCAATCAACAGACCGACAGAAACAAAGAATGCGTTCTTCAGAAACCTCATATTGATCCGGGACCTTTTCGTAAGTGGCATCAATGGGAATCCAGGTGCTCTACTTCAGGGTTTGCAGATACGCCATCAGGTTATGGATATCCGCATCGGTGTATTTGCTAAACAGAGCCACATGCGCATCTACGGGCGACGAGATGGAATACCGAATGCTGCCGGTTGGCCAGGAATGATACATTCCATCCGCATCGATTAGCCCGATGGTGAATTCATCTCGATAGGCGAGAGTTCCGGTTATTTTTTTACCGGACGCTTCTGTAACAGTGACTGTACTCTTTGCGCCTTTCGGGTAGAGCATGCGCTCTTCCAGCTGCAATCCCTGATAGCGCGACGCTATGCCTGCGAGATCTCCGGTCGGGGAGTGGCACGAAGCACAGCCGCCAGCGCCCTGAAAGTACTGCTGGCCGGCGGCGACGTTGCCAGTCTGGAGATCGGAAACTTCCACACCGCGACGTTTTCCGTTCTGCGATTGTGCCTGAGCTGTCTCCCAATGAATGAACGCGGCCACGCTGACGACTTCTGAGGGAGAGAAGTTGAACGATGGCATGCCCTTATCGGGGCGTCCATCGCGCAGGACCTCGGAGATTTTGCTGCCGGCAACATCTTGGGAGACCAACTTGGACCGCGTAAGATCGGGACCCGTCTCTCCTCCACCGGCGTCGCGGCCATGACAAAACGCGCAGTTCTGTTGGAAGATCGAAGCGCCAGCTTCCGCTTGGGGCGAAGCATGAGCCTCGACTACATTCGGCTTGGAAGCGGAAGAGCCTGGAGGAGGCGTAGCTTCTTCGCCAGGCAAGCGGTCGCGCGTCGGGCCCGTCGTCGGGGTTGGCGTACCCGACTGCTGATTCTGGGCAGAGCTTTGGACAGAGGCCGCGTAGAGAGGCAGGCGCCTGGTCTGATAGAAAACGGTTCCAAGGATTGCTGCGAATGCGATAGCCTGCAATTTTTTCATCGTTCTGAATTACCGCTCCTGATCAGCCAGAACAGCCTAGTGGCTGTATCGATGTAGATGGAGATGAAAGAACTGGAGCAACTGCTTCCTGAGTACCATCGAAATTTCTTCGGTAGGTCAGTGGTCTGTACCGGCTAGAACTGGTTTGGGATGCGATGCGACGCTGCCCTCCGTCATGCCCAATACCCACTTGATTGCTTCAAAATACATCGTGCGAATATCCGGATCCTGCCACGCTTCCTCGGTATGGCCCAGCGTGGAATAGAAGACGCGGCCCTTGCCGTACATCTTCGCCCAGGCCACGGGAAAATCATGATCGGTTCGGTGAATGCGTGGATTATTTGCATAGTCGAGCTTACTCGCATCCAGACTGAGTAGAACGTTCACCTTGCTTCGCGACCAATCTTTTGGCTGATAGATTTCGTCATATTTTACGAAGGCCTTGGGGAAGTGGCGCACGGCGGGGAAATCCGGAGCCTCGTTGATGATCGGTGCTTCGAACGTTCCCCACGGATGCTGGTCGAACCAGCCGCCGATCATCTCTCCGTACTCCGGCCAGGTGTAGTTGGTGTCGAGCGCGGCGTGAACGCCCACAAATCCTTTTCCATCCTGTTGGATGGCAGACATCATGTCCTGTTTCTGGCTTGCGTCCATGTCGAGTTCGCCAGTCGTACTGGCGAAGACGATCGCATCATAGTAATCGAGATTTTTTGCATTTCTTCCGAGTTTTTTCTTCGTCAACAGTTCCGTGTCCGTGCGCAAGGTCGCATCCCACAGTCCGCTCTGGCGGCCCATATTGTAGATGGCCACCATGGCAGCCGTGACGGAGTCATGCTCAAAGCCCTTGGTTTCGCCAATCACAAGAATATGTTTGACATGGACCTTCTTGACCTCTGGCGGCGGGGGCATTTCAAAATTCGCTGTCGCCTGTTGCTGGGCCCGAAGGCTGCGGCCGAAGGTAGCGAAACAGAAAACAGCGAGAGAGAGACAGAGGAAGTTACGGATGAATCGCACAAGACATCTCCTGGTCGGCACATTCTTCCATACAGTACGTCCACACCTGGTCAACCTGATGGATTACACAAAGATTCATCCCGGCGTGTTGGATGTTTTCCTACAGTTTCGTGAGTGGTAACAGGACGGCAGAGACCGCGGTCGACGCACCGTACACCGCAGTGGATCGCTCGCACAAAGTCTATCGAGCATCGCTCTCTTTTGGCAACTTACCGTGGCGCGCGTCTGGCGTTACTGTACTTTTGCCCGGTATAGTAACCGGTGGCACAAAACTTCGGTAGAAAAATTCGCCCATGAAAAATTACACACTCGCTCTCGTCGCGCTCGTCGGCTGTGGCACTCTCTTCGCTGCTCCATTGCAGCACCCCAAAAGCCCGGTGGATTATGTCTCGCCCAATATTGGCGGCATCGGCCAACTCCTGACGGCCACGGTTCCATATGTGCAGTATCCGCACGGCATGGCACGACTGGCGCCGATCACCACTCCAGGGATTACGGATCGCTATCTGGCCGACAAGATTTATGGCTTCCCCGCCGGGACTGCGGTCTTGATGGCGTCGACCGGCACCGTGGGAACGCGAGCCGAAGCTTACGCGTCGGACTTCGATCATGATTTTGAGATTGCGACGCCCTACTATTACGAGGCGGATTTGCAGACCTGGGGGATCAAGGC
Source organism: Acidobacteriota bacterium (assembly GCA_021793405.1). Lineage (GTDB taxonomy): Bacteria > Acidobacteriota > Terriglobia > Terriglobales > Acidobacteriaceae > JAKAAZ01. Next base: position 145,820 of record JAJYSV010000001.1, read on the forward strand.
GCAACTAACGCCGACTCGCGAGGCAGCGTATTACCGATTCACGTTTCCGGCCAGTGCCCACGGACATTTGGCGTTGAGCCTGGGAGACGGAGCGGAGATAAGCGTAACGGGTAACCGGGTGGTGCAGGGGGATGAGCCGGTCGACCGCGAGGGAAGGAAACGCACCAGCCTCGAAAAAGAGACGCGGGAATATTTTTACGCGGAATTTTCCAAACCATTTGATGCGTATCAAACCTGGCAGAACGGCAATCTGACGCAGGATGCGAAACAGACCGGCGATCACATTGGATTTGTTGCGAACTACACGACAACGGCGAACGAGCCGATTGAGGTCCGCATCGGCATTTCGTACATCAGCGTGGAACAAGCGCACCGAAACCTGCAGCGGGAAATTCCAGACTGGAATTTTGAGCAGGTAAAGGCGCAGGCGCGAAGCGCCTGGAACCAGGCGCTGGGCGCCGTGGCCACTGTGGGAGGGACGGAACAGCAGCGCACCATCTTCTACACGGCTCTCTACCGTTCGCTGGGCCGGATGACCGATATCACGGAAGACGGAAAATACTGGAGCGGCTACGACGATGCCGTGCATAATTCGGACGGACATGATTTCTATGTCGACGACGGAATGTGGGATACCTTCCGTTCTCTTCATCCGCTGCAGTTGCTGCTGAATGCCAACCAGCAAGAGGACATGATTCGCTCCTACATTCGCATGTATCAGCAGAGTGGCTGGCTGCCTTCCTTTCCGTCGGTGGCCGGCGATCGCGCGGTGATGATCGGCCACCACGCGGACGAGTTGATTCTGGATACCTATGCAAAAGGCTATCGCGACTTTGACGTCAGCGAAGCCTACGCAGGCATGCGCAAGAACGCAACCCAGGCCACGATGATTCCGTGGAGCCACGGTCCGCTCACGAGCCTCGATCGCGTGTATTTCGACAAAGGCTTCTTTCCGGCACTGGCCGATGGCGAAAAAGAAACCGTGCCGGAGGTAACGCCAGAGCGGCGTCAGGCGGTATCGGTCACGCTGGAGAGCAGCTATGACGATTGGTGCGTTGCCCAGTTTGCAAAAGCGCTTGGCAAGCAAGACGACGCGGCGCACTTCACGAAACTTGCGCACAACTATCAGAATGTCTTCAACCCGGCAATCGACTTTATGGCTCCCAGGAGCGCAGATGGAAAGTGGGTGGCGAACTTCGATCCGAAATTAGGCGGCGGTCAAGGCGGCCGAGACTACACCACCGAAGTGGATTCATGGCTTTATACCTTCAGCGTGCAGCACGATGTTGCCGGACTGATTCACCTGATGGGCGGACGCGATGCATTCAACGCGAAGCTGGACCGCTTGTTCGTGGAGCAGTATAGCGAACCGAAATACCGCTTCCTCAATCAATTTCCCGATGCGACCGGACTTGTCGGACTCTACGCCCAGGGCAATGAGCCGAGCTATCACGTCCCCTATCTCTATGACTTTTCCGGTGAGCCATGGAAGGCGCAGCAGCGGGTGCGACAGTTGATGGATATCTGGTACGGCGATGGGCCGCTGGGCATTCCCGGAGATGACGACGGCGGCGAGACCTCCTCCTGGTATGTGCTGAGCGCGATGGGATTCTATCCCGTTACGCCAGGAAGCCCGGTCTATGAAATTGGCAGTCCGATCTTTGCGAAAACCACCATCCGCGTGGGGAATGGAAGGGAATTCACGATCCTCGCGAATCATACGTCCGCGCAGAATAAATACATCCAATCCGCCATACTCAACGGCAAGCCACTCAACAAGCCGTGGTTTCGCCACGCGGACATCGCAGATGGCGGAACGCTGGTGTTGAACATGGGAGACAAGCCCAATACCCAGTGGGGCAGCGCGCCCGAAGACGCTCCGCCCTCGATGAGCCAGGAATAGGCAAGAGTAAGGGAAAGTCGGATGGAGCTACTGTTCGAGCCGGTCCCGGGCAGATGTATCGGGCGGGATGGACTCACGGCGCAGGGCAACGGTGGCGGCGTTGTATCCGCACATGCCGTGGACTCCGCCTCCTGGTGGGGTTGACGACGAGCATAGATACACATCTTTGGCGGAGGTCGCATAGTTCCGCCACGTCGGTCGAAAGAGAAATTGACGGAGATCGACTGCGCCGCCGCTGATATCTCCACCCACCAGGTTTGCATCCATGGTTTCCAGCTCCGGCGGAGAAAAAACGCGCCGCGCCAGAATGCAGTCGCGAAATCCCGGCGCGAAGCGTTCGATCTGCCCCTCCAGCCTCTCCAGCATGTTAAACGTCGAGCCGTTCGGGATATGGCAATAGGCCCATGCAATGTGTTTGCCTGCGGGCGCGCGCGATGGATCGAACACTGTCGGTTGCGCCAGCAGAACGAATGGCCGCTCCGCCAGACGTCCACCAGCCACGGCTGCTTCCGAGGCCGCGATCTCCCCCATGCTGCCGCCCAAATGCACCGTTGCTGCACGCAGGCACTCTGCCGCCTTCCATGGAATCGGAGCGGACAGCGCATAATCCACCTTGAAAATGCCTGGACCGTAGCGAAAACTTTCCAGGCACTGCCGATAGCTCCGCGATAATTTTCCGTCCGACAACCGCAGCAGTTGCCGCGGCGTGATATCGCACAAGGTCAGGTCCCGTGGTGGCAGCTGGTCGAAACTCGCTATGCGAGTGGAGGTGGTGATCGTGCCGCCCAACTGAGCCAAATGCGCGGACAAGGCGGTTGTAATAGACTGCGCGCCGCCGCGTGGAATGGGCCAGCCGACGGCATGTGCGGCTGCGGCCAACACCATGCCGAACGATGCGCTGAGCGGCTCGTGGAGACTCAAGAAAGAATGCGCCGCGAGCCCGGCAAATAATGCGCGGGTACGCTCGTTGCGAAATCTTCGCCGGGCGACGAAAGTGGCTGGAGGAATGGCATCCAGAGCGAATCTTGCCAGCAAAAAAGGATGACGCGGAACGCGCAGCATGGGACGCAGAATATCCTGAGTGAATCCATCCCAATCGCGCACCAATGGCTCCATCAGATTGCGCCAGGCGCGCCCGTCTTCGCCCAGTGCAGCTTCCGCGTCGCCAAGATTCTGCTCCAGCGTGATGGCCGTACCATCCTCGAAAGGATGCACCAGGGGCGCGGGCGAATGAATCCATTCCAGGCCGTAGTCCGTGAGCGGCAGAGAAGAAAAAAACGGCGATCCAGCAGCCATGGGATGCACCGCGGAGCCGAAGTCGTGATGAAATCCAGGCAGCGTGAGGTCCATGGTTCGGGCGCCGCCACCCGGCTGCGATTCGGACTCAAACACCTCCACCTGCATGCCGGCCTGAGCCAGCACAATGGCAGCGGCAAGCCCGTTCGGGCCGGAGCCGATCACGCATGCTTTTCTGCTCCGGATATCGCGAGAGGGTTTGACCATACCTTGAACTCTATTGCGGCGGAGCCATCATCTCAGGCACTGCCTCTTGCGCAGGCCCTTCCTCTCGTACCATGCCAATTTTGCCATCCGGCCCCATTGTGAGCGTGGGTGCATAGGCGCCCAGCAATCGGCGACGCCACCAGTCTCCGGTCGCGCGCTTTTCCGTCATGCTGGTAAACCAATACTGCCACAGCACGGCGCGCACCTCGCGTGCGGGATATTTGGGAAACGGATTACCGGCAAACAAAGCCAGCACATCCGGATCATTGGTCAGCAATAACTCTTCTGTTCGCGGCACAATCGGATACTGCGTCCACGAGCCCAGCGATGCGAACCACAGGTTCCAATCGAAACGTGGTTGATAGGGCGCATAAATGCCGGGAGCCTGGTTCAGAGCCTGCGGTTTATAGCGGAAGGGATATGCGACCCAGGTGTGGCCATCGTCCGATCCTTGAAATTCAATTTCGTATCGATTCGGCGTCATCACCGCGAACAAACCATATTCATTCGCAATGCGAAACGGCTGCAATGCCGTGATTGGTTCAATCGGCAACGGAATGGTACGCCAGAACATTTGCAGCATCGGCACGATCGTCGCGTAGAAGATCCAGCCCAGCATCACTGCATTCGCAGCGATACCCAGAGAATGCGAGTGCCGGCGAAGACGCGAGCGCGGACTGACCGCAGGTGTTTCCTCCACCGAGTTTTCCAGGTTGCTCTCGCCTTCCGTGGGGGTGTCGCTGTCGGCGGCGACGGGGAACCGCCAGCGCGCTGGCACGAAGCGAATTAGAAAACGATCATCCAGTAGCAGGAACCCCAGCGCGAACACAATGTAATTCAAAAACGCATAATTGGCGGTCAGGATGACGACGATCTGCCACGGCGTCACGATAAAGAAGCATAGGATGCGCCAACGACGCGGTAGAAACAGCATCCATACAATCACCAGTTCCAACGCCAGCGTGGCCACGACGGTGGAGGCCTGAAACCAATGCGGAAGATGCTGCACATACCAGCCAATCCACGTGGGCAGCGGACCATTCTGGTAGTACTGGTCCATCGCAGTAAGATGACGCCACTCGGGATCGCCGCTGGCCAGCTTCACGACGCCGGACTCAAAGTAGATGCGGAACCACTCCCATAGCAGGAGAAACAGGCTGGCGCGTATTGGCAGTCGCCGCCTTCCCCACCCGGGAAAGAATCCGCCGGGAGCAAAGAAAAGCGACAGAAAGCCTGCCTCCAGCAGCATGCCATCCGATTGGTAGCCGGAAAAATCTCCTGCTGCGCTTACGAAGGAAAGGAAGCAGACGAAGCAAACCGCCAGCATGGCGCGCGGCCAGACATTGGCGACAACCAGCAGCGAAGCCGCGATGCCCACCCAGCAGAGTGCCATCAGCATGTGGGAACCGCCGGAAATCCAGAGAAGAGTTGGCGCGTACCAGAAGCGCAGCGAACCGAGGCCGCGCTCCACTGCGGCAAGATATCCATCGGCGGGAAGGATTCCCTGGGGTCCGATCAAGCCGCGAATCTGAAAGATGAGCGAGTAGAACGCGGAAAAATAGATCAGGCCCAGGGCCCGCAGAAAAATCCAGCGGGAAATATGATGATCGGGTGTGCCCTGGTCGGGGTCGAACCAACCGCTGACCGTGTGTGCGGGAGCCCAGTTCATCGACTAGCGAATTATAGAGCCAATGCGGCACTCCCGACACGCGGATCCGTGCGCGGAAAACGAAATTCCAGGAGCGCGCCGTCTTCACACCAGGTGGGGCCGCTCCGCCTCACGCGCTTTGCGCGCGAAGTAGACCACGCCAGCCGTCGCGGCTGCCGTGCCCACGCACCAGGAGCATATCCGCCCATGTTGCGTAATTTGCTTGCGAAGACCCCGGATCGCCATGGCTGCATCCAGGGCCACTTTGGCGCGCAACATTTTTCGCACCACCGGCCGCGATGGTTTCGCAGCCATCAGCAAGGCCAGGGTGACACCATAGCTGGCAACGCCCAGAACTCCGTCGGGAATGCCAAAGCGATACGCCCCCTTCGAGGTGACGATCCGCTTAGAGTTAAAGATTCGTCCTGGCGGGTCCGGCAGGTTCCGCACAATTTTCAGTTGCACCAGCGCCACCGGAGTCAATGACGCCATCGCGGCGCAACAGCAGGCGATCGCCATGCCCTTGTGGACCGGGCACACTTTACGCAGTGCAACCGAGCTTATCGGTTGGTTGTCTGTTTCCAGCTGCAACGACATTGCCAGTCTCCTTTCGGGATTGCTGAGTCTTTTTCCAGCCCACGACAGCCGCCGTCACCAGCGCGGCTCCAGCGGCCACAAACCAATTATGATGCAGATCCATGAAGACCTGTGGGCTGAAAGAGCGCGATCGCTTGTCGAACGGCCCGTGCGCGCCGTGCCGGCCGGGAACATAGTCCCATAGATTGTTGGGCCGGTTCGGATCATCCGGAATATCGGTCTGCTGCGCCTCGTATCCGGTATCTCCCAGGTAGCGATCGAGCAGTCCGGGGACAAAAATCTGACCGATCATCGACTCCACCGTCGGCGAGCCTACCCAATACTCGCGTCGAGGCCGATCCACTCCCGCGGCATGGACAACAACTTTGGCGGCGACTTCCGGCTGAAAAATGGGAGGCACGGGCTGTGGTTTATCTGGAAGCCGACTTTTCACCCACGTGAACTGGACAGTGTTCATTGCCGGCATTTGCACTACTGTCAGCTGGACATTGCTTTTGTCGTGATACAGTTCGCACCGCAGAGAATCCGTAAATCCAATGATGGCGTGTTTCGCGCCACAGTAGGCGGACTGCAAGGGAATGCTGCGTACCGTCAGCGCCGAACCCACCTGAATGATGGTCCCGCAGTCGCGCGGCAGCATCCGGCGCAAAGCTGACTGCGTTCCGTAGACATAGCCCAGATAGGTAACCTCTGTGACCCGTTTGTACTCTTCCGCTGTCATCTCCTTCACCGGAGAAAATACCGAAACCATGGCATTATTCACCCACACATCGATCGGTCCAAAGGTTTCCTCCAGTCGGCTGGCAGCCTGTTCGATAGACGGGGCATCGCTCACGTCGAGCGGCAGGACCAGCGCTTGTCCGCCCAATAGCCGCACCTCTTCACTGCACGCTTCCAGGGCCTGCCGATTGCGTGCAATCAGCCCGATCCGCGCCCGCTGTTTCGCAAATGCATGCGCGATAGCGCGGCCCAGACCTGCGGAAGCCCCGGTGACCATGACAACTTGGTTCAATTTCATTCAACTTCCTTTCTTGGGGGCTGCTTGAAATGATCCTCTCAGACTTTGTTTTTGAACGCCATCGAGACCGGCAAGCCCCTAATCGGTGAGATGCCATTTCACGCCGCTAGCTCCAGCGCGGATGCCGTGTTTTGAAAGTCCGTCAGGACCTCCGCGCCGTGGTCCGTTACGGCAACAACATCGCAATGGCGCATGCCCCCGTAACCATCGATATAGATCGCCGGTTCGATGTTGAAGGTCATGCCAATTTCCAAAATATCCGTGGATTTTGGGTGGATTCTTGGGATAGCGTCGTGGTTGGCCGCCGAAAAACCCACTCCATGTCCAGTCGCATGTTTAAAATTTTCCCCGAATCCGCGTCCCGCCAGCACGTCGCGAGCCGCCTTGTCGATTTCCGCCGCGACCACGCCGGCGGAGATGCGAGCCAGTGCGGCCTGCCGTGCCTCCAGGATTGCGGCGCGCATGGCCGTTTGTTTCGCATCCGCCTGGCCGCAGGTGTAGGTGCGGGTGATGTCGGTCCAGTAGCCATCGGCTTGAGAATTGCAATGGATCATCGCCAGATCTCCGGGCTCAATCGTGCGTGTTCTTGTCCGCGCATAGGCCGCATGGGCGGTCGCGGAGTTCGCCCCGGACATGCAGAAATAGAACGCATCCGTGCACACGGCCTGTTTCCGGGCCGGGCACGCTGCGTAGGCAGACCGAAAAAACTCCGCTGCCCGCGGTTCCACCGAACCTGATTTGAGTTCCGTGCTGCCCGCTTCATACGCAGCCTGGGCAAGCTTGCAAGAAAGACGCAGGCGATCCAGCTCGCGCGGCGTCTTTGCCATACTCAACCGTACCAGCAGGTCGTCGGCGGAAATCAGCACGATCTGTGGAAAAGCATCCTGTACGATGTCGCGCAACGTCGAGCCCAAATGCGATTGCGCCAGATACGAGACGGGAGCGAGAGTGCCATGCAACTCCACTCCGATCCGCGCCGAGTCGAGGCCCAGCGAAGCTACAAGATGAGCGAGCGGTTGAGCAATGGCCTTTTTTGAATTTGTGATTTGGCTCAGCGATCCCGGTTGAAAAGTGGCGCGTTGAGCAATCGACATTTGTGCCGCAATTTCCTCTTCGTCCTCGGGCAGCAGCAGATGCACCGACCCGTCCGCCGTGAACAGCGCTACCGTATTTGCCATCACGGGCCAATAGCCTGTGAGCAGCAGCACGTGGGAGGGTAGGCAGCAGAACACCGCGTCCAATTTCTGTTCGCGTAGCGTCGCAACGACGCGGTCGATGCGGTCGATATCGGGTGGAACGTTCGCGGTGGTGTTGGCTGCATCGATCATGACGTTAGATTGGCCAAGCGCGGAACCCCGCGCCCGTACGTCCCCGGAGGTGCAAGATCGCGTCGGATGGCTGGCTGCATCATATCCCGATGGTTGGTGTTAAAAATAGATTCCCCTTGGGCTATTAAGTAATCACCCGTCCGTGCGGCCAGGGCCTGAATCGTCAGCCCGGGATTAGCCGATCCTTGCGTGGGCAGAATGCTGCCGTCGCATACGAAAAGGTTGGCGACATCGTGGGTGCGTCCGTATTTATCCACAACCGAGGTGCGAGGATCGGTGCCCATGCGCGCCGCGCCTACGAGATGCGCGAAACGCGTCTCCTGCACAACTTCTTCCGCGCCCGCCGCGCCCATCACTTCTATCACTTTGTTTTTTCCGAACTCGATCAGCTTCTCGTCATTGTCATGGAGACCAAAAGTAACCTTTGCAACCGGAATGCCGAAACGATCCTTGGCCTCGGCAAGCTGCACGCGATTTTCCGGCCAGGGCAGGATTTCTCCCAGCAAAGCGATCGCCGCCCAATGGTTGTAATCCATCATGATGCGGCGCAGCCCCCATCCCCACGCGCCTTTGGCCGTCATCATCTGCTTGGCGAACGCGATAGGAAGCGGGCCCACGGTCTGGATGGCAAAGCCGCGCGCAAAATCCCGCTTGGAATCGGTTTCGTAGAATTCTTCCGTCAGTGCGTGGGCGGGCGGAGCTTTGTAAATGCGAACCAGATCATGAAAGCGCCCCAGCACTACGTTGCCGGCCTGCGCCATCAAATAGCGACCCACCGTGTCGCTGGAATTAGCCAGCCCATTCTCGTGGCCCGGGCAGGCCGAGTTCAATAGCAGGCGCGGCGTTTCAATTGCATATCCGGAAACAATGACGGCCTTCGCCCTTTGAAAATGCTCTTGCCCGTGCACATCGAAATAGCTGACCCCAGTTACCCGATTTTCCTTGTTCACATGAATGCGGCTCACCATCGAATCATCGCGAATCTCGGCGCCACTTCTCAGCGCGTCCGGAACATGCGTGATCAGCGTGCTGGCCTTGGCGCCCACCTTGCATGCCTGAATACAGAAACCGCGATAGATGCAATGCTGCCGATCGCCGTGGGAACCGGAGAGGATCGCAACCGGGCCGCCAATGCTGACGCCGATGCCGAGTTTGGTGCAGCCCTGGATGAGAACATCGCCGGCGCCGCCCATGGGATGAGGGCCATACGCGTAGCCATGCGGGTCGCCCCAGGGATAGTAGGCTGGCCCCGCCACCGGCATTTCCAGTTCGAGCTGCTCGTAATACGGCTTCAACTCTTCATACGTCATCGGCCAGTCGATGCCGACTCCGTCTTCGGAATGAATGCGAAAATCCGATGGATGCAGCCTCGGCGTAAAGGCTGCCCAGTGCACCGATCCTCCACCAACGCCGCGGCCGGAGTTGTTCGCGCCCAGCGCCAGTGGATGCGTTCCTCCCGTGATGCGCAGTTGCTCCCAATAGAGATTGTGGGAACCCGCTTCATCGCTGACCCAGTCGCGTTCCGTGTTCCAGAAGGGACCTGCTTCGAGGCCCAGCACGCGAAAGCCGGCGCGCGCAAGACGCTGCAACAGCACTCCTCCAGCAGAGCCGACGCCGATAACAACGTAGTCGACTTCCTCTTCTCCAAACCGCCGCATCGGTACGTCGATTTCCTGTATGGGTCCGAGTGCGTGTCCGTTTCCGTTGCGCTCATTGAAGAGGTATTTTTTCAGCGGATTCAATGGGTGCCTCCCTGCCCCGGCGTGGCCTGATGCAGGTCGTGCCCGCTGATCAATTCGTAAATGTCGGAGACAGAATCCTCGGGCGCTTCCCACTCATAACGCTGCTCCTCGACTTCCCATGGTTCCGCTTCGCCACGCTCCAGACGCATGTAGGCGCGCGGATAGGCGGGGCCGCCGAAACCGATCTCATCCCAGGCGTACGGATGCGCGTAGTACGCCTCGGCAGCGTCCTGCACCATCAGCATCCAGAAGCGATGCACCGGCATCCGCTCCCAAATATGGTGCGCCCCTTCCGGCTTGCCATCGTGCAGGGTTCGAAGCAGCTTGTCCTGTTCCAGCGGCGTCAGTTCCAGAAATCCGCGTCCATCCTTGCCTCGTGCAATCTCTTCGATCGCTTGCATCCCCAGGCGATAGGCCTCCTGATCGGGGGGCATGTTTTCATATCGGTAGCCGTCGAGCCGGTTTGTATGCAGACGCTCATCCACCACGGGAACGATGGGAATTCTGTACTTCTCGTCACGATCAATCTGGGGAAGGATGTGCTCGAAGATCGCCTCGATCAGCGGAGCTTCCTCGGGAGTGAAGAAATGAAGTTCGAGCGATCGCGCCACCCGTTTCAATACGGTCGCACGCGTTGCTTCGTCCCAGTTGGCCTGCTGGCCGAGCGTGGAAAATCCCGGATAATACCCCGGCTGCACAGAGGTGCGTCCCTTCATGATTCCCTCCGCATCAGGCTCGCTAACAAGCCCAGCATGCCGCAGGCGCTGAACAACAGAGGAGCCAGAATCGGCGGTCCGTACAAGACGTTGTAGAGCAAGTGTTTTCTACCGCCCGGACGTCTGAAAATTCCCCGCGCGTGGTAGAAGAATCCCACGCCGCCGTCCACTACTGCAGCCGCGGAAAGCGCAGGCAGCCAGGTATGGGCGGGTTTGCGATTGCGCATGGCCGCGATGCAGGCGGCGATCAACATCGGGGACAGAACCACGGGAGTCCATTGCGCCTTGTAGCGGAAATTATTTTTATAGTGAGAATAGAAAGCCTCAAAGCCGCTGAAAAATGCGGCGAATGCGGCGGCGAGCGCCATGTGCTTCTGGAATTTTCCCTCGCGCAGATCCTGGCTCAACGTGATCGTTTCGGGCTTGGAAATCCGCTTGCCTGGCAGCGCCTTCGTCCAATGATGTTCATGAGCGGCTCGCGGAATCCAGGCAATGTCGTCGGCAGGATGATCGGCATCATCTTCCCGGCGAAGATAGGAGGCGATCAGGCCGAGATACGCGCTGATGCCGAACAAGAGAGGAGCGAAAACAGGCGGCCCCATGACCATGTTCGTCATGGGAAACCGCCACCCTCCCGGCTTGCGAGCAATGCCGCGCAGGTGAAAGTAAAATCCGAGAACACCATCTGCCAACGTCAGCGCGGCAATGGGCCGAAGCACGCGTCGGGCGCCGCGCCTGCTCATAAACCCGGCCGCTGCTCCGGCGACCAACAACAGGCTGAGAGCCACCGGCGTGTACATCACTCTGCGGCTGTAACTGCCTCGATAGTGTTCGTAGCCGACTTCGAGTCCAGTCAGCAGGCTGGAAGCGCCCGACAACAGGGCCAGGCCCCTCTGAAATCGTCCCTCGCGAAGATGTTCATCCACCGCTTCGATTGCATCCAAGCCTTCCGACTCCAACGACTGTCCCGGCCTTTCCATTTCGACCACTCGTTGCAATTCCAATCGTTGCATCTTGGCTTTATCCATCAAGTCTCCGTATCTCGTTGCCGTGGGAAATTTCGGAAGAGCGCTCCAACCCGCAATTCCTTGGCCGCGCTCCATGCACGGTTGAATCTGGCTACACTACCTCGCGCACTTTATCTTCCAGAATGGTCTTAATAATTTTGGCGCGATCTTTCTCGCCTTTCAGCAGCGCTTCTCCAAAGTTCTTCGCCTGCTTGGTTGTGATGTTGCCCGGCAGCGGCGGCTCGTTTGCATCGACGACGCACTGCACCAGGGCAGGTCCGTCGGTATCCAGCGCGCGCCGCAAGATAGACTCGGCCTGATCCGGACGTTCCATGGTGAATCCCGCAATCCCGCAAGCTTCCGCGACCTTGGCGAAATCAATGGGCTCCAGGTCGACGCCGAATTCCGGATTGGAGTCCTCCACCATCTGCTCCCACTTGATTTGTCCCAGCACATTGTTCTTGATGACGATGACCTTGACGTTGAGCTTGTACTTGGCCAGCGTGGCCAACTCGCCCATCAGCATGGTCAGCCCACCATCCCCCACCACACACACTACCTGCCGTCCGGGATAGGCAACCGCCGCGCCGATACTGTATGGCAAGCCGTTCGCCATAGTGGCGAGCGAGCCCGAGAGAGAAAACTTCATGTCGCCGCGCATTTCGATGTAGCGAGCCGTCCATGTCGCAATGGTGCCGCTATCGGAAGAAACGATGGCATCGTCGTGGAGCAGGCGGTTCAACGTGTGCGTCACCACTTGCGGCTTCATCGGCATGTCGGGGCGCGTTCCACGCTTCTCCATCAGTTCATTCCACGTCTTCATGCGGTCCTGATAATCTTCCAGAAATCCACGCCGCTTTTTCTGTTTGAGTAGAGGAATTAAAGCAGCCAGCGTGGCTTTGGCGTCTCCCACCAGCTCTACTTCGACCGGTTGGCGCAGGCCCATGCGCGCCGCGTCGATATCGATTTGCACGCACTTGGCATCGCCGGGCTTGGGTAGAAACTCCATATACGGAAAGCTCGACCCGACCATCAGCAACGTGTCGCACTCCTTCATCGCTTCTTGAGAGGGCGCGGTGCCGAGCAGACCAATGCCTCCAATCGCCAACGGGTGCCGATCGGGGATGACGGCCTTGCCGAGCAGTGCTTTCACCACCGGGGCTCCAATCAACTCGGCGACTCGGATCACTTCCTCGCGAGCGCCCAGGGCGCCTGCGCCGACCAACATCACCACCCGCCGGCCTTCGTTCAAGATGACTGCCGCTTGTTCCAGCGAGGCGTGGGCAGGCACCGGATACGTGCGCTGAAGCTTATCTTCGCTGTGATGGGGGACATTGCCTTCAGAACGATTGTTGTCCTTCGCCGGCCACTCCTGGATGTCTTTCGGAATCGTAAGATGCGCCACGCCACGACGCGACACGGCGGTGCGGATGGCTTCGTCCACCAACGGCACTACATGGGCCGGTCCCATGATGCGCTCGTTGTACACCGAGACATCCATGAACAATTTGTCCAGGTCGACATCCTGCTGATAGTGGGTGCCGATCAGATCGTGAAATGTATGGCCGGTAATGGCGAGCACAGGATGGCCATCGCACTTGGCATCATATAGTCCGTTCAGCAAGTGAATCCCGCCGGGCCCCGAAGTAGCCACGCAGACTCCCAAGCGGCCCGTATATTTTGAATAGCCAAGAGCTGCAAACGCAGCCGCTTCCTCATGACGCACCTGGATGAATTTCAATTTGTCCTGATGTGTCCTTAAGCTCTCAAACAGGCCGTCAACGCCATCCCCGGGGAAACCGAAAATCGTATCCACGCCCCATGCGATCAGGCGCTCAAATAAAACATCTGCTACTAGCTTGCTCATTGGTTCCCTTTCCGATCGATTTGCGGCTGAAAGCGATGGTTGAATCTCTCATAGGCGGCGTATGAATGTGGATAGATTGAGTGGCTGAAATGGTAGCGCACCGCGATTTGACGGAGCACGGTCGAAAAACATTTTCACACTCAGTTAGAAGGCAACTTCAGAATGCGGGATGTACCTGGGCAACAAATGCCCGCAGTTGAGTAGGGACAAATCACGAACAGGCATCTTCCTCCGTTGCCTCCTTGATCCCGCTGAGACAACCCAGGCGATACAGGTGGAATCATGTTGAATGTGGAGAAAATATCGAGCACCTCAGTTCGTGTCTACAAAGTCCCCACCGATGCGCCGGAAGCGGACGGAACAATTTCCTGGAATTCAACCATCATGGTTCTGGTTGAACTGACCGTTGGCGACACTCGAGGCATCGGTTACACCTACGCGGACGAGGGCACGGCCAAAGTCGCCGAACACTTGCTGAAGACGGTGAGCCGGCGCAGACCCCTTCCAGCATCCTGCGCTATGGATGCAGCTACAGCGCGCCGTGCGGAACCTTGGCAATCGCGGCATTGCGGCTATGGCCATCTCCGCCATCGACATTGCGTTGTGGGATCTGCGAGCGAAGCTGCTTCATATGCCGCTCGTTCAACTGCTGGGCGCAGCTCGAGAATCCACTCCCGCATATGGCAGCGGCGGCTTCACATCATACGATGACCGCCAGCTTGAATCGCAGCTGGGAGGATGGGCGGAAAAAGGGTTCCTCTTCGTCAAGATGAAAGTTGGAACCAATCCGGACGATGACCCGCGCCGGGTGCGGCATGCGCGCAAGGCTATCGGCGATCGCGTGGAGTTGTTTGTCGATGCGAATGGGGCGTATACCGCCAAACAAGCCATCCGCCTGGCGCAGATATTTCACTCGTCGAACGTCACCTGGTTCGAGGAGCCGGTCAGTTCCGACGATCTTGCCGGCCTTCATTTCGTCCGCAACCATGTTCCTGCGCCAATGGAAGTAGCCGCCGGAGAATATGGCTATACGATTCCTTACTTTGAGAACATGCTGGCGGCAGGAAGCGTTGACGTGCAGCAGGCGGATGCTACCCGCGCCCAGGGAATTACTGGATTTCTCGGCGCTGCTGCCGTCTGCGATGCGCATCAGATCGCGCTTTCGGCGCACTGCGCTCCCAGCATTCACATACACGCCTGCTGCGCCGTGCCGCGAGCGCGACACCTGGAGTTTTTTCACGACCATGCCCGCATTGAGCGGATGTTTTTTGACGGGTTCTGCGAGCCGCGGCAGGGCCGCATGTTTCCCGATTGGTCTCGACCGGGACTAGGATTGGAGTTGAAGAAAACAGACGCGGACAGATTTCTCGTCTAACAACTTTCTTCTGCTTTGGCGGATTTTGTCTTGTGGGTACCGGCGTTCATCGACCAATCTACATCCCACGCATCTATAGAATCAATTCGAGGAGGAACGCTGCATGAAGCTGCAGGACAAGGTTGCAATTGTGACTGGCTCGGCCAGCGGGATCGGCAGAGCCATCGCCATGGGAATGGCCAGGGAAGGCGCGGCTGTTGTCGTGGACTACGTGGGCAAGGATGACTTGGCCAACCAGGTCGTCGGCGAGATTCGAAGCGCAGCGGGAAAAGCGCAGGCGATCGAGGCGGATATTTCCGATCCCGCGCAAGTGAACAATCTGGTGCGGCAGACTTTGACAACCATGGGACGGATTGATATTTTCGTCAACAATGCCGGCCTCGAATACAAGCATCCGTTCACGGAATATCCCTTCGACCTATGGCAGAAAGTCATCGCGGTCGACCTTACAGGACCGTTTTTGTGCGCGCAGGCAGCCGCAAAAGCCATGATCCAGCAGGGCGATGGGGGTCGCATTATTAATATTTCTTCGGTCCATGAGGATTTGCCGATGCCGACCAACGCTCCCTACTGCGCTGCCAAGGGCGGCCTTCGCATGTTGATGCGCACAGTTGCGGTGGAGTTGGCCCCACACAAGATCACCGTAAACAATATTGCTCCCGGCGCCATTTTCACTCCGATCGACGCGGATGTGGAAGCGAACGCCGCCATCGAAAAAGAACTGATGGGGGAAATCCCCCTGGGGCGCTGGGGAAAACCGGAAGAAGTGGCAGCTCTGGCGATCTTTCTTGCTTCCGACGCAGCTGCGTATTGCACCGGCAGCACGTTCTTCATCGATGGCGGCATGATGCGTCAGTCCGGCAGTCTATGACCCTCGTTCGCGTTGGATTGGTTGGATTGCAGGTATTCTAAGAGAAATCCTTTGTCCAATCGCATGGATAGAATAAAAATGAACAAACCAAGCCGTTCGAATGCGGTCATCGCACTGGCGGCACTCCTGATATTGCCGCCGACCCTATTCGCCACGGCGCAAAATGCCGATGCAACCCGCCAGAAACGTGAAATAGCCCGATACTCTTTGGGTCGCCACCATGGGCCAAAAATCTCGCGGGAACAGCTACTGAAACTGGAGCATGACAAGATCCAGTATGTCTTTGTGATCTATCAGGAGAATCGTTCCTTCGATTCTTACTTTGGCACTTTTCCGGGCGCCGATGGCCTGTATAGTCAAAAGCCGGCAGATACGCCGGGCTTCACACAGGCCATTCTCAATACCGACGGCTCCGCCACTACGATCCAGCCCTTTCGCATCGGGCCGGAACAGTACGCCGCGGATCTGGACGATATCAATCACTCGCATCCAGCCATCGTGGCGAAGATGGACATCCGAAATAAGGTTCCCCGGATGGATCTGTTCGCTTTGGTTGAGGAGCGGAAGCATAGTCCGACTGGCAGTCCCTCGCTCCAGGCCAAACAATTCGGCGAACTGGCGATGGCCCATGAGGATTGCGATACGATCCCGCTGCTGTGGAACTATGCCGACCGGTTTGTCCTTTTCGATCGTGTTTTTCAGGAAATGATCGGGCCTTCCACGTTGGGCAATCTCGCCATCATCGGCGCGCAGACAGGTCAGACCCAGTGGGCGCTGCATCCGGATGAGGCGTTCAAAGGCGATGGCGGTTCGACGCCGGGCGTTCCCGTGCTCAATGACGACGATCCCTTCTGGGGATCGCAACTGGATTCATCGGCCCACAAGATGCCGGTAAATCCAGGAGACTTCCGCCATGGCGTCGAGCCTGGCACGCAAATCAACCTGACCTATGCCACGCTGCCATTGACGCTCCAGGGATCCCATCTGGGCGGGACCGTCCGATCCGATCGAGACCCGGATGGCGATCTTGGAGATGTTTCGGACGATGTGAAATTTATTTCCAGCGCCGGTAAGGGACAGATACCCTTCGGCTGGTACGAGGAAGGGTACGACAAGGAAGCGACCGACCCAGACGAAGACCCTTTGGATGCCAATGGCCTGCACGCGTCGTATGTCACCCATCACAACGGGCCGCAGTATTTCGGATATATTTCCAACAATCCTGCCATGCGCTCCCAGTTGCACGGACTAGGAGATTTCTTCCATGCCCTCGATAGCCGTACGCTGCCGCCCAGGGGCGTTTTCTTTGTGAAGGGCGGATATCGCAACCTCACTAGAATCAAACCTGCCGACCCGTACCCCGCCGCGCAAAAGAATTTTCAGGGCGACGACGATCATCCAGGCTATTCCGATTCCCAAATCAGTGAAGCCATGGTGGCCCGGGTCATCAATAAAATTGCAGCCAGTCCTTATTGGAACCACAGCGTCATCATCGTTACATGGGATGACTCGGAAGGCGACTATGACCATGTTCGCCCGCCTATCCGTGCCTATGGCCCGGATGGATCTCCCATCACCGATGGCCCCCGCGTCCCGCTGCTATTGATTTCTCCCTATGCTAAGGCGCATTTTATCGCCTCCGCGGAAGGCAATCATGCTTCCGTGGTGAAGTTCATCGACCGAACATTCCGCCTGACGCCGCTGGCCCTGTTACCGGATGAAAGAAAAGGCCGCGACCTGGGCAAACAGGAGTTCCATCAACAAAATCTTGGCCCGCAGGACGCCTTGACGGCGGACGTTACAGATCTACTCCAGGGGTTGAGCGCCGCTCGTCTTACCGGCCATGCGCCGCTGCTGCCGCCGTCGTATGCCCACGTGCCGGAGTCTCTGATCGACAATCTTCCGCAGAAGACTGGCTATGGCTGCGCCAACCTGGACATTGTTCCAACAGATCGTGCGCTTGGCATTCAGAACAAGATTCCCGCGGACTTCAACCCCAGGCCCAAAACACAGCCCACGCCTGTTTCTCCCGCGCAACTCCATCCTGACTGAAGGGCTGGAATCGCCTCTCGGCAGCGAAGAGGAGATCGATTGATCGTCCTAGGAAGACACGATGACTCGATCAGCTTCAACAAATGATGCGCGTTTATACTTTGACCGCGGATCGCAATTCCGGCGCTGCGCCGTCGGCCAGCCGGATCGACGGATTCTTGCGCAGAATGTCCATCACTTCCATCACCATGCGGTCGTCAAACTCAGCAGCCTGACGCAGCGGGACAGGGTAATGCACCACCACCTCCAGCCCGGAGCCGACGAAGCGCGCCCGTGTATTTGGCTTGGGCACATCCATATGCACGCCAACCGTCTGTTCCATGCCGCGATATTGCTGCTCCAGCAGCGGACGATATTCCTCATAGAGCGAATTGACGCGGGCCAGCAATTCTTTTTCCGCCACTTGCGCATCGCTTTCCGCGTGCAGAGGAAGCCCGATCTCGCGCCACGTATATTCGGTGCCGGGAATCTGTTTGAACAGCGGGCTGGTCTGAAACAGAATGGAGTTGGGAAAAACGACAATGCGTCCAGTCGGGGTCATTTCGATTCCGCTGCCAGCCAGTTCCATCAGATAGAAGCGGACCAGACCGATGTCGACCACATCGCCCGTCACGCTGTTGGCCCCGTTGTACACCATGGTCACGCGATCGCCCACGCGAACGCCATACCGCCCTACCAGGAAAAAATATGCGGCGACGGACAAAATGACTGCCTGCAATGCTACCGCGATACCGGCTGTGATCAAGCCGGCATACGTTGCCAGTGAGCTGAAGTCGCTGACAAAGCCCAGCAGAATGACAATCGCCATGCAAAAGCCGGTGACCACGCGGCGCAGAACAAGAAACTGACGCCTGCGTCGTGCGCCACGAATGTAACGGAAGCTGGCGCGGCGCCATAGCTCGGAGAAGATCCAGATCAAGCCGAGAGCGATGAGAAGAGTGGCAACCCGTAACAGCAGAGAACGCAGGATCTGCGTGTATTCATGTTCGATGGAATCTTGCAACTGCTTCAGATTGCCCTGGCTTTGATCCAGCAGGATTAGCTGCTGGCTCAATGGCAACGTGGCACTGGAAATCTGCTTGAAATGCAGCACCAGCTCCGTCATTTCGCTCTGTTTCTGCTGTGGAGTTTCCTGGCTCTGCGCTGCGGGAGCAGTGGCGGAGGCAGTCGTCGCGGGCGGCGCGGAGTCGGGAGCACTCGGATTCGCGGCACCGGCGCTTGCAGCCGTTCCGTTACTCTGTCCCACGTTGGCGAGCTCGATTTGCCCCTGCTGCAGGGTCGCGCGCAGCGCCGCCAGCAAGGGGGCGCGAAGTCGCTGTGTCGCCGCCTGCAATCGCGTGGTCTCATCCTCGATCTGGTCCAGCGTGCGCAGGCTTCCCATCAGATGGACCATTTGCGACATCTGCCCGATCAGCCCTTCGTTCTGCTGATTGCCAATGATTTGAAAACGTGCCGGCGGCGGGGGAGCCGACATTTTTCCGCCTGCCTTGGCTGCGGCCGGAGATAAAGCAATCTCCGCTCCCGGAATCGTGCGCTGCAAGGCCTGAATTTTGGCGATGAGTTCCATCCCGGCCCCGTTCGCGTTCGCCGCCGAATTCATGAAAGCAGTAAGCTGGTTCAGGTTATCTTCCAGCGCCTGCGCCAATTGCAATTGGCCTTGCAGCGTGTCCCGCTGAGTCGCAAGGGCGGGGCGTTCGCTCGCCCGGACCGTGGGAATCTTACGGTTCAATGCATCCAGTTCAGTTTGTAAAACTTGAATTTGCTGACGGATGCTTTGTTCCCTCTTGAAGATGTTCTCAGCATTGATCGCATTTCCGGGGTTCCCTGCCGCGGGTCCAGTTTTGGGAGACGACTCCCCAATCAGTTCGGCCTGCGCCAGTGCCGACTCGAACTCCAGTTTCACCACCTTTTGCGCGATGGCCTGTCCGTTCTCGACATACAATTCATCGCCCGAGCGGGCAAGGTAAATTTCCGCGCCCTCCCATTGCCGGGACCAGCGCTGCACCAGGGTCAAGTGATTCAATACCTGATCTTCGGTATTCGGCGGAGTCATCTGACCGACAGCCGTGAAACAAACTACGAGCGCCGCCAGACCGGCTAGACCGGCACATGCATTCAGCCTGCGCATGAAATTGCGTAGAACCCACATAGAATCTCCAGGAAATGAAAGGGCATTCTTCAGGATGCCTTGGATCGGAGTTGGCAGAAGTTGGTTGCGCGGAAGAATTACTTGTCGTCAACCATCATTTTTCACGGGACACAACAAAGTCCGGCACCCACAGCAGCGCTCTCTTGAATTCCGAATCCGGCAGAATGGAAAGATTTTTTCGCGCCGCTTCCGCATGTGCGTCGGCGACTTGAATGGCATAGTCCAGAGAAGCATTCCGCTGCAGGATGGCAAGAATGCGTTCGTGCCCGACGCGCTCCAATCCATGATCTTCGATCACGGCCAGGATGTCGGCGCGTTCTTGCGCGCTGCCATGTTCCAGCGCGTGGACAACGGCCAGCGTGGCCTTACCTTCCCGCAGATCGCTGGCGGTCGGTTTGCCTAGAACTGCCTCGTTGGCGGTCAAATCCAGGACATCATCCACGATCTGAAAGGCCAGCCCGAGATTGCGGCCGTACTCGCCTAGCGCCTCTTCGATTGGCGCGGAAGCTCCAGCCAGCACGCATCCTAGTTGCATCGAAACACGGAACAAGCAGGCAGTCTTGCGATAAATCAGCTCGTGATATTCCTGTTCGTTCAGCGCGTTTCCGAGGCGCTCCATCTGCAGCAACTCCCCTTCCACCATCTGCTGCGTCAAGCTGATCAGCAAATCGAGGATACGAAAATCGCGTTCCTCTAGCGCGACGCGGAACGCCTGCATGTAGAGCCAGTCGCCGGCCAGCACGCATTTGGAATTGCCCCATTGCGTATTCGCGGAAGGACGCCCGCGGCGAATGTCGGCCACATCGATAATGTCGTCATGCACCAGCGTTGCCGTGTGCACCATCTCAATCACAGCGCCGAGACGCACACTGCTGTTTCCCGTGTAACCAAGGGCCTTGGCCGCCAGCAGCAACAGAGCCGGACGAATCCGCTTGCCACCGCCTTCGCGCAGGTATCCGGCGATCTCCGTAATGGAATCGACCTCGGAAGCGGAAAGGCGCTCGAATTCCCGCTCCACGGCAACCAGGTCGTCGTGGAGCAGATCAAACACCTCTTTCGCCGTCGTGATGGCCGCTGTGCTCAAATTCGTTCCGCCTCTATTCCCCTTGATGCTGATGAACGCTAGTTGGACCGATAATTCGTGAACTGCAAGTCGATACCAAAGTCATGCTTCTTCAACATTGCAATCATATCCTGTAATGTATCGCGATCCTTGCTGCTGACGCGGACCATATCTGCCTGGATGGTGGCCTGCGCCTTGGCTTTGGAGTCCTTAATCAGCTTGACGATCTCTTTTGCTTTTTCGATCGCAATTCCCTGCTGCAGCGTAACCTTCTGGCGAACGCTGGAGCCCGACGCGGGCTCGATCTTCCCATAGGTCAGGGCCTTCAGCGAAACTCCACGTTTCGCCAGCTTCTGCTGCAAGATTTCCGTCACTGCTTTCAGCTTGTATTCATCGCTGGAAGCAAGCTGGATGGCCTCCTCGCCCTCCAATTTGATTTCGGAGTGCGAATCCTTTAAATCGAACCGCGTGCGGATCTCCTTCGAGGCCTGATCCACCGCATTCAAAACCTCTTGCGCATCCACTTTGCTGACAATATCGAATGAATTCTCGGTCGCCATACTTCCCTACCCTTGCTGGATTCTATTTTCCGCGCTCTCAGCGCCTGCTGTCGTTCGCCCGATTGCCGGCCCGGTTTCAGACCGCGCTCCACGAAAAAAACGATAGAAGTTTTCCGTTGTCGTCAAAGCCATGGTCTCACAGTTCACACCGCGGACCGCTGCCAGTTGCTCCGCCACGCGCCGCACCATGGCCGGTTCGTTGCGCTTGCCGCGATGGGGCACCGGGGCCAGAAAAGGTGCGTCGGTCTCGATCAAGATCCTATCCCCCGGGATTTTAGCTGCTACGTCCCGGATGGGCTGCGCTTTGGGAAAGGTAATGTTCCCGGCGAAGGAAACGAGAAAACCCATGTCCATGGCCCGCTGTGCGTGCCTGTATTCGCCGGCGAAACAATGCAGAACGCCACCCAACCCGGTCGGCCGCCAATGCTCCTCCAGTATTTCCAGGGTATCGTCCCAGGCGTCTGTACTCTCTGCGGACGCCCGGCAGTGGATCAAAATCGGCAGGCTGTGCCGCGCGGCGACCTTCATCTGATCGACAAAAACACGCTGCTGCACATCACGGGGTGAATGGTCGTAAAAGTAGTCGAGGCCAATCTCGCCAATGGCGACGACTTCCGGCTCCGCGGCCAGGGTGTCCAGTTTCTTGAGTGCCTGCTCATCCGCCAGGCTCGCCTCATGCGGATGGATTCCGGCGCTGACCAGAATGCGAGGCATATCGGGTCTCGATCGATAGGCGCGGCTCAGGTCGAGAGCACCATGCATCGTGTCCGGACCCTCCCCAATGCCAACGGCCAAAATCGCCTCGACTCCGGCATCGAATGCACGAACCAGCATCGCCTCACGGTCTTCCGCGTAGCGGTCACTGTCCAGATGTGCATGCGAGTCCACCAGCATGAGCGACTCTTTCTCTATTTGAGCCGTGCTCCGATTTCGACGTCTTCCAGAAAGCCCGCCAGCACCGGCTTGCCTTTTTCTCCCACAGAGGCGGCAACAATCATCCCATTCGATTCCAGTCCGCGCAGTTTGCGCGGCGCTAGATTTGCGACGATGACGACCTTGCGGCCAATGAGGCTTTCGGGCGTGTAAGCCTCGGCGATTCCGGCAACAATTTGCCGCCGTTCGTAGCCGAGATCGACTTCCAGCCGTAGCAAACGGTCCGCCTTGGGAACGCGCTCGGCCAAGCGAACGATCGCGACGCGCAGTTCCACCTTGGCGAAATCTTCGATGGCAATTTTGGGGGCTTCCTCCGTAGGGTGCGACGGTGCCGCGTGCGTCGCGGGCGCTACGATTGGTTGCCCGGGCGGAATAGGATCAAGCACCGCACTGACGGAACGCACCTGCGGTATGGCGGCTGCCTGTTGAGCGATGGCGTCTGCCTCCTGCTCCGGAGACGTTGCGGCAGCGGATTGGGACTCATGCACGTGGGGAGGCGGGGGTTGCTCCGCTGGCCCCGATGTTTTCGCTTCGAACAGAGCCGCCTCCTCGGACGCAGCTTCTTGATCCGCTGCGAATTGTGTTTGACGATCCTCTTCAATTTTCTGCATACGTTCGATCGCTTCCTTTTCCGCGCGGGGAAACACCGGACCCAGTTCGCCGAGCTTGGTACCCGGTGGTAGATCGCCCCAGTGCAAATTCTTTAGATTCGCGTTCCGAATATCCCCCAGGCCAAGCTGCCGCCAGACCTTCGCCGCCGCCTCGGGAATAATGGGATAGACCAGCGCCGTAATGATGCGAATCGCCTCGGCGGCGGTGTACAAAATGGCAGCGAGTTTGGTTCGGCTCTCCGCACCCTCCGTGGTGCTGAGTTTCCACGGAGTTTGCGCCGTCAGATAGCTGTCCACTGACGCAATCGCGTTCCAGGCTTGTTCCAGCGCACGAGAGAAATCGAACTGCTCTAGCCTCTGATCGAACTCCTCTGCCTGCTGACACAGACGCGTGCGAATGTTGTTGTCCGCCTTCGTTCCATCCGGCACCACGCCATCAAAATATTTTTGAATCATCG
Organism: Acidobacteriota bacterium; assembly: GCA_021793405.1. Lineage (GTDB taxonomy): Bacteria > Acidobacteriota > Terriglobia > Terriglobales > Acidobacteriaceae > JAKAAZ01. Next base: position 169,221 of record JAJYSV010000001.1, read on the forward strand.
CCAGCGTGCGGCTCACCAGATTGCCGTATCCGTTCGCCAGGTCGGCGTTATACCGCTGCACCAGCGCGTCGAAGGAAAAACTTCCATCCTGGCCAAAGGTGACTTCGCGCAACAGAAAATAGCGCAGCGCATCCGCGCCCAGCACGTCGAGCACAGTTTCCGCGCGCACAATGTTCCCGCGCGATTTCGACATCTTCGACTGCTCAAACAGCAGCCATCCGTGCGCCACGATGCTTTTCGGCAGCGGCAGACCCGCAGCCATCAAAAATGCCGGCCAATAGACGCAGTGGAAGCGGCTGATCTCCTTGCCGATCAGGTGCACATCGGCGGGCCAGTATTTCTCAAAATTCGCAGGATCCTCGCTGCCATACCCCAACGCCGTGATATAGTTCGCCAGCGCATCCATCCACACGTAGATCACGTGCTTTTCATCACCGGGCACAGGGATGCCCCAGTTAAAGCTGGTGCGGCTAATCGACAGATCGCGCAGGCCGCCGCGCACAAAAGCCATCACTTCATTGCGACGCGCCTCGGGCCGGATGAAATCAGGATGCGTCTCGTAATGTTCGAGCAACTTGCGCTCAAAGGCGGAAAGCTTGAAAAAATAATTCTCCTCGCTCACCGTCTCTGTGATGCGACCGCAGTCTGGACAAGGCGTTCCCGGGGGCCCATCGACATAGAGCTCGTCCCACACGCAATACTGGCCGGAATAGGTGCCTTTGTAGATGAAGCCGCGCTTCTGCAACTCGCAAAAAAGATGTTGCGTGCCGCGCTTATGCCGGACTTCCGTGGTGCGGATGAAATCGTCATACGTGAGACCCATGCGGTCCCACAACCCACGAAACTCGCTGGAAACTTCCGCGGCAAATTGCTGCGGGGTTTTGCCCGACTTTGCGGCGGACCGCTCAATTTTCTGCCCGTGTTCGTCCGTCCCGGTCAAAAAGTGGACATCGAAACCGCGCATTCGCTTCCAGCGTGCGAGCGTGTCCGCGGCCACAGTGGTGTACGTGTGGCCCAGGTGCGGGCGGGCATTCACGTAGTAGATAGGCGTGGTCAGGAAGAAAGTCGGTTTGCTATCTTGCTTGTTTTCTTGGATGGACATGCCGTTGGCGTTCAAGCTCCTGGCGCGTCCGGCCGCAGAGCGAGTCACCTTGTATTTTATCCTGAATGTCTCTTTTCTCGTATGGACGGCAAGGAAGATGTCGCGGTGCGCACGTATAACTACGGGTGGCAAGCGTTGATTGAAGTGCCGTGTCCATCGCGAAGCCGCGGCGCACTCTGCTAAAATTCGCTCTAACTCATCGGATCGCTACCAGCGCCCACGGACGTACCTTGTGTATCGCACCTATCGACAATCTCTGTTTGAGCGCCTTCGCGCTGTCCTGCTTGAAAAGTTCCAGGTAGAAATCCCTCGCCTCACGGTCGAGGAACCTCCCAAGGTGGAGATGGGCGACTATGCCCTGCCCATTGCCTTCGAGCTGGCGCGTACGCTGCGCAAAGCCCCGCGCAAGATCGCCGAAGAACTGGTTGGCGCATTGGGTAGCGTGGCAGGATTTACTGGATTTGAAGTGGCAGGGGCCGGCTACATCAACTGCCGTCTCGATCGAAATATGGCCGCGCATGCGCTGGCGACGCGGATGGAAGCTCTGCCCCACGAGCAGGAATTCATTCTGGTCGAGCACACCAGCATCAATCCCAACAAGGCCGCGCACGTGGGTCACCTGCGCAACTCCATCCTGGGCGACACGCTGGTGCGCATGTTGCGCGCCGCCAACCACCAGGTGGGTGTACAGAACTACATTGACAACACCGGCGTGCAAGTGGCCGATGTGGTAGTTTCCCTGGTGCATCTGCGGCATATGGATCTTGCGGGAGTCGAGCGCTGGATCGAGGAACTTGCCGCGCATGGTGAGCGCATCGACTTCGCCTGTTGGGATTTGTACGCCTATGTCTCGCAGTGGTACGACGCGGAGGAAAGCCAGAAGCAGGCGCGCAAACAGGTTCGCCTGGACACGCTGCACGCACTCGAAGTCGGTGGCAACGAAACCGCCGCCATTGCCGACTTGGTGTCGACCGCGATTGTCCGGCAGCACTTGCAAACCATGCAACGCCTCGGCATTGAATATGATTTTCTCCCGCGCGAAAGTGAAATTCTTCACCTGCATTTTTGGAATGCGGCCTTTGCGTTGATGAAGGAAAAAGGCGTCCTTTACAAAGAAACGGAAGGCAAGAATTCTGGCTGCTGGGTGATGCGGCGCGCCGGAACCGCAGGCGCGGACGGCGAAAACCCGGACGAAGAGGCCAAGGTCATTGTGCGCTCCAACGGCACGGTCGGATACGTCGGCAAAGACATCGCGTATCACCTATGGAAGTTCAATAAGCTGGGGCTTGATTTTGGATACCGAGAATTCTATTCCTACCCGGATCGCGAAACGCCCTGCTGGATTTCGACGGTTGAACAAAACCAGGCGGGTCCACGCTTTGGCAAAGCCACGGTTATCTACAATGTCATCGACGCGCGCCAGGCCGACCCGCAGAACAACGTCATCGAAGCGCTGCGCGGCATGGGCTTCACCAAAGAAGCCGAAAACTACCACCACTTCTCGTACGAGATGGTCGCGCTGACCCCGCGCTGCGCCATGGAACTCGGCTATGTGATTTCCGAGGAAGACCAGGGCCGCGCCTACATTGAAGTTTCCGGACGCAAGGGATTTGGCGTAAAGGCCGACGACCTGATCGACAAGCTGATCGCCTCCGCGCTGGCCGAAGTGAACGCTCGCCATCCCGAGATGGGCCAGGACGAGCGGCACAGCATTGCCCGCAAGATCGCTGTCGGCGCGCTGCGCTATTACATGCTGCGCTACACGCGCAACACCGTCATCGCATTCGATTTTCAGGATGCGCTCAGCTTTGAAGGCGAAACCGGACCCTACGCCCAATATGCCGTCGTACGTGCCGCGAACATTTTTCGCAAGGCCGGAATCGCGCCCGACGAAGCGTTGCGGCAATTCGAGACCATCGACGCTTCCGCATATTTTTCCGGCGACGATGGCGACAGCCTGTGGGAACTCTGGCTGCTGGCGGCGAAATCCGTGCTGGTGCTGGAGCGTTCCATTCAGACCACCGAGCCAGCCTATCTAGCCAAGTACGCTTTTCAACTGGCGCAGCAATTCAGCAACTTCTACCACCGGCACCACATTCTGACAGAAGCAGATCCCACCAGAAAAACACTGCTGCTGGCAACCGCCGCTGTCGCCCAACGCGAATTGCTGCGCGCGCTCAGCTGGATGGGCATCGAAGCGCCGGACGTGATGTGAAACCGGCTCACAAACACAGTAGAGTCATTCTGCGCGCAGCGAAGAATCCAGAGAACGATGGCATCTCGACGGAGTACCGTCTGGATTCTTCACTTCGTTCAGAATGACTCTACTGCTTGGTTCAGTTATTTCTCGTAGCTGCGGACCCACTCCACAATGCTGCGCACGGCCACACCGGACGGACCCTTCGCAATCCATGGCTTCTGTTCATCCATCCAGGCAACGCCCGCGATGTCGAGATGCAGCCAAGGAGTCTCATCCACAAATTCTTTCAGGAACATGGCCGCAGTAATCGCGCCGCCGTAGCGGCTGCCGCCCGTGTTGGTAATGTCTCCAATGTGGGAAACGATCATCTCGCGATATTCGTCTTCGACAGGCAAACGCCAGAATTTTTCGCCGGAAATCTCCAGCGCCTTCTGGAAATGTTCGTAGCTCGCTTCATCGTTCGCGAACACGCCCGCATTCACCATACCCAGCGCCACCACGCAGGCTCCAGTCAGCGTCGCCGCGTCAATCAAGTGGGTCGCTCCAAGCTGCTTCGCGTAGTGCAGACCGTCGGCCAGCACCATACGGCCTTCAGCGTCCGTATTCAGCACTTCAATCGCCTTGCCGGACATTGCAATCGCAACGTCCCCCGGCCTGTAGGCTTTGCCAGAGGGCATATTTTCCGCGGAGCAGACAATGCCGATCACACGCACCTTCGGCTTTAGCTGCGCAATCGCGCGCATGGCTCCAATCATGGCCGCGCCGCCCGCCATGTCGTACTTCATCTTCTCCATGCCTTCAGAAGGCTTGATCGAGATGCCGCCGGTGTCGAAAGTAATTCCCTTGCCCACCAGCGCCAGTACCGGCCCGTCTTTGGGTGCGTCTTTCGGCTCATAGCGCATCACAATTAGCGCCGGCGGCTCATCGGATCCTTGCGCGACCGCCCAGAACGCGCCCATCTTCAGTTCTTTAATTTTCTCGGTGCTGTGGACTTCGCACGGCAATCCCTGTTCTTTGCACATCGCTGCGGCACGCTGGCCCAGCACGGTCGGCGTCAGCCGATTGCCGGGCTCGTTAACCAGCGCGCGAGTAAAGTTCTGCGATTCGCCTAGGATCACGCCCTCACGAAACGCAGCTTCGACCGTTTTCTTATCCGCGCTCACAGGAGCCACCACGGTAAATTGCTCGATCGAGCGATCTTTGCGGTCGGACTTATACGTGTCCGGATCGAAGTCGCCAACGAAAGCGCCTTCGACTGCGGCGCGAGCCGCCGCAGGCAGCGACAATCCGTCGTGTTCCGGCACCACGAATGTGACGTGACGGATGCTGCGCGGCTTGGCAAACCGGACCGCTGCTCCGGCAGCCTTGCGAATTTCAGTAAGCGAAACTTTTCCGCTTTTTCCCACGCCGACGATCAGAAGTCTTTTGGCCTTGAGTTCGGGCGGACCGTAGAACAACAGCGTTTCGCACGCGCTGGCCGTAAATTCGCCGCTTTTCAAGACCGGTTTATCGGCGCTGGCGACAGCGGCGTCCCTGGTCAGCAGGACCGGCTCGGCTACAGCATTCTTGTCTTTGGAGGTGGATGCGTCCGTGGCCAGCACCACCAGGAGTTCGGCTGGAAGAGACTGGAGAGCTTCAAATTTCAATTCGGTTTTCATTCGGAATTCAAGTTCCTTTCAAATTTCGGTTGGTGACGATTCTTTGTGCTGGCGCTCTAAGCATTGCGCCGCTTGCTGGCGGCGATGGCGGCTCGCGCATCGCGGTCGTCTTCGCGGCGCCGTTCCGTCTCCCGCTTGTCCCAGGTCTGTTTTCCTTTGGCGACGGCAAGCTCGCACTTCACGCGCCCCCTGCGGAAGTAGAGCCGGGTAGGAATCAGCGTGAGGCCCTTCTGCTGCACCTTGCCCAGCAGCTTGCGCACTTCCTCGCCGTGCAGCAGCAATTTGCGCGTGCGCACCGCGTCATGGTTCGTATAGCTGCCGTGGGAGTATGGACCAATATGCAGATTCAGCAGAAATGCTTCTCCGTCTTTCACCAGGCCATAGGCATCGCGCAGGTTGGCTTTGCCCTCGCGGATCGATTTGACCTCGGTGCCGCGCAGCACAACCCCGGCCTCAAACTTTTCCAGCAAAAAATAATTATGCCCGGCCTGCCGGTTCACGGCCGCATCGCGCTCACCGGAAGCGACCGGGTCGCGCGGCTTGGGCTTCTTCGGCGGGTTCGGGACAATACTGGTAGGTGGACGTGGCATGATTGGGCGTCTTTCAGCGGTTCCACCCCATGCGAGCGGGAGGAAAACTATCTACGCGCAGCCCTTGCAGCCGGCAAATGCTGCTTGAAAACAAAGCTCGACGGTCTCAACGCGGAGTGGACTCGCTCCAAATTCCCATGCTAGCACGCGAGTCACGGCCGCTACCTCGCGGCGGGAGCGGGTCCAAGCCAGAGTCATACCCCGCGATGGTATATTGATGGTAACGTCCTGCTGCTTTGGCCGGAACGAAACGTCCGTTGATCGTCGGGAGATCAAAACTGCCAGGATGCGTCGAATTCATGCCTTTGCCCTTTCACCCCTTTATCGATCGGGATCTCTGCAACGCCGCAAGCCGATCCGGGCATTCATGCACCGGTCTGCCTGAATCTCCGTTGCGGCACTCTGTGTCTCGTTTAGCTCTCTCACGCGCATCGTGTATTTTCGGCTGGTTTGGCCTCCTCATCGTTTGCTTCGCGGTGCAGGGAGCGTTGTCTCCGCTGCGCGCCGAGTCCGCAAAGAGCTATTTCAAACACGGCAAGCAAGCCGAGATTCGCGAAGACTACATCACCGCGTATCAGGATTACCGGCAGGCCTGGCTGGCAAAGCCGAAGGACATGGAATACAAGGAGTCGTATCAGCGGCTCAAATTCCAGGCGGCTTTCCAATACGTCACCATGGGCCGGAAGTTGCGCGATCAAGGCCAGTTAAACGACGCGCTGACCGATTTTTTGCGCGCAATCGAAATCGACCCCAGCAATGAAGCTGCGCAGCAGGAGGCGCGGCGGATGCGAGCCCTGATCAATGGCAAGACCGCATCGCAGCCGAACTCGGACCAGATGGCCGTCACTTCCGCCCAGGACCAGCGGGAACTGCAGGATCTGGGTGGCCCGCTGCAGTTGAAGCCAATCTCCAATGAACCGATCACCATCCACATGGTGGCCGACACAAAAGTCATCTATCAGACGATTGGCAAACTTGCCGGCATCAACATCCTGTTCGACCCCGATTACACTTCGAAACGCATCCCCATCGATCTGAACCGCGTCACGCTGTACGACGCTCTTCGCAGCATCGCTTTCGTTTCGCAGACCTTCTGGAGACCGGTGACCGCGGACACGATTTTTGTCGCGACAGATAACCGCCAAAAGCGCGCGGAACTGGAAGAGCAGGCGGTACAGACGTTCTATCTGGGCAACATCACACAAGCGAACGACCTGAACGAAGTCCTGAATGCGGTGCGGAACCTGATGGACACCACCGTCAAAATGCAGGCGGTCCCCAGCCAAAACGCCATCGTCATGCGCGGCACTCCGGACCAGCTGCTATTGGCGCAAAAGATCATCGACGATCTGGATAAGGCCAAGCCGGAAGTGGTCGTCGACATGGCAGTCCTTGAAGTGAATAAGGACCTGCTGCGGAACATCGGCCTCCAGTTGCCCGGCTCCATCGGCGTGCAGTTGCAAAGCTCGACGGCAGCCACGACAGCGACCACGACGACCCCCACCACGGGCGTCACTGGCACCACGGGAACCACCCCCAACCTGACTGTCAACGATTTAGGCAATCTCAATGGAACGAATTTCGGCATCACGATCGGCACGGCCACGCTGAACATGCTGTTGACCGATTCCGACACGCGGGTCCTGCAAAATCCGCAAATTCGCGCGGTGGACGGTGAAAAAGCCACCCTCAAGATCGGATCGAGAGTCCCCATCGCCACCGGCTCCTTCTCCCCTGGCGCCGGAATTGCCGCAGCCGGCATCAGCCCGCTGGTCAGCACCCAGTTTTCTTACATCGATGTCGGTGTACAGATCGAGATGCAGCCGACCATCCATTACGATGGCGACGTTTCGATGAAGCTTCACATTACCGTCTCCAACATCACCAGCTACGACAATCTGGGCGGCATCGAGCAACCTGTCATCGGCAACCAGGAAATTCAGCAGGTGATCCGCATGAAGGAAGGTTCTGCCAACCTGCTGGGGGGCATTCTTCAACACACAGAGAGTCTGACGGTGGGAGGCACTCCCGGGCTGGGAGAAATTCCTCTTCTCAAGTATCTCTTCAGTTCCCAGCAGACGGAAACTGTGAACGATGAGATCGTTTTCGTGCTGATTCCACACCTGGTGCGGGGCATCAATCTGAGCCCGCTCAACCTGCGCACCATCGATACCGGAACGAGCACCAACGTAAGTTTGCGCATGGACCCGGCCACTGTGGGAACGTCGTCGGCTGCCATCACACGCACCGGCCAACCCCCGCTTACCTTTGAGCCGAGCACGCCGCCGCCGACAGCCGCGGAGGCAGCCAATCAGGCGGCCGGCCAGATGGCGCAGAACATGCAAAATGCGGGAGAGAACCCGCCCGACACGCTGGCAGGCGGCTCTCCGCTCCAACTTTCCTTCTCTCCGCAACAGAGTGTCCACAAAGTGGGGACCACCTTCCAGATGCAGCTGGATTTGAGCGGCGGTCACGACGTTTTCTCGGTGCCTATGCAGTTGCACTACGATCCCAACGTGCTCAGCCTGATCAATGTCGATACTGGAAGCCTGCTGGCGAAAGATGGCCAGACGACCGCTCTGGTCCATCGCGACGATGGCAACGGGAATGTCACCATCAGCACTTCGCGGCCACCAGGAGTCAAGGGCATCACCGGCAACGGAGACCTCTGCACGCTCACCTTCCAGGCCAAGGCCCCGGGCGATGCTACGATTCAGATCATCAAATCCGCTGCCCGCAATAGCGCGCAAACAGTCCTGCCCGTCCTTGCGGGCTCCCCCGCCGTCGTACATGTGCAGTAAGCTGGGGAAGTAGGGAGCGCTTCGGAATGAAGTTGAGCAATGTCGATGCGGATCGCGCTCGCGGTGGTCATTGCCACGAGCGTGGAACCTCCGCGGAGATTCCCAGGGAGCACCCATTCGGCATGAACACCGCTGGCCGCGTGCGCCCGTTCCTGCGACAAACCATGGGGGACCGGGGACAACAGGGACTGACGCTGGTCGAGTTGATTGTCACCATCGCCATCCTTGCCATTCTGGCGTCGGTTGCATATCCGATTGCTCGGTTCCAGATCCAGCGGCAAAAGGAGCAGGTCCTGCGCGACGATCTTTGGCAGATGCGGCATGCCATCGACAAATATAAAGACGCCGCCGATCGTCAGGCATTTCAAACCTCGATCGACAGCTATGGATATCCGCCGGACCTGGACACTCTGGTCAATGGCGTGGATGTGCAAGGGCACACGGTGAGATTTTTACGAGCAATTCCCGTCGATCCCATGACGGGCAAAAAGGATTGGGTGCTGCGCTCCATGCAGGACGATCCGGATAGCGATTCCTGGGGCGGTCAGAACGTGTTCGACGTGCATTCGGCCTCCGACGGCACGGCCTTGGATGGGACAAAGTACAACACATGGTAACTGTGAGCCAAGCGATATCGCGCCAATTCCGCACCCTGCGTTTTAAAGCAGGAACCTGGAATTCTTTGCCGAATGCGCGCCGATCCGGCACGCGCCAGCGAGGCTTTACGCTGGTGGAGCTGATGGTCGTGATGCTCATCATTTCCATTCTGCTGGCCATCGCCGTACCCAGCTATATCTCCGCCATCCGCAGCGCGAGAGAGGCGGCGCTGCGCCAGGACCTGCATACCATGCGGGACGCGATCGAGCAGTACACGGAAGATAAGCAGGAAGCTCCGCAATCCCTGGACGATCTGGTGCAGGCCGGTTACCTCAAATCCCTACCCGTCGATCCCATGACCCACAGCGACACCACCTGGGTTCCGGACCAATCGGACTCCTACAGCAGCGTCGATCAGTCGCAGCCCGGAATTGACGATGTCCACAGCGGTTCCCAGTTGACCGGCAGCAACGGAACTCCCTATTCGCAATGGTGATCGGATGGGAAAACAAGGCACTGCAATCGATTTTGACCCGAAACTGGGCTCTCAACCCAGTCAGTCCGCCGTCTATCGAACCTACCGATACATGCAAGCCAATGCGGCCGGGCGATTTCACAATCCCGCAGGCGACAATCTGGCAGGACGGCTGATCGTATGCGCGGGTTTCGGAACGGAGGGCGCGGAACTGGCGCTGGCTTCGACTATCGCCGGCGGCGCGTTTCTCGGCATCGATTCCTCCTCGGAACATCTAAAGGCGGCCGTTCGCAACGGCTGCTGCGATTTCATGGTAAACACGCTCGATGAATCGCTGCGGGTGTTGAAAAATGAACTGCGCAAGCAAACGGCGCTGTCCGTTGGCCTGCTCGGGCTGGCATCCGAGATTTTCCCGGCTATGGTGGAACGCGGCGTCCAGCCGGATTTAATTGCGGAAAGATTGCCGCAACGGAGCGAGGACGATGTAGCCATCCCTCGACAGTCACTGCTACAACTGCTGGAGCGAGGGGCTTGGAACCTGGACGCGCGGCCGATAGATGTCGCGCAACATGCCGCGCCTATCGAAGTCGTTTGGACAACCGCCAACGCGGCTGACTTGAAGCGCTTGGACACCGTGGCGCTGGCACTGTTGCCGGAGGACGACCGTGTCCGGCGCAGATGGCTGTTGCAAGCGCCAGGATGCTTCCATCGCCAGATCCCACTGCGGCGTGTATTGGGGCTGGAACCGGAGGAGTTGAACAGGTTATTGAGCAGCTTCCAGGACGAGGCATCTACCGGGAGACTGCAGGCACCCGCTTCCGTCTGCTGGGAAAGTTCAAACGGCGCAGAGCAGACGGTCACGCTGCAACCCTGCTGACCCAAGGAAGGCGGCGAAGGCGGGGCTACCAATTCAAAGAGCTGCTTGGTTGCTTCTTTTCGCCCCTGCGGCCACTCCGTGGATCGCTTTCCAAAGGGCGGCAATGCCGCGCCCGTCCCTGGCCGAGCAAATGAGAATCTCATCTGTCCCCAGCGCCTCCCGCAATCGCTTCGTCGCAACCACCCGCTGGTTACCCGAAAGCTTGTCCGCCTTGGTGCCGACCAGGATGCGCGGCCGATGAATACTGTCAAGATACTCCGCCAGCATGGCGTCACCCGGCTGCGGCGGCACATTCATATCGACCAGGCAAACGCAGGCCGCCAAGCTCTCGCGCGTGGCGAGATAGGGATTGATGAATGCCGGCCATTCGGCGCTGATTGAGCGCGATAGTTTCGCATATCCATAGCCCGGCAGATCCGCCAGAATCAGTTCCGGCCGGACTTGCGAGGACGCGTGTAGCGCAAAGAAGTTAATCGCCCGCGTGCGGCCCGGAGTGGACGAGACGCGCGCCGCCGGTTCGCCTAACAGCGCATTGATCAGGCTGGATTTGCCGACGTTGGAGCGACCGAGAAAAGCGATCTCCGGCACCGAGGACGCTGGGAATTGCGCGGCACTCGTCGCCGACAAGAGAAATTCTGTGTGATACCGAAACATAGTGGACCGCACCCGATCTTAATTCGATGGCGTTTACCCACTTTGCGTCGCGAATCTCGACGGACATAGCGGCAAGCAATTCTGCACACACAGCGCGGAAAAACAGCTGGGTCGCAACATCATGAGGCAAACACCTGAATTTACTGTACGGGAAACAGCGACATAGCGAACTCCCCTTCTTCCACCCCTGGCTTCACGCAATCGCGTCCAGCTTGCTTGGCCGCATACAGGGCGCGGTCCGCGCCGTCGAGGAGCGCGTCCGGACGCACGTTCGTGCTCGGCACTTGAGCCGCCACTCCCACGCTGACGGTCAGGTGCAAGGGACAGCCAGTGCCCACGTCGAACTCGTAATCTCGGACTTTCTGACGGAGGCTTTCCGCCATCAGGATCGCCCTGGCCAGATTCACGTCCGGCAGCAGGATGGAAAATTCTTCCCCACCATAGCGGGCAACCAGATCGCCCGGACGCCTCCCCATCTCCCGCAGGATGGCGGCGACAGCCTGGAGACAAGTGTCCCCAGCGCGATGCCCATAGGTGTCGTTGATACTCTTGAAGTGGTCCAGGTCGACCATCAACAGGGCCACGGGATGGTCGGCGCGGTAACCCCGCCTCCATTCCATATCGAGGACCTGATCGAAACGTCTGCGATTGGCCAGCTGGGTCAGGCTGTCGCGTTGCGCCTGCTGCACCACTTGTTCATGCGCCTCTGCCAGCTTTCGTTCAGCATCGACCCGCAGAGAAATGTCGCGGACGTTCGCCACGAATGCATTCGGTTCGCCGGTGGTGTCGTCGAACAGCGTGCGAAGGACGGTTTCCATCCACACATATCGTCCATCCTTATGTCGGGTGCGATAGCGAAAAGTACGCGGTCCTTCTCCCTGGAACAATTCCTTCAGTACGTGGCGGAATCCCGCTACATCGTCCGGGTACATCCAATCTATGGGATCTCCATTCGTCCATTCGTCCGGACTCCACCCCAGGACGTCCTGTACGGCGGGGGAAACATACAAACGGCGTCCTTCCAAACTGCACAACACAACAATGTCCTGGGAATTGTCCGCCAGCAGGCGATAGCGCCGTACCCCGCGCTCCAGTGTTTTCCGTAGCAACCGCTCGCGTTCGACAATCGCGGCAAATGGCACGATCGATGCCAGCAACACCAGGACGGAGACTTGCAGTAGAAAAATACTTCGGTGCAAGTTCGCGCCTGATTCCATCCAAAAAGGTCCGCTGCCGCGCAGGGTGAAAAACGCGCCCGCGATGGTGACTTCGAACGTCGCGATCACTGCTCCCAGCATGCCCGCCTGAAAAACGACCAGCATCAGCAGGGGCAGAAGGAGAAAGGCAAAATGGTGCCTGCTTTGTCCAAAGTTCATCAGTGACGCCGCCAGGATCAAGAGAAACATGCCGACAGTACGGTAGATTTGCCGTCCCGCAAACAGGCTTCGCAGACCGGGGTTCCAAAGCGCAAGCGTGCAGGGAGTCATCACCGCCATCCCTAAAGCGTGACTGGGAAACCATGCGGCGAAGAACGGCGCAAACGGCGTCCCCAAGGCAACCGAATCGAGCGTGGACGCCAGCAGGGCCGAGACCAGCGGAGCCAGCAGGACGGCAAAGGCCATGAATTGGATCATCGTTGCCGCCGACGCCAGGTCCGGCGGATGCTTCGGATATAGCTGTTGCTCGCAGTCGAGCGTCCAGCGTATCAGCCGCGCCGCAGCAAAAATTTCTACGATGTTGCACGCCACGATCGCGCCGCTCATCGCGAGTGAATTTCCCGTGATGGAAAGGGAAATCGCGCCGCCCACCCAGGCTGCCAGCAGCCAGATCCACCAGCCTCGTATGGGGCGGACTACAAGGAGAGCGGCCAGAATTCCATTCGCCGGCCAGAAGACCGCGACCAACCCAGTGCCGCGCTGCAACCCGGCTCCGCCGATATACGAGAGCCCGAACATCGCTCCTACGACCGCCAGGGCGGCGATCAATAAAATGCCTTGGAGATGCTCCTCCCGCTCGACGAAAGGCCAAATAGGTTCGACCTCAATGTCCACGTTCGAGAATAATCTCTGCACAACGGGCTCCGCCTCAGCAACGCAGTCCGACAAGGACCGTTCGTATACCATTCCGCATGATTCCATTCCCTGTATTCGGCAAAACCGCGGGCTTCCTTTAAAAAGGAAAGCTTCCGCTCTTCATGCCGAATGGGACCGCAACGGTCGCAGTGGAGAGTTTTTATTTTGGGAACTGGAAACATCGTAGTCGCAACTGCGATTGGAGGGAGAACTTTGGCGAAGCTATGTAGGTTACCGAAGTCGCATGTGCATCTGGACAAAAAACGTTACCGCGAATGCACCGGTCGCCGCCGATATCCTTTGGATCGGCAGACTTCATCTTCTGGAGGAGGGATCGTGGGCGCGCAATTCCGCCACAATTTCCGCCGCCGCCTTGCGGGCCAGATCGTCCTTATCGCGCGGAAACGAGATGGCCCCTACACGCGCATGTCCGCCGCCGCCGTACCGTTCGCAGATCTGCGCCAGATTCACCATCATTTCTGCCGGAACCTTGGTCCACGGATTGGAACCAACGGCAATCTTGGTGCGAAAGCTCGACCGGCTCAATCCGATGGAATACGTTGACTGCGGATGCAGATAGTACGGGATGAATTTGTTATAACCTTCCAGCGGATGGTCCGTGATGTCGAAATAAATCGTTCCTCGCTCGCACGACGAGCGCTCTCGGATCAACTCCATCGCCTCGCGATGCCGCTCCAGCAACTCCGGCAGCCGGTCGCGCACGAAGGGCTGGTCAAGAACTTCTCCCAGGCTCATTTCCGTCAGCAGGGGAATCAATCGCGGCACAAACGCCGGGTCCTGGACCGACTCAATGGCCATGGTGAGCTTCATGGCAGGCTGCGCCATTTCGACCGCGCTCTCCGGGCTCTCATACCGCGCGCCATCCACGATGTCCGCCCAGCGGACCAGTTCCGCCACCGGAATCGCGTCGAATCCAAAATGGGTTGAGGCGATGTGCGCGATGAATCCGGTGCAGGAAACATATTCAGGATCGTAAAACTTGCGCTCGCGAATCTTCGGATCATGCTGGCCGGCGAGAAAATCCTGATGGTCTTCCGGCGTCAGAAATGCGCTCAGATGATGATCGAACCACCATGTCACCGCCGGGGACGGGGAATACTTGAAATCGACAATCGCGTTCTCATCGCCAACAAACTCCCGCTCCTCGAAGAGTGCGCCGGCGCGATGCACCAGCCCGTGAAATTCATATTCCGCACCAGGGGCGATGCGCTCGCGGTGGAAACGCGCGAACAGCGAGGCGGAACAGGCCCCATCGAAACATTTGTCATGATAGAAAACGCGCACTTTCACTTGGGGACGATCACTCCATTCGCAACCATCGGTTGGCGGCGATATCCTACGAGGCTGAAACAACTAGGATTGCTGGCATTCGGCGATGTGTCAAGCGAATGACCTTCGTCCAGATCGCTACGCGTTTGCTCGACACTTCGGATTCAGCGGTGCGAAATCATCCCGGGGATAATTCTCCGAGGTCTCCGAAACGACTTTCCTTCTCCGCCGTACTATGAAACAAACGCTGTTGCAATCTATGTACCACCGACACAGATATCGATCCCGTGAGGCCCATGGCATGGAAATTCTTCCCTCCGATCCACCTGACAACCTCCACGACGCGAGAACGCCGCAGCTGGTCGCGCCGTCTCCCGGACGCAGTACGGTGCTCTTCGGGTCCCATGGACTGCGCGCCGGCTGGAGCATTCTTCTCTACATCGGCGTGCTGTTTTCGCTGTTGTACCTCGCCGGTTTTGAACTACGCTGGTTCGCGCAACATCTGCATCAACGCGTGCCCGGGAGCAGCGGCGGCGACTTTCATCCTGCCCTGGCCATTGTGTCCGAGGCAATCACCTTGCTGGCGGTCGTGCTGGCCACTGCGGCCATGGCCCGGGTGGAGCAAAAGCGGGTCGCTGATTACGGTCTAGCTGGATTCGACCGCGCCCGTCACTTCCTCGTCGGCATCGTCTGCGGATTTGTTTTCCTGTCTCTGCTGATCGGCATTTTGTTGGCGACGCATCATCTCGCGCTCACCAAAGCGCACATGCCAGTGGGCCAACTGCTGGGCTACGCAGCAGCCTGGGGACTGTGTTTTTTTCTGGTCGGCATGACGGAAGAATTCCTACTGCGCGGCTATCTCCTGTTCACGCTGGCGCGCGGCATTCGTTTTTGGCCCGCTGCCTTTGTGCTCGCCGCTCTGTTCGGCTTGCTGCACAAGGCCAATCCAGGAGAAAGTCCTTTTGGACTGACCGCTGCCGCCATGATCGCGCTAGTATTTTCTCTCAGCCTGTGGCGGCTTGGCCATCTCTGGTGGGCCATTGGATTTCATGCGTCCTGGGACTGGGCGGAATCGTTTTTCTACGGAACCGCCGACAGCGGCACCGTTTCCGCCGGACGGTGGATGCACGCACATCCGATGGGTTCCGTGCTGCAGAGTGGCGGCGCCACCGGACCGGAAGGCAGCGTGTGGGTAGCAGTCGTGCTGCTGCTGGCCGCGCTGTTCGTCTGGAAAACGCAGCCGAAGCGAGAGGTGGAATTCTGGCAAAAGTAATTCCGCTGCGTCATTTCAGTCTGCGACCATTGATTCCCCAGGCAGAATAGGGCGGGTCCGCGGCAGGGCTCCGCGATAGGTCGCAAGTCCCATCATTAGCAGCGCGCCAACAAAGACGGCCAGCTTCGCAGCGCTTGCACTCTGTGTCTGCGGCAGCGCCTTCCACAGCACCAGCAGCAGCGTCTGCGCCACGGTCACTGCCCAAACGGAGCCGTAGAAGTAACGGCGCTCCGTACCTTCGCCTTTCGTGGAGCATCCCACGCGCGGCAATCTGCCGGCCACGCCCAGCAGCAGAATGATGCCGCACACGGGCGGATATGCATTGTGGTAAATCTGTTGCATGTACCATCTGCCAGTCGCCGCCGCGATCAACAAGCCGCTCAGATTCAGCAGCGCAAAGCTCAGCACCGCGTTCCAGGCGAAGGTGTAACACACCCGCCGGTACAGCGGATTCGGTTTGTCTTCATCGAAGCGCAGAATATATGGGCGCGGTTCCGATCCCGGCAACTTCCCACGCACCGCGGCCACACCCGTTCCGGCCAGCACCGTCGCCAGCCACGCCAGGTTGCCCAGGCCAAACCCGTGCGCAAATAAGGTGAACGTCAGCGGCCCCGGCGCCAGAAAGAACACCCATATCCAGATAGGCCAATGCGCCAGCCGATAGAGGCGCGTATTCCGCTCGCGCATTTTCCGCGCGTCAGCGTACTCCACCTTGCCGCTGTATCGCATACGCGTGAGTCTCGCAGAGTCGGCGCGAGCGCGTCAATCCGCATCCGCTCGCGCGGCATCTAAATCGGGAGAGGTGAGAAATGGAAAAACTCGGATTGTACGTAGCTCTGCATGCGAAGCCGGGCAAGGAAGAGGAAGTGGACAAGTTCCTTCGGAGCGCATTGCCGCTGGTCAATTCAGAGCCGGGGACCGTTTCCTGGTATGCCGTCCGGCATCCTGGCAGTGCGACGTTCGGTATCTTCGACACATTCCGGGACGAAGCCGGCCGGCAGGCTCATCTTTCCGGGAAGGTCGCGGAGGCGCTGTTCGCCAAGGCTCCGGAGTTATTCGCGAAACCTCCGGAAGTCGAAAATCTGGAGATCCTGACCGAGAAAAAATCTGCCTAGAAAAGGTGCACTATGGGACAGTTTGGCGAGCGAGCAGGCACAAGTTCCCGGTTCACGCGGTCTTTCCACTGGCGCGGCTGAGTACACTCTTGGGGCTTCGCTTGGGCGGCTCGGAAACGGCGCCACTCGGCTTCACCGATGTCACGGATTGCCTCAAGTTCTCTGCAATCCGTTCGCGGGCGAAATCTTCCGCGGCGGATCGTGACGACAGAATGGCTTGGATCATCTCCTGAACTTTACTGAGCAGGACTGTCGGGTGCACCGGCTTGCCGATGAATTCGAACTGGTGCTCACGGGCGCGCGCAATTTGGAGCAATTCAATGTCGGTCGATCGTTCAGAAATGAGCAGCACTTTGCAGGTGGCGCTGCATGCTCGTAATTGAATTGCCAGGTCGACCCCGGACAGATGAGGCATGTCGATATCCGAAATGATCAAATCAGGCGGTGCGGAGCGGGCTGCCGTCAACGCCTGGAGGGACCCCGTAAAGGCGGTCGCCTCATAGCCATGATGGCGCAATATGAGGGTGATGGTCCATGAGATGAGCTGCTCGTCATCGACGACGAAAATGCGGAGTTTGTTGCTACCTTCGGTCATACAGACCTGCTTTCCTGGAAACGCGCTCACCACCTTGCTTTTCTGCAAGTAAAATCTAGTGGAAGCCGGTCTCGGCACCTAATGAGGGCGAGAGGTGCTATTGTTTAGAGCCTAGCCGGTCCTGCTCCATGGTTGTCTGTTCGGCTACCGACATAGCTTCGCTTCTTTTTTTATGCCAGACATCCGGTGCGGAGCAGATATTAACGGCATACGGTTCCACACGAAAGCGAGGTGTGATTCCGACATGAGCAAATTTCAGAACACACTTTTGAAGACGTTAAGTCCGGACGCCATTGCGCGGCTGTCTCTCCAGCCGGTCAAATTCGAGCTGAAACATGAAATCGAATATCCAGGCAAAGCCATCGAACATCTTTATTTTGTGGAAGCGGGGATGGCCTCGATGACGACCACGTTCATGGATGGATCGCAGGTCGAGGTGGGAATGTTTGGATTTGAGTCCGTGATTGGCGTGTCCGCGCTGATGGGAACAAAGCGGAGTCTGAATCGCATCTACACGCAGATTGCCGGGCATGGTTTTTCCACTCGCGTGGAAATCGCCAGGCGGGAATTCGCGCGTGGCGAAGACTTTCAACATCTGGCGCTGCGGTATGTTCAAACGCAATTGCTCCAGGCGATCCAGTCGGCGGGCTGCCATGCGAAGCACAACACCGAGCAGCGGCTGGCCCGTTGGCTGCTGATCTGCGCAGACCGGGCGCACAGCAATACATTCAAGATGTCGCACGAGTTTCTCGCCGACATGCTCGGCGGCACGCGTCCCACTCTTTCGATGGCCGCCGGCCTACTGAAAGGGAAGGGACTGATCGAGTACACGCGGGGAGAGATCCATATCGTCGACTTTGCTGGACTGGAGAAAACGTCCTGCGAGTGCTATTTGATCATCAAGAATCATCTGGACAATTACGCTGAATTCGACGCCAATGCAACCGTCTAGGATGGTCAAAATGGGAGTTGAAAATTTATAGTTGCCTTAGCAACCAGTTTTGCATGGATGGTTGCTAAGGCAACCAATTTTCCGACTTGACCGACGCGACGTGTTCGCGTGGAAATCCGAAAATGCGCCACGTTATTTGCAAGAATTTTGCGGGTGCCTGCCACTTGGTCGAGGAAGCTGCGACAGGGACCGACCGGTTAGTAGCATGAGGCTAGCTCGTCTCGCTGCTGAGAAGCTGGGATTTCATATTTCCTTCCCCTGCTAGACTGAGAATTGATGCCAGTATCCGGGTCGCAATCCAGCCACAATTCCAGTTCTCGAGGCCGTTGGGCGCGATGGTCGCTCACCATCGTGCTGGTTCTGCTGGTGGCGATCGTTCTTGGTTGCCTGCTGGGCACGATATGGCTGAAGCACGCCATGCGGGCCTCTCTGCCGCAGCTCGACGGACAACTGCACGTTGCAGCCTTGTCGCATCCTGTGATCATTCGCCGCGATGCGCATGGTGTTCCACACATTACCGCAGCGAATATCGACGATCTAGTAGTGGCGCAAGGCTATGTAACGGCGCAGGATCGCTTGTGGCAGATGGACGTGCTGCGCCGCTACGCTTCAGGAAATCTGGCGGAAATTATGGGGCCGGCCGCTGTCGAACATGATCGCGCGCAGCGGATTCTCGAGATCGGTCGTGCCGCCGATGCCGCGCTGGCGGCGATGGACCCAGGGGACCGCCGCTTTCTTGAGGATTACGCGCGCGGAGTGAATGCCTACATCGCCCAGGCGCAGGACCATCTTCCCGCGGAGTTTCGCCTGCTGGACTACCGGCCGCAGCCCTGGCGGCCGCGAGACTCGATATTGTTGGCGCTGAATCTGGCGGAAACGCTGAGTCTGGACTTCCCGACCAAGCTGGCGCGAGAAAAAATCGCGGCTCGGCTGCATTGGCCGCTGCTGGTCGATGACTTGTATCCGGTGGGATCGTGGCGCGACCATCCGCCGATCTCAACGGAGCCGCCCATTACCGCACCGCAAGTGATTCCACAGGTGCCCCTCGACCCCTCCCAGGTGAGCGTGCGGAAAAGCGTGGAAGATATTCTGCGTCTGGAAACGCTGCTGCCTTCCGCGATGATCCCGGATTGCAGCGACTGTGCGCCCGGCTCGAACGACTGGGTGGTGTCGGGCGCGCACAGCGTGACGGGCATGCCGCTGCTGTCGAACGATATGCATCTTGAGCACACGATTCCGGACACCTGGTATGAGGCGCATCTGGCCAGCGGCGACTTCAACGTGGCCGGGGTGACGCTGCCCGGCATTCCATTCGTCATCGTGGGACACAATGGGCATATCGCGTGGGGCTTCACGCTGCTCTATGCCGATATTCAGGATGTATATGTGGAGCAGACGAATGGCAACACTTACAAAACGCCGCAAGGCGGATGGCAGCCCTTTCAGCATGACCGGGAGGTAATTCGCGTGCGTGGAGGCCGCGATGTGACGCTGGACGTGCTGCGGACGGATCATGGGCCGGTCGTGACGCCGCTGCTGCGGCACGAGAAGCGAACGCTGGCGCTGCGTTGGACCGTCTACGATCCCACCGTTGTGACGGTGCCGTTTTATCAAGTGGACAGCGCCCAGAACTGGGACCAGTTCCGGGCCGCGGTCGCCTTGTTCGGCGGTCCACCGGAGAATGCTGTGTATGCCGACACCGAAGGCAACATTGGGTATCAGGCGGTGGGCAAAATCCCGATGCGGCCCAATGGACTCGCGGCGGTTCCGATCACCGATGGCAATCATGAGTGGCAGGGCTACATTCCATTCGACCAACTACCCTCGATCTACAACCCGCCGGGCGGCATTCTGGCGACGGCCAACTCTCGCGTAACACCAGACGGCTATCCGTATCCGCTGACGCTGGACTGGGCTTCTCCGTATCGCAATGAGCGCATCTGGAGAGTGCTGGAGAGCAAGCCAAAATTGTCGTCCGCGGACATGCTGGCGCTGCAGAACGATGTGTATTCCATATTGGACCAGGAACTAGCGCAGCGATTTACGTATGCCATTGACCATGCCGCGCATCCCGACCATCGACTGCGTGACGCAGCGGATCTGATGCGCACCTGGGATGGCGACCTGACTATCGCCTCGCCTGCGGCGACGATTGTCGATGCCGCCCGCGCCGCGCTGTGGCCAATGATTTTGAAGCCACGGCTGGGAGATGATTGGAAGCTGTATCGCTGGGCCGAGTCTTCCTATGTCGAGGAAGAGATTGTCACCGGGCAGTCGCGGCGGTGGCTGCCAACGAACTACAGCAACTGGAACGATTTTCTGGCGGCGGCCGTGGATCGCGGCATGACCGCGTTGCACGCGCCACTGGATCTGACCCGCTGGCATTATGGCGATGCGCACCCGGTAGAGATCGAACATCCGCTCTATGGCGGCATTCCGTGGCTGCGCGGATGGACCGGCACCGGTGCGCAACCGCAGTCCGGGGATGGAACCACGGTGAAACAGGTGGGGCGCAGTTTCGGGCCATCGGAGAGGCTGACGGTGGACTTTTCCAATCTCGACCAATCCACGCTGAACATCGTCTTCGGCGAGTCTGGCGATCCGCTCAGCCTGTACTATATGGACCAATGGCCCTACTGGTATGGGGGCAAAACATTTGCGCTGCCCTTCAGCGATGGCGCCGTGCAGGCAGCGGCGGCGCACACACTGACGCTGACACCATAATTTCGCGCGCGATGAAATTGCCGGGGACTATTCTAATCTGCCGTCTACTCCCATCGCCGATGCGGGGATTTGGCATGGAGATTGCTTTCGATATACTTGCTTCACGCTGAATGAGGGCGGATTGGATGAAAACTCTCCGAACGTTAGCACTTAGTATCATGCTGACAGGAACCTGCCTCGCGGCCTGCCCTGCGAGCGTGACCTGCCCGCAGGATGGCGCGACTATGTACCCGGATGGACAGATAAAGTACGAAGCTGGAGTCGAATTCCACGAGTACGCCCACACCGTTTGGGGGGCGTATGATCCTACGAAACCGCCGACTGTTCACAAAGTATGGATCGAGTGTACGTCGAATTGATGTGACGTTTCTCGGGACACCCCGATGAATTGTGGGCTAGGCTTATAAAACTGAAAAATCAGGCTACCGGGCGGATCTGCGGTGTGGCGAGCCCTCTAGCGAAATCATCACTTTGAGTGCGCCCAAACGCAAACGAAAGATGAAAGAGTTACTAGGCTATCTATCGAGGCTGCCGATTTAGCGCGTGAGAATCCAATCAGGTATTACGCGTTTGATGCTTTGTACGTAGCTAATGTCCTTTTCCGTCCGGTCTTCTCCTCGCGTTAATGTCGATTTGAATAGTCTGGAAGACCCCGTGGATCAGGCAACTGTTGCTCAATTGAGTCAAGTTTCCTGACGATTTGCTCCAGCAATTCAAGCACTCGGCGTTCAAATGCCGGAAGCGCCCGCGGATTTATGTCTGATCTGCTCATATCAAGTCTCCCCCATATTTTTCGTTTTTCTCTACACTACTAATCTATTCAGCTCTTGTTATTTGTGCGTGCTATTGGTGTTGCGGGACCAAGCGGCATTCGAGTTCTCCTTCCATGCGACGAACTTTTCCCTGCCACGCTTCGTAACCTTGAATTGCTTGCGGTGAGTTTTGATAGCAGACTCAATTGCTGATCGCTGGGCTTTGGGAACCCCAAACGCCTTGAGATGCGCTTCCAGTTCGTAAACACGCATCTCAGGAACTTGCCGCAGAATCTCCCTAATGATCTTCCACAGGGGATATCGGGACAGGTTCATCGCTGCAGCGTCCAATTGGATGTCGTTCTCCGCATCCCCTAAGCCTTTCAGATCATAAGCATCGATGTGAGGTTTCGTTTTCATGGGAGCACCGAAGAGCAAAGCCATGCCAATTTGCGTCGACTCGCTTTCCGGGCCAACCCATACAGAAAGTTCTTCGTACCGCTGGTGAGCCTCCAGCAGCCGATTCAGTTCATCATGGGTCTTCGCTACCACTTCAGATTTTCGTGCAGTCTGTCGAGACAACCCAGCGACAATGTCTTTGAACCTTGCCATTGACTCAAGACTACACATCGACTCAACACATGTAAAGATGAATGTGTAGTCAAATTGACATACCTCTATTTTTTCGGTGTTTCCTCCTTTTAATAAATTGATTTATTCGTCTACTTCTGGCCGGGGAGATTTCCGCGGGCCCAAGTTTTCAGCTTTTGACATTCGGACACCGATGAAATTGCCGGGGACTATTCTCGGGGCGCAAGCTTCGATAGGATGAAGCCATGTCCTCCGATGTTCAGCAGATTTTGCGCTCCGGTGTGGAGCTGACCGACCGCGCCCTGGAGCGTCTTCTCCCGGATTCGAACACGATTCCAACCTCCATTCACCGGGCCATGCGCCACAGTGTCTTCGCAGGCGGAAAACGGCTGCGTCCGGTGCTGTGCATGGAGTCGGCGCGGATGCTGGCCGGGAACGGCGAACTGCCGGCGGGGATTGAAGACCTGGGGGCGGCGCTGGAGATGCTGCACACCTACTCGCTGGTGCACGACGATTTGCCGGCGCTCGATAACGACGACCTGCGGCGGGGAAAGCCTACCTGCCATGTCGTGTTTGGCGAGGCGATTGCCATCCTGTGCGGGGACGCGCTGCAGACGCAGGCCTATCAAACGCTGGCGGGGCTGCGCTGTCCGCCGGCGGCCACGGTTGCAATCCTGGGAGAGATTGCGCGAGCCACGGGGACGGTGGAAGGCATGATTGGCGGGCAGGTGATGGATCTGGAAAGCGAACACCTGACGCCGACCGCTGAGCTGGTGTCGGCTATCCACAAGGCGAAGACGGGCGCGCTGATTACGACCAGCGTGGTGACAGGGGGCATCTATGCGGGCGGGGACGCGAGCGCCGTGGAGCATCTGCGTGTGTTTGGTCAGCGGGCCGGCCTGGCGTTCCAAATCATCGATGACGTGCTGGACGTGACGGAGAGTTCCGAACATCTTGGCAAGACCGCGGGCAAGGACGCCGCGACCGTAAAGGCTACCTGGCCGGCGGTGTATGGCGTCGATCAATCTCTGAAGGACGCGCGGGGACTGATCGACGCGGCATTCAAGGAGCTGGATGGATTTGGCGCGGCGGCGAAACCACTGAAGGCCGTCGCACTCTATCTGGTTGAGCGAAAGCATTAGGGGAGTGGAAACGATGCATTGGGCAACAGCTTTGATCATTTTGGCAGTCGTCGCAGTCGTGTACTTGCTGAAACGCAGCGGCCAGATTTCCCATAAGAACGCACGCTCGCATTTGGAAAACGGGGCGCTGGTGATCGACGTACGCACCTCCGCCGAATTCAATTCCGGTCATCTGCCCAACGCGATCAATCTCCCGCTGCAGGAAATTGAGACCGTACTGCCGCGCCGCGTGAAAGACAAAAACAAGCCGTTGCTGCTGCATTGCCAAAGCGGGATGCGCAGCGGAATCGCAAAGAAAAAGCTGAAAGGCCTGGGCTATGTCAACGCCTACAATCTTGGTTCCTATGGCCGAGCGGCGCGAACGGTAAATCACAGGTGAGCGGACCCGGACGAGATCGTCAGCCAATCCGGCCATCATGCGGTCTCAGCCCGAGAATCTCCGGAGTGGACTTGTCGAAGACCAGGGTTCTTGTCGGGAATGGGAATTCGATGCCTTCCTTCTGAAAGCGTTCGACGATCCTCATGCGCAGTTCGGTCTGGACATGGAACTGCTCCGCGCAATCGAGAATTTCGACGATCACGGTGAAATTCAAGGACGAATCCCCAAACCCAGGCATGAACCGTATCTTGGGGTCGGCATCGAGGCTCAGTCCCGCCACCTGATCGCGGAGCGCGTCTTCCACCACTTCCTTCAAAACCTGCCACACCCAGCGCGGATTCGTACCGTAGGCCACACCCACTTCGATCGACAGCATCATCCGCCGTTCCGGATGAGAGAAGTTCGTGACGACGGCCTTGGCCAGGGTAGAGTTGGGAACGACCACAAGGTTCTTCGTCAACGACTGGATGGACGTGGAACGCCAGCCAACGCGCTGGACATACCCCTCCTGACCGGAGTCGAGTTGAATGAAATCGCCAGCCCGGATGGGACGGTCGGTAAGCAGATAGAGGCCGGCAAAAAAATTGCTGAGCGTTTCCTGCAATGCCATGGCCACTGCCACGCTACCGACGCCAAGGGTAGTCCAGACCGCCGTCAACCGGACTCCCAGGTTTTCGAGCACGATCATCACGGCCAGCAGACCGAACAGGGCCCGCGCAAGAAACGCGGCGGGTTCCGTGAACCGGACAAACGAGGGGTCTTCCTGAGAAACGCGGGACAGGTACAGCGTCACCATTTTCCCTGCGCCGTAACACCCCAGAAAAATCGCCAGCGTCATCAACAACCGGCCAGCAAAATGTTGGTGCCTCGGGGCCAGGTGCAGCGCCTCCAGCAGCGTATAGACCGCAATCAGGATCACCGCCGCTTCCATCAGAAACGCAAACAGGCGGATGGTCTTCTCCTGGCCGGGAAGCTTCTGTCCCCAGGAACGCAGAAACAGCAAAGCGACGCGCGTGGGAACATAATATGCAACAGCCACAGTCAGCGCGAGGCTAACCCGCTGCAGAAGCTCGACATGAGCGCTGTGGAACGTGAGCCCAAGCACGTTCAGATCGACGTCGACCGCGGCGATCAGAAACACGGGAACCGGCAGCACCGCCAGAATGGAAAACAGAAATTCCCTCCATTGACTCTGATGCCGGTGCTTTCTTGCCTGACGGTTGAAGAAGCGGGTTAACACGACTCCCAGAACAAGTGCGGCCACAATGAGCAGGCCTAGATTGACGCGGCGGAGGAGAGAAGGGCTAAGATGCAGCAGTGTGGCGAGCTTTAAAAGTATCTTGTCATATGGCGACAATGGCAATGTTGTCTCCATCCTTCCGGCTGATTTGTTCCGATCTTAACAATTGAACTGGTGACATGCCAGATGCAGGAAGGAAAAGAGGATTGGGAACTTCTGGCGCTGGAAGATGAGGACAGGCCCTCGCGCTGTTCAATGACCTTCCAGGGAGGAGATTTCACTCTTCGGCTGTTCTGGACGCATGGTGGCGTAGTAATTCTGTTCTTCCAGATTATGGTAGAAAATCCCGGCCAGTTCCGCCGCTTTGGGACCATAGGTCGGGCGGCCACCCTCCAGAAAAACGACTGCCACCAAGCGCCCGTAGGGAGTGTCGGCGTAGGAGCCGAACCAGCCGAAGCGGGTGCCGTTGTCAGAGCAGGTGCCGGTCTTGCCGAGGACGGGGAAATCCTTGAAGTTGGCCAGCACGGTGCGGCCGGTGCCGAACTTGACCACATCGGTCATGCCAACGCTCATGGCGGGAAGAAGCGGGCCAATGTCGAGCTGGCGCTTCACGCGGGGCTGGAAATTCGCGAGCTCCGCGGGGGTTTGCGGGTGCTGCAGGTAGTAGAGGGTGCCGCCGTTGGCGATGGCTGAAATGAGCGCGCCCAATTGCAGCGGGGTGACGGAGATGCTCTCTCCAAAGGAACACATGCGACCCACACCGCCCAGTTTTTCAGAAAGAACGTGATCGGGATACACACCGAGCTGCTCGCCGGGGATGTTGTATCCGGCGAGTTCTCCCAGGCCGAACATGTTGGCGTAATACTTGACGCGATCGAAACCGAGGCGACGGCCGACGGTCTCAAAGTAAAGATTGTTGGAGTGCGCCAGGGCGTCGGTCAGCGTCATATGGTAGCGGCCGCCGAGGTTGACTGGGGTGTCCTGAGTGATGATGCCCTCTTCGAGCGCGGCCAGAGCGACGGACAATTTGATGGTCGAGCAAGGCTCCGCGCCACTGGACAGCGCCAGGTGCTGATTGACCATGGCCAGAATGCGGCCATTGTCGGGATTGATGACGACGACGGTGCCGTTCATGTCGCCGAGCGCGGAAATCGCCGCCTGACGGACTACAGGGTCTTCGCCGGCGGTGATATCTCCGGCGGTCTGGTCCTGCGCGTAGGAACTGGCGGTGAAGCGTTCGTAGTACCGGCGCCTGCGATACCGGTGGCGATGCGAATAGGAGACGGTGCGAGCTCGCCGCAAAGAGCGTTGAGCGTGGCTCACGGCAGCCATCTTATGGTGGACGGTGTGCGTCCCGCGCAATTTGGTGGAATGCTTGTGGACGGTCACCCTGGTCGTCGTGATATTTGCGGCCAGGGTGACAGGTGACGTCCAGAGAGCCCAAGGCAGAGTGAGCATGGACAGCAAAAGAAGCCGGGGAAGGGCTAACTGGAATTTCATGGGACTACACCTTCAAACTGAGGCTGAGACTGCATCATCGCAGGATTCGCCCGACATGGGCAATATCATTTTCGGGAGTATCCCGCTGATACATGCACCGGACGGCACCTGAAGCAGCGTTTCGAAGTTCCCTTCTATCTGTAGTGTAGAGCGATCTGCGACTCGGGAAAAGGTCGGGGAGCAACTTCTCCGGCGATTCATTCGAGTTTCTCGATCGCTCTGTCCAGCCATGCAAATTTCTCCGTTGATGGAGTCAATCGGCGCAAATTCCGTACTGCTTAGGACAAATCGTTGCGACGCAGGTACGCCGGTACGTCGAGTTGCTGATCCTCCGCTTCGGACGCGCGGATTTCGGCGGCTCGGATGTCCGATGTCTTCGCGGCGTGAGCCGGTGCCGGCTGCGGACTCGCCGCGCCGTTGGCTGGCCGCACGGTGGACGTAGGCGGGGCTTCTTCGCGCGCTGGCGGCGGCGCACTGGCTTCTACCTGCTTAGTAGGATGCGAAGTTGCGGCGCCATGACGTGCAGAGGAAGCAGTGCGGAGCAGTTCCTCTTCGGCGATTTCACTGGCAAACCGAGGCGAGGCGACAGGACGGTTGCTGAACGGACTTGCCGAACGCTCGAGAGGCGGCTCCGCGTTGCGGGCAGAGGAGGACACATCGAGCGGATGGGCAAGGTGCGCGCCGCGCGACGGCAGATCGGGCCGGAAACCGGTGGCGATCACGGTAATTTTGATCTCGTCGCCGAGCGACTCATCGAGCACCGCACCGAAGATGATGTTGGCGTCTTCATGCGCGGAGCTTTGAATGATGGTGGAAGCCTCGTTGACTTCGCTTAATTTCAGGGAACTGGAGCCGCTGATGTTGATGAGGATTCCGCGCGCGCCATCAATGGCTCCTTCTTCCAGCAGCGGCGAAGACATGGCGGCATGGGCGGCTTCCTTGGCGCGATCGGGACCGCTGCGCATGGCGGTTCCCATGACGGCATAGCCCATGCCGGACATGGTTGTCTTGACGTCGGAAAAGTCGCGGTTGATGATTCCGGGGATGGTGATGATGTCGGAAATTCCTTGAACTCCCTGGCGCAGCACATCGTCGGCAATGCGGAAGGATTCGAAGAAACCGGCATCCTTGGCGACGTTCAGCAGGCGCTCGTTCGGAATGACGATCATGGTATCGACGCCTTCCAGCAACTCCGCCACACCATGGTCGGCCTGCAGGAGGCGGCGCTTGCCTTCAAACGCAAAGGGCCGCGTGACGACCGCTACGGTCAGAGCGCCCATCTCGCTGGCGAGCGACGCGATGACGGGAGCGGCGCCGGTGCCGGTGCCTCCGCCGAGACCGGCGGTAACAAAGACCATATCGGCGCCTTCGAGGGCTTCGATGATCTTTTCTGAATCTTCAATGGCGGCGCGGCGGCCGACATCGGGGTTGGCGCCCGCGCCCAGCCCGGCGGTGAGCTTCATCCCCAGCTGCAGCTTGACCGGAGCCTTCGACGAGCGCAATGCCTGGGCGTCGGTGTTGGCGACAATAAACTCGACCCCCTCGACATGGGCTTCAATCATGCGATTCACGGCGTTGCCGCCGCCGCCCCCGACGCCGATCACTTTGATTTTCGCGCCCCGCGGGACCTCATCCTGATACTGAATCCTCAGGCTATCGTCAGTTGCCATCTGCCCATGCTCATACAGTTTGATATCGCTCATGTGTACGAATCCCTCAATTCGTGTGTTGCGCTGCCGTTGATTTCCCGATTGCCAAACTAACTTTCCTGTTGCTGCAATGCCAGCGTCCTAACAATCCCACCCCAGGGAAGCTCTGATTCAGTCGATCGAAAGTCCCTCAGGGGCTAAAGCCCCTACAGATTTTCAGCCATGTACGGCACGGCTGAAGCCGTGCCCTGATACAAAACAGGCTGTACAAAACAGGTTGTACAAAACAGAACAGGCTCTACAAAACAGGCTATACAAAAACGCTCTGTACAAAACTGGCTCAATCGGAGCTTCCTTAGTGCGATGAGTCGGAAGTTCGTTACAGCAAACTTCAGCTTGCCAGGGCGAGTTCCGCTGCAAGCCGAAGAAACCGCAGGTTCCTCCACTTCCCCTTGGACTGCACCGAAGGGTCCGGTCGGAATGACAAATCTTTCCATCCCACTCCAGCCAAAAGAGGGCTTCCACCCCGGAGGCTTGAATTGAATTGGGCCACCCATCCGCATCTCGTACTCCGTAAAGAAGCTCCAATTTCTCCGCCTTTGCTGCTAGTTTCGCTGTCGCCTCACATCCGCGCAAGCCGCTCGATTCTAAATACTGCCCGCAAAAATCGCGCGCAATTTCGCTCCCATCCCCACATCCTCCGCGGCGCGCTGCTCGCGGACGCGATGGGTATAGAGCAACAAGCCGATCAGAGTTGAATATTCCGGATCAATCAAATCGTCGGGCATGCGGGAGAGAGGAACGGGAAGGCCGATGCGTGCTGAAGTACGCAACATATTTTCGGCGTGCTCGGCCATGCCGGGCAATTTCGCTCCGCCGCCGGTCAGGACGCAGCCGGAACCCATCGCTTCCAGCACACCGCCCTGGCGCAGACTGTTGCGCAGCATCTGGAACAGCTCGCGCGCGCGCGGCTCAAGAATTTCGCACACATGCCGTTGCGGCACCTGGCGATACTGGCCAACGCCGGCGTCCGGAGCCTGAACCATAATTTCATTCAACTGCGGAATGGCAGTGACGATGGTGTGGCCATATTGCAGCTTCAGCCGTTCGGCCTCCGGCAGAGGCACGCGCAACACGACCGCCAGATCGTTGGTGAAATGCGCGCCGCCGATGGGCAAGGAATCCGTATGCACGACGGCACCTTCGAACAACACGGCCACTTCCGTGGAGGCGGCGCCGATGTCGAGCACGCAGACGCCGAGTTCCCGCTCGTCAGAGGTGAGGACAGCTTCGGCGGCGGCAATCGCCTCAAAGATGGTGTCGGAAACTTCGATGCCCGCCTTGTTGGCGCAGGTGACCACGTTTTGCATGGTGCTGGCAGGCGCCATGACGATATGGAGATTCACTTCCAGCGTGCTGCCAACCATGCCCACCGGATCGAGGATGCCATCCTGTTCATCCACCAGGAAATCCTGCGGCAACAGATGCAGCACGCGATATTCCGGCGGCAGATGCACTTCCCGGGCGCGCTCAACAGCGGCGCGAACGTCATCGCGGGTAATCTCTCTCATGCGGCTGCCGAGCAGGATACCGCCGCGGCTGGTCACGCCGCGCACACGGGAACCGCCGATGCCGACCGTGGCGCTGGCGACCTGAGTGTCCGCGGCTTCCTCAACGGCCTGAAATGCGCCGTCAAACGACTCAGTGGCCGGCCCGAGGTCCGCGATGATGCTGCGGCGCATGCCGCGCGCGTGGGCTACGCTGTGACCGCGATAGCGGATCGCGCCATCGGAGATTTCGCCGCAAAGCACGCGCACGTTAGCGCTGCCCGCGTCGAGTACCGCGATGTGTTTCTGTTCTCGTTCTGGCATTTCACTCCCCTTCCGCGGCTCTGATGCCAACCATCTTCATCCAGCAACTACATACCCGACACCACGTGCATGATCGGATGGCGTACCCTGTGGCCGCGCTTCGGAGCATGTCGGGATGCTCGCGGATGCGCCGGTGCGCGATGGTGTGTCGTCGGGGTTGGCTTACTTGCGTTTGTTTTCTGTGCAGGCTTCGCCGGACTCACAGGCGGTGGTAAAGTTTCGCTAGCGTCCGTTCCCTGTTGGTCGGCCTGGCCGGGCTGGGTCGCGTCGGTGACGCTGTTGGCGGCCGACGCGGCGGTTCCGGTTCCCTTCGCGCCAGTGTCCAGCACGACCTGTCTTCCATAGCGCATATCGACGGACCGTAATTGGGGATATTGCTGCAGCCATTCCTCGAGATGCGCCTGATATGCCTGATACCGGGCGAGAAAGTCGGCATCGCCAAAATGCACCAGGGGCTGCTGTGCGCCGCCGAGAAAGATGGCGCGAATGTCCTCCGGATCGGACAGATCGACTTCGCTGAGAGTTGCCGAGATGCGGCCGCCTTGGGCGTCGAGCGCGCGGACAAATTGGCGGTACATGCGGATACGCGCGGCGCGGATCGACAGCGGATCGGCGGCGGAAATGCCATCTAACACAGGAAAGGAATAATGCTGCGCGACCGCAGCGGGCAGATCGAGCAGGACGCCGTCATCATCGACCAGGCGCACCGTGTTGCCGTCGCGGACGAAGGCCACCGGCGTGCGTTCGACCACCACGACGCGCAGTTGATTGGGCCACAGGCGCATCACGGTCGCCCGGCGCACCCACTTAATCTGTTCCAACTGCGCCTGACGTATCGCCAGAGGCACGCGAAAAATGCTGCGGCCAACATCGGCAGCGAAGACGGCGAGCGCCTGGGAGTCGGTCACCACGCGATTGCCGCCGACCTGAATGGTTTCCGTCGATTGCAGGATGAAATGACGGTTGTGGAGCAGGAGGGACCTGACGGCCAGACCGAGCGCGGCGACCGCACCCAGAGCCACGACAACAACGAGGGCGGCCAGCACACGAATCCAGCGCGAGTTCCAACCGAACCGGGAAGCGAAGCGCGATCCTCCGCGCCGACGTACCGGGACACGCCGCTGAGAGCGCAGAAACGGCTTATCTGCATCCTGGCTGGCGGGTTCTTCGATTACGGGTTGAGGAATATCTGCTGTCTCCGCGTGGATTTTTGAGCGAAGGAACTGCTTGGTCTCCTCAGATTCGAGCAGCCCGGTCCGTCCATCGCTTGCTGTGTTTTTTGCCACGGCCGTAGCTGGTCGTGAGAGTCGCCAATTCGACTATAACCCGCCACTGATTTTCCGCGACAATATTTTTGGGTTTCTTCCGGTTTTTTCCGGATTTTGTAGGGATTTGCGGTTACGCCGGAGCTGCGCTGGTTGCCGCGAGAGCGGCGAGCACCAGGGCGGCTGCCTGATGCACGTTGCCTGCGCCCATGGTGAGGACGAGATCTCCGGACTGGGCGAGGGCCGCGAGTTGCGCAACTGCTTCCTCAAACGAAGATGCG
This sequence comes from Acidobacteriota bacterium, assembly GCA_021793405.1. Lineage (GTDB taxonomy): Bacteria > Acidobacteriota > Terriglobia > Terriglobales > Acidobacteriaceae > JAKAAZ01. Next base: position 200,866 of record JAJYSV010000001.1, read on the forward strand.
TAGCGGACGTCGGCGCCGTCGATGGCTTCCACCAGAGCAAGGGCATCGACGCCGGGAATGGGAGTTTCGCTGGCGGCGTAGATATCGAGGACGCGGACCACGTCGGCGGCCTGAAAGCAATGGCGAAACTCATCGAGAAGATCGCGGGTGCGGGTATAGCGATGCGGCTGGAAGAGGACGAGAATGCGAGAGAAGCCGCATTGGCGGGCCGCTTCCAGAGTGGCGCGGATTTCCGTCGGGTGATGGCCGTAGTCATCCACGACGGTGACACCGCGCACCTCGCCTTTGCGCTGGAAGCGACGCTCAACGCCGGCGAAGTCTGCCAGCCCGGCGGCGATTCTGTCGACGGGCACACCGAGCTGCACACCGACGGCAACGGCGGCGGTGGCGTTTCTGAGGTTATGGAGGCCGGGCACCGAAAGGGTGAAGGGACCGAGCGCATCGCCTTTGCGATGGACCAGGAATTGCGACTGATGGCCGCTGTTGGATGGGAGAACTTCCAGGCGGAAGGCGGCTTGCGCGGCCATGCCGTAGGTCAACACGGAGTGGCGCACGCGGGGCAGCAGGGCGGCGAGTCTGGGATCGTCGATGCAGGCAGTGGTCGCGCCGTAGAACGGCACGCGGTCCATAAAGTCAAGGAAGGCACGCTCCACATCTTCCATGTCGCGATAGCAGTCCATGTGCTCGCGATCGATGTTGGTGACGACGGCGAGGATGGGCGACAACTTGAGAAAGGAGCGATCGCTTTCATCCGCCTCGGCGACGAGATATTGGGAGCTGCCGAGGCGAGCGCCCGATCCCATCGTCTCGACGCGTCCGCCGACGACGACGGTGGGGTCCAAGCCTCCAGCAGCGAGCACGGCGGCGATCATGGAAGTGGTGGTGGTTTTGCCATGCATGCCGGCGACGGCCACGCCATACTTGAGGCGCATCAACTCCGCCAGCATTTCGGCGCGCTGAATTACGGGGATGGATTGCTCATGCGCAGCGAGAACTTCCGGGTTGCGAGAGCTGAGGGCGGAGGTGGTCACGACGACATCGGCTCCGGCGATGTTGACTGCGGCGTGGCCCTCGAAAATGGTGGCTCCCAGGCTGAGCAGCCGGTCGGTGATGGGGGAGCGTTTCAGGTCGGAACCGGAGACGCAATGGCCGAGATTGAGGAGAATCTCGGCGATTCCGCTCATGCCAATGCCGCCAATCCCTATGAAATGTACGTGCTGGGTGCGGATGAACATCCTGGACGAGAACCTAAGCTCTACTGTAGCAGCGACGGCGGTTTGGAAAATCCGTGGTCGGATGGCTGGGTCTGGAGATCGGAATCCGGGCGGCTGGGTGAGCATCGAATGGGTGGGAGGATTCTGGTGCTGCAAGAAGCGAATCCAGGCAGGAAAATGTGGCGGGATCACCACAACTTTCCGGCTGAAAAAGCGTTACATTGAGATGAGAGGGGCTGGACCAAGCCAGAAGGCGGCCGCTCAGCAACTCTCCGAGACTTTTTCACTCCTGAAGCCACAGAATTTGGTGGATAGCAGGGAGTCGAGGTCGGGAGATACGGTATGCGTACCCTTCGTTCCCTTTGTGTACCAGTATTGGCAGGTGCATTCCTTGCCGGGGGGCTTATTGCCCCTGCGATTGCGCAACAGAACGATGGCACGGTTACGCCGCCGCAGGACCCCAACAGCCCACAATGGGGTTGCCCGAGTTGTCAGCAGCCGAACGCTGGCCAAGGTACGGTACAACCGCAGGACGGCGATCAGCCGTACGTCCAAGGCCCGAGCGATAACAACGGCTCGGGAGCGCAGTCGCAAGGTCAAGGGAACGGCCAGTACAACGGGACGCCGCCTCCTCCGCCGCCCGACAACGGACAACAAGATAATGGCCAGTATGACAATGGACAGGCTGCTCCGTCGCAGCAGCCGGACGTATATACCGGGAGTGAAGATCCCGGCCGGGCCGCTGTGCAACAGGTAGATTCGGCTCCGCCTCCATTTCCAGTGGACGCGTATGACCAGCCGCCCATGCCAGGGGATGGATATGTATGGACTCCGGGATACTGGGGCTGGGATGACGGCTGGGACTGGGTGCCGGGCGTGTGGGCCTATCCTCCGTATGTCGGAGCGTTGTGGACTCCGGGGTACTGGGGCTGGGGTGGCGGCCTTTATGGATGGTATCCCGGCTATTGGGGTGTTAGCGTCGGCTTCTACGGCGGCATTTTCTACGGCTGTGGATATTGGGGCCGTGGATTTTATGGCGGCCGCTGGGACGGCGGCCGTTACTACAACAACCGGTATGCGAACAACATCCGGAACGCAAGCTACCACACGTACAACGGCACGCGGGGTCCCGGTGGATGGAATGGGCACCAGTTCAATTCCGCGGGAAATGCGCGGGGAGCGGCGGGTCGCGGCGGGATGGCGGGTCGCGGCGGGATGGCTGGTCGTGGAGCGATGAATGAGAGTCTCGCCCGCGCCAGCAGCTATGGGTCTGTCCGCGGCGGCGGGGTGCAGGGCGCCAACCGGGGTGGTTTCAGCGGTGCCGGGAACCGCGGCTATGGAAATTCCATGGCGCGGCGCAGCGGTGGCGTAAGCGGGTCGCCAACCCGCGCCTACAACCTGCCCCGCGGCGGCAGCTATGGTGGCAGTTCCTTCGCCGGACAGCGAAGCTACGGCAACAGCTCCGGCTCGCGCGGCGGATTCAGCAGCGGCGCTCGCAGTTATGGTGGAGGCGGATTTAGCGGCGGCGCTCGCAGCTACGGTGGGGGCGGATTCAGCGGTGGTGCTCGCAGCTATGGCGGAGGTGGGTTCAGCGGCGGGGCTCGCAGCGGCGGCGGATTCCACGGGGGCGGCGGTGGCTTCGGCGGCGGCGGCTTCCATGGAGGTGGCGGATTCGGCGGTGGCGGCGGATTCCATGGAGGTGGCGGATTTGGCGGTGGCGGCGGATTCCATGGAGGTGGCGGCGGACGGCGCTGATCGAGCAACCAACTAAAAGATGGGAAAACAGCGGCAGCCTGCATTCATGCAGGCTGCCGCTGTTTTAAAGAATTTTCACTGCTGCTGTGATGGGGGAATCGTTCTTTCCCGCCCTAGCTGCAGATTTACAGTTTGCATGGTCATTCGTGGCGAAAAATCGCGGCGAGACCCGCATCGTAAACACTGCAATCGCCCTCTGGATTCTTCGCTGCGCTCAGAATGACTCCTTCCATTTTGATTAGAGTATCTGTAAATCCGGCCTAGCTGCGCCAGGATGGGCACCGAGAGATTCCACTATGAGTGGAAATGCGCGAGCAGCGCGGCAATGGCCGCGGCTGCGTCCGCGTGGGCCAGGCTGCGAGCGCGCTGGCCCATCTCGGCCAGGGCTGCGGGGTCTGTCAGCAGACGAATCAGTTCCGCGAGGAAGCGCTCCGGTGTCAGCTCGGATTCGACCAGCATCGCGGCGGCGCCAGCCTGGACGAACACTTCGGCATTGCGGCGCTGGTGATCGTCGGCGGCTTGCGGGAACGGGATGAGCAGCGCAGGTTTTTGGGCGGCGGCCAGTTCGGCGACTGTGCTGGCTCCGCTACGGCAGAGCACCAGGCTGGCTGCGCCAAAGCAGGCCGGCATGTCATCCAGGAAGGGTTCCACGGTCCAGGAGGCCGCCCATTTTCCGCGCAGTTCGGTTGATTGCAAATATGCCTGGTGAGTCCCTTCCAGGTGGCGCGCGCCGCTCTGATGCAGGATCGTGAGTCCGGGGACTGCTTCAAACAAATCGGCTGCGATCTGCGGCACCATGCGGTTGAGCACGCGCGCTCCCTGGCTGCCGCCGAAGACGAGCAATTGCGGAGGCGCATCGGTGGGGCGAGGCGGGAGCGAGAAGAATTCCGGTCGCACCGGAATTCCCGTGATGTGGCCGTTGTGAAAGTAACGCAGGGTGTCAGGAAAGTTGACCGCGGCTGCCTGCACCCATCGACCGATCCAGCGATTGACCATGCCGGGAACGGCATTGGGTTCGAACGCAACCCGCGGGGTTCGGGTGAGGATGGCCGCCAGCATCGCCGGGCCCGAGGCATAGCCGCCGACGCCGAACACGACATGCGGGCGAAATTTACGCAGTAGCCGGACGCATTGAAGCACTCCTAACGGCAGCCTTCCGGCGGTTTTCACCCTGGTCGCCAGACTCACTTGATTGAGCTGGCCAACCTGAATCAAGTCCAAAGAAAAGCCCGCGGCCGGGACCAGGCGGGTTTCCATGCCGCGCGCGGAGCCGACGAAGCGGACGTGCGCAGAGTAGCTCTCGACTAACTCTCGCGCGACGGCCAATGCCGGAATTACATGACCGCCGCTGCCGCCCCCAGCAATCCATACTCGCAAACGTCCGTTACCCATGCGTGTCAGTCAATCTCCCGAGTAATGTTCAAGAGGACGCCCATGCTGAGCAGGGTAAAAAACAGGGACGTGCCTCCGTCGGAGATGAAAGGCAACGTAATGCCTTTGGTAGGGACCAGCGCCAGCACGACGCTGATGTTGAAAAATGCCTGGATGATGATGGTCGCGGTGATGCCAAATGCGAGGAAGCGCGCGAACGGATCGGTCGAGAGCAAAGCGGCGCGCAAACCGCGATAGGCCAGCATGAGAAACAGGGCGACGACAAAGATGGTTCCAATCAATCCCAACTCTTCGGCGACGTTGGCGAAGATGAAATCGGTCTGGGGCTCGGGAAGGTAGAACAGCTTTTGCCGTCCTTCCATCAAACCGACTCCATGGATGCCGCCGGCGCCGACGGCAATGAGCGATTGCAGAATATGGAAGCCGGTACCGCGCGGGTCTTTCTCCGGATCGAGAAACGCAATCATGCGGGCGCGACGCCAGGCCACGTGAAAGAGCATGTAGTACAGCACGGGGGAGGCTGCGAGCAGCGCGAGAAAAAGATATCGCACGCGCGCTCCGGCGAGATAGAGCATTAGAGCGGTGACGATGGCGCAAACCAGGGCGGTGCCGAGGTCGGGCTCTTTCAAAATGAGCGCGATGAAAACAAGGCTGGGCAAGGCCGCGGGAAGCAGCGCGCGCCGCCAGTCATCCAACTGGTCGACGCGATTTTGCAGGAACCACGCAAGGAACAACACCAGAGCGGGCTTGGCGATTTCGGAAGGTTGAAAACTCAAAGGGCCGAAACGAATCCAGCGGTGGGTATTGTGCGAGTCGCGCATGAGAAAGGTAGCCAGCAGCAATAACGTGGTCACGGCGACGCAGGGAAAGATGAAGGAGGGGCTGTTGTAGCGTCGATAGTTGACGCGGGTGAGGACAACCATGACGAACAGGCCGAGCAGCGCCCAGCCCGACTGCTTGAGGACAAAGGTGTAAGGAGAGCCGTAGCGCTCCTTGGCCATGACTGCGGAGGCGGAAAAAACCATGACCAGACCAAAGAGAACGAGCAGCAACGTGATGATGAACAGCCACTTATCTATGCCGACACGTTTTGCCATGCTTCCACACCTTGCCGCGCGAGCACATATTGTTTAAAGCACTGGCCGCGATGTTCGTAATTCTGAAACTGGTCGAAACTGGAGCAGGCGGGGGCCAAGAGGACGATTTCTCCGGACTTCGCCTGGGCGGCAGCCTGGTCGACGGCGCGTTCCAGAGTCTGGCAGGAAACGATGCGGACCGCGCCGCCAATCTGCCGCTCAATCTTTTCCGCCGCCGCACCGATGGTATAGACCACGCGAACTCGTTCCCTCAGCAGCGGCTCGAGCAAGGTGTAGTCCGAATTCTTGTCTTTGCCGCCGAGGATGAGGTGAATTCCGCCGGGAAAAGCGGCAATGGCCTTCATGGTCGCATCGACATTGGTGGCCTTGGAATCGTTGTAATACTCCACCCCGCGGATGCGAGCGACAAACTCAAGACGATGTTCGACGGCACGGAACGCGGCAACGGCTTTGCGGATGACATCATTGGAAATTCCCGCCAACTTTGCGGCGCACACGGCAGCCAGAACATTTTCGACATTGTGTTCGCCCTTGAGCGGAATTTCGCTCACAGGCAGGATCGGCTCGGCTGAGGACTGTTCGGTGGCGCGCCAGACAACGGCATCCTGATACACGAAACTTCCCTGCCGTACGGGACGCCGTGCGCTGAACCAGAAGACCTGGGATTTGGCGCGCGCCGCCATCTGTTGCGTCTCCGCATTTTCCGCATTCAACACCAGAAAGTCTTTGGCGGTCTGATTGGCGAAGATGCGCTCTTTGATGGCGACATAATTTTTCATACTGCCGTGACGATCCAGATGGTCCGGCGTGATGTTCAGCATGACGGCGATGTTGGGGTGAAATTCGACGATGGTCTCCAACTGAAAGCTGGAGATTTCGAGCACGCTCCAGCCGTTGTCGACACTTTGCGGAACGAGCGAAATGACAGGCAGGCCGATGTTGCCGCCGATCTGAGTTGGCTGGCCGCCGGCGCGGAAGATTTCGCCGCAGAGAGCGGTTGTTGTGGTTTTGCCGTTCGATCCAGTGATGGCGAGAATATTGCCGCGCAGGAAACGGGCCGCGAGTTCCAGTTCGCCGATGACCGGCGTGCCAAATCCGCGCGCCTGCGCCAGCTCGGGAGTATCGAGGGGAACGCCCGGGCTGACGACGATCCAGTCCTGACGGCGAAAGGTGAGCAGGCCATGGCCGCCGGCTTCCACCATAACTCCCACATCGAGCAGCGCGGGCAATTCGTTGGCCAGAGCCTCGACGCTGCGCAAATCGGAGACGGTGACCTGCGCACCCTGTTCCCGAAGGAACATGGCGGAGGCCAGGCCCGATTTCCCCAGCCCGACCACCAGAATTTTCTTGTGCTTCAATTCCATCATCGACTCAATCTCCGCCGCGATTCGATTGTCCCATGTTTCGGCGGTTCGTTTCCCACATAAACTGGGGCACACAGATGTGGCGCTGAATTTTATCCTCGCTCTACATCCCAAGGTAAGGATTCTCCGATTCAGTCGATAGAAAGTCCGTCAGGGGCTAAAGCCCTACGGATTTTTTATCATTTACGGCACGGCTGAAGCCGTGCCCTGTTACAAAACAGACTTAACCAAAGCTTCCTTGGCTTTCCACCCCGGTTTCGCGAACCTGTGGCACCCGCATTCTTTCCGCTGCGTCAGCGCAATTTCAATGTCGTCAGAGCAAACAGGGCAAATACCAGGGCGACGATCCAGAAGCGGACAATGACTTTCGACTCCGACCATCCCATCAGTTCAAAATGATGATGAATGGGAGCCATTTTGAAGATGCGCTTTTTCCGCAGTTTATAACTTCCCACCTGCAGCATGACGCTGAGCGCTTCCAGAACGAACACTCCACCTATGAACGGCAGCAGCAGTTCCTGCTTGATGATGACGGCCACGGTGCCGATGGCGCCGCCGAGGGCGAGCGATCCCACATCGCCCATGAAGACTTCCGCCGGATGGGCGTTATACCAGAGGAAGCCGATGCTGGCGCCGACCATCGACCCGCAGAAGATGGTCAATTCTGAAACCATGGGCATGCGCTGGAGTCCCAGGTAGTCGGCGAAGACCACGTTGCCGCTGATGTAGGTCAGGACGGCCAGCGCGCTGGCTGCAATGATGGCGCAGCCGATGGCGAGGCCATCGAGCCCGTCCGTGAGGTTGACGGCGTTGCTGGAGCCGACCAGCACGATGACGGTAAACAGGACAAACAGAATAAATGCCAGCGGACCGAGATGCGGCACATGGCGAATGGAGTGGAGTACCAGATCGGGACGAAAGCGCTTGAAGAAGGGCACCATCAGGCGGGTGGAGTATTCTCCCTTGCGGCGCAGCAAGAGGAGAAAGACGGCAATCAATGCCGCAATGACGATCTGGGCGGCGAACTTGACGCGGGCTGTCAGCCCGAGGTTTCGCTTGTGGATCACCTTGAGGTAATCGTCGGCAAATCCAATGCCGCCAAAACCCACCAGCGCGAGGACGGCCAGCCAGACCAGGGGATTCGACAGATCGCTCCACAGCAGCGTGGGAACCAGAATAGCGACGCAGATGAGCAGGCCGCCCATGGTCGGGGTTCCTGCTTTCTTCTGGTGATTTTTGGGGCCGTCCTCGCGAATGAACTGGCCGATTTGAAATTCGCGCAACCGGTGAATCAGGACAGGACCGATCAACAGGCCGATGAGCAGCGCGGTGAGAGTAGCAAACGCAGTGCGGATCGTAAGGTAGCGGAAGACGCGGAATGCATGGATGTAGACGAATAACTTCTGATAGAGAAGCCAGTAGAGCAAATGACCTCCGCGCTGCCTGGATTGCTGGACGTAGGTTATACGAGCGCTTTTCTGAGGCTATAGTAATCGCTGGCGCGACTCCAGCGCGGAGGGGAAAAGAAAGAATCTGCGGGTTGGTTCCATGGTGGGCAATGGGGAGAGCCCATGCACAGACCACAGAATTGACAGCCAATATAATGCGGACGGTGGCAGGACATTCCCAAGCACTCGCTGTTCAGCGGCGTGGATGCGGACTTCATGGAAAGTTGCGGTTACAATTCGGTTGGGGAGAATGACGATGATAGATGGACATGAAAGCGGAAGTGGGATCGATGACGCTTCGCGGCGGACGTTCTTAAAAGGGAGCGCGGCGGTTGCCGGGGCAACTGTCGCCAGCTCCGTACTGCATCCAGCATTGGCTCAAGAGAGAACACAGAAGAGACCGAACATCGTTTTCTTTTACACGGAAGGGCAGCGGGCGGATGCGTTGAGCTTCACGGGAAATACCCTGGTGAAGACCCCGAACATGGATCGCATTGCCCGCGAGGGAGTGTTTTTCAACAATTCATTCTGTACGAATGCGTTGTGCGCTCCGGCCCGCGCCGTCACGCTGACGGGGCTTTATTCCCATACTTCGGGAGCCTATGACAACAAAACCGCAAGCCCACTGCCGGCGGACATCCCCATCTTTACGGACCTGCTGCATGAAGCGGGATACGACGTGGCGATGGTCGGAAAAGCGCACTCGCCGAATGGGGTGCGCGAACGCTATTGGGATTACTATTGTGCGTTCAATGCCCCGGCGACAAACTATTATGCACCGCGATTCTATGAGGGGCGCAAGGGAGCAATGGGGGAAGAGAAGACCAACCGAGGGGTCTTCCGGAACGATTTCCCCGATAATCCGGCGCTGGACTGGACCGGTGAATATGCGGATGATTTCTTTACGGATCGCGCCCTGGACTGGCTAAAGGAAGAGCGGGATCGTCCGTTTTGCCTGTTGCTATGGCATCAGACGCCACATGCGCCATTCTTTCGTCCGCGCCGTTACCTGGACATGTATAACGGCGTGCCGATTCCGAAACCCGCAACTTTTGACGACGACAAGAAGGGGTATCCAGGCAAGCCCAGGGCATTTGCCGATGCGCAGAACAAAATTGGAACAATTCAGACGGGAGACTGCGCGCGTTCGCTGGAAGAACTGGTGAAGGACTACTATGCCGGGCTTACGTCGGTGGACGACAACATCGGCCGCGTGATGAGTTACCTGGAATCCTCGAATCAGCTCGACGATACCGTCGTGCTGCAGAGTTCCGATCATGGATATTTCCTAGGCGAATGGCGCTGTTTCGATAAGCGCTTCATGCATGAACCCTCGCTTCGCACGCCGACGATGATACGTTATCCGAAGAGATTTCAAGCCGGAACCAAGGTGGATGAGATGATCCTGAATCTCGACTTTGCTCCGACTCTGCTCGAACTGGCAGATGTTCCCGTACCGGAGGCGATGCAGGGCAAGAGCCTGGTGAAACTCGCGCAAAAGAAGGAGACCGCATGGCGCAAGGACTGGCTCTATGAATACTTCGAATACCCCGGCGCGGAACAGGTGCGTCCGAACCGTGGGGTCCGCACAACACGCTACAAATACATCCACTACTATCTCGACCCGCAGGAATATGAACTCTACGATCTCGAGAAAGACGCGGGCGAAGTGAACAATCTATATGGCAACCCCGCCCACGCCGACATTCAGAGGCAGCTTGCCGCGCGGCTGGAGGCTCTTCGGCAGGAAACGGGAGACAAAACCAGGAACGCCATTGTGTAGCGGCTCGGAGTTAGAGCGCGAAGAAAGGATCTGCGGGCCGGGTTCCGGTAGGCAATGGGGAGGGGGGCGAGGGCGGGATGAGGGGACTCTTCTTCCACTGAACCCAGAGAACGGAGGAAACCGTGGGGCACGCCGATTCCAACCGGTGCAACGAGCCTGTCTTAAATCTCGCGCGGACGACCAGCGATTTCTGCTAACGTGAGAAGTAGGCTGTAGCCCGATTTAAAGCATTTCTCCTGATGCTGTAGAGTATCGAAGATCGTCTCGTGCAGCTTTTGTTCAGGAAAGGCTGCGTGAAGCTTTTTTCCCGCGCCATGCACCTTCAGGAGAATTGCACGAGCCGCCAATTTCGAAGCAAGGAGTCACGGATGAAAGTGCTCAAGTGTGCCATCCCGTCTACTGCCGCTATTGCAATGGCAATGGTCTTGCTGCCCGTCGTTGGGCACGCGCAGTCGTCCAACCCGGTCACCACGGCCTTGAAGTCTTCGCTGGAGCGCTCCTCGCGCAACATGGTAGCGGCCGCGGAAAAAATGCCCGCCGAGAAATATAACTTCAAACCCACCGCCGGGTCGCGGACGTTTGGCGGAATCGTGCTGCACATCAGCAACTCTAATCGGGGTGCCTGCCATTGGCTGACGGGTGCGGCCGAGGCGCCGAAAACGAATCTGACCCTGGAGTCGCCGAAGGAGCAGTTGATCGCCTCGCTGAAAAGTTCTTTCGACTACTGCAGCCAGGCGTTGGACAACTTCAACGATTCCAAGCTTGGCGAGCAGGTTCCCTTCTACGGAGGCCGCACGGTCTCCGCCGCAGCCTCGGTCCTCGCACTCAGCGACGATTGGGCCGATCACTATAGTCAGGAGGCCGCATATCTGCGCGCCAATGGCATACTGCCGCCCACCGCTCACGGCGGCCAGCCCTAAACTAGGGTCGTTCTCGTACCCTCTGGGGGAGATAGGGTCGGGGCCGTCTTCTCCACTTCGGCCGGGATGATAGAAGCTCTCCGGGGGAAACGGGAGATAAAACCAGGAATTCAATTGTTTAGCGGCTCTCCTATTGTGTAGAGAGAAAAACGCTTGAATTGTCGTTCTGAACGGAGGTCGCCGCGCCGACCGCAGCTGAAGTTTTCGTGATGCGATTGATGTTTCATCCCACCCTAGCTTCGCTAGGATGGGGCACCCGGCATCTGATCGACAAACAAATCTACCAAAGCCGTAATTTGACGTGCTTTACGCCCATGCTTTGAGACTTGTTCGTGAGTATGGATCGCTTCACGGGAGCACAATATGTCTTGGCTTCGACGCTTATTGCAGCCATCTACCAAGCCTACAGAAGTTAAGAAAGACTACTCTCCGTCTGTGCGCTATGCCATGGAAGCTATGCCCACTATCAAGTTTGATCCGTCAGTGGTGACGAAGAGTGTCAAAGCAGACCTGCGAAGAAATGTCGAGTTGCTTGCCGGGGTGGAAAAGAAACACGTCAAGCAGATTTACGAGCTTGCCTTGCGCTCCATCGTGGGACGCCGGGACTTCCATTCGTTCTGCACAGAGATGATGGACATGCACATCGAAGGAATGACCAGATCAAAGGCGGCTGAAATCGGACGGTCTCTAGCCAATAAAGCCGGGGCGGTAATCGAACGAGAGCGTCGAACCTCTCTTGGAATCACTCACGCAAAATGGCTGTATGCGAACGCTCCCTGTATGAGAGACCCAAATCATCCGTCAGCCGCAGAGGTTCAACGGGACGCTGCTCATTGCGCAGCCAATGGCAAACGATATGAAATCAGCAAGGGGTTATTTGTAGATGGCAAGTGGACATGGCCCGGAGTTGATGAGGACTGTAAATGCGTTTCAAGATCGATCATACCGGGATTGGAAAAGTAAGAACCTAAGACGGCTGCATCAGCAAATTGCAGATCAGCAGAGGATCCAGGATGAGCATGAATCAGGCGATTAAACCACCTTCCACCGGGCCGTCCGAAGTAGATTCCCGAACTCTTCGAGAGTATCTTGCGGAGGCTCTGGTGTCTTCTTTGTTTCCAAACAACGAGGCTCGGCTAGAAGCGGAGGCTCGGTTTACGCAGTTTGCAGAGAAATTCGTTCTGGCGATGGACGAAGCGCGTCGCGTGTTCACGCCACTTCTGGAGAAAGCGCTTCCAATCATTCAGAAACTAGTCGAAACTGACTGGGCAGCCGTCTTTGATGAGCATGAGAAGTCATTCCTTTATATCGCGGATTGCGGCTGGACACCGCCAGACTTTATTGGCTTAGGAGAGCTTCTCGCTCTTCACCTCAAGTCCCCGGAAGAGCTTGACCGTTATTTCGTCGAAGGCTTCATGGAGAATGATGCCGAGAATCTGAAGATACTCGGCGAGACGCTCAAAAGGAATCCTGAACTTTCACAGTGGCACCCGTTGATAGACGAGATCATTGCGAGTATCAGGGCAGGTCATCATCGTGTCGCAATACCGGCAACCTTGACCATCATGGAGGGCTATCTGGCCCGTGCATTAGTGAAGGCTTCTCTCACCACTGCTAAAAACGTCTCTCCATTCAAGGTACTCGAAGAGGCGAAGTGGCATGAGGCTAAAACCCTCGACGCAAGGTTTTGGAAGGCAGGAGTCTTGTTCCTGAGTCGCATCTTCGCTCACAGCGATTTCACTCAGCAGCCGCCAACGTTCATCAATCGTCATTGGATATTGCATGGAAGAGCGCCTGTTGACTGGACACTATCGGACGCTCTCCGGCTGGTGAACTCGCTTACGACGCTCGTTTTCTTGTTTGTCACCGTAGGTCAGCCAAAACTAGAAGCACCCAAGTGGCGCGGTGATCCTGACGATGGCTTCAGAGGTGGCTCCAATCGCAGCTTGGTCTAACTGCGCTGCTTCTGTATGATAATGTCCTCTGCCAAGCGTACAAAACTCTGTTTCCGTTCATGCAGTCTATGGCGGGTGGCCCTCGATAAGGACGAAGGCTTTGTCAAGGCGCAAATAACCCGGGCGGTGCGGCTGCATCGCTTGTCTTTCCAGAGGGGTTGAGGACCAGAGTTCTGGTAGATTCACGCTGCATCAC
>JAJYSV010000059.1 GCA_021793405.1 Acidobacteriota bacterium
CATGTGGAAATGACCTGCCACCGTTAAGGTGGCTCAATCAAACCGGGGCCGCGTTAGCGACCCCGCACCAGCCGCTTTGAGCGGCTCACACAATAAAGCCCCCGGCTCTGCCGGGGGATACTTACTTGACCAGGTAACCGCGGAACTATAGCTTCCGGTACCCTGTACCGATGCAGTGCACTGCGACGTTGCATTCGGAGCTATGACGGAAGGATTGCAACTCACTCCAACCGAAGAAATCGAGGGAGGAGTTGACAGCGTCGTCACAGTCACAGTTGCCGACCCTGACTTGGTTGCGTCTTCTGTGCTTGTCGCGGTCACCGTCACGTTGCCTGCCGAGGCGGGTGCAGTGAAGAGCCCGTTGGCAGCGATGCTCCCAGAGCTGACCGACCAGGTAACCGCGGAACTATAACTTCCGGTACCCTGCACCGATACGTTGCACTGCGACGTTGCGTTTGGGGCAATGACGGAAGGGGTGCAACTCACTCCAACCGAAGTAATCGAGGGAGGAGTTGACGGCATTGTCACAGTCACAGTTGCTGAGCCTGATTTGGTTGTGTCTTCTGTACTGGTCGCGGTCACCGTCACGTTGCCTGCCGAGGCGGATGCAGTGAAGAGCCCGTTGGCAGCGATGCTCCCAGAGCTGACCGACCAGGTAACCGCGGAACTATAACTTCCTGTACCTTGTACCATTGCGTTGCACTGCGACGTTGCGTTTGGAGCAATCGTGGACGGACTGCAGGCCACTAAAACTGAGGATATCGTGGGGGATACAGAATTGGCCGGACTGGCAACGGTACCTCCTCCGCAGGCCAGTATTGCGAGCGGAAACAGGGAGACCACCAGCGTATGCAGGAGTTGGTTCTTCAAGCGATTTCTTCCCGGATGGCGCGGCACATCCCTGATATAGACGCATCTTTCGAGGACGGAGGTGCCTAGCTACAATCGGCAAGCACAGAGGTTACCTGCCTGCGGGATCTTCAAGCTTTTACGAACGGGAACGCGACGCGAGATTGAGCGGAAGAGCGTTCGTTTATGGGCCTTGACCTCACTCCCGACTTGTAGAAGAGATCCACTGCCAACTCTATATTTACGGCAAGCCTGGATCAGGCCGCGTCAGAGCTGCGATTTGGCTAATTCTGCTTCGAGAGCCTGGACTAGCGTTGGATCATCCGGCGTAGTGTCGGGAGAGAAGCGGGCGGCCACTTTGCCGTTGCGGTCTACGATGAATTTCTCGAAATTCCAGAGGATTTCCGGCTCGGGGTTTGGCTGGATTCCATAGCGTTTCAGGTCGTCGCTGAATAGGGTTTTTGAGGTGCTGATGGCCTTTGGCTGGGCGGCGATCAGAGCGCTGTAGAGTGGGTGTTTCGCTTCGCCAACTACGGTGATCTTTTCAAATAAAGGGAAATCGACGCCGTAGTTGGTGCTGCAAAAGGTCTGGATGTCGGCGTTGGAGCCGGGTTCCTGGCTGTTGAAATCGTTCGCGGGAAAACCAGCGATGACGAGGCCGCGATCGCGATAATTGCGGTACAGTCGTTCGAGAGCTTCATACTGAGGCGTCAGTCCGCACTTGGACGCGACGTTGACGATGAGGAGAACTTTGCCGTTGTACTCGCCGAGGGTAGTGTCTTCACCGGTGATGCGGCGAACAGGTATCTGCTGAACGGGTGTGCTCATAGTGGTTCCAAGTTTATAGCAATCTCATAGTTGCTGAGCCCGAGCACGACTGTATCGTCGAGATTATGGTTTCGTAGCACTTAACAGTTGGGACAGCGATTGCATCGCCTTGCCGAACTCTTCCCAATTTCCCTGTTGCGCTGCTTTCTGCGCTGCCGCCAGTTGCTTTCGCGCCTCATCCAGCTCCGGCTGGGGCCGGGATTGCGGCGGGGCGCTGACGGCAGATACTCCCATTGCTTTTTGAGGCTGCTGCGCTCCAAAGAGGTCAGCGATGGTCTCGTCCAGTGTTGGTTCCATGACGACACGGTCCGCGGTGATCGCGATGATGCGCTTGAGTTGGGGGAAGTTCGTGCCTTCCGCTTTGAGGTACACCGGCACTACGTACAAAAAAGAGTTTTCGATGGGGATGACGACCAGCTTGCCGCGAATGACCTGGGATCCTTTCTGGTCCCATAGCGTCAATTGCTGCGAGATGGTTGTGTTTTGATCGATCATTGCCTCAATCTGGTTGGGACCGTAGATCAGCTTTTCCTTGGGAAGCTCGTAAAAAATCATCTTCCCGTACTCGGGAAAATCGCAACGCGCCGCCACCCAGGCAATCATATTGTCCCGGTTTTGCGGTGTGAAGGGAGTCATTAGCAGATACTCGAGCGTGTTGCTGCCGGGAAGCTTCATCAGGATGTAATACGGATCCATCGCAAGTACATTGCCGTTGTACTCTTCCTGCGGCGAATCCCATAGGTCTTCGCGGTTGTAGAAAACCTGAGGATCGGTCATGTGGAATGTTTTGTATTCATGGGTCTGGATGGCGAACAGATCCTCGGGATAGCGCAGATGGGCTTTCAGGTCAGGAGATAGCTGGCTGATATCTTTGAAAACGCCGGGGAACGCTCGCCGGTAAACAGCCAGGACTGGATCCTTGGGATCCATGACGTAGAAGGAAACGGTGCCGTCATACATGTCCACAATGATTTTTACGGAGTTGCGGATATAGTTCAGGTCGTCCCCCGCCTCCCCGGAGTACGGGTCGGAGTAGGGAAATTTATCCGACGTGGTGTAGGCATCCTGAATCCAATACAGTTTGCCGTCACTCAGCACAGCGTAGGGATCTCGATCGAGGCTCAGGAATGGGGCAATCTTGGAGACTCGCTCCTGGACGCTTCTCCATATCTGAATTTTGCTCTGCGGGCGGAGGTAGGAGGTAAACAAGATATTCACGTCCTCCTGTGTCCAGGCGAATAAAAGTCTCTTCCAAATGCTGTCCAGCGGAATTCCTCCAGCTCCCTTGTAACTGGTATAGACATTCTCATTGCCCTTGGGATAGTCGAACTCTTTGATTCCCGTCGTGACGATGCGATATCCAGGCATCGCTTCGCCATAGTAGATGCCTGGCTCGGTGATCTTTAAGTCATAGTCGGATTCCGGCGGAATATTCTGCAGCAAGTACTTGGGGAAACCTCCGCCGACTGTCTGGGACGCGAAGCTCATGACCAGACCATAACCGTGGGTAAACTGCAAATACTGATTGACCCAGGTTTGCGCCTGTTCTGGAAGCTTCTGAGAAAGCTCGCGAGTCGAAAGCATCACCTGATGGTAGCCATCGGATAGATGGTAACGGTCGACGTCGACGTTATAAAACTGGTAATACAGCCGGATGGCCTGGGTTTGCTGGTAAGTCTGCAGCAGCGGACGCGGGTCCCAAAGACGAATGTTCTGGATGGTGTCCTGGTTCCTCGCAATTACGTCGGGAGTTAGATCCGGGAGTGCCGGGTAGGAGGTTTCCT
The DNA here is from genome assembly GCA_021793405.1 of Acidobacteriota bacterium. Taxonomy (GTDB): domain Bacteria; phylum Acidobacteriota; class Terriglobia; order Terriglobales; family Acidobacteriaceae; genus JAKAAZ01. Next base: position 3,462 of record JAJYSV010000059.1, read on the forward strand.
GGATCGCGTCCAGGCCATAGGCCTTGCGGGTGAACTGAATGTAGCTTTTCAGGTAGGGGAGTTCCATGCTCAGTTCGCTCGGTTGCACCACGAACTTTTGAAATAACTGAGGCAGCATGATCATTCCGCCGATGTACATCACCGCGTACACGGCAGCGCCAAAGATCACAGCTTTGAACCGTGGGCGGAAGAAATTGATCGCGAGGAGCACGCCGGCCGCCGCCGATACACCCACCATGGTCCATAACGCGGTCATGGTCACGTGGGAAGCTGTGTATCCGGCTCCGTGAACGACGCCCAATGTCGAATAGACGAGATCGTATCGATCCAGATAGAAGCCCCAACCCAGGGCGGCAGCAAGGGTGAAGAGAAGCACGGAAACATGCTGTCCGATGTTGTTGCGGACGATCATCTTGCCGCCCAGGCTGAGTCGCAGCAGTCCGAACATTGCATAGGAGATGAGGACAAGCGCGAGGGTAATGATCGTCAGGAAGACAAAACTTCCCTGGAGCAGTTCATAGAAGGGAAGACGGAAAAGATAGAATCCAATGTCAATTCTGAAGAGAGGGTCCAACAATCCGAAGTGACCGCCATAGCGAAACCGAAGGTAGGTGTCCCATTGCGAAGAGACACCCAGTGCAAATAAGAGAGAAACGAGAGCGGCCGCCGCTCCGGCGACGAGCGCGAGAATCCTGGGGTTGAGGTCAATGTCGATTCTTCTCGGGTTTGACGGGGCATCGACAAATGCGACGCGGTCAAGTCGATTGTCTCTGTGCAAGGCGCGAATGGTTTTAGCGGCGACTCGGAAATTGATCCACAGATAGCCGAATGCGCAGACAAACGCCACGCCAAACATGACCCATTGAACGGACAGAAGCGTCCAGAACACATAGAGGTAGTGAAGTTGCCGCATCCAGAGCCATTTCTGGATCAGATCCGCCGTCACCGTCAGGACGATGATCGCGGCGATGATGACAAACCAGAGAAACCTGAACAGGTGTCGGCGAGGACGTGGGGGTATAGGGGGGTGATAATGTGCTCGTCTACCTCGCGCCGTAGTCTTTCGATCGTCTTTTCATCTAGCGGGTCATCATTCATGGCTATCAGATTCATCATTGCACGGTTGGAGTGTCGGTGTTTGGTGTCAGAAATCATCCGACAGTGCCAGGGCAGGTTTGCTTCGTGGGGGCGGCTATCGGTCCTGGATTCTTCGCGTGCCCAGAACGGGCTGACTAGGGCGTGTTCACTAATCTCAATTACAGTATTTTTAGGAATCATCCATAAACGCGGGAATGGATCCATGGGAGCGCTGGTACATTGGCATAAGATCCAATGGCATGCTCCAAGCAAGGTAGAGCTTGTTGACAGTACCCGAACGGGGTTAAGTCCAAGACGCAGTCACAGATAAGTTTGATCCAGTACGGTCAGGAGCCTCCATCGGTGAACGGGCAACTCTCCATCCCAGTCCCGGCTAAACAACATAAGACTCCGCTCTACAGAAGTCTATGGTTCCAGGTGCTGTTGGGGATCATTTTTGCGATCGTCGTGGGATTTGTGAGTCCCAGGACAGGCGTTGCCATGAAGCCTCTGGGCGACGCATTCATCCGGCTGATTACGATGATCATCACCATCGTGATTTTCTGCACGGTTGTGTATGGCATCGCTGGAATGCGGGACTTGAAGAAAGTGGCGCGGGTCGGCGGGAAGGCTCTCATCTACTTTGAAGTTGTCTCCACGATAGCGTTACTGATCGGTCTGGTTGTGGGGAATACGGTGCGTCCGGGCAAAGGATTCAACGTAAATCCAGCGAGCCTGGACAGTCACGCTGTATCCGCCTATGCGAGCCAGGCGAAGGGTCAAAGTACGGGCGACTTCCTGATGAACATCATTCCGCATACCATCGTGGATGCCTTTGCCAAGGGAAATATTCTTCAGGTCCTTCTGATTGCAATCCTTTTTGGATTCGCGCTGACGATGGCGGGATCTCGTGGCCAGCCTGTCGTCGATTTCATGGAGGCTCTTACCACGGTGGTATTCAATGTAGTGAATATCATTATGCGGTTCGCGCCGATTGGTGCGTATGGGGCGATGGCCTTCACCATCGGCCAGTACGGCATCAGTGCGCTGGAACCTTTGGCCAAGCTGATCGTGACGTTCTATGTGACTTGCATTTTCTTTGTGCTGATCGTCCTGGGAGGGGTTGCGCGCGCGTCCGGGTTCAAGATTACGAGATTCCTCTCCTACATCAAGGAAGAAATTCTGCTTGTCCTGGCTACCAGCTCATCTGAAACGGCGTTGCCGACGCTAATGGAGAAGATGGAGGAGCTTGGTTGTCCCAAGTCTCTTGTCGGCCTGGTGGTGCCGACCGGGTACACCTTCAATACCGATGGCACCAGCCTGTACATGACGCTGGCCGCATTGTTCGTCGCGCAAGCTACCAATACGCATCTATCCCTGGGCCAGCAGTTGACGATTTTTGCGGTCGCTGTCCTTACCTCCAAAGGAGCAAGCGGGGTGCAGGGCGCTGCGTTCATTGCGTTGGTGGGGACATTGATGGTTGTGCCGACGATACCTGTGGCTGGCATGGCTTTGATTCTGGGAATTGATCGCTTTATGAGCATGTTGCGCGCTGTGGTGAATATGATTGGGAATGGGGTGGCCACTATTGTGGTGGCGCGATGGGAGAAGGAACTGGACGTAGACAAGCTACGCAAAAACCTGGCATTGGGACCTTCTGTTCTCTAGCTGGAAGGCCGCTATATGAACGAGGATGCCACGACGTCATGCACTACATTCGATCCGACAAGTTATTTCAAACGATAGGCGGGGAGTCTTGAAAAAATTCAGAATTGCAGTGATTGAAGGAGATGGCATCGGTCGGGAAGTTGTTCCCGAGGGGCTGCGCGTACTGGAAGCTGTGGGGCGGAAATTCGATCTCGATTTCTCCTGGACGCATTTTGATTGGGGCTGTGAGGCATACACCAGAACGGGTCGCATGATGCCGGCGGATGGCCTGGATCAATTGCGTGCGTTCGATTCCATTTATCTGGGCGCTGTGGGGTACCCGGGAGTGCCCGACCACATTTCGCTGTGGGGATTGCTGATTCCGATCCGCAGGGCATTTCAACAGTACGTCAACCTGCGGCCAGTTCGGTTGCTGGAAGGTATTGAAAGCCCCTTGAAGAACCATCGCGCGGGCGGGATTGACTTCTGCATTGTTCGCGAAAATAACGAAGGGGAATACTCCGAAGTGGGCGGCAGAATGTTCCGCGATACGGAGGCCGAACTGGCGATTCAGGAGAATATTTTTACCCGGCGGGGTTGTGACCGCGTGATGCGCTACGCATTCGAGCTGGCGCAAACGAGACAACGGCACGTGACGTCTGCAACCAAGTCGAACGGTATTGTGTTTACTATGCCGTTTTGGGACGAACGCTTCGCGGAAGTTCGGCAGCAATTTCCCGACTTCAAGACGGACCAGTATCACATCGACATTCTCGCGGCCCACTTTGTGAGCCATCCTGAGTGGTTCGATGTGGTGGTCGGGTCCAATCTCTTCGGAGATATTCTTTCGGACTTAGGCGCGGCCGTAGTTGGTTCCATCGGTATAGCTCCTTCGGCGAATCTGAATCCGGAGCGCGAGTATCCTTCGATGTTTGAGCCAGTCCACGGCTCCGCTCCAGACATTGCGGGAAAAGGAATTGCCAATCCAATCGCTCAGATCTGGTCCGGCGCAATGATGCTGGACCATCTGCATGAATCCAAGGCAGCCAAGGCTGTCGAGCAGGCATTTTCGTCAGTACTGGCAAGCAGGGGTCCGCGCACTCCCGACCTGGGCGGAAAGGCCAGCACGCGCGAGGTGGGAGAAGCGATCGCCGCTTCAATCTAGCGCACGACGCTGCCGCCGATGCTGAATCACGAGCGCGGTTGAAACTCTTGCGACCGGCTCACTGCGGACAAGGAGTCGGTGGTGGCGTCTGGGGATCCACCTGATTCGGTATTCCTCCGAAGCAATACCAGATGGGCTTGAACTGGCGTCCTTCTACAGTTACGATTCGAAAGCCTGAAAGCGATCCGCCCAGGGGCATGCCGACGGCGCCTGTCACGACCTCCGTAAGCGGTCCATCTTCGCCGATGGCGTTCCTGTGATAATGACCGGCGAAGACGTATTTCACTCCCGCTTGCTCCAATAAGTTGAGGTATCTCCTGCGGACTGACAATGGGATATCGAAGTAACCGTCGGCTTCGTTGGGATCATGAATAAAGTAAGGAATGTGCTGAAAGACCACGATCTGCTGCTTCGAGTTTGACTTGGCGCTGGCCAGAGTCTTCTCGAGCCATGCTGCCTGTTGTCTCGCCGCCTCCGGATCTCCCTGGGGTGCGCGGATGAGATTGGAATCCAGCACGATGCCGAAGATGTCTCCCGCTGAAAACGTGTAGTAGTCTGGGCCGAATGCAGTGTGGTACCCGTCGAGCGTTTTAGGAGTCGGAATATTTCCAATATCATGATTTCCGACTACGTTATAGATCGGAATGGATGGATCCAGCTTTTGCAGCACGCGTTTATATTCCGCAATTTCGGCGGGGTCTCCGGTTCGGTTCACCAGATCACCGCAAATCACCACGAAACGGGGATGCAGCCGGTTGAGGTTCGCTATTGCGAATTCTAAGTTGGCTGTTTCCTGAGTAAAGTTTTTGTCTTTTGCGTACATGCCGAATTGTGGATCGGCGAGCACCGCAAAAAACCACGGCTTTCCGGACTGAGCCGTGGCGGGCAGCAAAATCGCGAACAATGACAGGGCTAGGAATAAGCGGCGCATCTAGAACTCCAGGCGGCCGACCAACTGCAAGATTCGTGGATCGCCCGCGCTTGTGATTTTACCGAAAGTATTTTTGGCGCTGACGTTGTTCCCGGGTTGGCCGAAATTCACGTGATTGGTTGCATTGAACTCTTCCACCCTGAAGTTAAGGTGAAACCGCTGGCCGATCGGGAAGCTTTTTTGTAGGCCGGCGTCCACATCGAAATAATTAGGGTTCCGGATCGGATTCCGGGGCGAGTCTCCGAACGTTCCCAGAGCATTCACAGTAAAGGCGGAGGTATTGAAATATTCATTGATCTTCTGTAGCCTCGAACGGCCGGAAGAGAGAAAAGGACTCACTCCCGGAACAAGATCGGCACGATCGAGATTCACGCCGCTCCGGGAATTGTCCTGCCCGGAAATGATCGTGAACGGAGTGCCGTTAGCCCAGGTAAGAATTCCACTGAGCTGCCAGCCTCCCGCAATCGCTCGCAGCCAGCGCGCCGAGGAATTAAGCGCCGGCAATTCGCCAACGCCAGTGAATGAAAAGGCATTGGGGACGTCTGAATTGCCGATTCCGTCGTTGAAAGAGAGGTTGAACGGATCTGGATTCGACAACGATAACTGTGGATCGGTCGATTGATTGTCCGTCGCTTTCGATCGCGTGTAATTTGCGACGAAGGAAATGCCGTTACTCGTTCTTTTTTCGAGCGTCAACTGAAGTGCATTGTAGTGGCTCCAGCCGTCGTTATTCATCACGATCAGAGATGCGAAGTTGGGATAAAGGGGACGCCTCTGGTTTGTATTGCTGACAGTTGCACCGGGGCCGTAGATAGCAGGGTTCTGCTCATTGTTATCTTGCAGGTTGTATCCATTATCGCCCACATACGCAGCCCGGAAGATTAAGTTGGCTGCGAGCTGCTGCTCGATCGTGAGATTCATCGCCTGGACATAACCCAGGTGCCAGTGCGGATTGAAGGACTGATAGGTGATTGGCGTAACGAACGTAGTAGTCGGGGAAGTAGTGATGGGGGCAAACGGCGGAAACGGGTCCTGCTGTCCGCCACTCACATAGGGATTCGAGAAATTGACTCCATTGAGTACGGCGCTCGGGCTGAAGGGCGCGTTCTGTACGAAGTTGTTCCACAGCACCATAAATGGCTGGATATAGAACATGCCCGCCCCTCCGCGCAACACAGTCGGGTGAGAGCCCGATCGGAGTGAGTACGCGAAGCCGACGCGGGGCGAAAAATTTCCTAAATTGTCCCACATGCCTCCGGACGGGAACCCTGGGTCACCTGCGAAAAGCAGTCCCTTAGGAGCAAGAGGGAACCGTGTCGATTGGGCGCCGGCAATGTATCCTCCTATCTGCCCTTTCACTGGATCGGTGTAGGGGAAAAACGGCTCCCATCTTAGGCCCAGGTTGACGTTCAGTTTCGATGTGGCGTGCCATTCTTCCTGTGCAAACGCGGCAAACTGGTGGCCGCGCGTGTATTTTGCTTTTCCTGCCGTCTGCTGGAATTGCTGGACATTTCCTAAGAGGAAATCGGCGAACGGATTTCCGCTGGCATAACCGTTGAAATGGTAGCTCGGTTCTTCCAGGTATCCAGTGTCGGAATCGAAACGGAGGTATGGATCGTATTCTGCTCCCAGGAACAACGAACTTTTACCGTGCACATAATTCAACACGTCCGAAGTGTCGACTGCTTCCTGATACCATTTCCCGGGTGGCAAAGACCTGCCAGTTCCCCAGCCGGGAAATCCTGTGACGACAATGGAGGTTTCACGATACTTCGCGGCGGGCTCTGCGACGTTTGTCGTTCCGAAATCGTAAATAGAAAACGGAGCAGCGGTTGTTTGTAAGGAGTTCAGGACAAGCATGTCCGCAACGAACGAGTTGAGCAGATTCTGGCTGATACTGAAGGTATCGCTGACCTTCCCCTCGCTTGTAGTCTGGGTCTGTCCAAGGCCGTAGTCGAGCAGCGTACCGTTGCCATTCCACCCAATAGCCGAGTAATTCACAAAAAATCCGCTCGCCATGAGCTGGTGACGTCCTCTCGTGTAATCGAGTTTGCCTAAGCCCTCGTAGTTGCGGGTCGCGCTCGGCAGCGAATAGAATAGCTTGCCGCTGGGATCTGAAGTCGTTGGAATGTGCGGGATAATATTCGCGCTGAGGGGATTGAAAAGAGTCGGCGAGATCGTGTTATTCGGGAACGGCGTGCCCGTAGCGGGGTTTTTGACGGTCGTCGGGAAAATGCCCTGGCGCTCCGCGGCGGTTGGCACAAAGGCGACATTGGCCTCGCTGACGTTGTCGATTGTGGTGCCCTGGAAGCTCGTGAAGTAAAACAGCTTATCCTTAAGGATCGGTCCCCCGACGACGCCTCCGAATTGATTGCGCTTCAGCGTATCCTGCTTGGTGGCGAAATAGTTGATTGCATTCAGGTCACCGTTGCGGACGTATTCAAACAGGACGCCGTGAATCTGGTTCGTCCCGGACTTTGTAACGATATTCACGACGGCGCCTCCCACGCCTCCAAAACGGGCGTCGAAGTTATTGGTCTGGACGCTAAACTCTTGCAATGCGTCGGGATTGGGGAAGGTGGCATTCAGGTTGGAGATGAGATCCTGGTGCGGCGCCCCGTCCAGGTTGTAGCTCACCTGGTCGCCGTAGGTGCCATTGACCGAAAATGCGACTTCGTTGCCGCTGTTTGCATAGGTGTCATTTAACTCGCCCTTGGCTGTTACTACTCCGGGCGCCATGGTGACCAGCGTTGCCGCGTTCCTACCGTTCAGCGGGAGATTCGCTAGATACTGTTCCCCGACGACCTGGTGCAGGGTGCTCGATTCCGTGTCGATCATCTCCGCATTGGACTTGACGGTTACTTGCGCGGTGGCCGACTGCACTGCCAGATGTACATTGACAGTGGCGGGCGCATTTACGTCCAGCGTGATTCCGGTTTGGCGGTATGTATTGAATCCCGCGGCGGAAACGTTCAATTCGTAGGTTCCGGGCATCAGGAAGCTGAACAGAAATCTTCCCTGCGAGTCGGAGGTCGTCTCCTTCGTGACACGCGTGGCAGTGTTGACAACCTGGACCGTGGCTGACGGGAGAACCGCCCCGGAAGGGTCGGTGACCGATCCGGTCAATGTCGCCGTAGGCACAATCTGGGCTAGGAGAAGGGACGGTGTTACCAGGCCCGAAACGCACAACGCTATCAGAACGGTAACCGCGGTGCTTGCAAGGCGTCCCAGCGATACCTCAAGCACGAGGCGGTGGCAGGGATGATCTGTGCGATTTCCTTGTTTGCCAAGGCTTTTTCCGGCGGTTTCACCAGCGACGACCGGTTCGCATCCTTTTTCTGCCCATTCAATCGATTGGTACACGTTGCGTGCATCCACTCGCATTTGATTGCCTCCAATATTCGTGAATCGTGCGCTTCATCTGTTATTTGAATTTGAATCCAGTACGGCTTAGGTTAAGAATCGAATAAACTCTCTGCCGGCGGGCACAATAAGCTGATTGCATTGAGAACTCCAGCGTCTTCATGTATTGCGCGGGGGTGGGCGCATCGATGGGAGCAATCTGAGCATCTGCCGTGTTCCGTGCATGTTTCAAGTCTGTCGAACTTCCGAGAAGTTGTGTGCAACCGCGGAATTGCCATTCAAATGGTTCATCACACACGACTGTAGAGGAAGGGACTTCACACCGCCAAGGACTTAGCCGCAAGAAACATTGTGAAAGCATAGCTTTCACCTCGGTATACCTTCCTGGGTGGTTTTAACGACTCGTGGAGACTCTTGTGCGCGACCCGATCTTTCAAGCTTGGATTTCCGTGCTAAGTCTTTCAATAAGATCGGATCGGAAAGAAGGCCTGCCGGCAAGCATAATCAATTGATACATGTCTGGAGTACAATTCTCGTGGCCGGACGTAGGGCCCGGCAGGAACATGGAAAATCTTCAAACATCGCTTCATGTCGAGCATGAGGTGGAATTCAAGTCCCATCCGGGATGGCAGTTGATTGAGCGCATTCTTCTGACGGAGCCGTTTCAGAAGTCGAGCCGACTGCCTGTCTTATTGGCCTATCTGGCAGAGCATTCGATTCGCGGGCGTCTGGACGAATTGACGGAACAACGAATCGGTACCGCAGTTTTTGGAAAATCAGCGGGGTACCGCCCTGTTGAAGACAGCTCAGTTCGCGTTCACGTTCGCCAGTTACGTCTGAGACTTCACGAATACTTTGCTTGCGATGGGCGAGACGAAACCCTGGTTGTCGAGATTCCGAAGGGTTCCTATGAGCTGGTCTTCCACAGCGCACATCTGAAGCCCGCCTTACCCAGTCCGGCGCCTCCACTGATTCCTACTAAGCCCGAGAGGAAAAGGAGGCGAATTGGGATTCGCAATTTCGCTCTCGCGGCGGCTCTGGTAGCCGCCGTAGTTTGCGGTTTGGGCTGGTACCACGCAGTCTGGGCCAGCCGGAACGGGGACGTGCCATGGCCGGTGAGCGCTGTGATTCAAAAGGACAAGCAGACCAAGGTCGTTGTTTCCGATGGCAGTTCGATGCTCCGGCTGCTGAATCAGCGGGGATTCACTCTTGAGGAATATCTGCAGCCAGATTTTCTGGCGAGTATGACCCCTCCTCGAATGGACGAAAACGTTTCCCGCCTGGTGAAATATATCTCAGAATCGCAGCTAACATCTTTCGCAGATCTCGTGGTGGCCTCGACTCTTACGAAGCTCGCAGGATCGCACAGCGACCAGATTGCATTTTGTCCCGCACGCGACTTAAACCGTTGGGACCTGGCGCAAGGGAACTACGTGTTTGTGGGTGGTCCGACATCCAATCCATGGGTAGCGCTGTTCGCGGACAACCTCAATTTTCAAACTGTTGAGGATACTGTCGGCGGGAAAATGCACTTCCTCAACAAGAAGCCGCGGCCTGGGGAACAACAGACCTATGAAGGTCTTCCGTACACAGGCTCCGGAGGTGAGGACTATGCCACCATCTCGCTATTGCCGAGCGGCAGCGGCGACGGAAACGTGCTGATTCTGCAGGGCCTGCGACAAGAAGGCACCGAAGCGCTGGGTGTACTGCTCGCGGACAGTACGCTTCGAGCGGAGTTGAAGCGAGCGCTCAAAATTCCCGAGGACTCACAGCGCCCGGTTTACTTCGAGGCCCTGGTGCGAGCGAGAACTGTAGCAGGAGCGCCGGTTTCCATCAGCATAGTCGCGACGCGTATCATCTCCCATTAGCCTGGGAAAATTGTCGGCGTGCTCATCCGCTGGTGGCACGGTGTATACGTCATTGGATGCAGCTATCGCTCACACCTGCGGGAGTCTGGCACCCATCCACTCGGCGCAGGCGTTCTGGTTAGAACGCCTGCGCCGAGCGGATGGGTGCAACTTTACTTCCGCCGAAAATGGCCTAGCCGTTCTGGTTCGGGGACTCAGGATGGATCGTGCGATAACTCGTATTGCCCTGAGACCAGACGAGTAACAGCATGTCATTTTCGGAGGGATTTGCATGGACTGCGCCGACGAACTGCTTGGCAGAGGTGACCGCTTTGCGATTGACTTCCAGAATCACATCGCCGGGTGCGAGACCGGCGTCTTCCGCGGGACTGCCGGGGCGAACGCTTTGAATGGCAATCCCCTGGACATGGTCCGGCAGTTGAAGCTGTTGGCGCAACTCGGGAGTAAGGTCGACCACGCCAAGTCCAATCTTTGCGCCCTGCGGTGCGGCTTCGTCGCTATCACTCGCCTCTTGCGCGTTCGGGTGATATTCCCCTACGGTTAGATCCAACGTCTGCGGGTTGCCGTTTCGCAGGATGCCCAGGGTGATGTTCGTTCCGGGAGTTTCTTCGCTCACCGCAACCTGGAGTGCGCTTCCATCCACAATTTTTTCTCCGTTGAGTTGGCGAATCACATCGCCCCTTCGTAGACCCGCGCGGCTCGCCGGAGAATTTGGCACCACCGCGGACACGATCGCGCCAGACGCGTCGTGCAGATTGAAAAAGCGAGCGTTGTCTGGCGTGACGTCATTCATGCTCATGCCCAGATATCCGTGGCGTACGGAGCCCGACTTCATCAACTGCTCTGCGACGGAGCGGACGATTTGCGAAGGAATCGCGAATCCGGCACCTGCGAAGGACCCGCTTTCGGAGACGATGAATGTGTCGATTCCCACAAGTTCGCCGCGTGCGTTCACCAGCGGACCACCCGAGTTGCCCGGATTGATCGCTGCGTCCGTCTGAATGAAATCGCCAGGCTTCCGCGGATCATTCGAATAGGGGTTCGGCCGGTCCAAAGCGCTCACGATGCCACGGGTCACCGAGAACCGGAAATACCCAAAGGGGCTTCCGAAAGCGAGGACCGTCTCGCCTGGCTGCAGTTTTGTGGAGTCGCCCCATGCAATGGCTGGTAGATGGGTTGCGTTGATTTTTAGCACCGCAAGATCGGTGAGCTTGTCCACTCCGACGATCCTCGCATTCATGGTGCGCCGGTCGTTTAGCGTGACCTGAACCCGAACCGCGCCGTCGACGACATGATTGTTGGTGATGATGTAACCATCGGGAGAGATGATGACTCCGCTTCCGACTCCGTGTTGCAAGGGTTGCGGATGTTGCGGTTGCAACCGGCCAAAAAATTGTTCCAGGCCTGGCGGCAATCCCTGCTGATCGTCATCCGAAATAGCCTGCTCGGGCGAACCCTTGGAGGTAACAGCAATATTGACGACGGAAGGCGTGACGCGCGCCGCGATCGATTCCATGGCCTGGTCCAGGGAGGTCAATGCGGCAACACTGCGATCGTTCAGCGGAGTGGCCGGAACGGCGGCGTGAGCGCGCTGTTGGATGGGCAAGATAGCCCCCACCAGAACTGCACTGACGAGTGCGGCGGTTGCTGCTATCTCTTTTCTTCTAATAACTAATTGATTAGTTGCATTTGGCATAGAAATTCCTCTCTCTATCACTGTTGACACATTGTTAAAGTTGGAAGACTACCCAGCCGTCGGTGGACCGCGAGGGTGAGCAAGCTGAAGGGCGAAGAGTTTCGACGACTGCGAAGCTCAAGTGTAAGGGAACTGAATATCCATTCCAGTCCGTCACCAGAAACCAGGATGGCAGGACTGCGGGGCGGCGATCTCGGCGTTTTTCTTTCGGTCGCTGCTGCAGCTTCTTTGCGACTCGTTGAACGGGGCGTCTCTTCTGTACCTCCGCGTTCACTAGAGTCGGATGAGCGCTGCCGGGATGAAACACTGCGTCTTGAAACGGTGCGAGCGGTCCGACCGCACTGTTCACGGAAATAGAGGAAGGCACGAAGCTGACAAGTTGCGGGCAGCGCGACAGAGCTGCAGCACCACCAAGGACTCCCAGAATCAGGGAACTTGCCATGATCTTTGCTGGGAAACGCGCTATCGAGACCGAGGGTCGCCGTAGAATGCGATGGACCCTGCTTGCCAACTCAGATTGCCGCTCCCATGCGCGGAGCGCGAGGGATGTTTTTCTTTGTACCAAGGAATGTTCCGCTAGTTTTGTAAGACAGGTCGCATACGCTTTCGGGGCTTGAGTGAATCGAAGCACGCTTTCGTCGCACGCAAGCTCGCGCTCAATACAGATGCGGCGCTCGATCCATCGGAGCACTGGATTCAGCGGAAATAGCACGAGACTCAACTTTTGCAGCAGGTTGATCCAGTCATCTCCACGCCGCAGATGCTCCATTTCATGCAGGACAATTTGCTCCAGCTGCGGGGTCGATAGTTTTTCAAGAAGAGCGGTCGGGATAAGAATGCGCGGCGCAATAAATCCGATGACACTTGGACTTTCCACATCCGCTGAAATGCAGAGTTCCGCAGAGCGATGCGAGTTGCCAAGAATAGCCGTGCATCCTGCGCCACCACGGATAGGCGTAGCATTGTTTGCAATTCTACGCAGATGGATTGCACTGGTGACGAGCTGCGATCCACGAACAATCGAGAACAAAATCCAGACGGACGCGATCGCGACGCTCCAGTGGAAGTCCAGATGGAGAGCAGGTTCGTGCCACGATTGGAGCGAGAGCGTACGATTTGCCGAAGTGGCCGCGACGTGGAGCGCGATGACAAGCGCAAATACCGCCGTCCAGATAAACGAACGAATGGCGGCAGTCGTTTCGGGTAGTACATGGAGACACAGGGTCACGCATGCCGCTAAGACCATTCCCTGCCAAACGGCGGAAATGAGGCAGCTCACGGCTACGGCTGGCAGCATTGCGATCATCTGAAGGATGGGCTGCATCGGCTAGCGCTTCTCCTGTATATCTTCCGGAGCTTCTGCAATCGCTCTTTTGATCAGCTTCAACTCTTTGTCGGTCAATTGCCCATCGCCCAGCAGAGAAAGCAGCAGACGCTCGCGGGAATTGCCAAAGAACCGCTGCAGTACATTCCGGATTTCAGACTTGCTGGCTTCCTGTTCGGCAACTCGGGGACTATATAGGAACGCTCGACCCTCCTGCCGATGAACTACATAGCCTTTCCGCTCCAGAATGCGAATGGTAGTTAGAACGGACGTGTAGGCGAGCTGAGTTTCCTCGTTGGTTGCGGCGACCAGGTCGGAGACGGCGGATTCTCCTCTTGCCCAGAGGATTTTCATGAGCCTGAGCTCGGCTTCCGTCAGCGTGTTGGATTTCTTTGGAGGCATCGAAACTCTTTCATGTGAACCAGAAAAATGCTGTCACGATCTCTGTTGTCTCTAAGACGGGCAACTAATGAATTAGTTATCCTGAGTCACGAGAGTGTCGTGGTGAAACCGACGGGAGCTGTGGAAACTGGGTGCGTATCTCGAATGGAGAGAGCAGGTTACAGGCGGAACCCAAGCCTTAGCTGACTGCGCCGGTGGGACCCTTGCCTCAGCCATCCAAGTGGCGGCGGAGGTCGTCAGGCTGGTGGCAATGGGCAAAGGCGGTGTCACGAGAGATGCGATCGGCACGGACTAGCTCGCCGAGCGACTGATCCATGGTCATCATGCCTTCGGCTCGCGCGATCATGATCTGAGATCGAATCTGGTGGTCATGGCCTTGGCGGATCAGATTGCGCATGGCGAAATTCGCGAGCATAACTTCCGTCGCGGGATAGCGGCCAGTGCCGTCGGATGCCGGGACGAGTTGCTGGGCGACGATGGCTAGGAGGGCTAACGATAATTGTTGCCGGATCTGTTGCTGGTGGCCGGCAGGAAAGATGTCCAGGATGCGTGAGATGGTCTGGGCTGTGTCGTTGGTGTGCAGGGACGAGAGAACGAGGTGGCCAGTTTCGGCGGCGGTGAGGGCAGCCGACATGGTTTCGGCGTCGCGGATTTCTCCAATCAGAATCACGTCGGGATTCTGACGCAGAACAGAGCGCACAGCTTGGGCAAAACCGAGTGCATCGTTCCCGACTTCGATCTGCTCCACGATGGAGCTGCGGTTGGGGTGCTCGTACTCGATGGGATCTTCAATGGTGATGATGTGATCGCGCCGGCGAGCATTGATCAGATCGATCAGCGCGGCGAGAGAGGAAGTCTTGCCGCAGCCGGTGGGACCGGTGAAGAGGAAGTGAGAACGGTGCTGGCGGTGGCCAGTGCGCCATTGATCCTGAAGGCGATGGGAGAGTTGGCTACTAGCAGGAGGTCTGACGCATGTCGCTGGGCGGCGAGGATGAGGAGCTGGTCGAGGCCAGGTGGGGCGACGCCGGTCTTGCCGTCTGTATGCGCAGCGCGGGCAGCGGAGCGGTTCAGCTCTGCGACAAGGCGGGCGAGTTCGCTATCGTAGGCGGACATGGATACAGTATGGCTTAGAAGTGAGCCGCCATAAAGCGGGTGACTAGGGACGATCCCAGGATCCCGTAGGCAAGAATACCGAGTTATGGATGGAAAGATCGCATAGCAGCGCAAGAGGGGATTTGGTGAAATGCTGAAACAGGACCTTTGAATTCCTCCGCAATTCGGCGCTGGATGCAAACGACTACATCAGCAACGCACATGGCCGCAAGGTTCCACCCTTCAAGGTGACCCAGTTATGCGGCGCGGTCGGCGTATGTAGCCGGCTATGTGCAGGACGATGTGCGCCTCTCGGACAAATTGACTGTGAACCTTGGCCTCAGCTATGAGACCGAAAGTCCCTATACAGATAATCAGAACCATCTGAACTACTTCGATCCTACCGTGCCCAGTCCGGCAGCGAACATGCACACGGCGTCGTCGTGCCACGAACATGATCTATTTCGTCCAACCGCAAGGCCCGCTCAGGTTTTGGCGAGTCCGCAGTTCGGCCAGCGATGGAACCTAATCTGGAGATATAGAGCGGGTTGATAGATACTGTAACCAAGAAATAATTGCTTGCTATTCTGAGCGAAGCGAAGAATCTATGCATTGGCTCTCCACTGGAATACCCGCGGCGACCTCAGGATGACGCCTCCAGATTTTCATGACACCAACTCTTAATCCGCTCCGACCACCTAAAGGCGCGTATCTATGAATCGTCGCGACTTAATCAAGTCCTCCCTGTTGACAGCGGGTGCATTGGCAACGCCAGCAAGAGCACAAGGGCCCCTGCAAGAGCCGCAACCCGGAGTCCATATTTGGCCGGAAGTTCCTGTCGAGCTGAATGGCGGCCAGATGCCAAATATTCTCTGGATCTGTCCGGACATGCAGCGCTTCGACACGATCGAGGGCCTGAACAATGACGCCATTCATACGCCGAACCTGCGGAAGTTGATGGCCGAGTCAGTCACATTGAGCCATACCTATGTGCAGAACCCCGTCTGCTCCCCGTCGCGAGCGAGCTTTCTGACCGGACGCTATCCACATACCACAGGCTTGCGCGCGCTTGGGCAGCGGATTCGCCCGGATGAACGGCTGGTGACGCGCATTCTTTCCGATGAAGGATATGCCTGCGGTCTCTCCGGAAAGCTCCATCTCTCACCGACTTTCGGAGGCCGACTCGAGGACCGCATCGACGACGGATATAGCGTTTTCAAGTGGAGCCACGACATCAGCAACACCTGGCCGGGCCATAATATGTGGCGTGTCTGGTTGAATGAGCAGGGAATCAAGTGGCCGGCGCCGCCCAAAGGACTGCATGGCCGGGCATGGGGCGTGCCGATCGACCCGAAGTACACCCAGACAGCCTGGTGTTCCGACATGGCAATTGAATTCATTCGCGGACAAAAGGAGTTCAATCCATGGCTGATGTCCGTCAATATTTACCAGCCTCACGCTCCCTATTGGCCAACCCAGGAATATCTCAGCCATTATCATCCAGAAAATATACCGGCACCGAATTATCGCGAAGGAGAACTGGACAATAAGCCGATCTATCAGCAAATCGACCATCAGGCGGCAAGCGGTGGCCACGACGTCTCTTTTACGCGCACAAGCGATCTGGACCATCGCACGATCAAGGCTGCCTATTACGCGATGATCGAGCAGGTCGACACTGAAGTCGGCAGAATGATGCAGGTGCTCGAGGAGACGGGGCAGGCGGAGAACACGATCGTCATTTACATGAGCGATCATGGCGAGATGCTGGGCGATCACGGAATTTTTCTGAAAGGGCCATATTTTTATGAGGGAGCCATTCGTGTTCCCATGATTATTCGCTGGCCGGGCAAGTACAAGGCCGGCCTGCGCAGCGATGCTCTGGTGGAAATGATCGATCTGACGCCGACACTGCTCGAAGCCGCCGGCTTGCCCATTCCTGTCGGCGTGCAGGGACGCTCGTTGACGCCGCTGCTTACAGGCCAGACAACGCAACATCGGGATTCGATTTATTGCGAATTCTTCGACTCACTCGCACTGTATAACCCGCCGCCGATGGCCACCTGTGTTCGCACCGACCGATATAAGCTCGCGTATTACCATAAGCTCAAGTCCGGCGAGCTCTATGATCTGCAAAAGGATCCCACCGAGACTTACAATTTGTTGGATTCCTCCGCAGCTCGGCCCGCGCGGGAGGAGATGATGCACACCTTGGTCGCTCGCATGGTGGATACCGTCGATCCCATCCCGGAACGGAAATGCATGTGGTGAGATCGATTCATATTTGTTTGAAAATATTTTGCTCATTGAGGAGCCTGACTCAACATGCGGAATCGCCACATTGCCCTTGCCTTGTTTTTTATCGTTGCCATAGCGTATTTGGCCTTGAATCCGCTCGATACGCAGGCTCAGCAGACTTCACCCGCTCCATTGCGGCCGCCAGCCACGCCGCTGGTGACCCATGATCCGTATTTCAGTATCTGGTCCATGGCGGATAAGCTGACAGACGCGCCAACCAAGCACTGGACCGGTGTAGTGCAGGCGTTGAATGGCATCGTTCGCGTGGACGGGAAGAACTATCGTTTCCTAGGTGGTTCCGGCAGACGCAAGCAGTCGATTCCGGCGCTCGACGAAGTCAATCAGCAGGTCACGCCAACTCGCACGATCGTGGTCATGACTAGTCCCGAGATTGAGCTCCGCATTGAGTTCATGTCCCCTGTCTTTCCTGACAACATGAAATTGATGGCGCGCCCTGTCACCTACTTGACCTGGACGGTAACGTCTCGCGACGGTCATGATCATGACGTCACGCTGTACTTCGATGCAGCGGGTACGCTGGCGACCAACGATCCTGGCGAAACAGTTCTGTGGTCGAGAGGAAAAATCCATGGGCTCGACCTGTTGCGCATCGGCACGCAGGCTCAACCCATGCTGCAGCGCTTTGGGGACAATGTTCGCATCAATTGGGGCTGGTTCTACATAGCTGTGCCGCAAGATGAGGCAGCTCAGTTGACGGCAGGCAATCAAAGTTACCGGCAGAGGTTTCTTGCCACAGGCCAACTACCGGATTCCGACGACATTGAAGGAACACGCACTCCGCAAAGCCGCTATCCACCGGCGCCTGCGCTGAATGTGGTGCTGCCGCTTGGCGACGTTGGCGCCAAACCGGTTACACGGCATATTCTGCTCGCCTACAACGATCTATATTCTATTGAGTTTATGCAACAAAAACTGCTGCCCTACTGGCGTGTGGAATTCCCAACCTTTGCAGCCATGCTTGAAGGCGCAGAGCTGCAATATCCAGCGCTGGAGGTGCGCTCAGAAAAATACGATGCTGCGCTGGATAGCGATCTAGTCCGTGCCGGTGGTCCGGAATACGCGGCCATTGCAACGCTGGCATTTCGGCAGGCAATTGCGGCGCATAAGTTAGTTGAGGCCATGGATGGAACGCCGTTTTTCATGCCGAAGGAAAACTTCAGCAATGGCTCCATTTCCACGGTGGATGTTATCTATCCCTCCGCGCCGATGTTCTTGCTGTTGAATCCAAAACTTGTGGAAGCACAACTCGAACCGGTACTCCGGTACGCGGAAATGCCACGTTGGAAGTTTTCCTTCGCGCCCCATGATCTGGGAGTGTACCCACTGGCAAATGGCCAGCTCTACGGCGGTGGTGAAGAGAGCGAAGAAGACCAGATGCCCGTGGAAGAGTCCGGCGACATCATCCTGCTGGTTGCGGCAACCGAACATGCAGAAGGTAATGTTGACTTCGCGCGGCGCTACTGGCCGTTGTTGACAAAATGGGCTGAATATCTGATGGCCAATGGCCTCGATCCTAAAAACCAACTCAGCACCGATGACTTCGCAGGTCATCTCGCGCACAATGCCAATCTATCGATCAAGGCCATTGAAGCTCTGGATGCGTATGCACAACTGGCTGGCGAGCTGAATCGTCCTGATGTTGCAAAGCACTATCAAGCTGCCGCTGCCAGCATGGCGATCCAATGGGTCAAGATGGCGGACGATGGCGACCACTATCGACTCGCGTTCGATAAGCCAGGTACATGGAGTCAAAAATATAATCTGGTCTGGGATTCCATCCTGGGCCTGCATCTGTTTCCGGACAAAGTCAGCAAACAAGAGATTGCGTTTTACGAGCAGCATCTCAACCCGTATGGGCTGCCATTGGATAACCGTGCTACGTACACAAAGCTCGACTGGGAAATGTGGACGGCTACCTTGGCAACAAACCCTAAAGACTTCCAGACCTTTGTCCATCCGATTTATAAATTCCTGAATGAGACGCCCGACCGCGTGCCTATGACGGATTGGTACGACACGATCACGGGAAAGCAGGTCGGATTTCAGGCACGCTCCGTTGTTGGTGGTGTCTATATCAAAATGCTTGCCGACTCAGACCTCTGGCATAAGTGGGCAACGCACCCCACAGAGGATCATTAGGGATAGAATGCCCGCTACGGGCTTTCACATTCCGGCCAACCCTTTGGGTCGATCTGCAACGCTGTTGCTGGTCTGTAACTCATGGTCTCCTGAGCGTCAGACGGTAGCTTCATACTTGTTGAATGAGATTTTTCCTGGTTGGTACTGGGAGGGGGGCAAACCCCCACAAGGTTGCCGTCGGCGGATTTTAAGTCCCAATTTGAGAGTGTGCAAACTTGTGGCGTGGCCAATGACGGGAGCACATCTTCCAAAGTGCCATTGAGCACCTGAAGGCGAGCGTTCCCTTTAGCTGAATCAGTTCGCATGGATTTTCTCGCTCGGTCAGCTCAGCTGGTTTTGCGCAGTGGAACATGACCCGAATGACGAAACGGTGATGAGCCCGCTGGCTTGGGCTGACGGATAATGACTCCGGCCAGTTTTTTATCGAGAGTGATTTCAGATCTTCGATTGCGAGTTCGCCAAATTGTTCCCTTGATTCGATTGGCGGAGAGTCGATAGCAACGCAAAGTCTGTGCTTTAGACCCGTCAGCGAATCGAGCCACTAATCAAAAGCCACGCTTATGTTGATACGTTCTACCCGACTGTAATCTATTCCTGCGTTGAGATCGTGACGCAACCTCTTTGCCGCCCTCCACACATCCGCTTCCGTCGGATGTGTGCGGCTGTCTAAAGTTATCTGCTTTAGTTCTCGTTTCTGGTCGTAGTATCGGTAAACCCGAGTGCAGCCCGTTGCGGTGTGTCTCTGGCGGATGGTAACCTGCTTATAACGTGTCCGAGATATCTTCATTGCGGATCGCTACGGTATCTAGTTTGGCCACTGGTACTGGAGCTAACTAAATCTCAATGGGCTATCGTGGGCCTGAGTTTTTGGTGCCCACTGCAAGTTATTGATTATAAAAGCGCCGACGTAGCTCAGTTGGTAGAGCAGCTGATTCGTAATCAGCAGGTCGTCAGTTCAAGTCTGACCGTCGGCTCCACATAAATACAATAGAATAAGCAAGATGTAAGAGATTCGGCCACTCACAGCGAGTGGCCGTTTTTGCTTGGTGCATGTACCGGTGCATTTTGGCTTTTACTGGGCAGGCACTGCCGAAACCAGCGGCTCTGAGGCGGTCAAAGCGTGCGCGGGCGACAGGTGGCTATACCGGGCGGACATGGTGATCGTCTTGTGACCGGCCAACTCCTGAATGTCCTTGATGGACGCTCCGGCCATTGCCAGCCAGGAACAGAAGGTATGGCGGTTGCTGTGCCAGGTGTAACCTTCGATTCCGGCATCTTTCAGTGCTGGATCGAACCACCATCGGTAATCGCTAGAGGGTCCGGGCCGCGGGAATACAAAATCGTTCGCCTTGGCTTTGGGGTATGCTGCCCGCTGCACTTCCAAGGCGGCAAGGGCAACGGAGTTGAGCGGTCAGCTCAAGTGTCTTGCGGCCAAGGTGAACCTGTGACCAACGAAGCGAATACTGTTCGCCCAGTCTCATGCCCGTGTAGACGGAGACCACAAAGGCGGCATGATGTTCCGGCGCCCGCTCCAGAATCGCAGCGGACAGGGAATCGTACTCATCGCGAGTGAGGAACCGCAGGCGTGCATTGTTTTCTTTTCGTTGTCGTACCAGTCGAGCAGGATTTACCGTCACTTTGCCGTTGGAGATTCCCTCCCGATAGCAAAGAGAGACAAACGACTTGTACCGATTGGATGTGGCTGCTGTTTTGCAATTGGTGTGCAGCCAGCGATCAAGTTCCTGTGGAGTGATGTCAGCAGCAGGGCGAGCGCCAAACGGTTCCAGCAGGATCAGTTGCTTGGAGACGTAATCCCGGCTGGTACGATTATGTAGCATCCGGAACCTTGGCCGCCACGCCCTACGTGGTGCTGAACCATGGCGCGGCCAATCTGGACTCTCAGGCGGCCGTCTCGCAGCCGGCCTCGGTGTGCGTCACCGGCCATCCCTATAACGCCGGCAACACCCTGCACCGTGGACGTGACCTTCAAGCCCACCTATCCCGGAGAACGGCCGCACAATACATATGCGATGCATAGATTGCTCCTTTCAAGATGGTCACAACTCAATCCCTGACGCTTTAGTCTCCATCTAGGTCCAAGGTTTTCGCAAGCTGGGAAAGATTCGCGGAGCAGTCTGGCTACGTCAGCAGGACCGGGACGCGCTTCGCATAAGTATAGTTATGTACATGCGCCGGTTCGTGCTCGGGTGGAAGAGGCTGGGACACGAGAAACGTCTAGGCGCGTACATCGTCAACTTCAGTTTTGCCATCAAGCTCCGCAATCACCGTCAGAGCTTCATCTCACCTCAATCATGATGAGGGACATTGGTAGCATGTCCAGTTCGATAACGCCTGGAAGTTCAAAGTTCTGTTCCGTCTGCTGACCGTCGATGTAAAGCGATAGTTTTTTGTTGCCAAGTCCTTCGAGTTCCAAACGAGGGGACTCGCCAAGATCTCCACAATTGGCCAGAATAACTGAAACTCGCCCGTCGGGTGCCTGCCAGGTGGCTGACTGGACAAGGGGTTCCATTCCCCATCCTAGTACAACCGGGAGACCCCCCGGCTCTGCCGGGGAGGCAGTAGAAGTTTGACAGATACGGGAGTCCATCCAAGAAACTCCGAGACGTGAGCCGCCAAGCACACGCAAAGGAGAATCTGGATGGAC
>JAJYSV010000060.1 GCA_021793405.1 Acidobacteriota bacterium
GACCTCATTACCCTACTACGCAAGGAAATCACCCAACCAACTACGCTGCTCGATCCCTTTGCCCTCAATTGCAGCCCGACCCAACTGGTTCACGCCGCCGCCGCTTGAGAAAATGTAGAAACTCCAGCGGCACGACTGAAGTCGTGCCCTGATACAAGGCCGAAAATCATTTCTGTAACGAATTTAAGACTCAGGACACTAGGTAGTTCTCAACCGGCCAAGTGCAGCGTCTAAGCGGAACCAGCCCCAACCGCATTTTCAACGAACTGACCTGCACAATGGGATTCAATGAATTGTTTTGGATGGGAGCAAGCTCAGGGGAGATCGCGGAGGGTGGGCCAGCGTTTGCGATCGATGATGGCGCCAAAAATCCCCAGAGCGAGGGCGACGGCGCCGGACAGGAAAAGCAGGAGCAGATTGATGACGCCGTGGGTGGCGGTGCGCAGCAGCAGCTGTCCGCATAGGGCCAGCGCCAGCAGGATGAAGCCGCCGGACAGCAGAAAGATGGATGCCATCAGGCGATCAAAAAAAGCCAGGGTGGAGGCGAGGAAGGTGAGAAGGCCGCCGGCAAGGATAATGGCTACCTCAAACCAAGAGCTGCCGACGATGCTGGTCAGCGCCGCGATGGGGCAGTACACGATGTTGGAGATTCCCCAGAGGACGCCGAGCGAAAAGATTGCCGCTCCCCAGAAGCGGCGCAGCCGTGCCTGTTGATCCGCATCTTTCATTGGGCCGATTCAAAGTTCGGCGCGCACTGGGGCCCTGCCTAAAACATGCCCCAGGCACGACTGATGTAGTCCGTCATGGTCAGGCTGATGAGCAGAAGGAAGGTGAATATGCCCGCGGCCACCGTCAGCTTGAGAAGCCGCGAACTGTAGTGGAGATGCATGAAAAAGAGAACCACCAGCGAGGCCTTGAAGCAGGCGATCGCCAGCGCGATGACGGCGTTGAACACGCCGAGATCGATGAACGATATGCCGGTGGTGAGAGCGGTGAGCGCCAGCAACGCAAGGAAGATGGCCAGATATACCGGCGGTTTCACTACATGGACTTCCGCATCCTGATGCGTTTCTTGGGTCTTCTCGGTCATGCTCAGTGCTCCATAATTCCCGCGGTGGCGGGCCAGTTCAAATGCTGCTGCACACAACGCCGGCGGCTAGCGATAGCGGCTGATGAGGTAGAGCAACGGAAACAGGAATATCCAAACGATGTCGACAAAGTGCCAATACAGACCAAAGTTTTCTACGGGTATGACATGGCCTTCGGTATAGGCGCCCTTTGAGGCGCGCGCAACCATGATGAAGAGGAGCGCGATCCCAATGATCATATGCAGGGCGTGCATTCCGGTCATCGCAAAATACAGGAAAAAATATAACTGCGTTTTTTCCGCCATATCGGGCGCCAGCGGGATGGCCTTGGGATTACTTGGGTGTACAAATTCCTGAATAGAAAAATCCAGGCCGGGAATGTGATGATCGACGTACTTCTGGTGATATTCGACAGCTTTGATTCCAAGAAACGCGCTGCCCAGCACAATCGTCAGCACCAGGAACAGAATCAACTGACCGCGACGCCGTATTTCAGCGCTATACACAGCCATGGCCATCGTAAAGCTGGAACAGATGAGGACGGCGGTGTTGGTGGTGCCCAGGGTGATGTCCAACGTGTTGCTGCCGGCGACGAAGGCGGGATGATACCAGTTGCGGAAGATGAGGTAGGCGCAAAACAGTCCGCCAAAAAACATAACTTCAGTGAGCAGGAAGACCCACATGCCGAAACTGGCGGCCTCGCGCTGCTGGCCGACATCCTCAAAGTGGTGCCGCAGAAAGGCGGGATGTTCGTGCGCATGCGGCAGTACGGAACGATCCAGTTCCTCCGGCGTGGTCGCAATCGATTGGCTATCCAACGGTCTGTACCTCGTGCTGAGTCTTGTTTGCCAGCCATTCGTAGTCGTATGCTTCATGGTCCATGATGGGAATCTCGGCGAAGTTTTCGGTCAAAGGCGGCGACTGAATCTGCCACTCCAGGCCCGTTGCCTGCCACGGATTGTTGCCGGCAATTTTCCCGTAGATCAACGACCAAGGCAGATACAGCATGGGCAGCAAATAGCCGATGCCCAGGATGGACGCGCCCGCGGTGGAGAATACGTTGAGCACCTGGAAGTCCGCCGGATAGGCCGCATAGCGGCGGGGCATACCCAGGTAGCCGAGGAGAAACTGGGGAAAGAAGGTGACGATGAATCCGATAAAGGTGATGACGGCGGCGGTCTTGGAGATCGCTTCGGGATACATGCGTCCGGTCATCTTCGGCCACCAGAAATGAACTCCAGCCAGGTAGGCCATAAGCATTCCGCCGACCATGACAAAGTGGAAATGGGCCACAATGAAGTATGTCTCGGTGAGGTGAATGTCCATGCCAAGGGTAGCGAGAAAAATCCCCGTCAAGCCGCCGATGGTGAAGAGACCGAGGAAACCGAACGCGTAGAGCATCGGCGTTTCAAATGTGATGGAACCCTTATAGAGCGTCATCGACCAGTTGAAAATCTTGATCGCCGAGGGAACCGCGACCAGCATGGTCATCAAAGAGAAAACGAGGGCGGAGTATTGGCTGACGCCCATGATGAACATGTGGTGTTCCCATACGAGGAACCCAAACACCGCAATGGCGACGGAGGAAAACGCAACGGCTGTATAGCCGAACACTCGTTTGCGTGAGAAGGTGCTGATCACCTCCGAGATGACTGCCATGCCGGGCAGGATCATGATGTAGACGGCGGGATGCGAATAGAACCAGAACAAATGTTGGAACAGGAGCGGATCGCCGCCTTTGGTGGGGTCAAATACTCCGATGCTCATGGTGCGTTCCAGGGCGACCAGCACCAGGGTGATGGCGAGCACCGGCGTGCCGAGAATCATGATGATCGAGGTTGCATAATGGCCCCATACGAACAGCGGCAGACGGAACCATGTCATCCCCGGGCAACGCATACGATGCACGGTGACAATAAAGTTCAGGCCGGTAAAGATGGAGGAAAATCCGGCCAGGAAGATTCCCATGGCCGCCGTGACGACATGAGTGTTGAGATAGTGGGTCGAGAGCGGCGTGGTGAAGGTCCATCCTGTATCCACGCCGCCGAGAACCATGGCCGAGAGGACAAAAATTCCGCCGGCAACATATAAGTACCAGCTGAGCAAGTTGATCTTGGGAAACGCCAGATCTCTGGCGCCGACCATGAGCGGAATCAGAAAATTCCCAATAGTAGCGGGGACCGATGGCACCAGAAACAGAAAGATCATGATGATGCCGTGCATGCTGAACACTTTGTTGTAGGTGTCCGTCGCCATCAGATCGGAAGGCGGCGTCAGCAGTTCCAGCCGGATTAACCCGGCGAGTACTCCGCCGATGACGAAAAAGAAGCTGATCGAAATTAGATAAAGAATCGCGATCCGCTTATGATCCCCTGTCAGCAGCCAACTCTTCAACCCATATTCTTGATTGAGGAAACTCTTGGCCGGCAGCTTCGCAGTTGCCTGATCGGGTAGCGATACGATGGTACTCATGGCTTTGCTGCTCCTTGTGGCGGGGGCGTCTTCCCTACCCCTACCGTTGATGCTTGCGCGCTGGACAGTTCCGACTTATTCAGTGTCTGCTGGATTCTGTAATTTGAATCCAGAGTTTTAATGTATTCCACCAGATCGATCAATCCATCCTCACTGATCTGCCCCTGGTAGGTGGGCATGATCGGGGCATATCCGGCGGGTACCTGCGTAGAGGGATTGAGAATAGTCTCCCGGATATACGCTTCGTTCGCAACTACGGTCGATCCATCGGTCAATCGGATCCGGGTGTTGTAGACATTGGCCAGGTTGGGGCCGCGCGCCGACGCATTGCCGCTGTGACAGGCATTGCAGCCCATGCTGGCGAAAAGGCGCTCGCCATTCTGCGCCAGAGAAGCGCCACTGGTGTTTTCGGCGGCCCATGCCCTGTAGTCGGCGGGCGTCATTACGTAGACCCAGCCAATCATCTGGGAATGGTTAGTGCCGCAATATTGCGTGCAGAAGAGATGGTATTTACCCGGAGTCGTCGCTTGAAAATAGACGGTGGTGTACCGGCCGGGAATGGCCTCGCGCTTGACGCGAAACGCGGGGATCGAGAAGCTATGGAACACGTCCTGCGAAATCAATGTGACCTGAATGGGCACGCCTTCCGGAATGTGCAGGGCATTGATTTCGTGCTGGCCGCCCTGATGCTCGACTTTCCACATCCACTGCTTGCCGACCACGTAGATGTTCATGGAATTCGGCGGGGCATTGAATACGCGGAAATAGAGGAGGGCGCCCCAGACGAAAAAGACCAGGAAAATTCCCAGGGGAATCAGGGTCCAGGTGGCTTCCAGCAGGGTCGAACCCTCGATTTGAACGGCTTCCGGGTGGCGTTCCTGGCGATACCGAATCGCAAACACCAAGACCATGGTCATGACCAGGAGCAGACCGGTGACCGTCATTCCGACAAGCGCGAAATACAAAGCATCCGCGTACGGAGCAATGGTAGACGCCTCCGGCGGAAAGATCGCAAAGTTCTTAAGCCAATGAACTAAAAATTCCCAAAGTACGGGACTGATGTGCGACATGTATGTTTACCCGTCCGCCTTTTTCACAGCTTCGGCATTCCAACCATGCAGCGCTTCCTGCCGGAGCGAAATCAAAATAAATGCACCTAACGCCAGCACCGTCAGCAGACAACCGAATTGCACGATGCGTACTACGACCATGCTGTTCTTTGCCATGTGAGGATCGTAGCGATAGCAATAGGTGTAGATCAGGTCCACTGGGGAACCGATCTGGCCGTGCGACGCGTCGACCAGGCCGGCGCGCATATCGCGAGCGGAATATTCGACACCCAGGTAGTATTGCGAAATTCTGCCTTCGGTGGTGATCACCTCAATGGAACTGGGATGAGCGAATTGGTTCTTTCCATCCGGTCCCGGAAGGGTGACATATCCAAAGCCAACGGCTTGCGTCAGGGCGTCGATCGAGGGCTGCGACCCGGTCAGGAAATGCCAGCCTTTGGCGGTATCCAGACGGCCATACCGCTTCAGGTACATGGCTTTTTGCGAGGCAGCCAGAGCCGGCCCCTCCCTGGGATCGAAGCTGGCCACGATCACATCGAAATCTTTTCCCGGCGTGAACTTCAACATTTCCAGCGCGCCTACCAGGCCGTTCAATTCCTCGGAACACAACATCGGGCAGTTGTAGTAGACCAGCGCAAGAATGGCGGGACGCTTGCCGAAGTAGTCGCCCAGATGGACGGTGCGGCCTGTCTCATCGCGAAACTCCGCATTCAGCGGAAGGGGCTGATCGAGATGTTGGTGGATGGTAGCCTTTTGCAGGATATCCGGCAACTTCGTCTCGGCCGGTTCTCCCATGGATTTTTCGCCGAGCGGAGCCACCTGGGCGTGGACCATCGCCGGCAGAAATCCAAGCGCAAACGAAGCGAACAGGACTGCCATCCGCGTTCCGCGACGCGCAAACTGGAACCGAATTGTGGACGCTGCTGTCATCACTAATGTCCGGAGTTCAACTCCGCCTTCACCGCATAGGGGCCGATTCCCAATCGCTGATCTCGTGCCTGAATCATTTGCAACTCAGGTCCCGTGCGCGCAAATCCATTCGTGAGAGGCGCCGTCACCGTGTGCGGGGCGTCTCCAAACATCGCCTGTTCCCGAGGTCCCTGCTGACTTTCGACGGGAAGCCCCTTCTGAGCGATGAGCTGCATGGCGCGGGCAATGGGAATTCTGACGATTTGTTTTTGCTCATCCACCCAGGAGTAGTAGTTCAACATCATGTCCTCGCGGGCATGCATTTGGGCGACATCCATATTGCCATCGTCCGCCTGCAGCCGGGGAGTGGGAAACCGTTGCACGAGCTGCTGCAACTGCTGCTGCTCAATTTGCGGATTCGATTCCATGTTGCCAGGTTTGACACCGGCCATCTGATTCCACTTGTTGGCCTTGCCATCCTGCTGGTTCAGCTCGTGGTAGATTAACTTGCCAACTCCGAAGGCCAGAACAAATACCACCGCAATGGACGCTGCCATGACGACCAGAAAGGTTGCAATCTCCTTGACATTGGCGTCCGCCAGCTCGTAGCCGACGTTCTTGCTTTCAGGATCGGCCCCCTGATGCATCTCCATAAAATCGCCGGAGGGTGTATTGTGCGCCCAATCGGATGAGTCCGGATTCGCTGGATTTTTCGGATCCATGGGATCATTTGGATTATGCGTGGGCATGTTCAGGCTCCAGAATTTCAGGCAGATGCGGATCATGCAACGGTACCAGGCCGCGTGTCCGCAGAACCGTGAAGTAGTATGCCAGCCAGAGAGCAGTCATCGCGGCGGGCACAAAGATGTATTGCATCATGCCGGCGCTGAAATGCAGGTTGCTGCGCTGGTCGGGGAAATTCGGTGCAATCAGCCACCAGGTATCCCAGAACCGCGCAAACAGCATGATGCAGCAGACTGTGGCGAGCCTTCTCTTGTTGCGCTTGAGATCGCGCGAGAGCAGCAGGAAAAAGGGCAGCACCCAATGGAACAGGAAATCCAGCCCAGCGACGGGTCCCCACCCTCCCGTGATGCGGTTGATGTACCAGCGAATCTCGTTGGGCAGATTGCCGGACCAGATGATCAGGTATTGCGAGAAGGCCATGTAGATATTGAGCATGACGAAAGCGAAGAGCAGCTTGCCCAAATCGTGCTGTTCGGTCACGCGAAAAATGGCGTTGACAGGCTCGTACTGCGAGAGAGCCAGAACCATGAGGACTGCCAGGGCAAGCGCGGCGTAGCCCTGCGAAACGATGAACATAAATCCGTACATGGAGGAGAACCAGGTAGGGTCGAGCGACATAACCCAATCCACGCACATGCCGGTCAGCACGAGCGAGTAGACGACCAGGCCGGGACCGCTGAGATTTTCAAAGCGCTTCTGCCAGTACCAGTTCCCGTGCTGAGTGTCGGAGTCGCGCTGCAGCGACCAGCGATTGAGGAAATACACGAAAATTCCAAAAATGATGAAGTAGGCGATGCCGCGAATCCAGAAGCCTTCCAGGTTCAGATAAGGGCGCTTGTAGGCAATGGCGTGTGCCTGCATGGCGTCGATGATGCCGGAATGCAAAGCGGCCTGGGGGTCGGTGACGCTGGCCCAGATGTAGAGTCGCTTGGCAAAGATGGCGATGGGCAGAAACATGAGAAAGACCAGCGGCAGGGTGCGACTCATGGCTTCCAGCGGCCGGCGAATCAGCAAACCCCACTTGCCGCCGGAGACCCATTGCACCATCAACAGCGCCAGGCCGCCGATGCAGACGCTGAGGCAAAGCATCAATCCCATGAGCCAGCCGCGCAGCACGTAGTCGAAACTATGGCTGATCAGCAGATCGATTACCGCCAGCACCGCGGAAATCGCTGCAACGACCATCGCGCGAAAGCGCCAGCGAAGGACCGCGACCGGAGCGCCGAGGTTCGCGGGCAAATCATGTGCGTAAGATCCGTGTTCCATGCTTGTGTCCGTCACCGTCTACTTTGCTCCCTTGCGGGCGGAGTTGCTTCTGGGCGCATTTTCCGTTGTCGCGGAAACCGTCTTCTTTTTGGCATCCATGGCCGTCTTCATTTCCGCCTCACTGGGGACGTTCGTCAAGCGCGGCGTAGTCCAGTCCTGCGGAAAGTTTGCGGAATATCCCATCTGCTGCGAAATCTCGGCCAGCGTCTGGATATTGGTCCCGGCAGGAACATCGTCCATGGTCGCGTTTTGACTCAATTGCAGCGCCCGAATGTAGGCCGCAACCGCCCACCGATCTTGCGGAGTCAACTGCGACGCATAATCCGGCATGGCGCCGTATCCCTCCGTCATCACGCGAAAATAATGACTCAGCGGTTTATTGCGGATGGTGGAATCCTGAAAGTTCCCTGCCGGCTTGTAGCCGCGCTCCACGATCATCCCACGACCATTTCCCACGCGGGAATGGCACGGCGCGCAGTAGATGTCGAGGCGCTCCTGGCCGCGCCGGAGCACGGTCATTGTGACCGGGAACGGCATGGCATCCTGCTCCTTGTTATCGATCAAGCCGGTGTAGAAAAACGTATCGGCGTCCAGTTGGCCACGGGCGACGGTGCCAAGCACTTGCGGCCGGACAGAACGGCCATTGGCGAAGAACCTGGATTCGCGCTGGGGGATCATTTTGGGCTCATTCTGCATATCCTGGCGGCAGCCTGAGATCAGCGTCAGGAAAGCCACGGCCCCGGCAGCGAGCGTCCAGCGAAACAGCGAATTTGACGAGTGCATCGACATGAATTTAATGCTCCACCTCGACGACGGAAACTGGGCGCAGCGACTCCAACAAAGAACGCGTGTCCGTGAGGGAAAATCTTGGATCATCGGCTTCCAAACAGAGAAAGAATTTATCGGATGTTGCGCCATTGCGGAAGTTGGGCGCGTTGAACAGCGGATGGTAGGGCGAAGGCAGGCGATTCAGCGCCAACATGCCGAATCCCGCGCAAAGGCCCGCCCATAGGATCGTCCATTCATACGCCGGGATGATAAAGGCCACCCAGGAAAACTTGCCGCGTCCGGCGATGTCGAGAGGATAGGCCCAGATCGAAATCCAGGATTCCAGCGTGAACATGGCCAGGCCTCCTAGAATGCCTCCGAGGAGACACACTCGGGAGACACCTTTTTCCTTGGGCTCGTCAAAACCAATTGCTTCGGCGGCCTCCTCGACCGGGTAGGGCGTGTAGCAGTCCATGCGTCGATAGCCGGCGTTGTAGGAGGCCTTGGCGGCCACGACTAACTCGGTGGGCGTATCGAATTCGGCGAGTAAACCGTAAATCCCTTCGCGTACTGGCATCAGTCACCACCCTTGTGCTGAAGTTCCGCTTGATTGATCTTTGCGCCCGGCAAAATCTGGCGAAGTTCCGACATGGGAATCATGGGCAATAAACGAATAAACAGAAAGAACAGGGTCGTGAACAATCCAAGCGTGCCGACGAACGTCATATAGTCCCAACGCGTGGCGCGGTAGGTTCCCCAGGAAGACGGAAGGTAGTCGCGCGTCAAACTGGTGACCACGATGACGAAGCGCTCAAACCACATGCCCGTGTTCACGATGATGGACACGATAAACAGGTATGCGACATTCTGCCGCAGCCGCCGCGACCACAGCGTAGTGAGCGGAAAGGCGATGTTCGAAAAGATGAGGATCCAATAGGACCAGCCCATGGGACCGAATATGCGGTTCCAGGCCATGAAGAATTCCCACTTGTCCGCCGAGTACCAGGCATACGCGATGTCGGTCATGTAGCCGTAGGCGACAATGAAGCCGGTCGCCAGCATGACCTTGCCGCAGTTGTCGAGGTGGCGGATGGTGATCAGATCTTCCAGGTGATAGAACTTGCGGATCGGGATGGCCAGGGTGAGGACCATGGCAAAGCCGGAGTAGATGGCGCCGGCGACGAAATACGGCGGGAAGATGGTGGTGTGCCAGCCGGGCATGATGGCCACGGCAAAGTCGAAACTGATGACGGTGTGGACGGAGAGAACGAGCGGCGTCGCCAGACCGGCCAGCAACAGGGATGCGGTTTCATAGCGCATCCAGTGGCGGGAGGAACCGCGCCAGCCGAGCGCCATCTGGCCATATATGAAGCGGCCGAATTTGGACTTCGCGCGGTCGCGCATCGTGCCCAGGTCGGGAATCATCCCGATGTACCAGAACACAACCGAAATGGTGGCGTAGGTGGAAACCGCAAACACGTCCCACATGAGCGGGGAGCGGAATTGCGGCCAGTAGTTCATGGTGTTGGGATAGGGGAACAGCCAGTAAATCGCGAGCCATGGCCGCCCGGTATGGATAACGGGAAACATAGCCGCGCAGACGACGGCAAACAGCGTCATCGCCTCGGCAAAGCGGTTGATGGAGTTGCGCCACTTCTGCTTGAACAGCAGAAGAATGGCGGAGATCAACGTGCCGGCGTGACCGATTCCGATCCACCAGACGAAGTTGATGATGGCGAAGCCCCACGCGACCGGCATGGTGATGCCCCAGATGCCCGTGCCTTTCAGAAAGAGCCAGGTGACGGCCACCAGCAACATCATGGCGATGCTGCCGGCCAGCGCGAAGCCGAAGAACCATCCCAGCGGCGTGTGCGGCGTGAGCACAATGCGCGTCAGTTTCTCCGTGACCGACCGGAAGGTGTATCCCGGGGCAATGACCCGCTGCTCTCCCGTCTCCGGGTCGATCATCGGATTGTGCGGCGTTATATCTTTCGTAGCCATGCTTGCTGCGACCCTCTTCAGTTCGCCGAGGTTTCCCTCGCTGCGTCAGCCATCGATCGTCTGTACATCACTTTTTGTCGATCAGACGTTTTCCATCAAATCCGGGTTGGGATTGACCACCCCGGCAATATACGACGTGCGTGGGCGCGTGTTGAGATCCGCCAGGACTGTATAGTTGCGTGTTTGCGCCTTGATTCTGGACACGCGGCTGTTTTTATCATTGATATTTCCGAAGGTGATGGCATGGGTCGGACACGCCTCCTGGCAGGCGGTGACGATTTCTCCATCACGAACGGTGCGGTTTTCCTTGTCGGCGCGAATTTTGGCCGCGCTGATGCGCTGCACGCAATACGTACACTTTTCCATCACGCCGCGGCTGCGGACCGTGACTTCCGGATTGCGCATGAGTTTGAGGGATTCTGTATCGTAATCGGAGAAAAGAAGCCAGTTGAAGCGGCGCACCTTATACGGGCAATTGTTCGAGCAATAGCGGGTGCCGACGCAGCGGTTGTAGATCATCGCGTTGAGGCCTTCGGGCGTGTGGACAGTCGCGCCGACCGGACAGACTTGCTCGCAGGGGGCATTCTCGCACTGCTGGCAGGTCATGGGCTGGAAGTAGGCTTTGGGCGCGTTCAGGTCGCCTTCAAAGTAGGTGTCGATGCGAATCCACTGCATATCGCGGCCCACCTGCACCTGATGCTTGCCGACGACGGCGATGTTGTTTTCCGCGTAACAGCTCACAATGCAGGCGTTGCATCCCACGCAGGAGTTCAGGTCGATGGACAAGGCCCACTGATATCCCTTGCTGTAATCCCAGACCGGAAACAGGGTCGTACTCTTCGGCGGCGCATCGAATTCCGCGTTCGCGGCGGCAAACCCTGGATTCTGCTTGTACTGCTCCAATGTGGCGAAGCGGATAATGCCGCGCTCTTCGGCTTCACGGCCTTCGAGCGAGTGCGGCGCGGTATCGGGCTTGGCGTCTTTGGCTTCCGCAACGTTGCCGTAGGCGCGCGCAAATGCATCGCGATGGTCGATGTAGTGACTCTTTGTGGACGCGCACTCGTAGGTCTCGCCCGTCTTTTTTACTGTAGCGCCCACAGCGAACAGCGGCGAGGATGTCAGCCGAATCGGAAATGCGTCAAATCCGGCTCCGGTGCCAACACGGCCGGAATTGCGGCGGCCATATCCTAAATAAATGGTGATGCTTTGGTCGGGATGTCCGGGCGCAACCATGGCCGAGGCCTTGATTTTTCTGCCTTGATACTCGATTTCAACCACGTCGCTTTCGCTGGCGTTCAACTTCACCAACGTCTGGATGCTCATCAATGCGGCGTTGTCCCAGGAGAGATTCGTAATGGGCTTGGGCAGCTCCTGCATCCAGCCCAGGTTGGCATAGCGGCCATCATAGATGGTTGGATCGGGCCGGAAGACGATTTCCATCGCCGTTGCGTCGGGTACGGTCACAGGCGCGGAGGCAGTATTTTTGGCGCGCACATCTTTGGGGGTGAAGGCAGTATTGGCGATCCAGCCGTCATGCAAGGCTTTCCGCCAGGGCAAATCGGCGTCTCCACCGTCCTGCACGGCTGCGACGGGCTTGCTCGCGCCTGGCTTGCTTGCGCTGGCGCCGCCAAGGACCGATTTCCAGTTGTCCCGGACGGCGTTCATGGGAGAAGTGTCGGGCTTTTCCAACATTGCCTGCAGAATGTGGTGCGCGGATTTTCCGCCGTAGAGCGGGTCGATCATCGGCTGCACGATGCTGACGGTTCCATCGTAGGCGCGGACATCGGACCAGCTCTCCAGATAATGCGCTCCATTGATGTGCCAGTCGGCAACCTGCGCCGTTTCGTCTGGATAAAGGCCCAGATGGGCGACAATCTTGGCGTGGCCCATCGCCTTTTCAAAGTTCAGGTCTGCCGGAGCGCTGTACACAGGATTGGTGTCGAGGATGACCAGCCAATCGACCTTGCCTGCGTTCAAATCGCCCACCAACTGCTTCAGGTCTTCGATTTCGACGGTGGGCATCGGGTTGACGGTTTCCGTGTAAATCACCGTCTTGCCAACGTTGCCTAACGCCTGGTTGATGGCAATCGCCGCCAGATGAACGCCGGGCGCAGCCTGCTCTCCAGGGATCACGACGCATTTGCCGGCATTCGCCTTGAGGTCTTTGACGACGGCGTTGAGATACGCGGTCTGTTCGTCGGTCCATGCGGCGCCGGCTGGAGCCGAGCCCGCGCCAAGTCCCGCCGCGATAGCCGCCGAAAAGCCCTCGATCTGACTGGCGCGCATTCGCAGACGATGTTCCGCCTTGAAGCCGGTGGTGGACGGAGTGCTTTCGACCGAATACATGCGGTTCATTGCGACGCCGGGATCGAGCGACCGCCGCTGGGCATAATCCGCTGCCAGCTTGAGGAACCCGGGATGCCAGAGGCCGGACAGAAAATCCGCGTCGAGCGAAAGGATGACATCGGCCGCGTCAAGCTTGTACTGGGGATCGACGTAATCGCCAAAGGCCTGCCGGGATGCGATCCGGGCCGAGTCGCGATTGACCGGGTCATACTGAAACCATTTCGCATTGGGATACTTGGCGCTGGCGCTCTTCCACTGCGCCGCGAGCGTGGGCGATACCACCGTGCCGCTCAGGAAATAAAGTCCCTGGCCGCCGCTGGAGGCCTTCGACTCCAGCATGGCGGTAAAGTCAGCCAGGAAATTTGGATAGTCGCGCGTTTGGCCGCGATAGAGCACGCGCTTGGAACGGTCTGGATCGTACATGCCCAGCAGCGTTCCCTGGGTATAGGCATCCGATGTGCCGTGATTCATCGGGTGTTCCGGATTGCCCTCGAGTTTGACCGGGCGATAGGCGTAGCTCTTGACCAGAAGCGGGACCGAACCCATGGGAAATGGGTGGGCGGTGGCAAAGTAGATCGGCTCTCCAAGCACCAGATCTTCCGGCTGTTTGACGTAGGGATAAATCGGCTCGTCGGGCTGCTTGGTACATCCGGTCAGCCCAGCCAGGGCAATCGAGGCGCCCATCAGCTTCATGAATCCGCGGCGGGAAACAGAATCCACCCATTCGGCGGCGTGCTGGGGAAATTCGCGCCGCAGGGAATCCTGAAACTCCGGCGTATCGGCCAACTCATCGATGGTCTGCCAATAACGTTTGCCCGTCATGCCGACGAGGCGCGTCTGCGCCGCCTCCATCAATTGGGCCGTTTTCGATTTTCCGTTCGATTCGGCTGTTCCGGTCTTATGATCGTTTTCCATCTTCGAATCTTGACCTTTGCTGTTGTCGTTCGTTGCTGCGTCCAGAATCGGCTGCGCTTGTTTTTGCATATCGCGATTCATCGATGACAGGTATCACAGCTGGTAAGCTGCCGCGGCGGACGAATGTGATATTGCACCAGCAGATAATTTCCCAGGGCTTTCTGGTCGGTAAATTTCACGAAATGCGGGTTGACTGGAACTGGAGCATGGACCGATCCGCCGGCCGATGAAGACCAGGATTGCATGTCGGAAAAAGCGGGCGAATCCGTTCCGGTGCGGGGGCTGGGCGGCGCGTCGAGAGCGGCCATCTGTGCGCCGTTATTTTCTGGGTCGTTGGTGGTGCAATTCACCAACTGCGCGGTGGGAACGCCAGGGGTGGTGGGCTTATTCGTACACCAGACGGGATGGAGCGACGACGGTCCTTCCCAGGCCATCTGGTAAATCTCGGATGTCGGGCGAAGATTCTGTGCCGGGTTGCGATGACAGTTCAGGCACCACTCCATCTGCAGCGTGCTGGCCTGGTAGGTGAGCGGCATCTCGTCGATTCGGCCATGACAAGTGGAGCAGCCGATCCCCTTGTTCACGTGGATCGAGTGATTGAAATACACGTAATCGGGCAGATCGTGCACCTTGGTCCAGACAATGGATTGGCCGGTGGCCCAGCTGTTGCGCACGGGAGCGAGCAGGTCGGCATTCGTCCAGATCTGCGCGTGGCAATTGATGCAGGTCTTGGTGGGCGGAATGCCGGCGTAGCTGGATTTCTCCACCGACGTGTGGCAATACTGGCACTGCAGACCGAGTCCTTGCACATGGTGCTTGTGGCTGAATGGAACGGGCTGCTCTGGACGTTGCCCCTGCCGGGTGACCCACGGCGAGCGCTGCAGGTAATTCAGCGTCACTCCCACCCCGATCAAAATCACTCCAAATAGGACCAGGCTGATCCTGGTAAGTGAGTTCGAACTACGATCAAAAATCTGCGCCATGTGTAGGTGCTTCCCTGCCTGCTTGCCCGGCTTCCGCCGAACGTGTCGATTGACCCGAACCCACCGCTGAAGTGATACCGGAAAGCGATGAGCAATCACGGGTTTTGGATGCCAAAAAGTGTCGAGCTAAGAAAAAACTGGTTTGACCTAGAACAAGAGATTACAGGAGCAATGGAAAGATCGGCAACCCCCAACGGACTTTCAAAAGAATTTTTTTTGGCGAACTGTCGCTTTCACATAATGGAACAGCGGAGCAATGCAATACGCTCCGTTTATCCCCACAGATTGTATTTCAGCAGTGTATAGACTGGAAGATGTGACCGAAGGTTATCAAAAAGTTCGCTATGACCATGCGCTCGCTTGTCAGCATCTGACAGCAGCGGATGCGCGTCTGGCGAAACTGATGGCGCGATCCGGGCCGTTTGTCCTGCGGCTGAAGCCGACGCACTCGACATTTGAGGCATTGCTGGAATCGATCGTCTATCAGCAGCTGCATGGCCGCGCCGCGAAAGCCATCCATGGGCGCATCCTGGAATTATTTCCCGAAGCAACGCCGACGCCGGCGGCGCTGTTGCAGCTGAGCGAAGAGGTTTTGCGGAACGCGGGGCTATCCGCCGGCAAGCAGCTTGCGATCCGCGATCTTGCGGAGAAGAGCGTGGCGGGCATCGTGCCGCCGCTCACGAAGCTGCATCGCATGGCCGATGAAGAAATCTGCGCGCGGCTGACGACGGTGCGCGGGATTGGAATCTGGACCGTGCAAATGCTGCTGATTTTCCGCATGGGGCGGCCGAATGTGTTGCCCGTGTCCGACTACGGAGTCCGCAAAGGGTTTGCGCTGACGTTTGGCAAGCTGCGCCCGGGGATGCCGGTCACGCCGGCGGATCTTCCCGACCCCGACACGATGAAACGCCGGGCGGCGCGTTGGCACCCGTGGCATTCGGTGGCCAGCTGGTATTTATGGCGCGCCTGCGATCTGGCGGCGGATGCGGAAACGACAAAGCGACGGAGTGCTTCATGACGGCGCCACGGCGATTTGTCTGTATTCACGGTCATTTCTATCAGCCTCCGCGGGAAAATGCGTGGCTGGAAGCCATCGAGATACAGGACTCCGCAGTCCCGTATCACGACTGGAACATCCGCATTAACCAGGAATGTTATGCCGCGAACGGCAGCTCGCGAATTTTAAACAACCAGAACAAAATCGTGCGGATTGTGAACAATTACTCCCGCATGAGTTTCAACTTTGGCCCCACGCTGCTGGCGTGGATGGAAAAATCCGCTACGCTGAGTTATCAAAAAATACTCGACGCCGACTGCCGCAGCATGAGCAGATTTGGTGGGCACGGCTCGGCCATCGCGCAGGTCTACAACCACATCATTCTTCCGCTGGCATCCACGCAGGATCGGATCACGCAAATTCGCTGGGGAATCGCGGACTTTGAACATCGCTTTGGCCGCAAGCCGGAAGGCATGTGGCTGGCCGAGACCGCGGTCGATCTGGAAAGCCTGGACTTGCTGGCCCAGCATGGCATCCTGTTCACCATTCTGGCGCCGCACCAGTGTGCCCGGGTGCGGGACATCGCGACGGAGAATGACCCCGAAGGTCCCGTCTGGCACGAAACACCCGATGCGAGCGTCGATCCAACCCAGCCCTACCTGGTGCGCACGTCGCAAGGACGCAGCATCGCGGTATTTTTCTACAATGGGCCGACTTCGCGCGCCATCGCATTTGAGGGCCTGCTGGACAA
Source organism: Acidobacteriota bacterium (assembly GCA_021793405.1). GTDB lineage: Bacteria > Acidobacteriota > Terriglobia > Terriglobales > Acidobacteriaceae > JAKAAZ01. Next base: position 16,311 of record JAJYSV010000060.1, read on the forward strand.
TGGCGGAGAGCTGGCGAGGCGCCTGCTCGCCGGGTTCCGCGACAACGGACAGCCCGGCCAACTGGTCCACGTCGCGACGGACGGCGAAAGCTATGGACATCACCATCGGTTCGGCGACATGGCGCTGGCATACGCCCAGCAATCGATCGAACTGAGCCAAGACGCTCAGTTGACTAACTATGGACAGTTCCTGGAAAACTTTCCTCCCAAGTCGGAAGCAGAAATCCATGAAAACACTTCGTGGAGTTGCAGCCATGGGATCGAGCGATGGCGCGCGAATTGCGGATGCAACAGCGGCCAGCATCCCGGCTGGAACCAGGAGTGGCGCAAGCCTCTGCGCGAGGCGCTCGATTGGCTGCGGGATGCGGCGCGGCTGCTGTGGCAGCAGGCTGCCGAGCCGCTATTTCGCGATTCTGGCGCGGCGCGCGACGGCTACATCCGGGTCATTCTGAATCGAACTGCCTCTGTTCAGCAAGCATTCTTCGACGAATATTGCCCGCGCGCGCTGTCTCAGGAGGAACGAGTCACTGCTCTGAAATTGATGGAGATGGAACGCCACCTCCAGTTGATGTACACCAGTTGCGGATGGTTTTTCGACGACATTGCGGGAATTGAAACTGTCCAGGTGATTGCGTATGCGGGACGGGTGCTGCAACTGGCAACCGAGCTGTTTGGCGCCACCGGGGCTTCGCTCCAGACGGAGTTTCTGTCGCGTCTTGCCAAGGCGGAAAGCAACGTGACCAAACTCGGCAACGGCGCCGATGTGTATCGCAGCAGCGTACTGGCGCAGAAAATCGGACTGGAACAAGTGGGCGCGCATTACGCCATCATGTCCCTGTTCGAGCCGCAGGCGGAGACCACTTCGCTTTTCTGTTATGACGTGCGGCGGACCTCGGGGGAACTGCTGACGGTGGGGCGTGGGCGCTTCGCGTATGGACAGGCGGAAATCTGTTCGCAGGTTACGCTGGAATGCGAACGCGTCGGTTTCGCGGTGGTGCATGTTGGCGATCAAAATCTCTCCGCCTCTGTGCGCCGGGCCACTCCAGCGAGCGAAAGCAGCTTTCAAAGCTTCACCGTCAGGATGCGAGAGGCCATTCTGAGCGCCAACATTACCGAAGCAATGCGAGTTTTCGTGCGCGAGTTCGATTCCACAGGCTACTCGCTGAGTTCGTTGTTTCGCGACGAGCAGCGCCGGATTCTCCAACTCCTTCTCGATTCCACCCTGGCCGAGATGGAAGGCACCCTACGGAAAATGTACGAAGACCACATTTCGCTGATGCATTACCTGGGCAGGAGCGGAATGCCCAAGCCTCCGGTGCTGACGCTGGCCGCCCAGTTCAGCCTGAATGCGGACCTGCGGCGAGAACTGTCCGGCGATACGTTCGATGCAGCGCGCCTGCGCGGTCTGCTGGCCCAGATCGAAGCGGACCAGATGGAAATCGATTCCGTTTCCGTGGCCTTTGCGGCCAGCCAACGGATGTTGCGCGCCATGCAGGACCTGGAACAGCATCTGGACACCGAGCATCTGGATGCGGCATTGCAAATTTGCGACGTGGTGCGGGAATTGCCGTTTTTCATCGATCTCTGGGAGGCGCAGAATCTCTGGTACATGATCTCGCGCCATGGCCGCGCCGCCAGCAAACCCGAGCCGCAGTGGGACGAAAAATTTCGCCTGCTGGGGATGAAACTGGATATCGAAGTGGGCCAGCTGGCGGTTGACAAGTGATAGTTGCTTTTCGATACGAAGCCAATGTTCACTTTGTTGTTGGCCGATGGTGTTGCGAAGGCAGAATAGCTTTCTTCACAATGGTTTCAAACTCTTCACACGAAAATGGCTGCATCAACTCTTGAATCTCTTTGGAGGGAATCAGGAGTTTCCTGTTGCCGTTTTGTTTCTCCTCATCGGTTAGTTTTAGAAATCGGCTCATTGGAGTCTCGTTTTCCCATGCAGCGCTAGAATACCGGCCTCGTATTCCTCAAGCAGTGCTACATGCATGTCGGTCGTGAGCGGGGCTTCGGAGAAATACTTATTTTCGGTGAATTTATGCTCCACTCTTCGGGTGATTTGGAATGGAGCTATTTCCCATTTACGTACCAAGGGGTCGTGGCCAATCTTAAACTCAAACGGTTCATAGTGAATTGGCTCTTTCCATATTTCCGTAAGAGCCGCGCTCGTCTTTCGTGCAATGTTTTCCCAGAGGGGGCTAACGCTCAAAATTGGCGCTTCGCTATAGAAGCTAAGGTCACTGATGTATGCGTAGCGCGTTATCATCTCGGGGGCGTAAGTAAGATTGAATTTCGCCGCGGACCAAAGGATAATCTCTTCTAAAAGCGCCTTGGCTTCGGTCGTATTTGAACGCGTCTCGATAACGAGAACATTACTCCAGATTACAAATTTGGAAATTGTTCTTTTCCCAATGCGTCCCGTGAGAAACGTCATCCCCTTTAATGGGTCAAGCTCTTCCAATGTCTGAGGATACTTTTGAAATTGAAACTGTTTGGCAATTTCCCGGACAAATTCTGGGGCGTTGATACCCGCCGTAGGGCTGAGATCAGCAGTATCAACAAACGCGAGAACCCTCGACATTACAATTGCCGAAATCTTCAATGTTCCCTTCCTTGTCCTGCTCCAGCTAAGGCGCCGCCATATTTTGACTCAAATTCGCGCTCTCTCTCGGTCCGATTGCCCGTACCACCCGCCGCCATACTCATCTCGCCAGCACGATCATCTTTTTTCTTCGGCGAGATCATCTCCGCCTGCTCTATCACCGTGACATGCGTGTCCGGTTTCTGCTTACGCTGTCTTCGAGCGCTGATCGCCGAAAAAAGTCCAAGAATGAAGACTAGCGATCCTCCTACTACGGTCCAAGTAATCACATCCATGTCTAATCCTCCGTCTTTCCCCCGATATGGGAGAGCACTACGGCAAAAAGAAAAAACAGCCCTGCGACCAGATACGCCTGATGGAGGGATGGAAGAGCGGGACGATTTGGCCCATTGTCAACATTTTCCCAATGCTCGTAGATCAAATCCAGTAATGGAAAGACAAACCATAACACGGCCACCTCAACGCAGAAAGTTTCGGCGACCTTACAAGTCTTTGGATCTTTCAAAAACCTGTAAATCCACCCCAGCGCACGCATTATCCAAGCATCAATCTGATCGTGCCAACGCAGGAACGCAATCCCCGCCACAATCAGGGCAGCCGCGCCGACCATAAAAAGCAGGCGGATATCCACGGATGCCCATTATAAGCGTATCGACGAAAACCTCCTTCAAGTTTAGATGCCTCAGGGTCGATTTTGCACTACCTGATCTGAAGGGATAATAGCCGAGCTAATTCGCCAGACGGCATCCAAGCGGGACACGCGGGAGAAGCTGCTTACGCTGTCGCCTGCGGGAAATAGCGCCGTAGCTCGGCTGAACGAACAATCGGCGCTCCAGATACAAGGGCTGCTGGCACACGTCCATGCAACGGACCGCGCCGTCCTGCTCGACTCGCTTGCGAAGGTCCACTCTATCCTGAGCGAACCGAAAGGGCGTTCCATTCGAATCGTTCGCTTGTCGAAATCCAACGACGACGCGATGCGACTGCTGCATGAGTATTACGACGCGTTGAGCGTCATGCAGCGGGACACGCCCGAAGCGATCCGGAAGATCATCGATGACCCCTGTTCCGACTTGTGGCTCGCCTATCTAGAGGAAAACGCTGTTGGGTGTGTCGTGCTGAGAACGCTCGGCTCCATTCCGTTCGCCGGCGAATGCAAGCGTCTCTATGTACAGCCCATGGCCCGGGGGCATCGCATCGCCGACAAGTTGCTGGACGCGCAGGAGGATTTCGCGCGCAGCAAGGGTCTGCGTTGGATCTACCTGGATAGCTACGATGATCTGGAAGTTGCCATTGCGCTGTATCGGAAACGTGGCTACGTTTCGTGCGAACGCTATAACGACAACCCACAGGCAACAGTCTTCCTTCGCAAACGCATCGCGCCCCGGTCTTGAAGCACTCGGCGTCATTTCGGCACAACCAGATGTTGCCGTGATGCGTTCTATCGCACCCAGACATTACGCTATCTGTGAAAATGACTAACTGCGCCAGTGCAGCGTGACTGGCCCTGCTAACGGATGCTCGAAGGAGCCGGTGGAAGCCATCTGCAGGCGGGCCTGCTTGAGGGCGAAGTACCACTTGGCAGGTCGATCCGCATCGTCAATCAACATCAAGGAGGGATTGAACTGCAGGCCTTGCGCCTGCTCCACCATCGTTTGCCGATCCTGTTCGACAAATTTTCTACCGAAGGATTTCGCAATCGAGGTAACGAATGGGATGTTATAAAAAATATTCCACGCGGAATACACATCGATGCGGCAGGCGGTCGCGGTGACGGGCGTAACCGTGGTCAGGCTGGAGAACCATTTCTCTCCGCAGCGAATGGTTTCATAGCGCCGGTTGGGCAGAACGAAGTCGATGGTCGTCATGATCGGCTGGCCGTACACGCCCAACAGCTTATACGGTGCGCTGTTGGCGGAAGGCGCGTGGGCGGTCATGCGAAACCCCTGTGGAATCGGCTCGAATTGCTTCTGCTTCACGTGGATGCTGGCGCCACTGCGCCACCACCACGACTGATGCACAAACGGACCGTGCGCGGGATCCATCAGGCCGATGATGCCGTGATCGACGTTGCAGGGCAGGTCGGCCGCCAGATGCGCCGAACGAAAGCGCGGCCCGAATTTCGGCAGTTCCGGGACAGCCGGCAGCGTAGCCTCCTCTTCCGATCGCACGCGGCCTGAACCGGGCGCAGGCACATAGACCCACGCATAGCCATCACGTTCGACACAGGGGAAAGCGGTCGCGTAGATACGGGCGCAATCCAGCGTGTCCTCCGGAGTGAGCGACGGAATTTCCTTGCATTGACCACTGACCGGATCGAACTTCCAGCCATGGTACTTGCAGGTGACGGCGGAACTGTTGGCCGACGTATCGAAGGTTCCGAAGGAAAGCGGAATGCCCCGATGCGGGCAACTGTCGCGCATGGCGAAGAGCTTGCGATCTCGCGTTCGGCCCAGCAGAAGGGGAATTCCGAGCAGCATCGTCGTTGCCGTCTGACCGGTGCGCAGCCGATCGCTGCGCATGGCGACATACCAGTCGTCATAGATCAGGGTGGCCGGCGGAGTTGCAGCCGCGCTCGCCGGAGCATTGCCAATGGATGCAGAGGACAGCACATTCATCTGGATCTTCTCTTCAGAAGCAGCCATTCAACATAACTATATGCCCGGAATTCATGGCGGACGCAGACTGTTTGCCTCATTTTTCCTGGCGCACCAATTTTCCAGCGCAGAGGTGAAAGCGTTCGCCGCGCCACACGACGGCATCGTCGGCAAAGCTCCAGAACCAGACGGCGAGAGCGACGAGATCGCGCAAGGGCAGCAGCCACAGATCGCGCAGCGTTCCCCGGTCGCCGAGGAGACCGACGCCGACGCTGAGAGCCATCGCAATGCGGACGCAGAGCATGACGCTGAACAGAGCGATGCTATCGAGCGAGGCGGCGGATGCGATGACATTCGCGAGCGCCCAGGGCAAACCAAACGTCATGAGCAGACCGAAGTAGCCGAGCGGACGAGAGTCGCGCACGCCGCGCGCCCAGCGCAGTTGATGCGCGAAAAACTGCGAAAAGGTATAGGCGGGGATGGAGGTTTCGACGATTTCGCGGCCCAGTTCGATGCGATAGCCTGCCTGAAAGATGCGCGCGCCCAATTCATAGTCGTCGGCCAGATGATCCACCAGCGGCCGCAGACCCCCGATGGCATCGAGCGCTTCGCGGGTGATGGCCAAGGTGGAACCGAGACCGAAATGCACGCCTCGTTCCAGCCATCGCGCCGTAAGAACACCGGGCATAAAGTCGGTGGAGATGCCAAGCGCCTCCAGACGCGAACCCAATGTGCCGTGGGCGCGGCCGCGATAGAGCGCCGTGACCATGCCAACCGGCTTGCCTGTGTCGCCGGGGGTGGCGAAGGCTGGCATCACGTTGCGGAGGTAGCGCGGCGAAACGCGAATATCGCTGTCATTGATGAGGAGATGGTGGTAGCGGGCTTCGGCAACCATGGCGACAAGGTTGCTGACTTTTCCGTTTGCGCCGAGGACCTGAGGGCAAAGCAGCAGGCGAATGTTCCGCTGCGGAAATTCGCGCTGCAATCGCTGAATCAGCTCGACGGCAGGGTCGTCCATGCTGCCGGCGCCGAAGAGAATTTCAACTTCGCCGGGATAGTCCTGGCGGCAATGACTGGCAAAAGCCTCATACATCTCCGGGTCGACGCCTTTGACGGGCTTGAGAATGGTGACCGCGGGATAGAAGGCCGGCAACGGAAGATGGAGGCTGCGGGTGTAGGCGCGGGCGGCCCGAAACACAAATATCGAATACACCAGCGCCGTCAGCGTCAGCGCAGTAAATATTATGGCTATCCATTGCGCAACAAGAAATGCATTATGCGTCGGCATCATGAGGGCTGCGAGTATTGTCGCTCAGATAGGCGTGTCTAAGGAATCTGGAGATTAAGTCGATTGATGCGGATTGTCACGCCACAGCCAAAATTCCATTCGCGCCGTCTCGTGACCAGCACGTAAAATAATGCAGCGCGGAAACGAGTGTCGAATGAAAGCAAATATCACCCTGAAAATCGAATCGGACCTTCTACGGGAAGCCCGCATTCTCGCAGCCGAGGAAGGCACCTCCATCAGCGCGCTGTTATCGAACCGCCTCGCAACCGCTGTGCGGGAGCGCAAGGGGTACAACCAGGCGCGCAGGCGCGCATTGGGCCGCCTGCGGAAAGGACTCGATCTGAGATGGACACCTCCTCGCTCGCGAGACGAACTGCATGAGCGATAGAGCAGTTCGCCTCCAGGTGTAGGTCGAAGGAACAATCTGGGCCAGCCTTTCTGATGTATGCGCATGATTCTGACCTGCCCGGTTTTCTCGGCCAGCGATGACAAAGTGCGCTACTCTGTTTTAATTCACATATTCATGATCGGAGGTTCACTTTGTTATGCAAGATCAGGAATTGAGGCAATTCGTAGGCGTTCTGAAGAACCGTCTCCTAGGTCAGGAAAACAGCTTAGAGACAATGGAACACCAGAGCATATCCCGAAGTAAGGAAATCAATGACCTCTTGAAGGCAATACCTCAAGCGCACATTAACGAACTGGAATTTGTAATCGAAAAATTGGAGGAAATACTCGACTGAGCGTGATTGATGGACGTCTATCTAGACACGAATCTCTGGAATGAGTTGTTTAAACAGCGTATTGTCGCTCAGATGGGCAGTTGCGAGGAGGATTCGAGGAGGCTCATTCGTAGCGGAGGGCGTCGATGGGGTCGAGGTTCGCTGCTTTCCATGCGGGGTAAATCCCGAAGATGAGTCCAATGGCGCAGGAGACGCTGAACCCAAGGACGGCCCAGAAGGTAGAGACAAACGCCGGAATGGTAGGAAAGATCAGCCGCACCGCTAGGGTCAGAATGCCGCCAACAATCACCCCGATCAGGCCGCCGACGGCGCACAGAGTGATGGCTTCAATCGTGAACTGGAGCAGGATGGTGCGCTTGGTGGCCCCCATGGCTTTGCGGACGCCGATCTCGCGGGTGCGCTCGGTGACGGACACGAGCATGATGTTCATGACGCCCACGCCGCCGACCATGAGGCCAACGCTGGCGACCCCGATCATAAAGATGAAGATGCCGCCGGTGAGCTGATTCCAGATGCGGGTGATGGCGTCCGGGGCGAAGATGGCAAAATTGTCCTCCTGATTGAACCGGACCTTGCGCTGGATGCGAAGCGTCTGCTCGATTTCGTCATAGACGAGGTCTTTGTTCTTGGCGTCGTCATATTTCACGGAAATCCAGTAATCGAGGATTTCCGGATGGATCTTGTGGAAGGTTCCGATGGGAAAATAGGCGGCATTGTCCTCGGGGTTCTGCCCGCCGCCGAAGGCCGTCTTTCGTTTTTCCATCACGCCGATCACGCGGAAATCCTCGCCGTTAATTTCCACTTCCTTGCCGAGCGGATCTTCGCCGCGAAACAACTGTTCCGCCGTGTCGTTGCCGAGGACAACCACATCGGCATGTTTGTCCTGCTCATATTGCGAGAAGTAGCGTCCAACAGGAATGTTGACGGTGTCGACTTCCGGCTCGTTGACCGTGTCTCCTTCCAGGATGGTGTGCTGCACCTGCCGTCCTTTGTATTTCACGGCGATGTTGCCGAAACCCAAATCGAA
>JAJYSV010000010.1 GCA_021793405.1 Acidobacteriota bacterium
TCTCCTCGCCTTGATCGTAAGCAAACAGAAACTTACGGCGCAAATCATCCCCATATGGCTTCGCCATCGATTCACTCGCCGCAGAGTCTCGCCAAGATGAGTCTACACTATTTCAGAAAATGCTCTAAATCCAGCAGTACGTGAATATGATGCCGCCACCGAAAGCATTTCCAGTCGCCCCCGCAATGTCGGGGTGCCCCAAATTAGCGCAACTTAGGTGGGATAGAACAACTTCCGCGTCACAGCAACGGTGATGCAGTTCTAACTCGACGACAAATCACCCAACTCCGAAGCGGCCTCTTGATCGATGTATGCCGTTGCATCGGGATGAGTACGCAAAATCGTCGCTGGGCAATCCGCTGAAATTGGCTCCGTCAGCGTCCGTCGCATAATTGTCGCCTTGCGGCTGCCCGGAATCGTCAGGATCAGTTTCGGCACCCGGAACAGCGCCGGAATGGTTAATGTGATCGCCCGCGTCGGAACATCCTCGAGCCTCTTGAACCAGCCCTCCGCCGCTTGCTGCTGACGGCACACCGCATCCAGATGGACGATCTTCACGTCCTCCGGGTCGTGGAAGTCCGCCTCACCCGGATCGTTGAATGCCAGATGTCCATTCTCCCCCACACCCAGCAGACATAGTTGAGGATTGGCCGCGCGCAGCTGTTGCGCATACTCGCGGCACACGGCCTGCGGGTCCTCCGCGCTTCCGTTGATTGCATGAAACTCCCGCATCGCCGCCCGGTCGATAAGGTTCTCTCTCAAATACCGGCGGAAGGATGCGGGATGGTTCTCATCGATCCCCACGTATTCATCCAGGTGGAAACCATTCACCCGATCCCACGGCAGACCCGGTGCGCCGGTCAGCGCGCGCAGCGTTTCCAGTTGCGAGGCTCCCGTGGCAAAAATCACCGCAATCTCCTCAACCGCGCTCGCTTGCTGTCGCAGATATTCCGCAACCGCCTGCGCCGCTGCAGCGCCGGCGGATCTTCCGTCCGGATGGATCTGCACTTTCAAACTGCCCACTTGAAGGTTTTGAATCGCGCTATTTTCTGTCCCCATAATTCCTATCCCCAAAAATGTGTCTATCCTTTTCAACCCTTGGCGCTGCCCCTGCAACAAAATCCCGCGCGTAGAGGATGGTCGTTTTTGTTACGATTGCGACACGGCCGGATTTGGTTCGTATCGCATATAAATATTACGCTTTCGATCCATTGCTTAGGTTAGGACAGTCCTGGAGGGATGTTCTGTTTCATTCCCTTCGTTTGGGAGCCACGATGAAATCCAAAACAATGACTGGGCGCGATCCATCGAGCGGTGCCATGCTCGAAGTCACCATCTACGATGGCCACATTCAGGCGATTGCACCCAGCCTCGCCGACGAAGCAGCGTGGCTCTCACCGGGTTTCATCGATCTGCAGGTCAATGGCTACCGCGGCAGCGACATCAATTCCGATACCGTGGACGCCGATGTAGTCATCGCCCTGACCCAGACACTGCTTTCGATGGGCGTGACCACGTTTCTTCCCACCATCGTCACCGCTTCGGAGGAAAAGATCATTCGTGCCCTCCGGGCGATTGCCGAAGCCCGACGAGCCAGCCCGATGGTGGCCCACGCCGTTCCGTTTGTCCATGTGGAAGGGCCGTTCCTCTCCCCGGAAGATGGACCGCGCGGCGCGCACGCAAGAGAATATATCCGCGCGGCCAGTCTGCTGGAGTTTGAGCATTGGCAGGCAGCTTCCGGCAATTTGGTCGGCATGGTCACAATTTCTCCGCACGACGAGGATGCATTGGAATTCATCTCTGTGCTCGCAAAAAGAGAAGTGGTGATGGCGATCGGTCACAGCCACGCGACGCCAGCGCAGATTCATGCCGCCGCCGACGCGGGTGCGACGTTGTCCACGCATCTCGGCAACGGACTCGGCAGCCCGCTTCCCCGCCATCCCAACCTGCTCTGGGCGCAACTTGCGGATGACCGACTCGCCGCGACCTTCATCGCCGATGGCCATCATCTCCCTCTAGACACACTCAAGTCGATGATTCGAGCCAAGGGAATCGAACGCAGCATTCTTGTCTCGGATACCGTGGCTCTGGGCGGGATGCCGCCCGGCTTCTACGACACAACTGTTGGCGGCGCGGTCCAGGTCACATCCGAGGGCCGCATCGTCAGCGCCACTGGAGGAGGCTTCCTGGCGGGCGCGTATCGTCCCCTTGTGGATGGGATCGCACGTGTCGCGGGCATTGAGGGTGTTGCGCTCGGCGGCGCTATCCAGATGGCGACAGAAAATCCAGGTCGCTTTGCAGGCCGCCGCGGCGCTCTGCGCATCGGCGCGGAAGCCGACCTCATCCTGTTCGACTGGAATGCCGCAAGCAACGCACTGCAAATCCTCAATGTCCTGGTCCAGGGCGCGCAATTGGAATAATCGTGGCCACGCTCACCCGATCGATGTCCCCGCCAAAGGATTGACCCGTGTTCCCAGCGGCAAAACCTTCTTCCATGGACGATGAATATAGAGTCCGATCATCAAAATATAAATTCCGATATAGGTCGAATAAGCGGCCAACAACACGAGCGCACCACGACTCGTAAGCTCCATTCCAGCAATCAGCAACAGGCCCAAGAGAATGGTGGTGACGCCAAGAATGCGCATAATCGTCCGTTCTCGCGGATGGTCGTGCAAGCGAGAGGCAAAGTGTAAATCCCAGCCTCCCCACACCAGTCCCTGCAACCCGGCGAGCAAGGCCAGCAACTGCACCGAACCCCATGGGCTCAGCCAGAAAAACAATCCCGCAACCAGCGATGTGATTCCCAGCAAAAGATAAATATGTAGTTCCCTCCGATGATTTCTATGCATCGCCAATCCGGCGATGCAGTCGATGATGCCAACCAGCAGAAGGCCCAGGGCTGTAATCAGTACGGCCACGATTGATCCTGTGGCTTCCAACAAAATGTTGGTCATCGTAGTGCTCACCCAAAACAGCGTGAGGCCGAGACCGATCATCAATAGGCCTTCGATGACAAGGACGGTGGTGTGGATTCTTGCTTCTCTGACCATGCGCGGTTCTCCCCCGGCTCTATCTTATCCGCGGTGCGCAAGTCCGTCGTTTTTCAATGTGACCACCGGGCATACAGCCGAACAAATCAGTCGATACGCGATCCCCGCCGACAACAGGGAAGCAAGCTTCCTGCCTCGCTCCACTCCCAGCACAATCAGGTCAGCCTTGCTACGAATGGACTGGCGGATGATCGCTTCGACCGGTTCCCCATACACATGATGCACCTTCATCTGGATGCCCGACCCCTTCAGCGCATCCGCCAGCATGTCTGCCTGCGACTGCATCTCAATGTCCAGTTCCCTTCCCTGCATCTCGGGAATCTCCTCGACGACATGGACAAGTTCAACCTGCACATGTGTTGCCCGGGCCAAAGAAGCCGCATAACGAAGCGCGGTTTCCGATGGATGCCGGAGCACGGACGCATAGAGGATGGTTCGCAATGCAAGGCCCTCCTGCGGAATGTCGCCGCATCCCGGACCGAGCGTCAAGACAGGACAAGATACCGTACGCAGGATCGACTCGGCCACCGAGCCAAGGATCAACCGCTCCAGTCCATGTGCGCCGTGGGTACCGGCCAGCAGCAGGTATGGCTTCTCTTTCTGAACGATTCGTTCCACCTCTTCGGCTACGGGTCCTTCCGCGATAATGGCCCGGCTCTGGATTCCGCGCTGCCTGAGTTGGCTGGCCAGTTGTTCCAGGTCCTCCGCCATCGCCTGGCCGATCTCCGGCGCGGTGTACACGACGCCAATATCCGGCGAGGAGGCATTGACGATACTCACCACGTGCGCCAGTAGAAGTTCCGAACCATACAGTCTGGCTAGGTTTTCCGCATACGAGAGCGCGGCGGTTGAAGACTTGGAAAAGTCGATGGCGATCAGAAGTTTTTGAAAAGCATTGCCCGACTGTCTTGGCTCAATGGCGACAAACGCGTGACTTGACTGCTCCATAACCACCTCCCTGCGCGCAGTTCCCCATATACAAGGCTGGACCTAGGTCAGACCGATCGGCAGTGACGCTCTGCACAGATGTTCGTGACGGCCATCACATCCGCCGCTGACTCCGCTTCATCCCGGAGATGTTCTCCTCAGCAAACCGACTCCATCGCGGTCTCGCAAATCTCCCGCGATGGAGAAGGGCGTAGCCCGTGCAGCAGCCTGCGGATCACGTCTCCCGCGCTATAGCTGAATCGCCCCGGCGCCAGGAATTGCGGCACGCAGCACAGATCGTCGCCCGCCGTCACCACTCCCTGTTCTGTCCGGCTTCCATTCCTCACCTGCGGATAGCCAATGTTCGCCAACAGCGCATTGCACAGGCATTTTCTGCCCGCCGAATCTTCCGCATTGCCGCCTTTCGCTACATACACGCTGAGCGGCTCGGCGGCGCACCGATAGCCAATGCCGCCTTCCGGCGTTCGATACGGCTCATGCAGAAAGCCAAGATCGCAAATCCGCGGCCTGGCAGCGTATACTTCAGGCTCGGAACCGGTGCCCTCCAGGCGAGCAACCTTGAACGGAAATCTCGTAGGCGATGCCAGTGGATCCGTAAAAACATGCGCCTCACCGGCAATGGCCTTGGCCAGTAGCGCCTGCTTGTAGTCCTCGCGCAATCCAGACTCCACGGCAAACTCGAATGCAGTCCCGACCTGCACTCCCGCGGCACCCTGCGCCAGCGCCTCGCGCAGTTTCTCCGGATGCCCGTATCCGCCAGCCAGCCAGAAAGGCACGCCTAGCTCGCGCAATTTTTCGATGTCGATGGCGTCCCGCTCGCCGTAGATGGGTTCACCCGCCTCCGAAAGCTGAACCTTCCCACGCGGAGGAGCGTTGTGTCCGCCTGCTGTCCGCATCTCAATCACCAGCCCATCCACTCTGCCATTCGACTTCTTCAGCATGGTCGCGGCCAGCGTATTGGACGAAACAATCGCGAGAAATTTAGGCCGGGTCAGCGGGGCAAGCTCATACTCCATAAAGTCGCGCGGATTGAAGTGCATGGTTGTGTCATCGCTCTCCAGCGCGCCCGTCACATGCACCGCGTACTCCGCCGGCTGATGCTCAGCCAGGCGATTCAGCACGCCTGGAACTTTCAACGGGATTCCTGCACCCATCACCACATACCCAACCCCAGCCAGCATCGCCCCATAAATAGTAGGCAGATGCGCCGTCTGAATCTTTTCCAGGTAGTTGATCCCCACTGGATTCGCGTGGCCCTGGCGAGCAAGAAATACCTCCACAAAATTACTTACAATATCCAGCTCAATTAACTCGCGCGGATTATCTTTCTTGTGCGCGGGCGCAACCCGATAGGGCGTTCGTTCGCTCTTTCCGCCCTGGATGAAATACTGACGCCACACGCGTTCGGCCATCGCGGGGAACGGAAAGGCATCCAGTCCCTTCCGCATATATCCGCCGGGATCGCCATCTTGCAGACGCCGGGCCAGAATCTGATCGAGCGCGGTTCCGGATACCACTCCCAGTTGACCGAGCCGCGAGACCGCCTGCGCCAGTCGCCAATTGGAAACGCCCGCGCCCATGCCGCCTTGAAGTATTACGGGGGACTCATTCATAGTAATTTTATTTTTGCATCGTGGAATGCGGTCGCGTGTCTTAGTTTTGTAATTTCGCGGCGGAGGTTTCCGCCGCGACAACTTCCTTCGACCACCCTCAGCAAACACCCGCGGGTGCTAGCGACGATGTGACCTACATCACTGCGTGCCTCGCTTTGAATAGTTACCGTGGTCTCAGTGCACGGGAAAACGGATGCTATGAAAAATGTCGTGATCATCGGCGGCGGAATCACGGGTCTGGCAACAGCATTTTATCTGCGGCAATACGTTCACCCAACGGTTCAGATCACGCTCATTGACGCTGCGTCCCGCTTGGGTGGAAAAATTGCCTCGGCGTATGAGAATGGCTTTGTCGTCGAGGGTGGTCCCGATTCCTTTATCACCCAGAAAACAGGTGCGCTGGCCTTATGCCGCGACCTGGGACTTTCCGATCAACTGATCGGCTCCAATCGTGCCGCAAAAACCACCTACGTTTGGAACCGCGAGCAGTTGCATTCAATTCCGGAAGGCATGATGCTCATGGCCCCGACCATGTTGGTTCCTTTCCTGCGCTCGCGGTTGATCTCCTGGCCCGGCAAGCTTCGCATGGGAATAGAAATGTTTCTGCCGGCGCGTCGCAACCCATCCGACGAAAGTCTGGCCAGTTTTGTCCGCCGCCGTTTAGGCAAAGAAGCGCTGGAAAAAATTGCCGCCCCTCTGATGGCGGGCATCTTCGCCGCCGACCCTGAGAAACTCAGCCTGCAAAGCACATTCCCCATGTTTCTCACGATGGAGAAACAGCATGGCAGCCTCACGCGCGGCATTCTCCAGAAAAAGCGCGCGCAGGATAGCGCCCCGGTTCAACCCGGCCCCAAACCGCTGCCGCCCCCCATGTTTATGACCCTGCGCGGAGGCTTGCAGCAACTTGTCGATGCGATCGTCCAACGCCTGCAGCGGGAAACGATCCTGCTCAATCGCGGCGTGCGCAGCGTGATTCGCGACCACGACCGCTACAAGATTGAATTGAGCGATGGCTCGCTGTTGTGGGCCGACGAAATTGTCTTTGCCACGCCCTCCGATGTCACCGCCAAGTTGCTTTGGGATCTCAATCCCGTGCTGGCCATGAAACTGCGCGCCATCCGCTATGTCTCCACCGCAACGGTTTCGCTCGGATTCAAGCGCGGCGACGTCCATCTTCCGCTGAATGGCTCCGGCTTCCTTGTCCCGCACAGTGAGAACCGGCGCATTACCGCCTGCTCCTGGTCGTCGAAGAAGTTCAACCACCGCGCGCCGGACGATTGCGAATTGATTCGAGTATTCGTTGGCGGAGCGCGCGCCGAAGCGCTTGCCGAACAGGATGATGCCGCGCTGATCGATCTGGCCAGGCAGGAATTGCGCGCCATCATGGGAATTACCGCGGTTCCAGTATTGGCTAAAGCCTATCGCTGGCCCAAGGCAAATCCTCAGTATGACGTGGGACATCCGGCGCGCATGGATGAGGTTGACCAGATTGTTGCCTGGCATCACGGACTGCATCTGGCTGGCGCGGCCTATCGTGGCGCGGGCATTCCAGACTGTATTCAAAGTGGCATGAAAGCCGCGCAGGCAATTGCGAAGAACCTCGCCACGTCGGAGGTCACGTACAAAGAGGCACGAGTTTCAGTGTCAGTTTAGGCTCAGGAGAAAGAACACTATGAATCCCGTCGACATCCGCGTAATTGCCACCGCCGGACATGCCCATACGCATCGCCCTGCCGCCCACGACTATTCCAAAAACCCCATGATCGTCTACTGGGAAATGACACAGGCCTGCGCCCTGGCCTGCCGCCACTGCCGCGCCGAAGCTGTTTCCACACCGCATCCGGACGAACTGAACTACATCGAAAGCAGGAACCTGCTGCATCAGATTGCCGCCTTTGACGCGCCGCGGCCTCACCTGATCCTCACCGGTGGCGATCCGCTCAAGCGCGCGGATTTGTACGATCTCATCGACGAAGCCCGCGAACTGGGACTCTCCGTCTCCATTACGCCCAGCGCAACCCCTGAACTGACATTCGATGCACTGTCAAAATTGAAAGCGCACGGCATCGAGAGTCTCGGCCTCAGTCTCGATGGCTCCAGCGCGGCCCGCCACGAGGCCGTGCGCGGCGTGGATGGCTGCTTCGATCTGACCCTCCGCGCAGCTCGGGACGCGGCAAAATTAGGTATGCCAATCCAGGTGAACACCCTGGTTTCCCAGGAAACAGCGGATGATCTGCCCGCCGTGTACGAGCTTCTCAAGACCATCCAGGTCATGCGCTGGAGCCTCTTCTTTCTGATCGCGGTCGGCCGTGGAAAATTGCTGCAACCCCTCTCCCCGGAAAAGGGCGAAGAACTGATGCGGTGGATTTATTCCCTTGCGCAGAACTCGCCCTTCGCCATCAAAACAACCGAAGCGCCTTCCTTTCGCCGTATCGCGTTAGACCAGATGCGCAAGGCCGGAATGTCGGCCGGCGAGATTGAGCGGACCCCTGTGTATCGTGGGTTTGGAATCCGCGATGGACACGGCATCGTCTTCGTCTCCAATCAAGGAGATATCTATCCTGCGGGCTTTCTGCCGCTCGCGGTGGGCAACGTGCGCCGCGACCGACTGATGGACATCTACCGCACAGCGCCCATGTTCCGCGCTCTGCACACGCCCAGCCAGTTCCGGGGCAAATGCGGGCGATGCGAATATTCCGCCCTCTGCGGCGGCTCCCGCGCCCGCGCCTTCGCCTACACTGGCGACCCGCTGGCCAGCGACCCCTTCTGCCCCTACGAACCCAAGGCCCTCGCCGTCGCTGCTGCCGGCGATTAGCCTCCAATAGATCATCCCGGGCGCCCACTCTGTCGTCCTGAGCCCATAGCGAAGGATCTCGCGGTTCTCTCTCAACCACCAGAGCCCTCGCCTAGTTCCAACAATTCCGCACCAGCGATATTCGTGGACGGCCGATGGAATCCGTCACCGCCGGAGGCCCGTATGCGACGCGGACGTCTACTCCGGGTGCGCCGCGAGCCACTTCTGCGCGCGTCCCTGCACTTGCGATATTTCCGCTGCTGTCAAATACGAGGCGGCCACCTCGCGGGCTTTGTCAATCGCAACCTGCTCGGTCCCTTCCAACTTGCCCTGGGAGGCAAGGTAAATCCAGTAATACGCCTGCGTGTCATCCTGCGGTACGCCCGCGCCCCTGGAGTATGCGACGCCAAGGTTGTATTGCGCATCCGGATTTCCCTGCACCGCCGCCTTTCGATACCATGCAGCCGCCTGCGCGCTATCCTGGGGCACCCCGTTGCCGTGGATGTACAACAAGCCCAGGTTGTACTGGGCCGATGGCAATCCCTGGGCCGCAGCCTTGCGATACCATGCAGCCGCCTGTGCGCTATCCTGCGGCACGCCTCGCCCTACGTCGTAAAACAACCCAAGGTTGTATTGGGCATAGGCCAATCCCTGCTCTGCGGCTTTGCGGTACCATGCGGCCGCCTGCGTGTCGTCCTGCGGTACGTCCCGCCCTTGGGCGTACATGGAGCCTAATGTGTATTGTGCTTGGGCTTGGCCCTGCACCGCCGCCTTGCGATACCATGCCGCCCCCTGCGCGTTGTCCCGCGGTACGCCCTGGCCATTCACGTACATGATGCCAAGGTCAAATTGCGCCTCGGCATCCCCCTGGTCCGCGGCCTTGCGGAAAAATGCTGCCGCCTGCGTGTCGTCCTGCGGCAATCCGTTCGCACCAACGTAGTAGCTTTCTCCCAGAATCAGCTCAGCCTTGGCATCGCCTTTCTCGGCCCGCTTCTTGAGTGCGGAAATGTCCAGGGGCATAGCCTGTATGTCAGGACTCTGCGGCGTGAAAGTTTGTGTGTTCGTGCTGGCCCCTTGCGGCCGCGAGTAGCCCAGAGACGGCATTTGCGCCGTCGCCACTCCAGCGAACCCCAGGATCAGCACCGCAATGATCGATGTGTTCGCAAAGCAACGGGACGAAGGCATCGAAATACCTCCTGGGGCTCGGCCGGGATCACGCACGGATCACGACACATCGCTTGCGCCATCCAGTCTAGATCATCGCGGATTTTCTTTCGCACGATGCGCCGCCAGCCACTCCCGCGTCGTCCCTTGCTAGAGATTTGAACCTGAGTGCCCCACTGTCTCGCCTCTGAGAGATGGGATCGTAGAATGTTCCCGTGCTGAACGGCTTAATTCGTCAACGCAACATTCGGCCCCGTCGCGAAATACTCACACATCAACTAAGAAGACTTCCCCCCGCTCACCGGCAGATGAAAATCACTCATCTGCCCCACCGGCAGAATCATGCGCAGCGAATTCAGGATCGACAACAAGTCGATCACCTCCTGCGAAATCGCGCCTTGTATCGGCGTCAAGTATCCAAGGGACGCGGCGCACATCCCCGCAAGGCTCAGCAGCATTCCTCCCAGCGCGCTGGTGATGGCAATCCTGCGCATGCGGCTCCCAATGTGGATCAGCTCATCTACACTGGCCAGCGAGGATTGCAAAATCACGGCTCCCGCCGCTTCCGTCGTAATGTCGCTGTTCACCCCCAACGCAATCCCGGCCGTCGCCGCCATCATGGCCGGCGCGTCATTGATGCCATCCCCCAGGTACAAAGTCGGCGCCTTCGCCGTCAATTGTCGCACCACGTCCAGCTTTTGCTCCGGACTCATGCCTCCATACACATGTGTGAGCCCCATGCTGCTGGCGAACTGCGCCACCTCCGCCGGACGATCTCCGGAAAGTAGAACAATTTCCGTGATGGCGTGCTTCGGACCAAGGTGGGTGAGAAAAGGTTTGCTCTCGCCGCGCGGTTCGTCCCGGAAACGCAGAACGCCTGCCAGTTCCCCATCGCGCAGCAGGATGCACTCCAGCCCTGGCGCAGCGGCCGGCAAATATTCCGCTAATTTTTTCGGAACTTTTCCACGCCCGGTCAGTGTCCATACATGTCCGTCGATTTGTCCCGTCAATCCCGTCCCGGGAGCTTCCGATACCGCTCCAACCTCGACCAGGGGAATCTGTTCCCCGCTGGCTGCGTCCAACACTGCTTTCGCCAGTGGATGTTTCGAGTAGCGTTCCAGGCTCGCGGCAGATTGCAACAGGGACGTCCGCGACCATGGCTCAATTGCGATGACCTCCGTCAGGCTCGGCGCTCCGTACGTCAAGGTGCCAGTCTTGTCCACGATCAAAGTTTTGCAGGAATTCAGCTTCTCCAGAATGGCCGGATCTTTAATCACGATTCCATAGCGCGCGCCCATGGAAATCGCTCCAATAATCGCCACCGGAATCGCAATCAGCAGCGGGCATGGCGTCGCAATCACTAAAACTGCGAGGAAGCGTTCCGGATGGCCGCTGAATAGCCAGCTCGCAAGCGCAATCGCGACCGCAAGCGGCGTGTACCAGCCGCCGATCCGGTCGCCGAGTCGGCGAATCGCGGGGCGATCTTCCTCGGAAGCATGCAGCACCTCGACGATCTTCGCGTAGCGCGAGTCGCTCGCGATTTTCGTGGCTCGAATCGTCAACGCGGTATTCCCATTGATCGCTCCCGACAGGACCGTCGTACCGGGAGCTTTTTCCATCAAAAACGGTTCGCCCGTCAAATAGGATTCGTCCATGCTGCCCAAACCGCCCAGAACCACTCCATCCACCGGACACAGTTCATGCGGATACAGCATCAATTGGTCGCCCACCGCAATCCGTTCGCTGGGAACATCGACGACCGCATTGTCGGCTCCTATCCGGTGCGCGGTTTCCGGCATCCTCTTGGCCAGCGCCCCCAGCACAGAAGAGGCACGTCGGGTCGCGTAGGTCTCCAGAGTTTGCCCGCCGGAAAGCATCAGGATCACAATCGCCGCAACCCAATACTCATGCAGTATCAGAGAGGTAACAATGGAAAGCGCGGCAAGAAGATCGACGCTGAAGTTGCCCCGGAGGACTTCGCGTATCAGTCCGACAAGGATCGGAATGCTCGAACCGAGAATGCCCGCCAGCAGCAGGTGATCCGTGGCCGTAGAGTTGTGCAGCGCAAACTTGGCGATCAGCGCCGCCGCCATCGCAACGGCGGTGAAGATCAGAATCGCGGTATGGCTGCCGATTCTTTCCCACCATTGAGTTGGCGTGACGGTCGGGCGCATGGGGTGACCTCGGCGGCTCGTTCCCTCGCCGCAACTCTACGGTTTGGGGTTTTCTGGCGTAGCCTCAACTTATATCGTTCCGCGATTGCGTTATCTGTGACGCCGGTCACCCAATTTCTCTCACTTTTGGCGCATACTAAAAGGTAGCCTTAAAGCAGATATGCAGGAGAAGGTTTGTGCAGAAAAATAATGTTGCTCTCCGCGTCACCATTGCGACGGTCGTCATCGTCGGGACCATCCTGTACCTGGCCGTGACCGGCGTCAACGCCAACAAAAGCTACTACGTCACCATCCACGAGTTGCAAAGCATGGGCAATCACGCCTATACGCGACACCTGCGGGTCGCGGGCAATGTGGAACCGGGTTCCATCGAGCGCGAAGGCGCGCATGCGCAATTTACCCTGATGGAGCAAGGCAACAAGTTGCGCGTCGATTATACCGGCGGCGATCCTCCCCCAGACACATTCAAGGACAATGCTCAGGCGCTGGCTGTGGGCATGTATGGGCGCGATGGCGTCTTCCACGCCACCCAGATCCAGGCCAAATGCGCTTCCAAGTACGCCCCCGCGCCGGGAGCGAAACCGAGCGAAACAGCCTCGATGGCGCAGCCGCGCTAAAATAAATTTTTATAACGAAAGTTCTTTTTTTATCATGAAAAAAATCCTCTGGATAGGATTGCCGCTGGCCTTGGTCCTGCTGGCCGAGGGCTTCTATCAGGCCATCTATGTTGCCCCAACGGAAGCCACCATGGGCAACATCCAACGCATCTTTTACTATCATTTTCCTTCCGCCATTATGGCACTCCTGTTCCCCTACGTGAACTTCATTGCGTCGATTGTCTATCTATCGACTCGGAACTCCAATCCTCTGCGCGCCCAGGCTGCCGACGCTCTGGCGCTCGCTTCCGCGGAGATGACGCTAATCTTTTGCACCATCGGCCTCGCCACCGGCATGTTGTGGGCGCGACCCGTCTGGGGTATCTGGTGGACATGGGACGAACGTCTCACCAGCTTTCTGATGTTGTGGCTAATCTACGTCAGTTATCTGCTGCTCCGCCGCTTCACCGCGGGTGGCCAGACGCAAACCTTGGCCGCCGTACTCTCGGTCTTCGCCGCAATTGACGTTCCCATCGTCTATATGTCGATTCGTTGGTGGCGTACCCAGCATCCATCCCCGGTCATTGGCGGCGGCCCAAACTCCGGCCTCGATCCCAGCATGTGGCCCGCGGTTTGGTGGAACCTGGCAGGCTGGTTTGTCTGGGGGGTGATGCTCGTCACCCTGCGTTATCAGGTCGAACGAAAACGCCAACACGCCCATCAGCAATCCGTACAACAAGCCCTCGAAACGGCGTAAAGAACCGTTCGGTCGGAGAATGTACAGTTACGGTTATTTAAGATAAAGATGAGTCATTCTGAGCGCAGCAAAGAATCCTGAGAGTGATGGCTGCGCTGGGTCGTCGGCTGTCCAGTTGTCTGTTGTCTGTAGTTGTTTCTTAACTCGCAGTCATGCAGGTGCGTGCACTCCCCTCAAACTCTTCCCTACTGCAGCTAAGTTGAACCCGTAATACCTCGACCGCTGCGCCGCGAATCTGCGACACGCGCGCCTCGCCACGCCCAGCACGACGCCAATCTCCTTCAGCGTCATTTCCTGCACATAATACATTTCGAGCACGCGCTGTTCTCTCTGCGGCAGCTCCGCTACCGCCGCCGACAAACGGCGGAAGGGTGGGATGTCCGCGCAGCAATTCATTTCGGCACACAGCCGTCCCGCCCTCCCATTCCGGGAAGCATGTGCGAAATGGATCGAGATCGAAGAGAGTTGACCAGCAGTCCATCCAATGCCACTGCTTGTGCGGAATCTATCACTCTCGTTCCGATGAAGTCTGTTGTGCGGACGCAAAACAACTGATCTTTTTTATTGTTTCCACAATCAATGTTGGATTCTCACGCCTTTCGAGCCGGCACACGCAGAACGGACGATAACGTCCCATGGAGACACTTGCAAAGGCTTTTTGTGCGGGCTCTAAAAACTTTAGACAGCTACCAGTCAGATCTCTGCATCCTACCTCGCAGGCAGAACCAGGAGAGTGCATCATGGCCGCAACCCCGGAAAAAGCAACCAGGAACATCGGCAACGACGCACCGAACACCGAATCTGCTCCCCACCACAAAATTGATCGCACCGCTCCCGCGGGAAGCGAGAATTCCCTCGGTGCGGAGAGCGTTCGCGACGGTCGCCCCTCCACCGGCGACGAAGTGGTCGAGGCGAAGGACGAAGCGAGTCCCGGCGCCAATTGACTTTTGGCCCGGCGGACATTCAACCCCAGGCCGCCGTTGGCTCGCTTAGGGCACTTCTAGTGCCGGATTACCCACCCGGATGAGTTGTATCATCCCGCTCGCACCGGACACCGCTGTTCCGACCGCAACTTTTTCCATCGCCAGCCGGCAACCCCTCGTACGAGCGTTGCGGTTCGCCGCGGGGGTGTGCGGCTCGCCGCGGCATACTCCCGGTTCCACTCCGCCGATCACGGTACCAGGAATTCCGCCCTACGCCTGCAATCTTTCTTCCACCATTTCGCAGATGGTATGGAACAAGAACTGATGGCCTTCCTGAATCCGCGCCGTGACCGTGCCGGTCACCAGGAATTCAATATCCGCTAATCCCGCGCAGGTTCCTCCATCTTTGCCGAGAAACGCAATGCTCTTGACCTGCAACTCTTTCGCTGCGACCAGCGCCCGGCGCACATTCTCGCTTCGGCCGCTGCTGGTGAAGGCGATCAGCACATCGCCCGGCTTGCCGAAGGCCTGAACCTGGCGCGCAAAAATATCGTTGAATTCGTAATCGTTGCCGATGGCCGTCAGATCGCCGCCGTGCGCAGCTAGCGAGATGGCCGGATAGGGACGGCGATCCTGATTGAAGCGGCACACAAATTCCGTGGTCAAATGCGAGGCATCCGCCGCGCTGCCGCCGTTACCGCAGGCCAGCAGTTTCCCTCCCGCGAGCAACGCGCCAGCAATCGCATCGGACGCAGCGATCATTTCCGATTCCAGACCCGCCAGCTGATCCAGCGTTGCCCTCGCCTCGCGCAGGTTTTCGCTCACTACCCGATTCATGCGGATGCCTTCCCTTCCCGGCTCTGCCCCTGCTGCAATACCCCCGCATCATCCCGTTTAGAAAGATAGGTCGTCACATAGTCGAAGACAGCATCTTCCAGAGAAGTGAACGGCAGGGTATATCCGGCCTTGCGCAGTTTCTCCATCGACGCCTGGGTAAAGTACTGATACTTGCCCTGCAGCACCTCCGGCATGGGAACGAATTCAATCTGCGGCGGTAGCTTCATCGCGGCAAAAACCGCCGTCACTAAAGCCTTCCAGGTACGCGCCTGTCCGGTGCCGCAGTTGAACAGCCCACCATTCTGTCGATGTTCCAGAAAGTGCAGCGTGACGGCAACGGCATCTTTCACGTAGATGAAGTCACGCATCTGCTCGCCGTCGGCATAGTCGGGCCGGTGGGATTTGAATAACTGCACCTTGCCCGTCTTCTTGATCTGGTCATAGGATTTCGACACCATCGAACGCATGTCGCCCTTATAGTCTTCATGCGGACCGAACACATTGAAGTATTTCAAGCCCACAATTCGGTCGAACAGCTTGTGCTTTCGTGCCCATAGATCCACCATGTGCTTGGAATATCCATACATATTCAGCGGTCGGAGAATGGGCAGCTCGGCAACGTTGTCGTTGTAGCCCTGGCTGCCATCGCCATAGGTAGCAGCGCTCGATGCATAGATGAATCGCGTGTTGTGCTCGAGGCTCCACTGGCACAATGTCCGGGTATAACGGTAATTATTCCGCAGCAAATAATCCGCATCCCGCTCCGTGGTCGCGCTGCAGGCTCCCAGATGAATGATCGCGTCTACATCGTCCAGTTTTCCGTTCTCCACGCTCGCTAGAAATTCCTCCGGACCCAGGATGTCCTCATAGGTCAGGCCCAACAGGTTGCGCCACTTGTCGTCGCGGCCCAGGCTGTCGACCAGAAGAAGATCATCATATCCCCGCGCATTCAATTCCGCCACAACATTGCGTCCGATAAATCCGTCGGCGCCGGTGACTACCATCCGTTTACTCACGAGCAGCCCCTTCCTTGCCGTACACTTCAAGAATTCGCTGAATGGTGCTAGTCGTCGATCGGCCTTCCACCATGTCCGCCAAAACCACCGTGCCGCCATTGGCTTCGACCACTTCGCGACCGCTGACATAGTGGGCCCAATCGCGGCCCTTCACCAGCACCTGCGGCAGAATCTTCGCAATGATGTCTTTAGGCTCGTCATCGCCAAACAGCACCACAAAATCCACCGCCCGCAACGATCCCAGGACAAAGGCGCGATCCTGCTCCGAGTTGATGGGCCGGTCCGGGCCTTTATTCGCGCGCACCGACGCATCCGTATTCACGCCTACGACCAGCGCGTCTCCCTGGTTGCGCGCAAATGTGAGATACGTGACATGGCCGCGGTGCAGGATGTCGAAACATCCATTCGTGAAAACCAGTTTCTTGCCTTGCGCCACCAGCTTGTCGCGCTCCACGCGCGCTTCTTCCACCGTCACAATCTTCGGGTTATCAATTTGCATCCATCCTCCTTTTTTTGGAAAGCGTTCCTGAGTTAGAAAATCCAAGCTAGGCGAGTCGCATCGCCTCCAGCAACGCCGGCAGCTGGCTGAAATCCGGCACGATCAGCTTCGCTCCCGCTCGCACCAGCCGTGCCCGCTTGGCCATGTTCCAACCAAACCTCCGCACCTCATCGCTTGCTATGCCAATGGAAAATCCTCCGCACTTCCTCGTCTCTCTCATCTCCACCGGGCCGTCGCCAAAGGTCGCAAACTGGTGGCCAGCCAAGCCGTGCTCCTGGATGATCCGATCCAGTACCACCTTCTTCGCTTCCACGTTGATGTCGCCGACGGCGCCAAAAATCCTGCCTTCAAACAGGTCGGCATAACCCATCGCAGTCGCCTCGGCAATCACATCTGCAACATCGGTACCGCTCGCCAAATACAGTTTGATTCCTCGCCGATGAAGTTCCTTCAACAGCAACATGGCGTTCTTCATCTGGAAATCGGCCGGGGCCAGTTCCCCCGACTCGAGCTTCTCCATGCGTCTGCCGATCATCTTAAGAAGGTCCTGATTGAAGATGTGTTTATAACCATGCTCGTCCAGGATCTGGCTACGCTCGACGAAACCCGACTGCCTCACCAACTCGGCTAGTCCCTTCATCTGCACCAGCGTCTGGATCCCGGTAGTGCGGTCAATGAAGCTGCGGACTTCTTTCGTGACCCTGGCGAACAGCGCCGTGTCAGCGGTCTCGTAACGAGGGCCCAGCACGGCTTGCACCATCATGGGCTCCATAATTTTCTCCCATCCCTCGCGCAGCGTAGAGAGCGTCCCATCATGGTCAAAAATGCAATGCTCAATCTGGAGATCGGTGGGCAGATCGCCAATGACTTCGATCTCCGTTCCCGTAATATATCGCGCCAGACGAGCCGACTCCGCCAACTCCGGCTCATAGATGTAATCCGGCTCTGGACCCACCGCGAGGATCTCTGCCGGCGAAGCCGTTCCGGTTGTCTGCAGTTTGCGCACAGTGATCGACGCCGCGATGTTGGCCAATCGGGCGGCAGTCGAAGAGTCCTGTCCGCTGCCCAATACCGCCGCGATCACGGCGACCACCGTATCGCCCGCGCCGACCGGATCCGTCTTCTCGATTATCTGAATTCCGGGAATCTCATCGACTTGTTCGCCGTCAGCCACCAGAATGCCGTGCTCGCCGCGTGTCAGGAAAGCAGACTTGCCCGTCTTGTGGGCAATGCGTCCAGCAAACTCCTTCGCCTTTTCAGTGGAGACATAATCCTCGATAGGTTCCGAGAGGAATCGGGCCGCCTCCTGGCTATTTAACTTCAGCACGGCTCCACGATAAAGATCGGGGCGATGTCGCGCATCCACCACAAAATGCGTCTTGGAGTACTTCGCAATCACTTGATTGATGCGCTCGATCACCGTGAGGCTGCTCACGCCACGGGGAATCTGCTGATTCAAAACCACAACCTCATTTTCCTCAGCGGCCTGCGTCAGAGCCAAGATCAGCCCATCAATAGTCTTCTCCGTCAGGACATTGAAGGCGCCGAAATCGATCCGGCTCTCTTCTTCATCTTCACGGCATGGTTTGGCATAGACCATGGTCTGCCATTGCTCATCGATCACCATCTTGCCGCGAATCTCGGCACCGCGCTCTTCAAGCAGGCGCAGCATTTCCAACCCAAAAAGGTCTCTCCCCACCACACCGATGGCCTGTACCCTCCCTACCCCCAGGTCGATGAGGTTGGCCACCACATTCCCCGCACCGCCCAGTGAGTAGCGCTGGCTACGGACTCGCCTCACGGGCAATCCTGTTTCCACCGAATATTCCGCCTCGCCTGTATCCAACTGCCAGTAGCTGTCCAGGCAAAAATCCCCCAACACCGCAGCACGCAGATTCCGCAACGGAACCAGCGCACCCTCCAGCCATGATTGCTGCTCAGAAACAGATACCATTGCATCACTTTCAATAAAAAAGATTTATAAAATCAATGATCGCAGCAAATTTAGCGACCACCGTCTCTACTTCATAAATATAAACATAATTTGGCTGTTACATTTCGCGCGCGAATCATTAGACGGCGGCACCCGATGGTGGAACCATGAGGATTGCGATGCGAAGAACGCAAAGCCTCATGTGCGCCCTGCAAACGCGCCGGCTCATCGCATTGCTTTGGAGTCTTCAAGAAAGCCGTGCGCGTGCAAGTGATGCTCTATGATTTGCGCTTCCTTAGCGGATGCTTGTTGATAGGGACCTGCGAGTAGATCGCTGCATATATTCATGCGGGACAAAGCAAACTTCAATCTACGTATATAGCCCGAGTCAGCTTCTCCGGGCTGAAAAATTGGCAAACCCAGGTTCACCATCTCTGCCTGGATTTTTTCCATCTCTTGGTATAAACCTTGTAAGAAG
Organism: Acidobacteriota bacterium; assembly: GCA_021793405.1. Taxonomy (GTDB): domain Bacteria; phylum Acidobacteriota; class Terriglobia; order Terriglobales; family Acidobacteriaceae; genus JAKAAZ01. The sequence continues at coordinate 18,786 of JAJYSV010000010.1, forward strand.
GCCTGATATAGAAGCACAGGTAACTTGGGGAATATATTCGCTCCACCTGGGACTCCTCCATGGGCGCCGCACATCAATGCCTCCGCTAGCAGATGCTCGGGTCCGACTAGCACCGAAAACTCCGGTTTGTCCCTTACTAAGTCGAGGACTTCCTTAAAATAGGATATGTCTCCCGAACTATCCTTAATACCAAAGACGTTGGGTATGTTAGAAGCCAGCTGGACAGTCTGCGGATCAAAGTTAACTTTCGTAAGTGCTGGCTGATTATAGAGGTATACCGGAAGGGCGGATTCGCGAGCCCAGCCTTCTATGAGTCGCAACAGGTCGGATTGGCTGACCGGGAAATAGTACGGCGGCGCGGCGACCACCGCGGAAGCTCCAGAATAAGCGGCATGTTCGGCAAGCCGCAGCGACTCAATATAGGCCGTGTCGGTGATACCAACCAGCACCGGAACCCGATTTCCTACTTGCCTGCAAACGCGCTCAATCAGCTCACGGCGAACTGCATAACTCAATGCCGGGCCTTCTCCTGTTGTGCCTAAGATGAATAAAGCATGGACAGCGCCAGCAAGGATGTGCTCGATAATAGTTTCCAGTCCTTTGTGATCGAGGGCCGTGAGCGAGGCTAAAGGTGTGACCACCGGGGGAATAATACCCCTCAAGGGACGAAGCCGGCTGTCAGAATTCATACTCTCCTCCTTAAACTAATTACACAATGGTTGAACCTCTCTAGTTTTTGGAAAGGTTCCACGTTACAGCTATCGTTCTTCATGAATGTACTTCTGAAAGGTCATGAGGCAGGTAAGTTTGCGGCTTAACTCACTGAAATATATCATGTTCTATAAGGCTACATTCTCCGTATCGTCGTTGTCAACATGGCATATTCACAATGTATATCACCAAGACACAATCCGTACAATTTCATTGGGTGACTCCCGGCAGCCGTGGAAAACGACTCGTTCCGCGGACGCTTGCTTCCGAAAGATCCCGATGCAGCGGGCCATAATCCGTGGAAGAATGAAAAACGCTTGTTGGATACACTCCGAAGTAGCACTAAATAGAGACTCGCTGCGCGCCCAACATGAGCGCGGCTCCTGGTAAAAAGCACTCCGCGTCAAAACAGTAGCGACTCATTCAGATGCAGGACTATGAATTGTTCCGAGAAGGTTCGAACGATTCACGACGTTTTCCAAATGCCCATCAAGCCACATTCTAAGGTTAGCGATTGCGGTATCGAGCAGTCTACTGCGCGATTCGCGGGTCGCCCATGCAATATGGGGAGTAATGACACAATTTTTAGCGCCAATGAGTGGACTGGAAGCCCTGGGTGGTTCGACTGTGAGAACATCCAGGCCGGCACCCGCCAGCCGTCCGGAATTCAGGGCTTCCGCCAGTGCATCTTCGACGATTAAGCCGCCTCGAGAAGTGTTGATCAGGATAGCGCTGGGTTTCATCTGTGCAATGCGCGCCGAATTTATCAGCCCACGGGTCGAAGGCTGAAGCGGGCAATGGAGGGAGACAACGTCGGCGGTTGCAAAGACCTCGTCAAGAGAACCCCAATCGACACCCGGAGGCAGGTCGTTGGGACGACGAGTCCCGGCAACGCGTGCGTGCATTCCGAAGGCCTGAGCGATGTCGGCGACTCGTTTTCCTATGCGGCCGTAACCGACGATCCCTATCGTTTTGTCGCTCAGCTCGATCAACTGGCTTTGCCAAAAGCACCAGTCTGGGTTGCGAGCCCACAATCCTTGGCGCACCGCGTTATTATGAAGGCCAACGTTATTACAAAGTTCAAGCAACAGGGCAAACACCATTTGGGCCACGGAGTTTGTGCCGTAGGACGGAACATTCGTGACGACTATATTCTGTCGTGTGGCTTGTGCAATATCCACAATGTCATACCCTGTGGCCGATACGCCGATATAACGCAGTGCAGGCAGCGCTGCAAGTGTTTCACGGCGGAGTGGCACCTTGTTGGTCAAAAGAATTTCGGCACCCTCCGCCCGGATCAAGATGTCTTGCTCCGCCGTCCGATCGAAAATCTGGCAATCTGCCAGAGCTCGTAGCGGCTCCCAGGACAGGTCCCCTGGATTCAGCGCATATCCGTCGAGAACAACCAATTTCATTTGCGAATCCTCTGCCGCGGAATTCATTGTCACGATCGCTGTACAGTGGATCGACGATCGAGACAGCGCCCATTTCCTCACTCAGAATACAGGCCTGAAACCATGGAATGTTTTCTAGCGTAGTTTCCCACCTGAATACATGCCGTGTTGACAGTCATTCCAGCATGCTAGAGCGCTGCCGTCGAGTTAGCAACTGCGTAACAAGTTTGATGTTGCGAGTCTTGACTGCACCGATGATGGTATTGTGGAGTTCGCGTAGAGTCGACGACGGAGGATGAAGATGCAACGCAGAAGCTTTTTAAAGTTCAGTACGGCCGCATTGACTGCTTCGGGGTATGTGGGGTCTGGGTGGCTACGAGCCTTGACGACGGGGGATGCAATAAAAGGGCATCAGACAGGCTTGGCATCTTCCTTCTCATCAAGCCGACGAACTGTCGCAGACATTAATCTCAAGGATGCAGTGGTCGTAACCCGGCCAGGGCAGCTACCGAACGCGGAACGGACAGCAGCTAAAGTACTCACAGAAGAATTGGCGAAACGAACTGGCATTCACCTAAGGACTTCGACTAGTTGGCCCACGAACACGCCGGTACTCGCGATTACTTCGGAAGCCGCAGTATCCACATGGGGCCGTTCGATTCCTACAAGAGAGATGGGCAACCGGCCAGAAACGCGTCCGGATGGATATCGACTCTATGTGGAGTCTGGAAACGGCACCCCTCCCGTCGTATGGGTCATCGGCGGGGATGCGAGAGGTGCTTTGTTCGGCGTCGGAAATCTTCTTCGAAGACTGGGCTGGGAACAGGGCGGAATCTACATTCAATCCTCTCTGGATCTGGCCTCTGCTCCGTCATACCCGATTCGGGGACATCAACTCGGCTACCGAGCTCAGGCAAATTCCTACGACGCATGGGATTCATCTCAGTTTGAACAGTACATTCGGGAACTCACATTTTTTGGCGCAAACAGCATCGAAGGGATTCCTTTCCAGGACGACAGGAAAACCCCTGTTATGAAGTTTCCGCGCCGGCAGATGAATCGAGACATTGGTGAAATCTGCTCCCGCTATGGCCTGGACTATTGGGTGTGGCTGCCCGCCGATTTCGACCTGAAGAATTCCAGGCTTCGCACCCAACTGCTCGACCAGAGCGAACAGTTTTTTAGGGACACTCCGACTTTTACAGCAGTTTCATTCCCAGGTGGCGATCCGGGCAAGAATCCACCGGAGCTTGTATTTCCATTCCTGGATGATCTCGCGAAGCGCATGCAGCCGCTCCATCCAAACGCGAAGATTTGGCTTTCACTCCAGCAGTTCACAAACCCAGAGGTTGATGCGTCATACGACTACATCGTTCGGAACTCGCCAGCGTGGCTAGGAGGACTGGTAGTCGGCCCATCCAGTCCTCCGATTGAGGAAATGAGGAATCGACTTCCACAACAATATCGCCTGAGGTTATATCCAGACTTAACCCACAATAAACTGTCCCAATATGAGGTGCAGGATTGGGACCAGGCTTTCGCGCTCACGGAAGGACGCGAGGCCGTCAATCCGCGGCCGGTTGAGTATGCGCAGATATTCGTGCAGCGTGCCGGTTACAGCGACGGCTTCATCTCCTATTCGGATGGCGTTCATGATGATGTGAATAAAACAGTCTGGAGCGCATTAAGTTGGGATCCGACACAAAGCGTGCCCGATATCCTGATCGACTATAGCCATGTGTATTTCAATCCTGGTGTGTCAAAGGAATCCGCGAACAGCATCTTGGCATTGGAGAAGAATTGGCACGGACCACTGCTTACCAATGGCGCCGTAGAAGGAACCTTGCTCCAATGGCGGCACTTACAGAGTCAAGAGCCCCAGCTCGAGGGAAACTGGCGCTGGCAAATGTGCCTTCTGCGCGCAAATTACGATGCATACGTTCGACATCGTTTGATTCATGAGACCCAGCTCGAAATCGAAGCCAACACGATCCTCCTCGAAGCATCCGCCCTTGGCAGCGCGGTGGCAATGAAGCAGGCCGGGGACGTGCTGAATCGCGCTGTGACCCAGCCGGTGAGTCCTGAGCTGCGCGCAAATATTGAAGATCTCTGCAACAAGCTCTTCCAATCGATTGGACTGCAAACGAGTGTACCCAAGTATTATGCGATCGGCGAAGAGCGCGGCGCGGTTCTTGATTTCGTGGATTATCCCTTGAACAACCGCTGGTGGCTTGAGGATGAATTTGAGAAAGTTAAGGCATTCAGCTCCGAGGATGCAAAAATTCATCGTCTCTATAATCTCGCAACGTGGGAGCGTCCCGGACCCGGCAGCTTTTATGATGATCTCGGAAACCTGGATAAATCTCCACACGTAGTGCGTTGCGAGGTGACTACCAATAGCCCAACCCTGATTAGAGAACCGGGTCCGACGTTCTGGTGGTGGGACGAGGGCAAGAGTCGGACCCGGCTTACCTGGCAGGTCACAATGTGGCCGATCGGGGTTGTCTACGACGGACTCGATCCGGCGGCAACGTATGTCGTGCGATCCACAGGCTATGGAGAACCACTTATGCGCATCAACGGCGAACGTGTCCAGCCAACCGTCTATGGAAAAATCATGGGGGAATATACGGAATTTCCGGTGGCATCGCAATATGTCCAGAACCGGAAGATAGTGCTGACCTGGGATGCACACACAGACGAGAAAAACCTAAACTGGCGGCATCGTTCGCGACTCGCTGAAGTCTGGCTCATCAAGAAGAACTGACCGCGCCCAGGGTCGAAATCGACGCCAGCATGGTAATGGCTTCGGTCTGGACACTGTAGCGAAAGTATGGAGTAAAATCAGTAACGTCATCGTTGCCATGAACACTGGAAATGCGATATGTAAACCGGCTGTCTACATATCGTCGTTTATTTTATAAAATTGATCAGGATCGTATAATTCAAACTATGAAGCGTAAGACTAAGACTTCTTCTATCGCCCGCGCGGACCGCCCCATCCGCACTCAAGCCTACGTCCATATCCATCGCATGATCGTTACAGGCGAACTGGCAGCGGACAGCGTTGTTTCGGAGTTGGCCATAGCCAGGAAATTGGGCAGCAGCCGCACACCAATCCGCGAAGCGATCGGACAGCTTGTTGCGGAGGGTTTGCTTGAACAGACCCCGAACCGCGGCACAGCGGTAGTACAGCTAAAACGACAGGACATTATTGAGCTGTATGAACTACGCGAGGTACTGGAGTGCTATGCAGCCTCTAAAGCTGCACGCCTGAAGCCCTACCCTTCAGAGTTAGAACAATGGCAGGTTCACGCGGACGGAATATTGGCTCTAAAAGAGGAACTGGAAAAGTCTGGCAAGCCCATATTAGACACGGAGCAAATGCAGCAATTTACGGCCTGTGATCTTAGCTTCCACGCTATGTTGATGCATCTTGCAGCTAATTCCAGAATGTTGAAAGTTGTCAACGACAGCCGCTTACTCATTCGCATCTTCGCCATGGGCAGACACGCATTCGATGTAGTCCAACTCGACCGACTGTATCACCAGCATGATCAGATCATCCGCGCAGTTTCCGACCAAAACCCTGAACTAGCCACGAAATTGATAGCAGAACACATTCGAACGAGCGTGCAGGAGCGGTTGTCTGCATTCGATGCCTGGGAACGGGATGCATCGATGCGCAAGAATATGCCGACGTTTTTCTAGCATCGGATCGACTTCCGCCAGTCGTACAGACACCTCTAGATATAAATGGACGACTTACGATCAATTGTTAAAGCTAGCGAGGGTAGGACTTAGCTAGACATATTCTTGAGCCGCCTTATCGCGCAATTGAGATACACACAACGGCAAACAGGAGAGAGGCTTCGGTATGTCGCTGAGTTCTGGGCCAGAAAAACCGGCCATTTCCCTCTCCCGCCGTGGATTTCTGCTGGGGGCTTCTGCATTGACCATAGAGCGCTCGACGATTAGCTCAGCACTGGGTTTGAAAGGTAACCGAAACAGGCAAAGAATGTTTGCTTATGTAGGCACAGATACCAGCGCGATCGACGGCAGAGCCAATGGACAAGGGATATATCTGTTCGAAATGAATCCCTCGACTGGTAGACTCACACTCATTAAGCTGGCAGCCGAGACTGAAAACCCTTCGTGGCTATCTGCTCACCCCTTAGAACCATACCTATATGCGGTCCATCAGATTGCAGACTTTGAAGGCAGGAGCGGGTCCGTGAGCGCCTATGCCATTGACCGCTCGAACGGCGATCTTCGATTATTAAATACCGTAAGTTCCCAAGGTGCGGGTCCGGCTCATCTGAGTATCGACGCTTCCGGGAAGTACGTCTTCGTTGCCAACTATTTTGGCGGAAGCATCGCCGTACTTCCAATCCTGCCAGGAGGCATACTTGGCTCCGCTATCTACATGCATCAGGATCAGGGCTCTGTCGGAAGTAAGAAATCAACCGATGCACCGCCCGGCAGCTATGCGTTTAGTGGACACGACGCTCCGCATGCGCACATGATCCATTCAGACCCCTCGAACCGTTTTGTATTACAAACAGATTTGGGCCAAGACCGCATTTACAGCTATCGCTTGGACGACCATACAGGAAAGTTGGCGCCGGCGCCCACACCCTTCGTATCGCTTCCGCCGGGAGATGGACCACGTCACTTTGCGTTTCACCCCAACGGTCAATGGCTTTATTCCATTCAAGAAGAAGCTTCTACCGTCGTATTTTTCCATTTCGATCCAGCGACCGGGTCACTCGTTTCGCAACAAACGATTTCAACTCTTCCCCCGGGGTTCGCGGGAACCAGTTTTGGCTCGGAAATCATGCTGTCAGGAGACGGTCGCTTTCTTTATGCAGCCAACCGGCTACATAACACGATTGCTATATTTTCGATCGACACCAACGGAAAACTGATAGCGATTGGCGAAACATCGACTCTGGGTGATTATCCGAGTCAGTTCAATATCGATCCAAGTGGAACTTTTCTCTATGCATGTAATCAACGAAGCGATCAGATTACTTCTTTTCGGATCGACAAAGAGACAGGCCTCTTGACATTTACGGGCCAATACGTGCCTGTTGGCAGTCCAACGTGCATCATCTTCACGATATGACCGTCCCTCGTGTCGCCGGCGGCCGCCATTCCGCGGAGATCAGACGGGAGCGTCGCAGCAGTCTACAGGATTCTAGCCTGCTGATCCAACCAACGCCTCCAACGGGATCAGAGATCTATCCCTGGGTAGTCGTGTTCTTGCTTTGGCTGGTTTGCTTTTTTAGTTATGCCGACCGGCAGGCATTCTTTTCGATCTTCCCTTTGTTACAGAAACAAATGAATCTCACTACCGTGCAACTTGGCGTATTAGGTTCCTCGTTCGCAGTGGTATATGGACTTGGAGGACCGTTCGCCGGCTATCTCGTCGACAGGATTCGTCGCAAGACAGCAATTCTGGGCGGGTTGGAGTTATGGAGCGTCATCTGCGTGCTGTCGGCGCTCTCGCGAGACTTCTTTCAACTGCTAATCTTTCGCGCCGCGGAAGGAATTGGCGAATCCATTTATTATCCTGCTGCGCTATCGATGATCAGCGACTATCACGGCAAGCGCACCCGCTCGCGAGCCATGGGAATTTTACAGACCAGCGTCTACGCAGGGACCGTGGGAGGCGGATATTGGGCTGGCGCCATCGCACAACAGCACGGCTGGAGAGCCGCTCTCTTTGTATTTGGTGGACTCGGTTGTCTGCTGGGGCTGCTTTTAATTCGTCTGCTACGCGAACCAGTTCGAGGAAGCGCAGACTCAACATTCAACCAGGACCAACTTACATGCCAGCCGCAGCCGCCCGCGCCACTTTCATTGCGCGCCATTCCCTCCCTTCTCAAGATCAAATCGTTGTTGACTATTACAGCCGTGTTCGCGTGCGCCAATTTCGTAGCCATGGTGCTTCTGGCGTGGATGCCGATGTATCTCTATTCGCGTTTCCACCTCAGTCTATCGATGGCGGCTTTCGATGCGGCCGTGTATCCGCAAGTCGCCAGCATGGGAGGCTCTCTGTGCGGGGGCTACCTGGCTGATAGATTGGCTAGGCAAACCCGCCGCGGACGTGTTGCCGTACAATGTGCCGGGGTCCTTATCGGAGTGCCATTCGTCATACTCTGCGGACTTGGGGGTTCTCTGACGCAGGTGATCGTCGCGCTCATTTGTTGGGGATTCTTTAAGGGTATGTATGATTCGAATATCTTTGCTTCGGCGTTCGACGTGGTCCCAATAGAAAGTAGAGGAACTGTCAGTGGATTGATGAATTGTGTGGGTTGGTTGCTTGGGGGGGGAATCGCGCCGGCATTGGTTGGTTTTCTCGCGGTGTATATCTCGCTGGGACACGCGATTGCCTGGTCGGCGACTTTTTACGCGTTGGCCGGCATTTTGCTCATGTTGACCATGCGATATTTTTTAGATAACGATATAGACAGGTTGCAGCGACCGGAATTCATAACTAACGGCAGTCCGCATGACTGCCAAACATAGACATGGTTTGCATGTCATCGGGGGGGGCAATGGTAACTCGACGAGAATTTCTTGACTCAGTTGCGATGGGAGCAGCTGGTTTGGCTGTTGGGTCGACCGCAAAGAGCTATGCTCAGATCCTGGGATCGAATGATCGACTGAACTTTGCCGTCATCGGGCTTCATGGACGTGCGTATGCTCATCTTTCGGCGCTCAAGGCAAACAGCAATGCCATCCGGATTACGCATGTTTGTGACGTTGATAGCAATACTCTCGAGAAGTTCGCTGATGACGTTCAGCAACAGATGGGTTACGCTGCTGCAACCAACAAAGACTTCCGCGAAATTCTCTCGCAGAAAGACGTGGACGCCATTACGATTGCCACGCCTGATCACTGGCATACACCCATGGCCATTCTAGGACTGCAAGCAGGAAAAAATGTCTATGTGGAAAAGCCATGCAGTCACAATCCCGCCGAGGGCGCATTGTTGGTCCAGGCCCAGCGGAAGTATGGCAAGCTGGTGCAGATGGGAACCCAGCAACGTTCTTCACCCCATACCATCGAAATCGTTGAAAAGATTCACGGCGGTCTGATCGGCAGAGCCTACTTTGCCAAGGCCTGGTACAGCAATGTGAGGAAGTCAATTGGCATAGGGAAAGTAACACCCGTGCCTCCGCAACTCGACTGGGATTTATGGCAAGGGCCGGCGCCGCGCAAGGCGTATAAAGACAATGTGCAGCCGTATAACTGGCATTGGTTCAGAATCTACGGCACGGGCGAAACGCTGAACAATGGCACGCATGAAGTGGATGTATGCCGATGGGCGCTCGATGTGGATTATCCGCAACGGGTTGCATCATCTGGAGGAAGATACCAGTTCAAAGATGACTGGCAGTTTTACGACACGTTGATTACCAGCTTTAACTATCCTGACAAGATGATTTCCTGGGAGGGAAAGAGCTGTCAGGGGATGAAGTACTATAACCGCGATCGGGGCTCGACGATCATGGGAACAACTGGAAGCGTTTTGGTCGACCGCGATGGGTACGAGGTCTACGACCTCAAGGGACATAAGACGAGCGAGTTTAAGACTGGCACGACAACCTCCTCTTCGGACCTGACTGGCCGTGACTCCATGACCGACGCCCATTTCGCGAACTTTATCGCGGGTATTCGCACGGGTGCGAAACTCAATGCTCCTGTGTCGATAGGGAACGTCTCGGTCACGATGCTTCAGCTCTCCAACATTGCATGGGAAGTGAATCGTGAACTGCGGCTCGACACGGCGGACGCGAAAATTCAGAATGATCCCGAAGCCATGCAGATGTGGGGACGAGAGTATGAGACCGGTTGGGCTCCGCAGATATGATCTATCCTTCTCTCGTTTGCACGTTTATATATTTGGGAGCTAGAGGGCGCGATCTCGGTGAACATTTGCGCCCGGCATCTGTTATAGGGGTTGCGCGCAACGGCAGGCTTGTCCTCCGCTGATATCTACCGTGCGAATATATCCGTTGGAAATGATGATTTGGATTCGACCTCTACGCAACGGGAATTTGCCCGACCTGGAGTTCCTTCGACAAACTCCAACCGCTACGTCTGGAAAGGATCCTCCCGCGCGACGCAGCTAGATCATACCTCCAAGTCAGTGTCAGATTTAATGGTGGCCAGATTTTAGTCTGCGCGCTGCTATAATTGCGACCGCACAAGCTTCTTCTCTGTTGAGTATTTAGCAAGTTGACACTCTGGAGATGGAATGTATACAGTACGGTGGTTGTTCTGCCACTTTGAAAATAGCATGGTTAGGGGAGACGAGTAGTGAATAGCCCCAAGGCGAAACGGTGGGAATTTATCGTCTTGCCTAGCCTGGCAATGTCGCTGGGATGGGGCCTCCGTGGTCAAGTTGGACACTCACCAGGTGCCATGATCCCGGGGGCACTCGTAGCGTTGGTCTTGTGTAGCCTCCTTCGCGAGAAACAACTCTCCCGCGGGATGGCTGTCGGACTAGGCGCTATTGCCTTTGGTTATGGGGCTACTATGACAACGCAGGATACGGCGGACTTGGCGCTGCGTTGGATTTCTCATTCAGGTTCCACCCTAACCATGGCCTTTACCTGGCTAGCAATTAAAGGGGCCGTATGGGCATTCTTCGGCGGAGTGCTGATAGGGCTGGCATTGGCTGCCTCTCATTACCGTTGGAGAGATATTATCCTTGGCATGATCCTAATGGTGGTGAGTTTTCCCATTGGATGGATGTTGATCAACAAGCCGAGGCCGGTCTACTTTTCGGTTACCCGCCACGAAACCTACGGAGGCTATTTGCTTGGTGGGATCGTGCTTGTTGCTTGGTTAACCATCCGTGGCCGGACAAAAATACCACTCTTACTTGGCGTATGTGCAGCCGTTGCCGGTGCAATCGGTTTGCCGCTCGGTGCTGCGTTGGCTGGCGCCGGAAGCCACACAGCATATGTGGGAAGGTGGTATGACTGGTGGAAGGTTCTGGAGACTACTTTCGGCGCTTGTATGGGGGTTGGCCTCGGCATCGACACCTACCTGCTGCAAGACAGATTTCCGGACGCAACTGCATCGAAGGGGCCAGTGAATGAGCCACTTTCATCAGCATGGAGTACGGTCCTTGGCTTGTTGATTTGCGGAATCTTCACAGTTGTAACTCAGTACAGGTTGAGCGGGTGGCTGCTCTTCGGCTCCGTGTTGCTGTGCATCGTATTTTACTTCCCTAGGGAGGTCGGCTGGCATGTCGGAATCACGATGACTATTTATGTCACCGCCGTAAACATTATCACCTACTGGAACCGCGAACAAAGGATAGGAAACCTCGCATTGCTATGGACCCTAGTTTGGCTCTTGACACTCGCCGTCTCTTGGAAGGTATCTGGTTGGCGAGACGAAAAGGATTGGGTTGTTCGCAAAGCCTTTGTATTCCTGATGTGGACTATCGTCGCCCTTACAGCTCTGAGAGGCTTGATAATCCGCTCGGTGGTACATGCGCCTACTCACGCCGTAGCCGCGGCCGGCGGCCTGTGGACCTATACCGTGGGGACCTGGGCAAGTGCACTCGTGGTCCAAGTCATTCTCGCCATGATGGCACTCCTGCTAACGTTGCTGATGAGGCGACGATCATTCGATGCCAGTTCCTTGCATGATTCTAGTGGTGGGAACATTCAAGTAACCTGATTATCTTTTGTTACGGATCACTTCCTCTAGACATGGACACTGAAGGATCGAATTTGCGGATCTGGATGTTTGTGCTTCTTACCGGCCTATCGGTCTCGATTGGCTGGGGCATACGAGGCCAGTTCGGACACGAGTACGGGGCCGCACTGCCCGGTGCGCTTGGGGGTATGGTGGTGGCCCTGCTTAGTGGCCGCGAGGACTGGCGCAGACGTGTCCATTTTTTTGCTGTCCTTGGCGCTATTGGTTTCGCCTTCGGCGGAAGCATGTCCTACATGAAGGACATTTGGTATGCGCATTCGTCTGATCCTTCGACCGTGTTGTACGGCTTTGCTTGTATATTCTTGCTCGGCTTCATTTGGGCAGCTCCCGCCGGCGCGGGCATCGCGTTAGCCGCGTTTCTGGATCGCGAACAGTTGACTAAGTTTTATGTGCCCCTATGTTCTGTGTTCATCGCCTGGTACCTACAAAGTATCTGCTGCGATCTGATCTGGAACGGCGAGGGCGGAAGGCGGGCCCGATTCTTCGCAGGCTATGAGATGAGCGCGATTCTGGCGGCTGTTGTTGCTCTCGGATTCTTCCTGCTTTGGAAAACATACCGGGGTGTCGGAACTTTACTAATACTCTATATGTCCATCGGATGGTGGGCCGGAAAGTTCATATTCATCGAGTTGCTGCATTTGCGTATGAATCCTCCGCGTGAAGAGACCTGGGCATCTTGTCTAGGTATGGTGTTCGGCATTTTAGCGTGCTGTTGGCAGAGACGTCTCGGCGGCATCGCATTCGCTACCCTGGGAGTCGGGTTCCTCGGGGGCATCGGATTCGCACTCGGAACCGCAGTGAAACTTCTCGTCATGTCGAGCGGTCTTACCACAAATTGGCACAGCATTATGGAGCAGACCCAAGGACTGTTTCTTGGCGTAGCCATCGCCATTATCTTCCAGGCCCTGATACGAAGAGCGCCCCAGTTCAGCGACGATCCTCCAGTGCGACGCTGGACCGAAGTGTTCAGCGTTGTGTTCGTTCTCTGGTTGCTGCCGTATCTGAATTTCCGTCTCAGTCCCGGAGAATGGGTGGGTGAAATTAAGGGTCTGCACTCTAAACTATATGGCATCAACATTGTGAGCAATTTACTACCCTCGCAGGGGTTTGTTGGGTGGCTGGATTTCGTCGCTCTCGTGCTTGGGTTCGCGCTCGTGCTGCTTTTAGTCTTGCATCGGCGGCGTCCGCTTCCTTGCATTCCTGTGAGTTGGATGGGTAAAGGGCAGCTATTCTATCTGGTCTTTCTTTGGCTTATTGTCGCGATGAATTTCATGCTGGTACTGCCGCGATTCACACAGATTCGCTTGGTAACCGAATGGTGTATCACCCTGAATGCTACCGCTTGTTCGGTTCTTCTCATCTATGGTTGCTTCGCGCGCCCGTCTCAAGTGTTGCAATATGTACCCGACGGAAGTTACGCATCGTCGATCCGCAAGGTCGTGATCTTCGGGTTACTAGGAGCCGTGGTTGTGTCGTTGCTAGGTTTTGGAATCAAGCTCGCATGCTGGGGAAATCAGCCAGCGGGAGTCTTGGGTGTCGATCCGATCCGGTTTGGACCGAACAATACGAATACAATCCGATAACAACCGCTAGGTATTTCTGCGATGCTGCGTCCCGCTTCTGTCGGGCTAAGAAGATTACGATTCCAGAGCCAGGCTGGTAGAGATGGGTCAGATTCTTTGCCTCTCAAACACTTACAGAGGCCTTCGCAAGAATGCCTCCATCGCAAACCAGATGGGAGCCGGTAACATACGAAGATTCTTCGGAAAGTAGCCAGGCTACAGCGCGCGCCGGATCTTCAGGCTCTGCTAACCTGCCCAACGGAATCTCCTTGGAGAGTTGCGCACGTAACCGTATAACTTCGGCAGCATCAATATTTCTCCACATCAATGGAGTTTCCGTGGACCCGGGTACGATAGCATTCACTCGAATTCCATAAGATGCATAATCGATGGCCATGCAACGAACCAGCGATGAGATGCCGCCCTTGGTTGCGCTATAAGCACCAGCTGCACCTGCCGCCAACGCTACGAATCCAGTTGGAGAAGATGTGCAGACAATGGAGCCGGGAATGTTGGCCGCTATCATGTGTCGGAGGCCATGTTTGCAAGAAAGAAAGACCCCGGTCAGATTCGTTTCAACAACCTGGCGCCAGGTGGCTGCAGGAAGCTCATGAATTAAACCTCGAATTCCGATTCCAGCGTTGGCGAAGAGCCCATAGGAATATCCCAGCCGTAAAGAAATATCTGCGAATGACTTCTCTACCTGCTCTTCTACGGCCACGTCACAAGGCAGTCCCAGTGCCTTTCCGGCCCCGCTCCGCAATGCATCTTCTGCTGTTCTTTTTGCCGCATCGGCATTGATATCGAGTACACCGATGTTATCGCCACGCGCCGCACAAATCAGTGCTACTGCTCTGCCAATGCCGCTGCCACCGCCTGTTATAACAATTGTGCGTGTCGTCGTGAAATTAGAAGCCATGATCCCTCCTTCTCAATCGCCTTAGAAACGCAGTCCGTATAAATCTTATTCTCGAGGATCCAGAAACTCTAATTTAGGCCAGCCTGCTGTGACAACTGATGCGCGAATATGAGAAACACACTCGCCGACCAAGTATACGATGGATCGCGTCCCTCGTTACCCGTGGCATTTAGATCTGGCATAGAGGAACCTGCGCCTGTTAGAGGCTGATAGTTTTCTGCGAAACCGCTACGAGCTACCATCCGGCAGAAGCGAAGCCGCATTGCATGGGCTAGCTCCGGCCTTCCGGCATCGTCGAGTCCTTCCGCCAGCATCATCATTGTGGGCGCCCAAACCGGTCCTCGCCAATAGCCGTTTGGATTAAAGAAGGTACTATTGAGCTCTTCAGTTGCGAAGCCGTTCTTCGTAAGGAATCTGCCGTTTTCCATAAGGCGAGCGATTAGCTGGTCACGGAACCGTTGAGGTAGCCGCTTACCCAGGATCAGAGGCAAATACAGAATCAAGCTCTGTGTTGGAGCTGCTTTGTGATCGAAAGCATGCAACGCGACAAACTGCGTACCAGTCCAGTACCTATCCGTTGCCAACTTGAGCAGATCATCGCTCCGCTTACGCCACATCTGAGCGTCCGATTGTTTTCCTAGCTTCGCAGCTATATTGGAGAGCTCGTCCATCTGTACAACAAGAAGCGCTGCCAGATCAGGCGTCTCAAGGGGTGGTGGGCTCAAGAAAATCGTGGTGTTGTCCCAGCCGGAATCATCTCCGTGGTCATATTCCGGGAGCCCGTCACGATCCGCATCGCGATATCGAAAATACCAGTCCGTCCACTTGGATAATGGTTCATACACTTCGTTCAGTTTATTCAAGCCAATGGAGTTGCTGTGGGCTATCATCCAGGCAAGTACCCAGCCCTGCACTGGCGGTTTAGTGTGTTTCCACGATTCTTGTTCATCATTCATGACGTCCGGGAGCTGACCGCTTCCATCCTCATTGTCGAATGGGATCATGTATTGGTCCCAGGCAATTTTTGGATCTGTTGCAATCAGTGCCATTGCATTGAAGCAATTATCCCAGCTCCATAGGCTCGCCATCCAGTTCTTGGACATCAGCATGGCCGGCCGCTTCAGAGAGCCTCGTGGTTCCACAACAGCGGACCAGTCCACATAGGCAGCTTGTTCGGCCACGGGTCCGAATGCAGGAGACACGCTTGGCATCTTCCTCAACCATCGTTCGTACTCTGCACCAAGTGTCACCAAAGCGTCATCATAGCTGCGGTTCAACTCGGTTGGACGATTCCATACCAGCCGATAATCGGCAATGAACGCATCTAGATTCCCGGTGGAAGGCTCCGGCAGGAATTCAGCTGTAATAGGAGCAGAACTCGTTCCGGTCCAGTGGTCTGTGAGCCGCATGCTGCCTGCAAGCGCACCGAGCCGATAATTGCTGCGCCCGTGAATTTCCCACTCTTTGTGCTCCCGCTGAACTGCGTAGTTGCCATGTGTTGACGAAGTAAATCGAATCCCTATCCCATGGGCTCTCACACGGATCAGACTAGGTTCGGCGAAACATATGTCTACCGTACCGAACTTGCTGATCAAATGTAGTTGCACTGGGGTTGCTTGTTCTGTAAAAGGCACCGCGGTGCCTTTCGCTATCAGCTCCACCTGCAAGGCATTCGTAAGCAGCATATCTCGCCCGGAATTTCCATGTAGTTCCCGAAGATAGAGGCCCTGAGGAAACAAGGAGAAGACCATGTACGATCCATAGCTGCTGAACGAGGTTTTATGAAGGTCGATCTGAATATTTCCGGTATATCGATAGAATGGCGGATGATGTGCGGTTTTTGGCTGGCTCCACAGATTCGATGCGGTCGAAAAACACGCCAACAAGGCGAAAATGAAAACTCCCAAGAAGCGGATCGGCCTATTCCGCAGCCATCTGGAAGCAATATTCATTCTGCCAGTCCTCAGCATTCGAATTGTAGTCATAAACCGCGAGCAGATGCGCAAAATCGAAAAGAATTATTGTTTCGCCGCAGTCACGACAAGATCGGTATCGATCGGCGCCCGTCCCAACTCAGCATGCACGCCCGCAGGGTTCTCGACAGTAACGTGTCCATGAAGTTTGCGTACGCGATACGTCGTATGCCTCTCGTCGACCAAGACCGCAGGCCGCTTGACGGTGTCGTAAACATAGCTGTCAACGATATCGACTCCACCCAGTTGATGCGTCACTTTCGGATCACGCAATTGAATCAGCACCGGTACTCGCGGACCGTTGTATTCCGGGTGCAGAGAACTCCACGCGTCGCCCCAATGACACCGCACGAAGCGTACCCGCGCGCCAGCGGCGGATTTGTCATAGACCTTCACATCCTCCTTGCCAGCACTCTCCACCGTGGAGTCGCGGAATTCAACAATCCCCTGAGGGCCTGCGTCATGTACGGCTCCCACGGCCATGCCGCTCCAACCACCAGCGGATTTGGTCATGCGCGCCAGACAATGGTCGAAGAGTATCGACACTGGCGCTGAGTACCCGTCCAGTCGATTCAGATACACAAGCATCTCATGTCCGTGATTGTTCTCAAAAATACAGTGTCGGATGATAATGCTCTGGAGTCGCTGGTTAGGCGCGTCCGGCTCCAGATCGATCCCAGCTTCTGGTGCGGTGCCATTGGTGTCGGAGAAAGTGCAGTTTTCAATAGTTAGATTTACGGCGCTGATGACACTGATCCCTTGGCGATGATTGTTCTCTGACACGCAATCACGGATGGTGACGTCCTCGCTCCATAAGCGGCTAGATCCACCATCGACGTAGAATCCATCGCCGCCGGTGTTCGCAACGCGCAGACCTTCAATCAGCACGTTTTTTGACCCTTGAATCTCAATGCCCATGCGCCATTCGCTCTTTTTGTAGGGCGGCCTCTGATAATCATGCTTCCACATACGGAGAGTTGCTCCGTAGCCGCGAATTGTCACGTTGGATATGTCCCGCGCGGTAAATAGGCTATCTTGCAAGTTTTGAAATTCTCCACGTTTGGCCAGAATGACTACGCCTGGAGCAATGTCAATTTCCTGATTGCTTCGTAACATAAGAGGCCGAACTATCCAAGGCTTTCCCATGTACGGAATGATGACGCGTTTTGCTTTCGAGTCGAAAGCAGCTTGCAATGCCGCCGTGGAGTCCGCTGCGTTGAAGCCCCACCATGCTGCGCTGGCGTCGGCCCTCTTGCCCTGCATCACTTGCTGCACGGCGGAGGGATCGCGAGCTGCCGAAGGTGGATTCTGAATGTTGGAGGCCGAACTTATGGCCGCGAATGATAGTAACAGAAGTGCGACGACCACATATTCTCCTATCTCACGGATGCTTGGAGGTCATGGTCCACCGATGGATGCTGCAATCTCGACTCATGCTCGGCGGGTGCAAAAGAGGGTGGGATATGTCCGGCAGCTTTGTCTGGTACGGCACTTAGAGTGAAATCCAGTTGTTTCGCCTGGGAAAATTCACTCCAGGGGATCCACCAATTTGTAATCGACCTATCATCCAAGGCGATCTCTTTTACGTAAACTTTGTCAGGCGCTCCATTTGCAAGAATGGAAACTTCGTGTGCGCCCAGCTTGAGAGTGACTTCCGGAAAGATCGGGCTATTGAGAGTGAAACCGCCTACTCCGGGAATTTCAGGATAGATTCCCAGTTGCGCAAACACCGCCCAAGCAGAGGTTGCACCCAGATCGTCATTCCCGGGAATGCCGCCGCGAGCATCCGTAAATAGATCCACCAAGGTCTTTCGAACCACCTCTTGCGCGCGCCACGGACGCCCCGTCCAGTTGAATATCCATGGATCGCAAAAACTGGGCTCGTTCTCAATAAGAAAGTATGGTCCACCTCTCCACGTTCCGTATTGGCTGAAGTATTGGTCGAGACGCGCATTTGCCTCTTCCGAACCGCCGACAGCTGCGATCACACCGCTCAAATCGTAAGGAACCATCCAGGTGTATTGCGAAGAATTCCCTTCCACAAATCCGATCCCGCTGCCAGGATTGAAGCCGGGCAGAAATTTTCCATCTCTGTCTCGGGGCCGGATATATCGTGTATCCGGGTCGAAGATCGTCCGCCAATTCGCTGACCGCTTTAGAAACGTCTGAGCAGTAGCGCTGTCACCCAGGGCTTTTGCAAACTGCGAAATGGCAAAGTCGGCATTGGCATATTCCAGCGTGATGGAGGCTGCGCCGTAAGGATTGGCAGCATCCTCCGCAAGAAACCCTTGCCGTAAATATTCCTTCAGATTCGGACGCTCGACATCCCACTGACTATGCGCATCAGGATCGTTTGCACCGTGCAACATCGCCTTCAATGCGGCCTTCGTGTCAAATTCGCTTCCACCAAAAGCATAGATGCTCGCCAGCATCTGATCGGAAGAATCTCCAACCATGAAGCCGCCTTCCTCGTTAGCCATCGACCAGATTGGCAACCCTCCGCCCTGTTCCGCGTCCGCAACCAGGGACTGCGCCATGTCGCTTCCGACTTTTGGCATCAACATGGTGATCAATTGCACTTGGCAGCGGTAAATATCCCAGCCCGAATAGTTCGCGTACTGGATCCGGCCCCTGGCATGATGCAGCTGTCCGTCAAATCCGAGATACTCGCCGTTTACGTCGCTGAATGTGGAAGGATGCAGAAGTGCGTGATACAGAGCAGTGTAGAAGATCCTTTGCTGTACCTCTGAGCCCCCATGCACCTGCACGTGCCCTAATACCTGGTTCCATACTGCACGAGCATCTCGGCGTACTGTTTCGAAATCCCAACCTGGGATCTCCTGGTTCAGGTTTAGCTTGGCATTTGCCACACTCACAAAGGAGATCGCGACCTTCACATGAACGGTACGAATCGCTTGAGGAAAACTGATATAGGCGCCACTATTCGTCCCTTGCCGCGATCCATCTCCCTGGGTCACTTGAATTTCGTTGAAGGTTCCTACTTTTGTCGGCTCCTCTTCCACCTGCATAACAAAGTAGACGCGGTAGTGATTTTGCTTTCCGCACATTTCACCACCTGTCACCGATCCGGTAATCATCCGGCCCTGTAAATGAACCTCTGCGTCGTTGACGCGTATAAGATTTCGGCTTAAGTCAACCAGAATCGTGTGGACGCCGCCCGTCGCTGGAAATTGTATCTCCGCAATTCCAGAACGCACCTCCGCGGTTAGTTGGACGTAAATGCCAGAACTCAACTTGACCGCATAATATCCCGGCTCGGCGGCCTGATCCTTGGGATTGAATTTCGCCTCATAGGGCGCTGGCTCCCACGGCGGGGGTTCCGATGGAACACCCAAGATCGGCAGCATGGGAACTTCACCATAGATAGAACAGCCCGGTCCACTCATGTGCGTGAGGCTGAAGCCCCGGGTCGAAGTATCGTCAAATCGATAGAAATTGTTTCTGTTGCCGGGGATCGGGTTCACGGCATCCGGCCCCCAATAGAGCATACCGAAGGGCCTAACGGCCCCAGGAAGAGTATTTCCATATTGGTCGATCCTGGGAACGGTCTCGCCCTTTGTTAGGGCTGCCGAGGTGCCAATAAAAGGATCCACTTTGGATGCCAGGTCGACACTCTGCGCCATGCAGACCGAGGAGATAAACAAGATAGCGATACAACTATATTTCATGTGAAACCACCCGTTTTCGGACCCATCGTCGCGGCTACCACCATCATTCAGAAATGCCAACGCTAAGGGAAATCGTATCTCACATCTGACCTCCTTTATCTTCCAGTTAAGATGAGGGTGAAGAATTGTGCTCCGTACTCGGTGATGTAGTTAAAGGAGGTAAGCCAATCTCTTCCGGCTTGGGCAATAGATGGGTTTGTAGAAAATGCGCCTTAGCATCATTGAACTGTGTTGAGCGGCGCATCCACATCTCCGTGTGAAGGTCATACCGCACCATGACGTCATGGAGTGAATACGGGCGATTTTCCTGCAGCCATGCCTGCTGGTACATGTCATGGAGCAGGCCGTAACCGTTGATCAAGTCAATGTAGAAATAATCGACGTGGAATAAAGGCGATCCCGCGTTGCGCTTCCCGTTTTGCGTTTTATACGCTAGATCATATGCATTGACGATTTCTTGTGCAGCTTGAAACTTATATGCCATAAAATCGATGCGTCGCGCAGCCAATTCCATGGCATCGATGGCATTCGGTTCACGCAGTGGCCCGGAAGCTTTCGCCTCCTCGGCCAGGACGATGGCGCGTTCAGCATGCTGTCGTATCTCGTGGGCCATCGGCAATAGCTTGGCAGAAACTATCTGACCTTGTTCACTCCACGGATCGGTCCAAAAGATATCTGTCATCGCACCATGCACAAAGCTTGCTTTGCGGAATGCGAGTTGCGCTGCGGTTAGCTCCAGTTGCGCCTGGTTGATCTTTCCTGTCATGTCGCCATGAAAAACCTGGCCGTAACTATTCTCGAATTGTGGAATGCTGCTTGTTCCGGCCTGCCAACCCGCGGCAGCACCGAAGATAACGCCATACCAATCGTTGTTAAACAAACCCTCGTCATCCTCGTCGGTATTCCACACCGTGTTCAACACGCCGGTTGATCCAACGCGTTGGCCATCGCTGACGAACCCTTGAATGTTGAGGAGTCCTTCATAGTTGTTTGGATACACACGGCTCCAGTCATTGATTCCCGGTGAGACCCAGGTTTCGATTCCTGCATCCACATAAGGCTGAAGCCACTTATCAAAACCCTCCGGATGCGGACCATATTCCCACGCCACAGCAATCATGTCCTTTGGCAGGGTTTTCACTAATCCAGGATCGTTCATTGCAATATCTCCCCAGAAGAGCAGCCTCTTGTGCAGTGGCTCGAGCATATTGTGGATCTTGATAAGAAACTCGATATAGACTTTAGCCGCGCCCTCCCGAGCCACCGACTCTTTGCTTTGACCACTTCCTAGCTCGTTGACCTCGTCGGCTCCAATATGAATAAAGGGGCTTGGGAACATTGCTGCGATCTCCGCAAACCACTGCTGAATTAACTGAATCGATCCGGGTTGTCCAGGAGCAAGCGCGCTGCCATGCGGCGTTTCCGCTAACGGAGAGTAAGTCTCAAACATTAGCGCGTGATGCAGGTGCCCGAATGCCTCCTGATCGGGAACGATCGTGACGTGATACTGCCGGGCGTAGCGCACTAACTCTTCCACATCGGCACGCGTCATGGCACCCCCGGGAGGAGCGGGCAATGGATTATCTTTATACGCCAGTGAAACTTCAAAGTATGGGGAATAGATATTCATCTTGTATTCCGACAGGACGCGAACCTGGTGCTTCTGGAACGCCAGAGTGGGTATGGGACCCCGCGAGAGATCGTCGGACAGACCGCGGTATTTCATCGCAGGCCAATCGCGAATCACCACTCCATGTAAACTTGCATCCGCCCCGCGGCCTATAATGAGTTGTTTAATGGTTTGCGCGCCATAATAAATTCCTGCTCCAGTGGCCGCGATATCGTATGTTGTCTTTCCTTCGGTAACAACTACATAGCCCTCATTGTGCATCACGGGAGAAAACTCGATGTGCCTACGCGAGAGAATTTCCGCTGCCTCTTTCGTCGTCTCGCGCATCAATACAATCTTGATCTCTCCTTTACTATCTTCTCGCGCGGTGACTTCACGTTCTTTAAGCGTATTGAGAAGATCTTCAACGGCGAATGTGTCTTGCGGTATGCTGTCATACGCCGAGATACTTATTCCGTGGTCGAGCGGCAAAACGACGCCCGTTTTAATTTCACGCGGGATTGGAATTAAAGGAAGATTGGAGGTGTTGGTACTTGACGACACGGGCGAAGTAACGGTTTGTGACCGCATAATCGAAGGAAAAAACAGAAGAGCAAACAAAACAAAGGCCACTCCGCGAAACTTCCGGTGAAATAAGAGCGGATGTTTCGTCCACAGAAATTGAATATGCACGATTTTTCTCCAATGAGTAGATCGCTTGGCTCAATTATTGGTAGAAGCTGGAATTCGGTTGCTCCAACATAAATCGTATGCCGTTTAGATACTCGTGGTCGATGGGGACTCGTGCAGATAATTCCTTGCCTTGCGGACGATAACCAAGACGATTCTATGGCCGTTAAACTATTAACCTTTGAGGATTGACTCGTGTTCGGGGCCTGCTTCCTCAATACTGGTGGCGACAAATGCAGGACGCGCAAATCTCTCGAAAGGCTCCACTCCGACTAGGTTGAGTTGGAACCTATCGACGCCCCGGCAAAGATAAGTCTTGAAATTAGGATTGACTTTCAGGTCATTCTTCACGTTCGTCCCTGAATATCGCATGGTCAACCCCACACGTCTTCTGTTTGACGAATTGGCAGGCGAACCGTGGACCGCCGCGTCGTCATGAAGCGATACCTCGCCAGCTTTCAGACGCATGCTGACGGCCGTGTCCTCGCGAAAACTACCCCTTTCAAGCTCCAACGTCAGAATTGAATCAGTGACTGTGGAGCGGCGATGCTGCAGGATCCCGGACTTATGTGAGCCCGGAACGATTTTCATGGCGCCATTCTCCTCGTCAACATCGCCGAAAGCCAACCAAACTGTCACAGAATTATGGGGAACCATGGGCCAATAGTAGGCGTCCTGGTGCCATCCGACAGTTTCCTTCGTATGTGGTTCTTTCACAAAGAAACTACTCGCCCAGAGGTAGAAATCGGGTCCAAGAATTCCCTCCACCAAGTCATGAATTTTGGGATTCATACAGATATCGAACAGCCACCTGCTCGTTTCGTGCCATTCTCGAATATCTTTGGGAGTTTCCCCTGGTCGAAGAAGTGCCATCAGTTGCGGGAGATCATCCGTTAGCTTGCGCATTTCCTCGCGTGTATAGATTGGGGGCAGTCCTAAGAGATAGCCATTCTCGTTGTAGAAACGCTTTTGTTCGGGAGTTAAGGAATATTCTTGGTTCATAGTGTGCTTCTTCAGACGAAGAGATTCTGTGATACCTCACGTAGACTACTGAGGACCGTGTCGATTTCTGTATACTTTTTGTAACCGTTGTGCTTGTAAAATATTCACTGTAGACACATGGAGGCCACTGTGTCAACTGAGGTTCCGCAGAGCCTCTAATCGAGTTCACTTTGGTCGGTGAGCAGCTTTTGCTGCAAATATCGAGGTCGCCAGCGAGTCCTCTTGTTCGCAAATGTCCTGTCTCTTCACAACGCTTCCTTGACCGTCCAGGTCAGCCCAGTGGCGATCCAGCAATAAATCCCTCATGGTATAAATAGACTGTTTTGCTTTCGGATCCGGTTACTTATAGCGAATGCCAACAAGTCAGTCATTTCCAAGTTGTGCAACTGATCGGTCGTCACTTGTTTCGGCAGCGAGAGCGGCACGCTCGACCAACATCGAGACGAGGAGAAGAGTAGTAGATTGTCCCAATCTACGTATTCAGCCGTCATTCTCCAGCCATCCCAAGTCATCAACCCGTATTCTACTGGCGGCACAGAGTGGAGTGAACTAGGTGCAGCAGTCAAATATGGAAATCGTGCATAAGCCAGACAGCAGGATCGGCAGGATGCGTTGGTTTGTCTGCGCTCTTCTATTTCTGGCGACGACCACGAACTACATGGATCGCCAGGTACTCGGCATTCTCGCTCCCGTGCTGCAAAAAGACCTGCACTGGACCGAAGAAAGCTACGGCAATATGATTGCCTGCTTCACGTTCGCTTATGGGCTGTCCTATATCCTGGCGGGGCGAATCATAGACCGCCTTGGAACGCGCAAGGGGTATGGTCTTTTCGTGGCCATCTGGAGCATATCTTCGGCGGCACATGCATTTGTGAATAGCGCTTTTGGATTTGGCGTCGCCCGGTTCTTTCTAGGCATCGGGGAGTCTGGGAACTTCCCGGCCGCATTGAAGGCAGTCGCGGAATGGTTCCCTAAAGAAGAACGCGCGCTCGCAACAGGCATCTTCAACTCTGGCACCAACTTTGCTGCCTTGCTGGCTCCCATAATCATTCCCTTCATTGCGCTCCGATGGGGATGGCGTTATGGCTTTATCTTCACAGCGAGCATGAGCATGCTTTGGCTTATCGGATGGCTTCTGTTCCCATATAACCGCATGCGTCCCGATGAGACACAGTTGACTGACAGCCGTCTCACACCTGCGGAACTGGCGGAAAAACGTTCGCTTTGGTCGTTTTTGACCGACCGTGGAACCATTGCCTTCGCCGGTGCCAAATTTCTTACCGACCCCGTCTGGTGGTTTTATCTTTTCTGGGGACCGCTGTTTCTCACCAGCCGATTCCACATTTCCATTGCCCAGATGAGCATTCCTCTCGTCGTCATTTACTTCGGTGCCAGCATTGGAAGTATCTTCGGAGGCTGGCTCTCTGGATTCTGGATCAAGCATGGGCGTTCGATAAATTTCAGCCGAAAGATGGCCATGGGCCTATTCGCATTGGCTGCTCTGCCCGTCACCTTTGCCGCCCAGGTTTCGACCTTGTGGATGTCCGTGTCTCTGATTACGATTGCAGCGGCCGCCCACCAGGGTTTCTCGTGCAACATTTTTTCCACTCCTTCCGACATGTTCCGCGCGCGGTCTGTGGCGACGGTGGTGGGAATCGGGGGAACGGCGGGCGCACTGGGCGGAACGGTATTTGCAGCAGTCGCCGGATTTCTACTCAACCGCACCCATAACTATTCCCTATTGTTCGCCGTCTGCGGATGCAGCTATGTTTTGGCAATGGTGCTTTTCCAACTGCTGGTGCCGCAGCTCCGGCATCAGGACAGTGGCGCCGAACGGAGCGCATGAGATGAATTTCGTCTAGCGCCGCAACGCACATCTGCTTGTACGCGATATCCTGAAATGTGAAACCCCTTGCTGTCCCCCAGGGGTTTTGAGAGGACTGCTTGTGCCCGACATTCGTAGAATTCTAAAGCTCGATCCACGCGACAACGTGCTGGTTGCATTAACCCCTCTTGCGGCCAATGAACCGGTGACCTATGCAGACGCAACATATGTTCCCGTCGCCGACGTGCCCGCAAAATTCAAGTTTGTCGAACAGGACATGCCGCTTGGCGCCGAGATCATCATGTACGGCGTTGTAGTGGGCAAGGTCAGGGAGCCGATCCCGGCGGGTGGCGTCGTGACCACGAGGAATCTGCAGAACGACTCCAGTGCATATTCCACGACGCGCATGAGTCATCCGTGGAATGCGCCCGATGTTTCATCGTGGTGGCAACGTAGTTTTCTCGGCTACCACCGTGCGGACGGCAAGGTAGGAACCAGAAACTATTGGCTAGTTTTGCCTCTGGTGTTCTGCGAGAACCGGAATGTCGAATTGCTCCGGGAGGCCTTCGAGGAGGAACTGGGCTATCGCAGGCACAACGACTATCGTCGTCAGGTAAGAAATCTGATCGCTCGCCGCAGCAACCCACGGTCGGAAACCCGGGTCGCCGAGCCAGAGTCCGACGCAGCTCCCATTTTCCAAAACCTGGATGGAGTCAGGTTTCTCTTCCACGAAGGCGGCTGCGGCGGCACCCGACAGGATGCTCGCGCACTCTGCGGTCTCCTTGCGGGATACATCCAGCACCCGAATGTCGCGGGCGCAACTGTGCTGAGTCTCGGCTGCCAGAATGCAGAAATTTCGATGCTCCTTGAGGAAATCCGCAAGCGAGACCCGCAAGCGAGCAAGCCTGTACTCATCCTCGACCAGCAGGCGTTGGGGCTGCAATCGAACATGCTCGGCCGGGCCATCGACCAGACATTTAGCGCTCTTGAGGACGCCAATAAGGCTCAGCGTACTCCCGCTTCCCTTACCGAGTTGACCATCGGCCTGAAGTGCGGCGGCTCGGACGGCTTCTCCGGCATTTCTGCGAACCCGGCGCTCGGACATCTGTCAGATCTGCTGGCAGCACTCGGAGGCAAGTCGATTTTGTCGGAGTTTCCCGAGCTATGCGGGGTCGAACAGGACCTCATCAATCGCTCCGTAAGCCAGGCTGCAGCAGATCGCTTCGCGCATCTTATGACGACCTATGCAGCGCGGGCCAAGGCTGTCCACTCCGGCTTTGAAATGAATCCTTCACCTGGAAATATTCGCGACGGGCTGATTACCGATGCCATGAAATCTGCCGGCGCTGCGCGGAAAGGCGGAACATCGCCTGTTGTGGATGTACTCGACTTTCCCGAATACGTGACCACGCCCGGACTAAGTCTGCTCTGCACCCCAGGTAATGATGTGGAATGTGTCACGGCACAGGTTGGTGCCGGAGCAAACCTCGTACTGTTTACCACCGGCATGGGAACCCCTACGGGCAATCCTGTCGCTCCTGTCGTGAAGGTGGCGACGAACACCCCAATGGCTACACGGATGTCAGACATCATCGACATCGACACCGGAGGCATTCTCACCGGTGACTCCACCGTCGAGAAGATGGCGGCAGACATTCTGGAGTTGGCAATCGACATTGCCAGTGGACGCAGAAAAACAAAAGCGGAGTTGAATGGACAGAACGACTTCATTCCGTGGAAACGCGGGGTTTCGTTGTGAGCTCACAGGGAATTCCGTGCATCTAGCTGCGGATTCCAGACTACCTCAGTTGGACGCACGGTCGATTATTATTAGCCGGTTTGTTGCGCCAACTCAGACTTGGATCATCGACTGCCCTGGTATCGCCGGTTCTTTAAAGGTGCGAACTTGGTGGATATTGAGCCAGCCACCGGAAACTGAAAGCTATCTACCGAAGTAAGCCCATCAAGAGCTTGTGCGGTCAGCTTCACCGAGTAGCTACCAGCTTGTGTGTACGCATGGCTTACCTGTGCGCCGATGAGAGATACCCCGTCGCCAAAATCCCATCGATAAGAAATGACGGGGGCTGTCGAACTCGCGAGTTGCGCAGAGAACAACACCGCCTCACCCGTTGTTCCCGCGGACGGATGCTCAGCGTGAACAACAGGTAACTGCGGTGGGATGGCAGTATCGATGATCTTCAGAACTCTGACGGAATGAGACGGCTGCGTCACAGTAAGGGCATTCGCTTCTGACAACGATGCCTTTTTCTTGTCAAACACTTCCTCCACGGCGTAGGAGCCGGTTCTACTTAGCCCCAAGCTGTCAAGGGTCACCGTATGACTTCGTGCGCCGTCCGTCCAATTGAAGATGGTCAGCATGGTTTGTCTAGGACTTTCCTTCAGCAGAAACATGCTCGGCTGGTTGTCGCCAGGCAAATACGACATTAGATCCAAGGGCGTCGACGAACGGCCGAGGCGGACCATATCGATCAAATCTTGATTTTGGACCAGGGCAAGCCGGTCAGGTTCGGACCCAAGGGTGGGTAGGTCATCGCCAATTTCATACATGCCTCCCGATACTGCAGACAACGCAATGGAGACTTCGGCTTCATCCGACGTAAGAGAGCGTCTCCCACCATGCCAAGACTGGTCATCCAAGGTTTGTTTTGAAACGCTAAAGGCATCGGGATCTGCGACAAAGTAGTTGCGATTCATGTAATAGCGCGCAGCAATCCCGGATGCTGCATCCTTGCTGGCATCAAATGTGTGCCCTGTGTCTTGAGAGATGCGGCCAAAATCAACATAGCCGACCGGATCCAGCATTACACTCCCGTCTTTATCTAACAGGACATGGTTCCCAACAGTCTGGCGAATGATGCCTAAGCCGATCCTTTGCGCCTCCATGGCTGTTGTATGAGGCCGATAGTAATACCCTTCGATCGCCGTATCGTCCATGAAATCCATCTTGATATAGCGGATTCCCCATAGATCGACAAGAGTCGTGTACGTCTTCCGCAAATACGCCTGGGCGCCTGGATTGGTGCAATCCAGCACGAACAAACGGTCATTGTGATCAGTCGCCCACCCAATATGGATGGGCTCCCCTTTTGCGTTGCGGACCAGCCAGTCGCGGTGATTCTGGTATACCCATGAACGCTCGGAGACTTCAAATGGAGCCGTCCAAATTCCTGGAACGAGCCCGAGACTTGTTACTTTTCGTTCCAGTTCTGCCAGTCCGTGAGGGAAGAGGGTCGCGTTCGGCGTGCTATATTCTCCACGCGCATACTGGTAGCCCTCATCGATATGAAAGAAATCATATCCGAGCGACTTCAGGTTCTGTGCTTCCCATTGTGCGTTGGTCAGTGCTGTTCCGGCGTTCAACCCGAAATAATAAGCTGTCCAACTCCACCATCCCATGGGTGTCGGTGCGGTGACCCAAGCTTGATGAATTTTCCTGATGATCGTTCCATAGGTTTCGAGTTGCCGGTGATAGTCGGTATCGATGCTAAGCAGCAATTTCTCGGAGGACAACTGCGACCCAGGCGCTACAGGTAACTGCAAGATCACTCGATCTTCAGCAGCGGCATGACGAAGAGATCCCCACTGATCCGTTTCTAACTCGGTCGTGCCGGAAGAATCCACCTCATAATCTGAGATGTGCTTCTGAGCAGCGCTTCCGTCCAAGTGGATGCGAAGAATGGTGAGGAAATGGTCTGAGGTGAGGGCGCCGGCAAAAAAACTCTCATGGCTCTGCCGGTTATAGAGCAGTTGACTGCCAACCCCGCGGTACACCGCAGCGTCTCCCAGGTCGTGAATTGTGATATTTGGCCGGTCCTCGCTGAAGCTATCGGAAAGCACGCGATCTTCAAGAGCAGAGCCACCCAAATCAAGTATGGAATTTCCGACTGCCGCTACAGGGCGTATTGATTCTACTTCGACCGGATCAGTCGTGGTGTTGCGAACGAAGACCTGGATGTCTGCAAACGGCTGACTGGAATATGCACGTAAGCGATAAATAAGATCAGGCTCGTCCGGCGAGCCTGAAAAGGTGACCGTCCACTCATCCGCAGTACCCAGATCGTCTGACACGGTGGAATGAGCGATGGTATGATGCGGATAATCTTTGGATTCAACCCAGCGACCGCGCAACTGAACAGCAATTCCAGCATGGAGTACCGGTCGATCCGATTTTAACGCGCTGATTGTGTAACTTCCATCGGCAGGATCGACCTTCACCAGGAGTGCATGTCCTGCAGTTTGTGCAGTCAAATGCGCAACATGGCAGAAGGCAGTCAGAAAAGCTCCCGCTATCATGAGAGCGCAAGACCTGACATGCGTCCCCATCATCCGATTGCATTTCATATCCGTTCCCTTCCTGAAAACGGTCTTGATTCCTCGAAAAACACTGAAGCTTCAATCGTATAATGCGATGTTTTGTATCGATGATGCGTCAGATCGGGTGATCCACGATCTCTTCGTTCTTGGGATCCCAATAGAGCTTCTTGCCACTCCAGTAGGACTGCGCCGCCATGATGATCACGATCGCGTGCGAGAATCCATGGTCCACGGTCGCATTCGGCTCTTTTCGTGATTGCATCGCCGTCAGCCAGTTCATCAAATGGGTCACATCATCGTCGTCCGGCCCAAGCGAGTTGGGCGGGGGCGCGCCCGGCACTTGAACAACTTCCTCGCGGTCATCGACGGGTGCCACAATGGGCAACTTAGTATAAACAGGCCCTGAATCCCCGGGATCCAATTCTTGTCTGCCGCCTTCGCTGCTGACCGTAAAGAGCGACGCACCTTCACCACCGTAGTTGACGATCGTTCCATCGCGTCCATGAATACGCGAAAAGCTACGGTAACTATTCCCGAAGAGTGTTTTGTAAGTGTACAGAAATCCATTTGGATATGTAACCGACGCAACACATGTGTCTGGATTTTGGCGCCCATCCTTCCAGACAAACACACCTCCATTCGCCACGACACTCTCCGGATAGGTCTCGTCCGTCCAAAGATGGACCAAGTCGCTGCCATGGCTCATCCACTGATCAAAGATCCCGGAAGAATAATCTTTGTAGAGTCGAAATTCCAGATAGACATGTGGATCGAAGGGCTGGTAGGGCTTACCCAACAACCATCGATGCCAGTCCGTGTCTTCCTCGCGCAACTTCGACTTGCGGTCATACATCCACTTCCTCCACTCCATGTTTGTATCCATCAGCATTTCACGATTGATGCCGGTATCCATCGGCGTAAACCGCCACCGCTCCTCATTGACGTTCCACTCCTGCTCGATATGCACGACTTTGCCGATGCGTCCGGAACGAATGATATCTCGCACAGCCAGTGGATAAGGCTGGCTGCGGTGTTGGGTTCCCATTTGCACGACCTGCTTCGACGCCTTCACCGCGTCGCGGGCTTCTTTGGCTTCGGAGAGCACATTCGCAAAGGGCTTCTCTACATAACAATCCTTTCCTGCGCGCACCACCTCTGCGCAAAGCTTCGCATGTTGAAAATCACCAGTAGCGATCATCACACCATCGATGTCCTTGCGGGCCAGCATCTCTTCGGAATATTTGTAGAGTTGCGGGTCGAAGTTGAACACTTTCTTTACCTGAGCAGCGCGCCGTTCCCGTGCCAGACTCCAGATATCGCAGACCGCTACCGTTTCGACCGGCATTCGCTTGGAAGCTAGCTGCACCATGTGCACATGACCTTCGCTGCGGTCCCCGCATCCGAGTTGCCCAAGTCGGATGCGGTCATTCGCTCCAAGAACCCGAGCGTAGGAGCGCGCATCCATGCTGGCAGCAACCATCGCTCCTCCCGCCTGCTTAACGAACGTGCGCCGATTGGTTCCTTGCTTTGACTTCTCCGGCATTTTTCACCTTCCGTCGTTTGCTATTACATCTATTTCAGAAACACTTGCGATTCAAATCGTACAGCGAATTGCATCAACCCACGCAACACTGGCGCTCCATTCTTGAAGGGTATAGATGGAGTAGATTGGCGGAAGAGTTTTCGCCTCACCGTGCAAGGTACTCTGAGACTGGTGCCCCCCACAGTGCTACGTTGCAGCAAACACTAGAGGAAATCCAATCGGAGCTACGCGTAGCTATTCCGCACGTACTTCGGCGGCAATTCGACGCAACTCCGGAAGCACATTGCCAAGTGGCACACCAGCTGCGCTGCGCTGACCCAGGGCGAAATAGATATCGCGATACAGCGGATAAATCTTCTCGTAGATGGCAACAGCGCCCGGCTGCGGAGTGAATGTTTTGTGACGCAGGCACAAGGCCGCTTGCGCATCTTCAATTGAGACGTAAGCGCCCGCAGCCATTAACGCTATGATGCCGGAGCCAAGGCTGGTCGGGATGCCATCCGGTACCAGAACAGGTTTACCCAGCACGTTGGCGTACACCTGATTCAACACGACGCTATTCTGTGGCACGCCGCCAGCGTTGATGACCCGGTCGATGCGAACGCCATGCTCGGCCATGCGATCGAGAATAATTCTGGTATGCATCGCAGTACCTTCGATGGCGGCGAAGAGTTCATCCTGCGCGGTGTGCAGCAAGTTCCAGCCCAGTGTGACGCCTCCCAATTCAGCATTCACAAGCACAGTGCGATCGCCGTTATCCCAACTCAGCCGCAGCAGGCCCGTCTGGCCGGCGCGATAGTCTTCCATACCTTTCGATAGTTCCTTCACGTTGGTCCCAGCACGCCGCGCAATCGCATCGAAGATGTCTCCCGTTGCGGACAGTCCTGCTTCAATGCCGGTAAAGGCCGGATGTACGCTGCCTGGAACGATGCCGCAGACGCCGGGAACCAGGGTGGTCTCCTGGGAAATAGCAATGATGCAGGTGGAGGTGCCAACAACATTGACGACGTCGCCCTCACGGATGCCCGCGCCGATGGCATCCCAATGGGCATCGAACGCGCCGACCGGGATCGGAATGCCGGCCTTCAGCCCCAGTTGTTCGGCCCAGTAGTCGCTCAGGTGTCCGGCGAGATGATCTGAAGTTTCGACGGGACTTTGCAGTTTTTCGCGAACGCCGTCCAGCAGCGGGTCAAGCGCAGACAGGAATTCTTGCGGCGGAAACCCACCCCAGCGCAGGTTCCACATCCATTTGTGGCCCAACGCACAGACGCTGCGCACTGCCTTTGCTGGATCGGTGACGCCGGCGAGCGTAGCCGCGACCATATCGCAATGCTCGAAGGCGCTCGCAAACTGCGTGCGCTTTTCGGGGTTATGGCGGAGCCAGTGCAGTAGCTTAGCAAAGCCCCACTCGTGGGAATAGACACCACCACACCACTCGATGGCTTCAATGTTTTGCCGGTGGGCAAGTTGGGTGATCTCCTGCGCTTCCGACTTGGCGCGATGATCGCACCACAGGTAATATTCGCCCAGCGGCTGCATGTGGGCATCCACGGGAATCACGCTTGACCCTGTGGTATCGAGCGCAATCGCTGCAATCGAATTGCCCGGCACGCCAGCCTCTGCAATGGCCTGATGCACCGCTTTCACCAATGCGTTCATCTGGTCGATGTGCGATTGGGTGGCGTAGTCAGGGTCTTCCCGCTTGCGATGCAGAGGATACTCCGCCGCCGCGGTCGCGAGGCGGCCACGCTCACTGTCGAAAATCGATACGCGCACGCTGAGCGTTCCAAAATCCACACCGGCAACAATGGCCATTCGATTACTCTCCTTCTGATCCGTGGAAGTACATATTCCAGTCAAGGTAATTGCTGGCCGCTTCATACACGGCACGAGCGCTCTGGGAGAAGTTAGCGGCGACGTGATGCTCGAAGCCCTCGTCGCAAATGAAGCGCAGCAGTCGCTGCATCTGCGGAATCTCGACCACGCCCGCTCCGCCAAAAGTCTCCAGCGGGTCGTTGGTAAACCGGCCTTCGCCGACGTAGCCGCGCATCTCGCCGTGGCGATCGTCGGTGGAGAAACGCGCGTAACTCATCGCGCCAGCTTTCACACGGCCGACGCAGGTGCCAAAGGTGTTTTCCCGGCCAACCGTCCCGGCGATGATGGCCTGAAAATCCATGATGACATCGTTGAAGAAATGCTTTGGCAGGTTGGAACAGTGGAAGCAGACGGCCTTGTCCGGATCGTCGCCATAGTTATTGTTCCAATCGAGCAGCGCGCTGGGCGTTTCGGAAGCCAGTGCCAGCGCGTGCATGCTGAGCGTGCCCACCACATCCACTTCACAGGCCGACGGAATCAGGTTCTCGCTCATCATGCTCATAATGGTGCAGGGCACGACACCGAAATATTCTTCCAGCGCGGTCCAGCACTGCACGGCGCTGATGGTGGTTTGTGTCTGCTGCATCCACTGTTCGATCACCCAGCCCAGCTTGGCCATTTTGATCAAAGCGGGCTCTGGAACATCGCCAGTCTGCACGTACTTTTTGATGGCTGCAAGTTTCGCTTCGACGTTGCTGTCACCGTCCTTCAGGCGGTCAATGCGGCCGAGGATTTCCGATAGATCGATCGGCTCGACTGAGATGCTGCTGGCTTCGAGCAACTTTTCGCTGTAGCGGACGGTGTTGAAGGCCGCGGGGCGCGCGCCGATGGAACCGATGCGCAGGTTGGTAAGCCCACGCACCACGCGGCATACTGCGCTGAACCATGCCAGATCTTGTTTGAACCCGTCGGAACTGGGCGAAACCGTATGCAACTTCGTCAGCGAATACGAAATGCCATACTGCATCAGGTTGTTGCAGGCTGACATTTTGCCGCAGAAGCTGTCGCGACGAAACGCGATCGACATCTTGGAGGTCTTGTCGGGCGTGGCCTGCACCAGCACTGGCACTTTCAAGGTCGAATATCGCATGGCGTCGGCGATGGCGCGTTCGTCACCAAAGTTCGGCAAGGTGACGATGACGCCATCAATCTCGTCGCGGTGCTGGCGGAACAAATCGCCGCAGCGTCGGGCCTCCTCATGCGTTTCGATGGCCCCATACTTCGACTCTTCCGGAGTCAGCCCGACGACGCGGATTCCCGCTCCCTGCAGCACCTGCAGCATCTCTTCCCTACCCTCCTTGGCCAGATGGTCGGGGAAAAATCCGCGATTGCCAACGATCATTCCAAATGTCATCTGTCTGCCGCTCATTGTTTTCCTCCACGCTCTTCTATTCGGTTAATTTTCTCTGCCGGGCATAAACTTCACGCAATAGAACAGGCCCAGCGCCAGCAAACCACCGCCCCACCACAGCGGCGCATGCAAGTGCGCAAGCACCACCGGCGGCGTATGCCCGCTGATAAGTTCGTATACACCATAGCCTCCAATCATCAGCCCATAGACGGTGAGCATCACGCCATTGAAAAACCAGATGGAAACCTCGGTCTTATGCATTGCCCCACACCCCTGCTTACAACTCGCGCCACCTCATGCCTACCAGAACATGAGGTTGAGGACGAAGAAAATGACGATCACAATCCCGGCCCAGAACCAATGGTTTTTATACAGCACCATCGGTTCCTGATGTGGAATCACCGTGGCCCCGTAGACCAGCCCATTCAATTCCGATTCCGGTTTCGGCGTGGTGAACAAGCTGACCACCACCGTCACCAGCACACAGGCAATCCATGCCCACAGCGCCCGATACAAATTTTCCGCCATGGTTTTAGCATGGACGGACAGAGCCACCTCAGCCAGTGCCGCGGGATTGAAATGCACCCATAGATACAGCCCCACCGAAACCACCGTGCCCGCCAGCAAACCCCAGAAGCCGCCGGCGGATGTCGCCCGCTTCCACAACATACCGAGAATCACCGTGCCGAACAGCGGCGCGATAAAGAAGCTGAACAGCGCCTGCACGTAATCCATGATGCTGGCGAACTGCATCACCAGGTAGGCCGCGCCGATGCTGACCAGCACGCCCAGAATGGTCGACCAGCGTCCCATCGCAACATAGTACCTGTCAGCGGCGTCCTTCCGGATCTGCGCCCGATAAATATCGTAGGTCCACACAGCCGAAAACGCACTGACATTGCCTGCCATGCCGGACATGAATCCAGCAATCAGCGCCGTGATCCCCAGCCCCAGCAGACCCGGCCCGCAATATCGCACCAACATCAGCGGCAGCACGGCGTTGTAGCTGTAGGAGCCGGCGACGTGCGCGGCTAAGGTCTCAGGCAACAGATGCGGAAGGACTGCCAAGCCTAGCAGACCGGGCAGAATCACGATGATTGGCACCATCATCTTGAAGCCCGCGCCAATGATCGGCGCCATCTGCGCCGCGCGCAGGTTCTTGGCGGAAAGAACGCGCTGCACGACTAGAAAGTCCGTGGTCCAGTAGCCGAAGGCAATGACAAAGCCTAGCCCAAAAACAATACCGGTCCAATGCACGCCCATCGGGTTCGAACTGAACGAGCCCAACCCGCGCCACAGATGCGTCAAGTCCTGCCCGGGAAAATTATGGTGGATGCGGGCCACCATTCCGCTCCATCCCCCGGTCTCGGTCAGCCCCAGAATCGGGACCAGCAGCGCTCCCGCCCAGATCAGTACAAATTGCAGCACTTCATTGAAGATGGCCGAGCGCAGGCCGCCCAGCGCGACATACACTGCCACTGTGAGCGACGAAACCCATATGCTGAAGTGGATGTTCCAGCCCAGCACCACCTTCATCACCAGCGCCATGGCGTACATGTTGATGCCGCTCATCAGAACAGTCATGACGGCGAAGGAAACCGCAGCCAGCAGACGACTCGACTCTCCGAAACGCAGCTTCAAATATCCCGGCACCGAATGCGTCTTCGACACGTAATAGAAGGGCATCATGACCAGGCCGAGAAACAGCATAGCCGGAATGGCGCCGATCCAGTACCAATGCGTCGCCAGAATGCCGTACTGATAGGCTGCCGCGGCCCAGCCCATCAACTCCAGTGAGCCCATATTGGCGGAGATGAAACTTAATCCTGCAATCCAGGCCGTCATCTCCCGGCCAGCCAGAAAAAATTCCTCGCCCGTGCTACTGCGCTGTTTGAGATAAAAACCAATGTAGATCACCATCGCGAAGTAGACCGCGATAATGGCTACATCCAGCGGGGCCAGATGCGCCATATGATCGGGCATCGTGGTCATGAAAAAAAGGGTCAGTGCGTGCGGGGCGCGAGATACGGCGAGGGCACCTGGCGAAACATTCATGTCCGGCTACGCTCCACTGTTTTGCCGGCTGATCTACCCACGGTTGATCTGCCCATAGGTGGCGTTCGCACCGTGTTTGCGCTTGTGGTGCCGGTCTAACAGGTGCTGCGGAATCCCTGCTCCCGGCCCAGCCAGTGCTTCGGTGTGCAGCGCAAGCCGGGCCACATACTCCAGAATGGCCGCATGATGCACGGCATCCTCGATCGTTTTGCCCCAGCAGAAGGGGGCGTGGCCGGCCACCAAAACAGCGGGAACAGCGAGTGGATCAAGATCTCGGAAGCTGCGAGCGATCACTTCGCCTGTGTTGCGCACATAGTCTTCTCCAACTTCGTCGGCACGCAGCATCTCTGTCACAGGGACTGGACCGTGAAAGTAATCCGCATGAGTTGTGCCATAACAAGGAATTGGCTTCTTTGCCTGGGCCCATGCGGTTGCGTATTCGGAATGGGTGTGAACCACGCCGCCAATTTCCTGAAAAGCGCGATAGAGCACCAGGTGCGTCGCCAGATCGGAAGACGGTCTCAATTTGCCATAGACAATCTTCCCCTCCAGATCGGTGACCACCATGTCTTCCGGCGTCAGGGATTCATACGGCACGCCGCTGGGCTTGATGGCGACCAGACCCTGTCCGCGGTCGATGCCGCTCACATTGCCGAACGTGTCCATCACCAGCCCTAGCCGCACAATCTCCTGATTGGCATGGAGCACATCACTTCGTAATTGCTGCAGCAGCACTTTGGATACCTCACCCTTAAGCGACAAACAGCCCAAACACATCATATCGAACACGATGTGATGTCGGTTGTCAGCCCTCCAGGTGCATCTGAAGTCAGTTACCAACCCCGGGGGGATGGGACTATTGCAGAACCATGAGCGGAGCCTGCCAAAACGCTGCCTT
Source organism: Acidobacteriota bacterium (assembly GCA_021793405.1). Lineage (GTDB taxonomy): Bacteria > Acidobacteriota > Terriglobia > Terriglobales > Acidobacteriaceae > JAKAAZ01. The sequence goes on from JAJYSV010000010.1 coordinate 55,965, forward strand.
CTGTCCGGTAGGATCCAGGACAGTCACCTGGCAGTCATACTTCCCCGGTGTCAGTTGGCTCAACGCGATGCTGAAGCTGAACGGGATCGTGTTCAGGCGATTGTTCATCCCGCTTGTCACTTCGATCGGCTGCGTCTCAAAGGCTTTTGTCTGTCCACGGTAAAGGCTCACAAACGCGACTAGAGGCTGACTGCGTGGGGCATTCTGTTCGTAGGCCTGAAGGTAGACATACATACTGTTGCTCTTGCTGAACACCCGCGTCACGCTGGGAATCAACCTCTGCCCATCTTGAACCAACGGGTTGGCCGCCTCTTGCGTGGCCTTGTACTTTACCGCGTTATACAGCGCATCTTTGAGATCCACGCGCTGGCTGCTCAACACCACAGAGCTGATCGGAATCCGGCGGTCTACGCGGTTCAGGTCGGGAATAACAAACGTGGTTTGATATGTCCCGATTCTCCCTGTTTCATCATCCCGGGCGAGAAATTTCATGGTGTACTTGCCGGGAAGAAGCGTGAAGCCGGTGTCGTATTCGATTGGAACTTTCGCTAATTCATTCGCCGTCCGATCACTCAATTTGACATTCACTCTGTCGCGCAGATTGGTAACCGTTGTGCCGTAGTCGTCTTTAATCTCACCGATGAAATCGATGAGTGTATGCTCAGCGCCGCCATGTTTGGCAAGCGCAAGCTCGCGCCCCGGAATCTTCACTACGATGGGAACGAAATATTCGGCCCGGTTTAACTGGAAATAATCGATCTCCATCGCAATCGTGAGTTCTGTAATCGGGTCGGGCAGCATCAGTGCATCCTCCAGTTGCCGCTCTTTATCCGCGGCATTGAATTTCTTGAACTGCTTGCCGGCATAATAGCCCTGTCGATATTCCAGGTTGGCGGGGATCTGTGTGTTCAGAGAAATATGAATGCGCCGGAATTTTCCGTCCTGAACCGCATTGCTGGTGTAATAGCCGAGGATGTAATAATTGGAGACAGCTTGCTCCGCCTGCGCGATTCCTTTCGTAAGGTCGTTGTAATCGAAGATGGCTTTTCCGCCGGTATCCCCAGCCAGCGCGTAGAGTGTGTCCTGCGACTGTTGAAAGGTGCTCGTCAAGGCCGTCGCCGCAGTGCTGGAGTACATCTACATCACAGTGCTGCCTTGCGATCCTTTCGTAGCGTCGCCAAGAGGAGCCTCGGCCACCAATCCGCGCGCATCGATCGGCCAAAACGACACATCAGCACGAATGGCTGTGTCGATGGTCGCGTGAAGCTGTGCCTGGTTGTCCAACCCGTTCAATCTCAGGCCGCTCGCAAAGTAAATCAAAGATTTCTTTTCGCTTAGCTGCCCCAGTAATTTGGCGGCGGTCTGGAGCGCGGACAATTGGCGGTCCGTGTTGAAGATGTTGAACTCGTTGTTGTCTTGCCCGAATGCAGCCCCGACGTCTGAGGCGCTGGCATCGTCCGTCGATTCATCGTACCCTTGACCTTCTCCCACAATCAACGTTTCGAGGATGCTCAACAGCTGGCTACGGTCGTCGGTGAAATCCTGCAGCACATCGATCCCGCTGCCGGAATATCTCATGATGGCCACGAGATCTTCCGGTCTCATCTGTGTTCGGATGAAATTCTGCGCCGCGGTCAGCGCGCGTAACTGGTCCGCAGGCGGCATAACCGTCATGTCGAAGTAAAGTGCTAGAAGGCGGCGATTCTTGTAGCGCATGTTCCCAAGTAGTTCCGGCGAAATTTGGGTCAATGCAAGTTGGTCGTAGATATGAACCGTTTCGCCAGACGCAGTGCCTGAAGTGGCGCTGGAAGTGTTCGGCAGTTCCTGATGCTCGCAAAATCGGATGGCTTGCGGCACGCCATTTTCAGTCAAGGTGAAATCCTTCGCGGTCAATCCGTCGATTGGATTGCCTTTCTTATCCTTGACAACCAGGGTCTCGACGACCAACTGGCTGTTGACATGGAGCGTGGTGGTCCCATCAACAGAACCGCGCAGACTCCGCAGAGCCACACTGCAGCCAGCAGCACTGGCAGTAGATGGGCCACAGTCGGCAGAGTCGCCGAGTGCGCTACCGGAAAAGTGGTGTGCTTCGTGGATCATTATGACTTGTCCTTTCTCTCAAGTTTCCGCAGTGTTTTCTCGGCTTCCTTGACGTCCTCGAGTGTGAGGTTTCCGGAATCAATCAAATGTGCAATCACGGGTTGCGTGCGCCCGCCGAACAGCGCCATCAGGTCGTCGACTAACCTCCGCTGTGCGGCATCACGCGAAACCGCGGCTTCAAAAATGTGGAAGTTGCCAACCTTTTTGACACGACGCACCACCTTTTTCCCTTCCAGCCGATACACAGTGGTCTGAATCGTCGTATAGGCGGGCCTGTCCTTCTCGGAAAAGGCTTCCTGAATCTCTCGTATCGAGGCGCTGCCCTGGTTCCAAAGCGTCTCCATGATCTGAAGTTCGAGCTTCGTCAGTTTTGGTCCGGCCATTTCCCTACTACCCCCGTGGTTTCATCTACTATGCACGTTTGTAACGCTACCATGGGAGTTTTAGAAATACAAGAGGGAGTGTATCCAGAGAATGTGTTTGCACGTACTCTAAGTGGGACTGGGCCGTTGCGAACTGGACGGGTCGTACAAGTTGTTGGTTTGTTTCGCGGTTTGTTCGTCTGCGGCCTACTTCAGTATGATGGAACTCGATGAGTCTGCCCGATACAGTCTTTATCTTCGTTTTGGCGCTAATCATCTTCGGGCCCAAGAAACTGCCGGAGATTGGGCGGCAGCTTGGCCGATTGGTCGGCGAGTTTCGGCGCGCCAGCAATGAATTCAAGTTTCAGATCGAAGAGGAGCTGCGACAGGTCGAACTCTCAGACCGGCAAACGACTTCTGCGCGCAAGAACGAGCTGGAATCGACCTCCTCGAACCCATCCGCGGAGCCGTCCGCGACTGACGCGACAACCGAGCCAGATGACTCGACCACATCGCCCGATTTTATTTACCCGGAAGAAAAGCTCCCGGTCGGGCAGTATCCCAACGTCGAAACTCTGGACCCCGACACACTGAACATACCGAATCGAAATCCGGCAGAATCGGAGTCTTCCAGGGACGAGAAGGATGCCGAGCTTTCAGCCGATACGCGATCCGATTCGCCGACAATTCGAGCGGCAGACGGCGCACAGCCCCGAACCTCCTCTCCCTATGCCGGCGCGGAAACCGCCGCATCCGCGGCCGCGGAAACTGTCCCCTCCGCGATCGGCGGCGAAACAGAATCAGCGCCGGATGCAACGGCTGCCGCCGCTCCGCCACCGCTAACTCCAATGTCGGAACACGAGCGCGTTGATCCTTACGCCGCTCCCCCTGTAGCAGCGGACATCACCCATGGTTGACCTGTTGGACCGCGCCCGCACGGCTGTGGGCGACCGAGCCGATCTTCCCGGCATGAGCCTGCTGGAGCATCTGCAGGAGCTTCGCAAGCGCCTGGTGTATTCCCTGCTCTCCATCGGGGTGGGATTTTTTGTTGCCTATGGTTTTCACGACAGGATAGCCTCGCTGATGATCGCCCCTCTTACCAAGGCCCTGACGGCTCATCATCTCCCCGCCAAGCTCGTCTACTTGAATCCAATGGATGGATTCAATTTTTATCTTAAGATTGGGTTGTTCGGCGGCGTCATTCTCGCGTCCCCATTCATTCTGTACCAGGTGTGGCTGTTCATCGCTCCCGGCCTGTATCAGCATGAAAAACGCTATCTGGTTCCGTTCATGGTCGCGACCGTAGGGCTGTTTCTTACCGGGGCATTTTTTGGCTATCGATTTGTGTATCCGGGCGCACTTGAATTTCTGATCGGCTACAGCAAACAATTCACGCCCATGGTGACCATCGGCGAATATACGGAACTGTTTCTCACCGTCATTCTTGGCCTGGGAATCGTCTTTGAATTGCCAATCTTAGTCTTTTTCCTGGCGTTGTTTGGGATCGTCAATTCCAGGTGGCTGTGGAAGAACATCCGCTACGCAATCCTGGTCATTTTCATCGTCGCCGGCATCATCACTCCGACACCCGATCCTCTCAGCATGTGCCTGTTTGCGACGCCCATGTTAGCGCTGTACCTGCTCAGCATCGGCGTAGCCCATATGGTCCATCCCGACACTCGAAATAAGCGGAAGAAAGCAAAACTGGAGGCTTAATGCTGCGGCGGTTGGCACATGTGGCAATACTGGCAAGTTTGATATTTGTTTTTGGCCTTGAAGCTCCAGGTATCGTCCGGGCGCAAACGAGTCACCGCGAGCATGCGACTGCGCAAATCGAGTTCAATGGCAACCGCGCCTACCAGTATGCGCAACAGATTGTGAACTGCGGACCCCGCTGGATTGGAAGCCCCGGTCATGCTTGCGCGGAACGTTTTCTGAAGAAGCAATTCGCCAAAGACAACCTCGAAGAGGACACCTTCTCCACGAATACTCCTGCCGGCGTCATGACCATGCACAACTTCATTGTGAAATTCCCAGGCAAGAAGGATGGCGTGATCGTATTGGCCTCGCATTACGAGACGAATTATCCACTGCGCGATATTCATTATGTGGGCGCCAACGACGGTGCCTCCACAAGTGCGCTTCTCATCGAGATGGCAAACTACCTGCGTGGCCGCAGGCTCGATGGCGACAGCATTTGGCTGGTATTTTTCGATGGCGAAGAAGCGATCCAGGAGTGGTCGGACACGGACTCGCTGTACGGTAGCCGTCACCTTGCTGCAAAATGGGACCGCGATGGGACGCTGAAACGCATCCAGGCGTTTCTCCTCCTGGATATGATCGGCGACAAGGACCTCGACATCGCGCGTGACCAGAATTCGACGCCCTGGCTGCTGGATCTGGTACAGGAAGCTGCGAAACAAGAGGGTGATGCGTCCCATTTCTTCGCAACAACCACTGCCATGGAAGATGACCATCTGCCCTTCGTTCAGCGTGGCGTTCCCAGCGCGGACATCATCGACTATGATTACGGTCCACACACTTTTTTGCATCCGGACGGGTATCATCACACCGCCGAGGACACCATGGATAAGATCAGCGCCCATAGCCTCACGGTGGTCGGCCAGACGATGATGGAAACCATTCATTTGCTGAATCAGCGATAGCATCCATACATGCCATCCGGCACATATCTCTTGCATGGCCCGATGCTCGGCGGCGCGCCGTTATGGTTATGGCTGCTCTTCCATGCATTGCTCCTCGCGCTGCTAGGCGTGGACTGGGCCTTTACGAAAAATGCGCGCGAAGAACAGACGCTTGCCCGGCGCGCGCACTGGATGACATCTGTCTGGATTCTTGCAGCATTCCTGTTCGCGCTGTTGGTCGACGATGTACTCTCGCACAGATACGCATTGGAATATCTGACCGGCTATGGCATCGAAGAATCGCTCAGCATCGACAATCTTTTTGTCTTTCTCGTGCTCTTCCGTGCCTTCGGTTTAGAACCAGCGAGACAGCGGAGTCTGCTTTTCTTCGGTGTTCTGGGGGCCATCGTAATGCGCGGCCTCATGATCTTCGCCGGCATTGGACTGCTCAATGCCTTCAACTGGATGAACTACATCTTTGGCGCGATCCTCCTCTACACGGCGTGGCATCTGCTGTGGAAGTCTCTCAAATCGGAGCCTGAGCACACTCCCGCCTGGATCGACTGGTTCACCGGTCATTTACCCATGGCCAGCCAGGAACATCAGGGGCGCTTCCTGGTACGGGAAGACAGGCGCCTGCGTTTCACTCCGCTATTTGTCGCGCTGATTGCTATTGAGATGACCGACCTGATATTTGCCACCGATTCAATTCCGGCCGTACTGGCCGTGTCGCATCATCCCTTCGTCGTTTATTGTTCGAACATTTTCGCGGTACTTGGATTGCGCTCTCTCTACTTCACATTGGCGGCGACGCTGGAAAAGCTGCATCAATTGCGCTACGGGTTGGTAGTGATTCTGACTTTCGTCGGTATCAAGATGATGCTAAGCAACGTCTACCCCATTTCCATCCTGGTTTCGCTCGCCGTGCTGGGATCGGTAGTCGCGCTTTCCGTCATCTGGTCGCTGCTTTCCAGGCCGGAGCCGTCGAAAATACACTCTAATAGAAATCGATGAAATCGATTTGGCCGCGCACCATCCGCGAATGCTTGGCACAGCCTGGATCGTGTTGTGGAAAATCCGTGCGCGCATGGGCCCCACGAGATTCTCTGCGTGCCAAAGCGGAGGCCACGATCAGCTCCGCCACAGTGTGTAGATTGCACAACTCGGCGTTCTCCCGGGTGGTGGCGGGCGGTAGTTCGTGACGCATGTTATGCAATTCTGACTCCAGCGCGGACAACCCCAAGTGATCGCGCAACAGACCGGCATGCAGCCACATCAGACTGCGCAGCCGCTCCCGCAACGCGGATACTCTGCTGGCTTCTGGCGCCGGCAAAGAGATTTCCTCGACCGCCGCAGTGGCTTTCTCTGCAGCAATTGGGGCCTCCCCATGCGAACCTTCCTTCAACATAGTCTCAGCCGCACGCGCACCGAAAACCAGTCCTTCCAGCAAAGAGTTGCTGGCTAGCCGATTCGCCCCATGCACCCCCGTACATGCAACCTCGCCCGCCGCGTAGAGACCTGGCAAGGTGGTACGCCCAAACAAATCCGTCCGCACGCCCCCCATCAGGTAATGCGCCGCAGGACGGACCGGGATCAAATCTCGAGCAAGGTCCAAGCCATAGGAGTGCAAGCACGAAGAGATGCCGGGAAAGCGAGCGTGCAGATCCTTGCCGGTGACGTGGCGCATGTCGAGATAGACCGGGAGTGCCTCTCCAGGCCTTTCTCCAACGCCTTCGTGCATGATAGCCCGCGCCACTACATCACGCGGCGCCAGTTCCGCCATCGGATGATACCGCTCCATGAATCTCTCGCCACGATGGTTGCGTAAAACTGCGCCTTCACCACGCAGTGCTTCCGACAACAGAAAACGCGGTGCACCCGGCACACTCAAGGCCGTTGGATGAAACTGATAAAACTCCATATCGGAGACTTCCGCGCCTGCCCGGTAGGCCATGGCGATACCATCGCCGGTCGCAACCAGGGGATTGGTAGTGTCGCTGTAGACCTGACCCGCGCCGCCACTGGCCAGCAGCACTCCTCGCGCCACAAACAGCAGCGGTTTGCCCGCCGCATCCAGCGCATGAACGCCAACAACTCTCCCATCTCGAACCACAAGATCCCGCGTCGTGAGCCGCTCGTACAGATGAATGTGGGATTCATGCTGCGCGCACTGCAAGAGAGCGCGGCCAATTTCCTTGCCAGTGGCGTCGCCATTTGCGTGCAGGATACGGGGCAAGCTGTGCGCTCCTTCACGCGTCCGCATCAGACTGCCGAGGCCGTCGCCCTCGCGATCGAAGTTGGTTCCCCATGCCAGCAGCTCGGCTATTCGCGCCGGACCTTCTTCTACCAGCAGATGCGCAGCCCGCTCAAACACCAGTCCATCGCCGGCATGAATGGTGTCCTGAGCATGCAGTTCGACGTCCTCCGCGCCGCCCATGGCGACGGCAATACCGCCTTGAGCGTAATGGGTGTTGGACTCCGAGGCTTCTTCCTTGGTAATCAGCGCCACTTCCGCCGTTTTGGCCAGCGTGAGCGCTGCCCGCAGGCCGGTGATTCCAGCTCCAATGACAATCCAGTCAGACAGTAAAGGGGTCTCCACGATGTTGAGGATAGCACGCAGACAACCGCTGTTTCTTGTGCCGATACTCCGATCGCCACTCGAATGAGGTCAGTCTGCGATACGATAGAAAATCAGCGTGTCCACAATTCTTGTCAAAACCGCATCTTCAGATTACCCGGTGGTTGTTCAACCGCGTCTACTCGAAAAGCTGGCCGGCCATGTGTGTAAAGCCTGCGGCGAACAGCGGGCGATCTTCGTCGTCACGTCCCCGGAAATATGGTCTCGCTGGGGACACACATTTCTCTCATCCTTCGCAGACAGGAAGATCGACATCCTGCCGCTGTTCATCCCCCCCGGAGAACGATATAAGCAACTAAAAACCGTAGAGCATCTGGCCGAAAAAATGATCGTTGCTGGCGCCAAGCGCGATGCTCTCCTGATGGCTTTCGGCGGTGGTGTGATCGGTGACATGACTGGCTTTCTCGCCGCGATTTATATGCGCGGAATCCGCTATGTTCAGGTTCCCACCACCTATCTTTCACAGATAGACTCATCGCTGGGTGGCAAAACGGGAGTCAATCTTCGCGTAGGCAAGAACCTGTTGGGCAGTTTTCATCCACCCGTCGCAGTGTTTTCCGACCCAGCGGTTTTGTCCACGCTGCCCCCTGCGGAACTTCGGTCCGGTGCTGTGGAAAGTGTAAAAGCCGCCGTGCTCGGCGATGCCGACTACTTTGACTGGCTGGAACACAACCTGGACAGTTTGTTGGCTGGTGAAACAGAAACATTGACCCGGGCGATTGAAACCTCGGTGCGCATCAAGGCGGAAATAGTGAGCTTGGACGAACGCGAGTCCGGCGAGCGAATGTTATTGAATCTCGGCCACACTGTAGGACATGCCATTGAAGCGGCTACGCGTTACCGCGGCCTGCTGCACGGCGAAGCCGTGGCGTGGGGAATGATCGCTTCGCTGCATCTGGCGGTTGCGCGATCTGCTCTGACGCTCGAACAAGCCACGCGCATCGAGGAACTCACGTTTCGCCTGGGCCCATTTCCGAGGTTTCGGGCTACGTCGAAGGTCTTGCTGGAGCGCACTGCGGGCGATAAAAAGCACTTACAGAGTGCGCGCCGTTTTGTTCTGCCCGTAGCGATCGGAAAAGCCATCGTAGTCGAAGACGTGAGTCAGCAGGAATTGCTGGCTGCCATTCAATCCATGTTGCGAACAATGAAAGAACGTGGTGTATGACTGCGCCCGCCAGTGGGGCCGAGCCACCCGGGGCTGCCGATGAGCGCAGCGCCAGCCAGGCTGTGCAGTCTATGTTCGACTGCATTGCTCCCCGCTACGATCTGCTCAATCACGTATTGTCGGCCAATGTCGATCGCATATGGTGGCGCCGAACTGCACGTACGTTTGCACCCATCCTGAAAAAACCCGAGGCCGTCGTTCTCGATGTATGTTGTGGCACTGGAGACATGACTCTGGCTCTGCTGCGGCATCGTCCCGCGGACGCCGAGCCAATCTTGGCGCTCGACTTTGCCCATGCCATGCTGGAACGCGCGAAAGAGAAATTCTCTTCTCCTGAATGTTCCGGCAAAGTTGTGGTCGCGATCGAAGCGGATGCGCTCAACATGCCTATTCCCGATGGCTCGGTCGACCTAATTACCACGGCATTTGGATTCCGCAACCTCGCCAATTATGAAGCTGGGCTCAAAGAAATGCATCGCGTGATGCGCCCCGGGGCGACCCTGGGAATTTTGGACTTCAACGAACCCGACGGCCTCTTCGGGGGGATTTACAACTTTTACTTCCGTCAGATTCTGCCGCGAATTGGAAGGTTACTCTCCGGCTCGTCCGCGCCGTACGCGTATCTGCCACATTCCGTGCACCGCTTTCCAGAGCCGGAAGAATTCCTGGCATTGATGCGCTCCTGCGGCTTCATCCAGGCGACGTGGACCCCCTACACGTTTGGCATTGCGGGCCTGTACCGCGCTGTGAAAGCATGAAGATTCCCCACGCTGACGCCGCTACGTTTGCCTACGGCGGGGGATGATAAGGCAAAATGGCGCGTCACATTTCCATCTCAAGCCGCAGGATGATCGATCCTGCGATAAAAAAACGCACCGCTTCCATCTCTGTCATGGCCGCCGCGGTCATGACGTTTCTTAAATTGTGGACCGGACTGCAAAGCGGCAGCATTGGCATGTTGTCGGAGGCCGCGCATTCCGGTCTCGATCTGGTCGCCTCCCTCATCATCCTGGCATCCGTAACTATCTCCGATCGTCCTGCCGACGAGGCACATGCCTACGGCCACGGCAAGATGGAAAATTTGGCCGCGTTTACAGAAACGCTGCTCATGGTTGCTTCCGTCCTGTGGATCCTCGGCGAAGCTCTCGAACGAATTCTCGGTCACGCGCATCCACTGAAACTCTCTGTCTGGCCGTTTGCCGTCTTGCTGCTTTCGATGGCGGTTGACTTTGTGCGCTCACGAGCGCTGGGTCGCGTGGCCCGGCAAACGATGAGCCAGGCGCTGGAAGCAGATGCGCTGCACTTCAGTATGGACATCTGGTCGAGCCTCGCCGTCATTGGAGGCTTGCTGGCTGGCCTCGCATCCCAGCATTGGCATCTGCGTTGGCTGCAGTTTGGCGATCCTCTCGCGGCGGTCGCGGTCTCGGTTATCATCCTCATAGTTTGCTGGCGTCTGGCACGCCAAACCGTCGACATTCTGACCGATGCCGCTCCCATTGCAACGCGCCGCCGAGTGGCTGAGTCTCTTCGCCAGTTGCCCGACGGCCTCGGAATTGAGCGGCTTCGTCTGCGCCTTTCCGGAAATCATTATTTTGCCGACCTCACAGTCGGGATGCCGAGGAACTTGAGCTTCCAACGAACAGAACAAATGAAGGAACAGGTGGCGGATGCGGTGCATCGCATTCTTCCGGACGCCGATGTGGTTGTCAACGTCATTCCGCGCGTGGGCCGCTCAGAGAGTATCTTCGATCGGGTTCGCGCTGTCGCCGCGCGTCATAATCTGTCCGTGCATGATCTCAGCGTTCAGCACTACGATGGAAAACTGCACCTCGAGCAACACCTGGAAGTGCCCGAGTCCCTGAGCCTGCGAGAGGCGCACGCCCTAGTCACCACGATCGAAAGTGAAACCCGCGCAGATGTCTCGGAGATCGATACCATTCTTACTCACATTGAAAGCGAGCGGGGCAGCATTGAAATCGAAGCCCGCCGCAGCGAAGATGCCGCACTCGAAGTGGAACTGCGCCGCCTCGCCAGTGAGTTTCCAGATATTCTGGATGTGCATGCGGTCGTGGTATCCAAGTCTCGCGACCGAGTGCAGATTTCGTGCCATTGCACTCTACCAGACGACCGTAGTATGTCCGATGTCCACGCACTGATCACTGCGTTGGAAGATCGAGTCAAATCGGAGTTGCCACAGATTGCGCGCGTCTTCATCCATCCCGAGCCGGCGACCGATAATCAGCGGTGACTGCCCGGTCAATCCCCCGGAGGAGCAACCTGAATGGAAGCCAATGTGACATGGAAGCGCGAGATGGCCTTCGATGCGCTCTCGCACAGCGGGCACATCATCCCGCTGGACGGCGACGCGGTACAAACCCAAGGGGCCAGCCCGATGGAAATGGTTTTGATGGCACTCTGTGGTTGCACCGCCATCGATGTCATCTCGATCTTAAAGAAGAAACGGCAGTCGTTTACGGGGCTGACAGTTTCTGCGGTCGCTAGGCGGGCTGCCGAGCCGCCCATGGTTTTTACTCATGTGAAACTGACGTATCGTGTCAGTGGCGCCGTTTCCCACAAAGCCATGGAAGACGCCGTACATCTGTCGGAAACAAAATACTGTTCGGTTGCAGGTATGGTGTCAAAAACAGCCAAAATAGAATATGAAATCGAATACGCAGGCTAAGGTACGAGCAGGCACCTCCCATGCTACAAATCTTTCGAGCATTCTCCGCGATTCTATTGTTGCTGACCATCGCGCTTATCTCTGCCCTGATCACCATGCGACTTGCCATTCATGGTGCTGAAGTGCGCGTACCGGCCTTGTCCGGGCTGACTCTGCCAGAAGCCATTCAGCAGCTCCGCGCGCGCGGTCTGCAAGCTGGGATCGATGGTCGTTTTTATAGCGCCACCCAGCCGGTGGGAGATGTACTGACTCAAAGTCCGGCACCCGGAACTCTGGTTCGCAAATCCTGGCGGGTACGAGTCACGGTCAGCCTTGGGCCGCAAAAGGCTGCGATCCCCGCCGTGAATGGAATGAATGAAACCATGGCCACTATCACGATCCGGCGCACGGGATTGCAACTTGGCAATGTGGTCGCCTTGCCGTATGCCTATGCTCCGGAAGATACCGTTATCTCCCAGACTCCGGCTGCGCACGCAACCGACGTGCAAGGTCCGCGAGTCAGCCTCCTGACGGCGCAACCCATGCCGTCCCTTGAGGAAGCCGATATGATGCCAGATCTTACCGGAGAAACCTTCACTCAGGCGGCCATGGCAATCATCCACGCTGGATTTAAACTTGCACCGTTGGGGAGCGTCTCCCGCGCGGATTCCGCGGCTGCGGAATCCAGCCAACCCGCTGCAAGAATCGCAGCCAGCTTACCCTCCCCACCACCTACAACAGCATCCTCAGCCCTGGTTCCCAGCGGTACCGTCATTTCGCAGATTCCCGCTGCCGGGAGCCGCATTCCTGTGGGCGCGACGATTCAACTTGCGATCCAGCCTTGATTTTTCGCTTCCCGCAATAAAGGATCTATTCGCGGCGTTCGATCAGCGCTGCAAAAAAACCGTCGCAAGGATGCAGCCCGGGCAATGTTCGCAGATAACCCTCTCGAAACCCGGTGGCGCGTAATTCCGCAACAGCTTCTCCTCGGACAATTCCCTCCTGTTCGAGCCGATCAAACTCCGCACGCAGGTCTAGCCGAATCCATCTGCGCATCGAATTGTCTGCCGAGTTCAGACACGCTTCGACCACCGCCTCATTCTCTTCCGATTCTAGAGAGCATGTGGAATAGAGCAGCCGTCCACCCGGGGCGAGCAGACGGAGTGCAGCCGCGAGAATCATTCGCTGACGCTCTGCTTGGCGGGTTAGGTCCTGTGGCTGGAGACGATGGCGAATTTCTGGGTTGCCCGCCAACGTTCCCGTCCCAGTACAGGGAACATCGCAAAGAATTCTGTCGAATGGACCGACGCCCGTCAGCCTCGCTGCATCAACCACGCGAAACTCGATGCGATCCTGCCGCGATACCCGGGTCAGCCGCCGCCGCATGGTCGCGAATCGCGTCGGATGTACATCACAGGCCAGCACGCGAGCGTCTGGATTGTTTTCAAGCAGCACTACTGTCTTGCCGCCCGGCGCAGCACAACAATCCAGGATGCACTCGCCCTTGCCGACTAATTCCGCGACCAACTGCGAGCCTTCATCCTGGACCTGTACATAAGGCTGATTCTCCAAGAGAGAGTTACGATTACTCGCGTAGTTCTCGATGGCGCCGGTTTCGCCCGTTTGAGCAATGCCCGCGTGCTTCGCTTCCCGCGAGGACAAGATGCGTGCCTTCGCCAGAAACGCACCCGGCTGCAACGCGATTTCCTGGGAGCGAAGTTTCTCTGCGGCATCCGGCGTCAACAGTCGCACGGTAGTCTTCTGCTCCATCTGCCCCTGCATGCAAATACGTTGGCAGACTTCCACGCCATAGAACTTTTGCCAGCGCGCGACCATCCATTCCGGATAAGCTTTCTCCGCGGGGAAAGTGCTTGTTTTAGGCAACGCGGCCACTTTCCGTAATACGGCATTGACCAAACCGGCCTGCCGGGCTCCCTCAGAGTGCTTAACCCATTCCACTGACTCAAAAATGGCTGCATGGGCGGGAATGCGGTCGAGAAATAGTAGCTGATACGCGCCGACGCGCAGCGCCAAAAGTGCGTCCTCTGACAGCGTGAGATCGGGTCGCGCGAGAAAGCGGCGACATTCGGCATCGAGAACGCGCTGCCAGCGAAGTGTACCGAGCACCAGCATGGTACAAAGATTCCGATCCTGAGACGACAACCCGTCGACTTGAAGCGAGTGCAGCAATGTATCGCTGTTGCCTCGCTCACGCATCACTTTCCGAAGAACGTCGAAGGCAACCCGTCGCGCCGGTGCAATGGAAGCTGGTGTAGGTGCAGGCATCGACGCTACTCCATCCGCTCGCCATCCGCAAATGCGACACCGTTCAGAAATGCTTGCACCGTCATCCTGCGCTTTCCTTCCACCTGTACTTCCAGCACATCGAGACATGTCCTTTCACCGCACACGATCAGGAGACGGCTGCCGCTCCGTACTATCGTTCCGAACGGCACCCCTTGGGGCAAGCACGCATTACCCGTCGCAACTTGCACGCTATGGAGAATTAATTTCTTCTCCCGAAACATTGTGAACGCTCCTGGCCATGGTTGGAATCCGCGCCATCGGTCATAAATCTGACGGGCCGTCCGACTCCAGTCAATCCGACCATCTTCGCGCTGCAAGATCGGCGCGAGGGTTGCGCGGCTGGCATCCTGCGGCACTGGCCGCAGTGTGCCTTGCTCCAGACCATCCAAGGTTCGCACCATCAACTCCGCGCCCACGGCGGAGAGGATCGGAGAAAGTTCCACCGAGGTATCATCCGGTGAAATCGGCACCCTCTGCTGCAGCAGAATATCGCCCGTATCAAGGCCTTCATCAATGAGCATCGTCGTTACGCCAGTTTCCGTTTCTCCATCCGCTATTGCCCACTGGATCGGCGCGGCTCCACGATATTTCGGCAGCAGCGAGGCATGCAGGTTCACATTGCCATAGCGCGGCAACGTCAGCATCCACGGCGGAATGATTCGTCCGTAGGCCACAATAATAATCGCGTCGGGAGCTAGTTCTTTGAGCTGTTGCTTCAGTTCTGGGTTGTTGCGAATCTTCTCCGGTTGCCGAAGAGCAAGTCCGTGCTGCTCAGCAAACTGCTTGACAGGGGAGAACCTAACTTCCAGGCCGCGGCCACTGGCGCGATCCGGTTGAGACAGCACCAGATCGACCGCATGGCCCGCGTTCAACAATGCTTCCAGTGTGGGTACGGCGAATTGCGGGGTCCCGCAAAAAACAAGGCGCATCGTCTAAGACCAGTTCTCCTGATGCTTGGAAGTGACGAACGTGTTTCCCTGCGGCTTTTCTCGTCAGGAAAGGGTACGCGTCATTTTCTCGCCAAAGACGCGCGCAGGAAATACCGTCTACCAATCGCCCGCTTTTTGTAATCTTCGAATCTTCCGCAATTGCAGATCGCGCTTTAAGCGGCTCAGGCGAAAAATGAAGAGAATTCCGTCCAGGTGATCAATCTCATGCTGCAACGCACGTGCCAGCAAGTCGGTCCCTTCCACTTCAATCGTCTTGCCCTCTACATCCTGGGCTCGCACTTTCACTTCTGCGGCGCGCACCACGCGATCGCGAATCTCCGGCAGGCTCAGACAACCTTCTTCCTCAACCTGCTTGCCATTTTTGTCCACAACTTCAGGATTGATCAGGACAAGTTTATCCTCCGACTTTTTCTGAAAGCTAAGATCGATGACGGTCAGCCGTTTCGAAATCCCAATTTGCGGCGCGGCCAAGCCAATGCCTTGAGCGTCGTACATGGAAGTAAACATGTCATCAACCAGCTTGCGCAGCTCGTCATCGAAGACCGTCACCGGCTCCGCAGGCTGCTGCAGAATGGGGTCGGGAAATTTCACAATCGGATAAATCATGAGAACAGGTTTTATCTTTCAGAATTTCCAGATCAAAATTTTCGGATCTGATCGCAGTACCCTTGATAGTTTCGCACCATTTCACGCAAGGAGTCGCCACCAAACTTCTCGATGGCGAGTTTTGCCAGGGTCAACGCGGCCATCGCCTCCGCGGCAACCCCAGCTGCCGGGACAACACAGACATCGGAGCGCTCGTAGGCAGCCTTCACTTCCTCTCGCGTGGCAAAGCTGACGGAGCTTAGCGGCCGACGTAGTGTGGAGATAGGTTTCAAATAGCCGCGAATGATCAGATCTTCCCCATTGGAGATGCCGCCCTCAATGCCGCCAGCGTTGTTCTGCTCACGCGCAAAACGCGTGTGCCTTGCCGCTTCCGCCTCACTCGAATAATGGATCGAATCATGCACCACTGAGCCAAACGCCGAGGCAGCCGTCACGCCACGACCAATCTCGACGGCCTTGACCGCCTGGAGCGACATAACCGCGGCCGCCAGGAGCCCATCCAGTCGCTCATCCCAGTTGGCATAGGTTCCCAGGCCCGGAGGTACACCGTGTGCGACTACCTCAAACACCCCGCCGATCGAATCGCCCGTGCGCAAAGCGTGATCGACGACAGCCTTCATGCGTTGCTCCGAAGCTTCGTCCACACAGCCAAGCAGGACTTCCTCGCGCGCCTGCAGGGCGGCAATTTCCGCCCAAGTCACTTCACGATCCAACTCCGCGCTACCGACGCGAATCACATGGCTCGCAATAGCGATTCCCAAGGCTTCCAGCAACTGCTTGGCTATCGCGCCGGCTGCCACTCGTGCCGTGGACTCCCGCGCGGATGCGCGTTCCAGCACATAGCGCGCGTCGGGAAAATCATATTTCAGAGCACCCGCCAAGTCGGCATGCCCTGGCCGGGGAGAAGCCACAGCCTTATGTTTGGCAGGATCGCCCACTGCAACCGGCAAAATCTCGGTCCAATTTTTCCAGTCGCTGTTCTCAATGCGAATCGAGATCGGAGAACCAATGGTCTTACCGTGACGAACGCCTGAGAGAATCTGTCCCGTGTCGCGCTCAATTTTCATCCGGCCGCCCCGGCCGTAGCCTTGTTGCCGCCGCCATAATTCGCGGTTCATCTTGGCTTCATCAATAGGCACTCCTGCGGGCATGCCAGAAATCATGGCAATTAAACATTCCCCGTGAGATTCCCCTGACGTTGAGAAGCGCAACATAATGTAACCCTTTAAGTTATTTTGTTAAATAATTATATTCGAAGCTTAAGCTACCTGTTTGTGAGCCACTCGTATTGCTCTTCGGTCAACGGAACGATCGACAATCTCCCCTGTCGAACAAGCGGTGAGTCGCGAAACCGTCTTTCCTCCTTCACTTCAGCCAGCGTCGTTGGCGATACTGCTTTGCCAACGCGGATGCGAACCACTGGAACTTTTGGATTGCGGGCATCGACCGTCACTACGGTTGCCGTGCCAACAACTGATCTTTCCTCGCCCGTGTGATAGATCACCAGTCGCTCTTTGGGCCGCATCTCGCGCAGATGTTTCACCGCGGCGGGATTCGTCACTCCATCCCAGATGGTTTCACCATCGCGTTTCAGGTCGCTGAATGAATAGGACGCGGGCTCCGTTTTCAGCAAATAGTCCATGGCTACAGTTCCTTCGTCTCTGACTGGACCAGGAATGCGCGCGTATTCACCAACGGCCGCTCCAACGCGCGCACTCGATCAATGTACACGGGCACTGCCGCGCCTTCCGAGAGCGGCTGGCACGCCTCCTGGATGGCCAACATCTTGGCTTCCGCATCATCCAGATAGTGGAGCAGCACAGCTTCGGGAATCATTGGAAGCTTGGGCGATCCGAATTCGAACGATCCATGATGACTCAAGATCATATGTTCAACCAGCATGTGGATCGGCTTGGGAAATCCCGGCAGACTTTTCACTTTTTCATCAAGCAAGCGCGTCGCGATTGAAATATGACCGATCAGTTGTCCCTCCAGCGTGTACTCAAATCCTCGCTCCCAACTCAGTTCGTAAATCTTCCCAATATCGTGCAGAACTGCTCCCGTCAGCAGCAGGTCACGGTGAATCAGCGGAAAATGGCTGGCGGCCAGGTCGCAGAACTGAATCAGATCAACAACATGCTCCAGTAGACCGCCGATCCACGCATGATGCATAAACTTTGCTGCCGGGGCAGCCCGGTAGCGTCGCGCAATTTCCGGATCGTCGAGGAACGCAAATACCAGCCGCTTCAAATCCGGATCAGAGAAGCTGTTCACCGAAGAGCGGAGTTCCACCCATAGTCGTTCGATATCACGCGTCGTCTTGCGCTGGAAATCTCCCAGATCAATTTGGACTGGATCGAGCCGAATGATTTCCGTCACCCGGAGTTGAAGCTTGCCGTTAAATTCATCCACGCATGCGCGCACATCGACAAAGTCATTCTGTTCGAATTTTGCAGACCACGTCTCGGCGTTGTCCCACACGCGCCCATCCAGTCGTCCGGTGCGATCGCACAATGTCAGGGAAAGATACTTGGCGGCGCCATCGCTTCGGTCGCGCAGTTGTTTCTGCGCCACCAGGAAGTGTGAGCGTATGTTACGACCGCGATGCTTGGGGGCATCAGCAAGGAAGAAATCTTTCATGCGCTCCTCTTCCGGAATGCGGTCCGCGCGGAGTATCACAATCCGGACAGCGATAGGATTCTACTGCGGCTGTTCAGTCGATGAAGAAGAAGCCGGGACGGAAGATGAAGTCGTGCCACTGCTTCCGGAGGACGACGCTGGGGACATCGACGTGCCTTTCCCTTTGTCTTGTTCCTCTTTTTTCTTTTCGTCGCTCAAACGTATTTTCTCGCCATTGCGGACAGTGACCTTCTTTTGTTTCTTCTTCGCCGTCGCGGTGGACCCATTCAACCCCAAGGCTGCGTCCTGCACCTTCGCATTTTCAGCCTCGGTGGGAGATAGATTTGTGGGCTTGGCGTTATCGTGCTTGACCGACTTCACCTTGGCGCTCGTCTTGTGTTTCTTGTTCGCACGCCTTGCAGCCTTGTTGTGGGCTTCATCACTGAAACGCCATTTTCCTTCCTTGGGCTGTGTGATCAAGGGCGCATGCTCTAGATCCGGTCCGAGGGGCTGTACATCGGAGGCGGGCGCAGTTTCCACTGGCGCACTCCCCGAGTTCACGGCGGATGCTGGCTCGGTCGGACCGACCGACGTCGCAACCTGCTCGGCGGAGACCGGGGTCGCAGGCGCTCGGCCGAAGCGAAACTTCACGGGCTTGGGCGCATTCCTTTTTGCGCGCGCACTTTTTCCATGCCCAGCAGATGAGGCTTGAACCGATGGAGACGCTGTTCCCAATGCCGGAGCAGACGCTACCTGGGTAGCCGCGCCTTTCTTACGAACAGTACCGCGTCCGTAACGGACCTCGCGGCTCTTGATCTTCTTCTTTTTCTTCTTGGGTTGGGGTGGGGTATAGGCTGCAAACGTCGGCTTGGACTCATTAGGGCTAGCGCCAGAGTCGGTATATCCGGGACGTATGTCTATATAGGCCTCATCTCGCAGGCGAGTGAGGTACTGCCGCACCGCAGGTTCGATCTTTTGCATGTAAAGCGCCTGCTCAATTTGCGGCTCTACTTTTTGCAGCGGCTCGGTACCCCCGGGAACATGCGCGGTGACCTGCAGAAGAATGTAGCCCTGCCGGGTGCGAATCGGTGCTGTATACCCCCCAATGGGAAGGTCGAAAGTCTGGTCTTCCAATACCTTAGCCAACGCGCCGCGATGGAATTCTCCCAGATTCCCACCCTGTTGCGCTGTTGGACCGGAGGAATACTGTTTCGCCAATTCAGTAAAACTTGCGCCGGCTTTCAGCTTGGCTTCCACTTCTTTGGCTTTGGCGTCCGCGGAGGCTAGTTCGGCGCTGGTAGGGTTTTCACTCGTAGGGATCAGGATTTCGTTCAGGCGAACAGATTCCTGACGAGTGAAGCTGTTCAAGTGATCTTGGTAATATTTTTGGATCTCGGCCTGAGACAATTGCAACTTGCTGCCAACCTCGTCCCGCACCACCTGCTGCGTAATGACGCTGTTGCGAATGTTGGCTTTGAAATCCTCCCACGAAATACCCTGCTGCTCGACTGCTTTTTCTAGATCGTCGAGAGAGTCCAGATGGTTCTCTTTGCGGACCTCGTCCAACCGCTTGATCAGTTCTGTGTCCCCGGTAATTCCGAGTTGCTTGCCTTTCGACAGCAGTAACTGCTGATCGATCAGGTCTCGAAGAAGGGTTTTTTGGCTACTGTTGATCTGATCGATCGTCCAGTTGTTCTGGCGTGCCTCCTGGGCCAACTGCGTCTGGGCGCGGGTCAAGTCGTCATTGGTAATGACCTGATCGTTGACACGGGCAATGATCTCCACCACCGGAGTTCCGTACAAACTGGTCAAATCGTTCGAATTTGAATCCAGATTGGTGCTGGCACCGATAGTCGGAGCGCCCTGGACAGGGACATCACCGATTGCTTGTGCCGTGCCGCGGAAACATAGGGTTGCAGCAACGGCAAAAGGAAGAACAACGCGCACAACTGTTCGAAACTTCATTTGTTAACTCATACCATCCATGCCTGCTGTGCCATAACTGTCTAGAATCCGGTGGCTTTGTCGCGAGATCGATGCCGTGCGGATATGGCAACATGATGCAGGTGAATTCCGTTGCTTTCATTCTAACCGCATCCGAGGCCGCTTTCCCAACCCATCAAAATTCGCTGCTGCCGGACGCAATGGAAGTTCGCCTGAAAGTGCCGGTACCGGGTGCGACAATGCTACACTGAGTTCTAGTTTATGCAGTCGCCCTTGCCAGCCAACCGCAGCGTGATCCCAATCCACGGTGCCCAAGGAACCCACGGTTCATGACTTCCCGTACTCGTCGCTCGTTGCTCTTCGTTGTTGTATTTCTCATCATCTGTGGTGTCGCCGGCTCTTTTCTCAATCGCAATGTCGGAGCACAGACCTCCACCGATCAATCCGCCCTGCGGGACAGCCTCAAGCAATTCACCAACGTCTATAGCATCGTGGAGCAGAACTATGCCGAGCCGATGACCAAGGACTTGATCGACACCGCCATCTATGACGGCGCCGTCCCCGACATGCTGCACGTTTTGGATCCCCATTCCAACTTTTATGACCCCAAAGCCTTTGCAGAGATGCGGGAGGAAGAGAGCGGGAAATATTACGGCGTTGGCATGCAGATCATGCAACAAAACGACAAAATTGTCGTGGTCCACCCATTTGAGGGAACCCCATCCTTTAAAGCTGGAATCCGACCTGGAGATGTCATCGTGGCCGTGGATGGAAAGTCGATCAACGGCGTCGGCCCGGACGGTAAACCCGCCAAGAAGGCGACCACGCTGGACGTCGCCAACATGCTGAAAGGTCCGAAAGGAACGCCGGTTGACATCACGATTGTACGGGAAGGTACACCCCAGCCACTCGTGTTTCATTTAGTTCGTGCAGAGATTCCCCGCGCTAGCGTGGACCTTGCCTACGACATTCAGCCCGGCATTGGCTATATTCATATCAAGGATTTTGCCGAGGAAGAGACTGGCCATGAGGTCATCGCTGCGCTGCAACAGATGGGCCCGATTCATGGACTCATTATCGATCTCCGCGGCAATCCAGGCGGCCTGTTAAGCGAAGCGGTCTCTGTTTCTGGGGATTTTCTTGAGAAGGGCCAGGTGATTGTCTCTCAACGCGGGCGCGCCTTTCCTCCCATCACCTATCGCGCCACTCGTGGAGAACAGGGACGAGCCTATCCGATCGTCGTTCTGGTGAATCGCGGGACAGCCTCGGCGGCGGAAATCGTGAGTGGCGCTCTTCAGGACCACGACCGCGCTCTGATCGCCGGAGAGACGACATTTGGCAAAGGTCTGGTGCAAACCGTGTATCCCTTGTCGGACAGCACTGCGCTGGCGCTGACAACCTACCACTACTACACGCCGAGCGGCCGGTTGATTCAGCGTAATTACACCGGCGTCTCCATGTATGACTATTTCTTTGACACTTCCGACAGGCCCCATAACGACGCCAACCGCGAGGTCAAATTGACCGATTCCGGACGGCCTGTGTACGGCGGCGGCGGCATTTCCCCGGACGCACACATTGACGCTCCAAAACCGAACCACTTTCAGGATGTCCTGATGGAACAGTTCGCATTTTTCAACTTTGCCGACCATTACCTTGTCAATCACACAGTGACAAAAGACTTCAAGGTAGACGATTCGGTCATCAAAGACTTCGAGGCGTTCCTGACCAGCAAGCAGATCCCGTGGACGACAGAAGACATCAGCGGCGCCCGCGATTGGATCGACATGAGCATCAAAAGTGAATTGTTCACCTCTGTCTTTGGCGAACAGGCGGGACTGAAGGTACGCGCTGCATGGGATCCGATGATTGCTAAATCCATCTCGCTGCTTCCCCAGGCAGAAGCCCTGAAAACCACTTCGCAGAAGATCATCGCAATGAAGGCCGACGCAGCAAACCCCGGAAATGCGCATTAGATCGGGCAAGAACGCACCTGTCATTTTGCCGAGTTGCGGACGCATGATTTTTCTGAGAATTTCCGTAGACACTCCCCAACGATTCCGCTACGCTTGGAAGCAATTTACTGTGCAATTGGAAGTTTATTCAGGGAATGGCAACGGTGCAGACTGATCGCGGAACGGTAGTGCTGCTGCCAAATAGGTCGGCGCGTCGTCTATCCCGTAATTTCTCCAGGAGGTTGGCTTGCCACTCTTAGTTATCGAGACCGAGGCGCCAGCTCAGGAACGCCGGCCCGCGCTCCCAACTTTAGTCACAACTACCATTCCGGCAAGATCGCGGGGACTCCTGGCCCTATGTCAGAAGCCTCTTGTGTTTCTTTCGTGCCTCACATTTCTGGCCCTGCTCATTCAGGGCTATCACCCGTATGTGGACGACGCAGCCATCTACCTGGCAGGCGTTGAAAAGGTCATTCATCCCTCAGTCTTTCCATTGCATGCTGAGTACATTCTGCCTCATCTGAAGCACTCCTTGTTCTCCTACGCGCTCGGCTGGCTGGTTCGGGCATCGCACATTCCTCTTCGTTTTGCGCTATTCACAAGCTATCTGGCATCGCTATGGCTAATGCTGTTCGCCTGCTGGCGCCTGACGTGTCTGATGTTCTCCACGTCACATGCGCGATGGGGAGCCATGCTGCTGATCACCGCAACCCTGACTTTGCCCGTAGCGGGGACTGCGATCTTCATCATGGACCCCTACTTGACGGCGCGCTCGTTCTCTACTCCACTCACTCTGTTTGCGATTGCCTACGCATTGGAACGCCGGATGCTCGTCGCGACGCTTTGCTTGCTTGCTGCCTTCATCCTGCATCCGCTGATGGCGGCCTATGCCATTGGCTACATCCTCACCTTGGCTTTGGTGCGCGCCCGGCGCTGGGGATGGCTGATGGGCATCGCTGGCACTGTTATGGCTCTGGGCCTCGCCGCATCCCACGCTGGAACTCTCTTGGGAGCATCTCCGTCCTATCGCGTCGCCGCCATGAGCCGTTCATATTTTTTCCTGGGCGATTGGGCATGGTTTGAAATCTTTGGATTGTTCCCTCCTCTCCTTGCAGCCGGCGCATACGTATACCTTTCCCGCCATCGTTTCCGCCTACGTTCCAACTACAGCCTCATTTCGGCTGCATCTCTGTATGTCGGCGTGTTGGCTGTAGTGTTTGCTCTCTGCTTTACACGCACCGACAACTCTTTCTTGCTGGCGCGACTGCAGGTGCTTCGCGTCTTTCAGCTCATCTACATTCTGTTTTTTCTGCTGCTGGGCAGCCTGCTCGGCGAGTACTTCCTGCGCCGCCGCTGGTGGGCATGGACCGGCTGCTTCGCCGCCATCGCCGCCCTCATGTTTACCGTGCAACTGTGCCTCTATCCCTCGCTCAAGCACACCGAGTTGCCATGGGGGCGCAGCCACAATCCCTGGGCCCAGGCATTTCTCTGGATTCGCGGCAACACTCCCAACGACGCCTACTTTGCTCTCGATCCTCACTACCAGGAGCTGCCCCAGGAAGACACCCTCGGCTTCCGCGCCCTGGCGCAGCGAAGCGTCTTGCCGGACTGGAATAAAGATGGCGGCGTGGCTGCCATTGACCCCGCACTCGCCAGGCAATGGTGGACGGAGGTCTCCAGCATCAGGAATTTTTCCCGTTGGACGGATCAACAACGCATTCAGAACCTGGCTCCCTACGGCATAACCTGGATCGTCCTGCCGGCCTCTGCGACAACCCAATTCGCATGCCCCTATGTCAACTCCACCGTGCGCGTGTGCCAACTGCCTGCGGACCTGGCGGCATTGCCACCCACCTCCCTTTCCTCCACGGACGCCCAGCCATAAAACCCAGCGCGTTCTCAGCATCCCGGATCTGTCCATCCGGTTCGGCGCAATACAGGCGCACTTCCCCGCATTTAGTGCGATTCCTCCATTGGGGTAGGGTGCGGGTTCCAGACAGACCGTCATCTTGAGCGTAGCGAAGGATCTGTGCATTTGTCCTTTTTTCAGATACAGAGATTCTTCGTTCGTTTCGCTCACTCAGAATGACAGACATCTCTCTATACCAGCAGGAATATCGATCTATGGATTCGCTTGTGAGGCTCATCTCGTCCCCCGAATCTTCTATGGACTTCCTGACGCAGGATGGATAATCTGTGCAACGGAAAGTTGAATCCACACATGATGATTCGAAGACTGATAATTTCCGCCTGCGTCACCGGTATGCTTTCCTGTTCTCCTCCTATGCTGCATGCCGCCAGTTGTGATGCGATCAAGGATCTGAAGCTGCCGGACACGACCATTACCATGTCCGAACGAGTGAATTCCGGCGCCGTGGTTGTGCCCACGCTCAATCTGCCACTGCGGAGACTGCCTATATTCTGCCGCGTCGTGGCAGTGCTGCGCCCTACGGCGGACTCGGAAATCAATTTTGAAGTGTGGATGCCAGAGAGCCGCTGGAACGGGCGGTTCCTCGGCGTTGGAAATGGCGGGTTTGCAGGCTCCATTGGGTATCAGGGGCTGGCAAGCGATCTGCGGCATGGCTATGCAACGGCGGGGTCGGACACAGGCCACTTCGGACAGGCCGAAGATGCGAGTTGGGCATTAGGGCATCCGGACAAGATCAGGGACTATGGCTGGCGCGCCGTGCATCTGACTACCGAGCGCGCCAAAGCGATTGTGCAGGCGTATTACGGCAGCCCAGTCAAGAAGGCATATTTCGACTCATGTTCGGATGGGGGACGCGAAGCCCTCATGGAAGCCCAGCGCTTTCCCGACGACTATGACGGTATTTTGGCTGGAGCGCCGGCGAATGCGTGGAGCCGGATGCATGCATCGGGCGTAGATCTAGCCCAGGTCACGATTGGGGATCCACGAGCCTATATCTCAGCCCTGAAACTACCTGCCATCGAGCGAAGCGCGTTGGCGGCATGCGATGCCTTGGACGGCGTGAAAGATGGGATCATCAGCGATCCGTCGAAATGCCATTTCAACCCCGAAGTGCTTTTATGCAAGGGAGGAGACTCGCTGGCGTGCCTGACTCCGCCGCAGGTGAACTCCGTCAAGGTATATTACGCGGGCGGTAAGGATGGGCACGGTAAATCCATCTTCCCGGGACTTGTCATGGGCGATGAGGCTCGCGGATGGCCACAATGGGTAGTGGGACACGGTCCTGGATCGGGCGATGGCCTTCAGTATTTGCAGAACTACTTCCGCTACATGGTGATGGACGATCCGAAATGGAACATTTTGACGGCCAATGTCGACGCGTCTTTTCACTCGGCAACCGACAAGACCGCAGCGGACCTGGATGCGACGAGCTCCGACTTGAGCCGCTTCGAGGCGCGCGGAGGAAAATTGATTATCTATCATGGCTGGAACGACCCCGCCATCTCGCCATGGAACACCGTGGCTTACTACAAGAGCGTGCAGCAGCAAATGGGAGCACGGCAGACAGAGTCTTTTTTGCGCTTATATATGTTCCCAGGCATGGAGCATTGCGTCGGCGGACCTGGACCAGACTCGGTTGGACAAATCGGGCACGCGGCGGAGAAGGGATCGAAGTTTGGCTTATTGGATGCGCTGCAAGATTGGGTCGAGAAAGGCGTTCCCGCGGGAAACGTAATAGCGACCAAATATGCGCCCGGACCCGGCAAACCCAAAGTCGTCATGACTCGGCCATTGTGCCCGTATCCAATGGTGGCAAAGTATAAAGGCGCCGGGGATACCAACGTCGCCGTAAATTTCACGTGTGCCAAAGAGTAGCTTTCGGTTATTGCTTCCGAAGGGCGGCTCCGTACGCGTCTTATTCGTCGGCTCTCAAAAGCTGTATCTTGTCCGGCGGAACCACCAGCGTGGTTCGCAAGGTCTTCACCGCTGGAAGCTGGCACTCAGTTCCCAACATTTTCCAGCCGTTTTATCGTAAATATTTCACTCGTAAGATGGCTTTCCAACCAACGGAGGATTCTTGAAGCGCCTTCGTGCAATAGCGTGCGCATGCTTAATTTCTCGTGGCCTTTACACATAGGTTGGACCACCACAGTGCCGTCGTCAATCGGCAGAAGACCCTGATGCTGCGCGGCGGCTACACGCTTTGGCCATGGATCGATAGAATTCTCCACTAAATATGCTGGATATGCTGGCGGGTTTCCTGAAATCAAGACCTACTGACGCCCAGAACAGCCGTCAGAAGACTCTGGGTTCTTCTGGGACCACACCAACTCTCACAATCCCTAAATCTACCCCGCCATTTATTATGAAAATATGACCTTAATCGTCTACACGGCCCCCTGGTGCTCGGACTGCCGGGAAGCCAAACGATTTCTCCTGCGGCACAACATTCCGTATACCGAGATCGATGTTGAAACCACCCCCGGCGCCGCTCAGGAATTGATCGCGCACGTTGGCAAACGCGCCATTCCGCAATTCGTCATCGACGGCCGGTGGGTGCAGCCGTATCAACCCGAAGAGGGATTTTTGTATCAGGAAATGTCGGAACTGCTCGGCCTCGCACAACCAAGTGAATCTGGAACAGCAACGCAAGGCATTGCACCCCGAGGACCTCGATCGTGATTAAACGCTACACGCGCGCCGCCATGGGCCGCGTCTGGACGGACGAAAGCAAGTACCGCATGTGGCTGGAGGTGGAAGCAGCCGCCTCGGAGACGCTGGCCGAATTCGGCATTGTTCCGGCTGACGCTGCGCGGGCCATTCGCGAACGCGGCAGCATCGACGTCGCCCGCATTCAGCAGATTGAGGCCGAGGTCCGCCACGACGTCATCGCCTTCACTACGGCGGTGGCGGAAAAGATTGGCCCGGAAGCGCGCTGGCTTCACTTTGGCTTGACTTCCAATGACGTGGTGGACACCGCCCAGGCTCTCCAAGTGAAGGCGGCTTCGGCGATCCTGCGCGAAGATCTGCTGCGCTTTCTGGAAGTGTTGAAGCGCCGCGCCATTGAGTTTCAGCACACGCCGACAGTCGGGCGCACGCACGGCATCCACGCCGAGCCGACAACGTTCGGCCTGAAGCTGCTGAACTGGTATGCGGAGATGCGGCGCAATCTCAAACGGTTCGAGCTGGCTGCGGAGGACATGCGCGTCGGCAAACTTTCCGGCGCGGTCGGCACCTTCGGCCACCTCAAACCCGAACATGAAGCGCGCATTTGTGAGCGTCTTGGCCTCACACCTGCTCCGGTGGCCACGCAGGTGATTCAGCGCGACCGCCACGCCTTTTACATCGGCGCACTGGCGTTAATTACAGCAACACTAGACAAGATTGCGGTCGAGATTCGCCATCTGCAGAGGACGGAAGTACGCGAGGCGGAAGAGTATTTTTCTGAAAAGCAAAAGGGTTCGTCGGCCATGCCGCACAAACGCAATCCCATCACGAGCGAGCAGATCAGTGGCCTGGCTCGCGTGGTGCGCGCCAATCAGCAGGCGGCGCTGGAAAACGTCGCACTGTGGCACGAACGCGATATTTCCCACTCGTCCGTGGAGCGCGTCATTCTGCCCGACTCGACAATTTTGACCGACTATCTGCTGGAGAAAACAACCAGCTTGATCGACAAGCTGATCGTGCATCCCGAACGTATGGCACGCAATCTGGAATTGACCGGCGGCCTGATTTTTTCCGGCCAGCTCTTGCTGGAGCTTGCCGAGGCCGGCATGTCGCGCGAGGATGCGTATCGTCTGGTACAGTCCCACGCCATGCGCGCATGGCAGCAGGATCTGAATTTTCGCGAGCAGGTGGCCAACGATCCGGAGATTACAAAGTTGCTTTCGCCGGAAAAGTTAACGCGCGCCTTCGACCTAAACCGCCAACTGATGAACGTGGATACCATTTTTGCGCGCGTATTCAACGAACCCGCTTAAGGGAAGCAGGAAATTCAATGGCCTCCGGAAAAATACTGACCGTCGCCCTTACCGGCGCCAGCGGTGCGGTGCTCACACGTGAATTGCTTCTCCTGCTGGAACAGGATACGCGCGTCGAACGCCTCCATTTCATCGCATCGGAAAGCTCTCTTCGGGTGCTCGCAGAGGAGTTGCAAATCAGCGGACGCAATGACCTGGTTGCGAAACTTCTCGGCCAGGCGAGCGCGAAGATCGTCCAGCACGCGCCCGGCGATATCGGTGCACCCATCTCGAGCGGCAGCTATCCCTGCGAGGGAATGATCGTGCTGCCCTGCAGCATGGGAACACTGGGCGCGATTGCCAACGGTCTGGCGGACAATTTGGTCGCGCGTGCTGCCGATGTCTGTCTGAAAGAACGGCGGTCGCTGATCCTCTGCGTGCGCGAAACGCCCTTCAATAAAATCCATCTGCGCAATATGCAATTGGCAGCCGAGGCTGGCGCAACCATTTTCCCCGTCATTCCTGCTTTCTACAACCATCCCGTCGACACGCTGGCTATGGTCCGGCAATATGTTTGCCGCGTACTGGCGCACGTTGGCCTGCCGCAAACCTCAGCCTATCAATGGAGCGGGAAAATCCAGTAGGTACTCGTCGACGCGGAGACTTCAGTATGTATAGATACCACCCGCCATGGGTGGTCGGCTCCGCAGAAAATCAATTACTCGGGGAACAATACGATCCGCGCAGGTCGCGGGACCGATGTGCCCGCAGCCGAAATATAGCTCCAGCACGGATTGCGGAATCATCCCGTGCATTCGCAGCCCAACGCTGGGCGGAATCAACTCATCCTGCGCGCCCCAGACAAGCAGCACCGGCATGCGAAGCTGGCCGAGACAACCATCGAGCTCATCTTTTTCGCTGAGCATCGAATCAAGTGCGCGATGGACCACTGGATAGTTGCGCTGCATCGCATGAACCAGATCCCGCTGCAAGAACTCTGGCAAATTTGGGGGGAGCGGCATCAGCAGAACTTCCAGGCGCTTCAGTTGCGGAACGGTCCTCGGTTCCAGAACATCCGGCGTGAGGCTTGTCTGAAACCATAGCCCGGCACTGTCCATCAAGACCATCCGGCGAACACTGCGCGGGTGCTGCAACGTAAATTCCAGGGCTACCCAGCCGCCCATCGACCATCCAATCAAGTCTGTCTTGTGCACATGCACCGCGTCCAAAAATCTATGAATCAGATCGGCCTGCTGCCGCATGGTGTACGCAATGTCGGGATGGTCGGTTCGTCCGCAACCGAGTAAATCAATGGCATACACTCGAAATCCATTCTTTACATACGCAACCATCTCGGGCGTCCAGTCCTCCGAACGCGAGCCGAGGCCATGGATGAGCAACAGCGGTTTTCCATGGCCGCCCACAAAATAATGCACACGATACGACCCGGCCATCACATATTCGCTGTGGATCCCCGCCATGGCCAAGCGCGCGTGCGTCGCCTCGTCTATCAACCACAATGGCCGACGGTACAAAAGGATGGCGAAGGCGATGCCGGCAATTGCCACCGTCAACCCGCACACAATCCCCAGACGCTTCAGGGCCATGAAGGCGCGGGATTGCCGAAGAACATGCTGGGTAGCGTTTCGAGCCCTTGTCGCCATTATTCGGTCCGAGCTTGAACCATGCAGTCTTTCTTCAAGAATTGGCTGCAAACATATAGTAGATTCGCCGGGGTGCCGCCAGCGTGCAAGTCTGGATAGACGATTACCGGTGTAGTCATCCAAGCGTGTCTGAATAGGGAGAGAAGATTTGCGGGAAAATTTGGCTGCCCCTCAGGGATTCGAACCCCAATATGCTGCTCCAGAGGCAGCTGTCCTACCGTTGAACGAAGGGGCAGTCTACGGACGCGCGCTGGAAAACTGCGTCCTTAATGAATATATTTGCCACGCGCTTTCCGGTCAATCACCGCAGACGAGTTCTCCCCTAGCCATTGTCGATGAAAGATTTGCCGTCATTCCTCGCGCAGAACCTCCAGCGGCTTTTGCTGCAGGATGCGATAAGAAGCGAGCCATCCGGTAACGCTGGCCAGAATCGCGGTTGCCACCATGCCTAGGAATGAGATTGCCCAGCCCGGATGAAAACTGACCTCCAGCTTGCGCAGCAGAACACTCGATAGGAGCAGCGCACACACCACTCCAGCGACGCCGGCAATCCCTCCCAACGTCAAAAACTCAATGCTCAGCATAGAGATGATCTGGCTCCGCAACGCACCGAGCGACTTCAAAATCGCCACTTCGCGCACCCGCTGGAACCGTGTTGCTGTCACGCTCGACGCTAGAATGATGCCCCCGGCCAGCAGAACGAAGCCTGCGACGAATCGAAGGACCATGGCGATCTGGTCCACGACCTTGCGGACGACTTCCAGCACATCCGCTACATTGATGACTGTCACGGTGGGATAGGCTGCGAATAGGCTCTTCTCCACATCTCCGACGCGCGCTGGGTCCGCATGGAATGCGCCATACCAGATCGCTGACGGTTGCGTCAGCGCGCGGCTCGGCACGATGAACTGGCTGCGCGAATATACATGCTCTCCATCCGATCGATATATTGCAACCACTGCGGTTACAATGTTCTGCTCCCCAGCTAGGAATCTAATTTGCGAGCCAATCTTCAAGTGCAATGTCTTCGCCGTGCCCTCACTGACCGCTACCTCCGACGACGCACTCGTCTTCGCCCACCAGTGTCCGGCGACGATTTTCTCGCCAACCGGCAAACTGTCGGCCCAGGTCAAGGAAGTCGATCGCAGCATTCTCCTGGGATAATGCTGGATGCGCAGTTGATCCGTAGAAACTCCATTTATCGAAACAATACGCGCGGAAACGATTGGGATTGTCTCCAGTCCACCTTCTACCGCCGGCTGGGCAGCAATTAGTTTCTTCACTCCGGCAAGTTCATCCGTGCTGACGTCAACAAGAAAAACATTTGGAATCTTTGAGGAACCGCTGGTTTGATTCAAATCCAGTACGATGGCGTGCTGTACGAAGTAGATCGTCATCATCAGCATTACGCCCAGACCCAGAGCTGTCAGTACCGCGGCAGACTGATTGCCGGGACGTTGCAGATTCACCAGCCCCTGGCGCACCATCGGCGCCAGTCTCTGGCGCTGAAATCGCATGCTCCATCTCACCGTTGCCAACAGGCCCGACGCCGCCAGCAGGAGAACGACCAGGACTACCAGCAAGCCACCAGCAAACCATTCGCCAACCACAGTAGATTGGGTAAGGGTGCTGGCGATCACAGCCAACGCGACCAGAATGATCAAAATGGTGACAATTTGGGCTGGATCGCGTGGAAACATCTGGCGCAGACCCGTCCCTTGTTCTTGCTCGACGTTGCGACGCAAAATTCGCAGTGGACGAAAGTTTCGAATCTCCAACAGCGGCGGCAAGGTGAACAGTAGTGTCGTCAAAATTCCCGTCAGCAATCCAATGAGGACCGGAGAAAACGCAAGCTTTCCGACGACGGGCAACGAAACCAGGCGCTGGAGCACAAAGGGAAACGCGCGCGCCACTCCGAAACCCGCCGCCACTCCCAGCAACGCCCCGGCGACACCCAAAAACAATGTCTGCAGCAGGTAAATACGCATGACCTGCGAGGATCGGGCACCCAGCGCTTTCATAATCGCAATTGTTTCCAGCCTCTGTTGCAAATGCGCGTGCATGGCCATGGCCACGCCAATGGCGCTCAGCACCATCGTCACCAGGCTCACCAGCGTCAGCATTGCCGTGGCGCGATCAAGGCCACGGACAAGCGCTGGATTCGCTTCGCGGAAATCGGTCACCTGCGCTTCCGGCAAAATCGCTTCCACCTCTTTGCGCAACTCCGCGATATCCATGTGTGGCTGTTTGCCGCCGTCCGGCGTCGGCAGACGAAACAGCATACGCTCGCTGGCCCGGCTGCCCGGACGAACAAGTCCCGTGGCCGGCAACGCGGCCTGACTGATCATGACGCGAGGTCCGATGCTGAAAGAGGAAGAGATCCGGTCCGGTTCTGAGCGTAGTACGTCGACGATAGCGAACTGGCTGTTGCCTAAATGAAGTGTGTCGCCCACATGTGTACGCATGCGCAGCAGAAATTCTTCACTGACCACGGCTGTATCGGATCGCAGCATGCCCCGCAGTGGCCGCCCCGATGCCAATCCCACATTCCCGTAGTAGGGATACTGCGATGGATCAACTGCTTTCAGCGACACCAACACCGGATCGGGGTTCGCAGCCGTCGTAGCCATCGAGACGGTCTCCGTCACCAGTGTATGTTCGACTCCTTGGGATTGCAGCCGGTCAAGCGCGGCGAGTTGCTGGTCCGTGTATGGATGAAAATCTCTTGCCGAAAGGTCCGCTGCCATCAGCGTCCGCGCCTGCGCCAGCAGTGTTCGCTGAAAGACCATGCTGAAACTTCGCACACCGGTCAGCGAGCCAACACCGAGGGCCACCGCGACAACGACAAACGTGAATTTTATCCACGAAGCATGCAGATCGCGCCACGCCACTTTCCACGCGGTGGTCCAGGCCAAAGTTCCCGAAGCCGGCATCATACGCCAGCCTTCGCGTCATGCCCAGCATCGCCCCGCCAGCACAGATCATCGGCTTCAATCAGGCCATCGCGTAATAGGATTTTTCGCTCGGCAAGGGCTGCAAGGCTGGCATCATGCGTCACCAGGACCAGCGTCGTACCTTCCCTCCGATTCAATTCCAGCAGCAGCTCCATCACTCGCGCGCCCGTTGCGGAATCCAAATTGCCAGTGGGCTCGTCCGCCAGAATCACAGGAGGCCGCAGCATGAAAGCCCGCGCCAGCGCGACCCGCTGCTGCTCTCCCCCTGAAAGCTGCACGGGATAGTGGTGCATTCGCTCTTCGAGGCCAACACTGCGGAGCAAATCCTGCGCCCGTGGCTTTCCGTCATCTCCGGCATGGAGTTCATGCGGCAACAAAACATTTTCCAGTGCCGTCAGCGTCGGTATCAGCTGATAGGACTGAAAGACGAAACCAAGCTTAGTGGCGCGAATGCGTGCCAGCGCATCTTCACTCAAATGACTGATCTCTTCGCCATCAATTGCGACGCTGCCGCTGCTCGGCGCATCCAATCCAGCCAGCAGCCCGAGAAGTGTGCTCTTTCCGCTGCCAGACGCCCCCATGATGACAACAAACTGGCGTGACGGAATA
>JAJYSV010000061.1 GCA_021793405.1 Acidobacteriota bacterium
CAGGAACTAAACTGCTCCAGTGTTTCTTTGCTGGACATGAAATCCCCCTGCAAGAAATTTCATGCCTGCCAACCTCTACCGTAAGTACCAACCCTGGTTCAACTGATGAATTTCAAATGCGATTGCCATCCAAGACGTCATCAGGCAAGACGAGAACGCGGCTGCTACTATGGCTGCGTGCAGCGGCAAGCCGCCAGGAACTCCTTGTGCGCCCACTGTACAGCGCCATCCAAGACGTGCTCCTCAACCTCAATTGCTCCCAGGTGCGCGGCCCGGGATCAACTGCGGAATCGGATTCCAGAACTACTCTTGTTATGAAGCAAACGATAGCACGTTACCAAATGAAGGGAGCGGGCAGCAGTCTACCGCCGCTCCCGTGTCGCCGCAAACCTCAAAAACAGAAGCCATAACGCCAGTAGTTCCGGTGCCCATCGTCATTCCAGCGGGAGCCCAGATACAGGTCAAACTTGACCAGGCACTAGACGTGCGCCGCTACCACGCCGGAGATCCATTTTCAGGAGCTTTGCAGTCGGGACAGCTAGGAGGCGCTCTGGTAAGCGGGACAGTCACGACGGTCAATCAATCCAGAGGATTTTTCAAGGCAGGCTCAGTTTTATCGTTTCGGCTCGATAGCGTAACTATTAAAGGCCGCGTCTGTCCCATACAAACGTTCGCTTTTGTAGACTTTACCGGCGCGGCCTTGCCAGTCGATGGCGTTGTGATCCCCCTAAAGAAAACGTTGCCAGCTGGCAGCATTATTACCCTTCTCTTAAAGAAAGATATGACGATTTGTCAATGACTTTCTCCAAGGCCGCCGTCCTTGTCTCTCGCGCGCGTACTACTTAATAACTCCCCTCAAATAATTATCAGGTTGGTGGCCCACGATTCTGGATAGGGAGATTCTCGACGGGCAGTAGCCAGAGGCGCGGGGCGGAACTGACCCGAAACGTCCCCTCTACGGCCCCCTAGCTGCTCAAAGCTCAGTATTTACGCCGGTCTCAGACAGCGCGGCGGATATATAAACCGGGGCGTTTACAAACAAGCGGAAGCGGCCCGTTATCCGCTTCCGCCATAAGCGCGCCTTTACGGGAAAAGTAGAAAACCTCCTAGTGGCGCGCCGCGTTCCTTGTCAGTTGCGCTTTAACGTCCTCGCGCCGCTGAAGCAATCTCTGGACCGTGCGACGAGCAGCGCCTTGAAACAGGCCTGCCTGCGCGGGGTGAAGCATGATTCCCCGGCGTAAATGCCGCGGGAGCCCGGGTTTGAAATCCAGCTGAAACGGGCGTATCCTAGGGGAGTAGATGAGTTTGTCCTGAGTTTATCCTGAGTTGTCGTTGGTAGCCTGTGGCAGAGTAGGCCGGGGCGGGAGAAATGAGTGGGCGAGAGCCCACTTTTTATTTGCTCTGGATTTCCATCTCAAAACTGCCCCGGCGTAGATTTCCATGGCCTTGGATTTGGATAAAATTCGCGCTCTGGCGGACCGTGTCGCCGCGTCGCATGGGTTGGCTGTGGTGGAGGTGGAATATCTTGGCAGTCCCAAGCATCGCGCATTGCGCATCTACATAGAGAAGGACGCTGCGAATCGCGCCAAGCTCGCCTTGGAAAAAGAAGCCGCCGAGGGCGAGTTGAAACTGCCGGAGCATATATCTGTCGATCAGTTGGCCGGCATCAAAGTGGAAGATTGTCAGGTATTCAGTGAAGATTTTGGAACCGTACTGGACGTAGAGGAATTGGTTCCCGGGGCGGAATATACGCTGGAAGTATCGTCGCCCGGGTTGGATCGCAAGTTACGCGGACGCGAGGATTATGTGCGGTTTGCCGGGAGTCTGGCGAAGCTCCGGACGACGGAGCCGATCCATGGCAACTCCCACTGGCAGGGACGCATTACAAACGTGACGGACGAGACGCTGGACCTGGATTTGAGCACGGTGAGTAAGAGAAAGAACAAGGTGGAAAAGGTGGCCGGGGAAAAGGTCACCATCGCGTTCTCGAACATTTTGAAGGCGAACCTGATTCCTGAAATTTAGCTGTACAAGCAATCCCGCCAGATAAGGCTGAGACGAATTATGGCAAGTGCACTCTACGAAACGATAGAAGTATTGAGCCGGGACAAAGGCATCGATCCGCAGATTGTGGTGAACGCGGTGGAAGATGCGATTGCCCTGGCGACGCGCAAATACTACAAGACGCTGGAAAACATGCGTGGCGAACTTGACCGCGAAACGGGCGAGATTCGCGCTTACGCCTACAAGACGGTGGTCGAATCACCGGAGTTGGTGGAAGATCCGCTGAACCAGATCAACCTGGAAGAGGCACGCGCCATTGCGCCGGAAGTGGAAGCGGGCGGCGAGCTGCGCTACTACAAACCGACTGATGTGCTGGGACGCATCGCAGCCCAGATGGCGAAACAGATCATCTTCCAGAAAGTGCGCGAAGCTGAGCGGGACACCGTCTTTAACGAGTACGCGCATCGCGTGGGGGAGGTGCTGAATGCGACCGTGAAGCGTATCGAAGGACAGGATGTCATCTTCGACATCGGCAAGGCGGAAGCTCGCATGCCGAAGCGCGAGCAGTCGCGGCTGGAACAGTTCGCAGTGGGCGAGCGTGTACGCGTGGTACTGTTGCGTGTGGATCGGAATGCGCGCGGGCCGCAGGTCGTTGTCTCTCGCGCCGCAAAGGAACTGGTGCAGAACCTGTTCCAGAGTGAGGTCCCAGAGATTTATGACGGCACGGTGGAGATACGCGCCATCGCACGCGAGGCGGGCGAGCGCACCAAGATCGCCGTGGTATCGCGCGACAAGGACGTGGATCCGGTGGGCGCATGCGTTGGCATGAAGGGTATGCGGGTGCAATCCATCATTCGCGAACTGCGCGGAGAAAAGATCGACATCATCGAGTTCAGCGAAGAGATCACAACGTTTGCGGAGAAGGCATTGCAGCCGGCGAAGGTAAGCCGCGTCAGCATCGTCGATTTGGCGGACAAGCAGATCGAAGTGATCGTCGATGACACGCAGTTGTCGCTTGCCATCGGAAAGAAGGGCCAGAACGTGCGCCTGGCGGCGAAGCTGCTGGGCTGGAAGATCGACATCAAGAGTGAGGAAGAAAAGCGCCAGGAGGTGGAGCAGCAGATGCAGGCCATGGCGGGTCCGGTCACAACCGCTATCGAGCAGCTCACCGAATTGGGCGAAAACACCATCCAAAAACTGATCGCGGCGGGCATTACCACCGTGGAGGGATTGGCGGATATGACCCCGGAAGAGCTCGAGGAAGTTCCTGGCATAGGAGAGAAGACTCTGGAAAAGATTGGCACAGCGGTGCGCCACTATTTTGCCCATCTGGATGCCAGCACTGATACGGATGCCAGTCCGCTGGGGACGGAAACGTCCGAAGAGGAAGACGCCAATGAGGCGGCACTGGACCGCGAAGCGGGCGCGGGCGCCGATCTGGAAAGCCGCGAGCCCGGAGAGGTTCCCACCCTGGACATCGCCGACAACACTGAGCCAGATAAATTCACTGAGGTATCGGAGATAGAGGCTGCGGAAGCTGAGGGGTCGTCGCAAAGCCTGATGAAGAATTTTCTGGAGCATGCCACGGGTACCGATAACGAAGATCAGCCTGTCTCCGTGGATGCCCCCGAAGCTCGGGAGCCGGTACTGGATAGCTGGGAAGAGAAGGAAAAACCCTGAGAAGGACCCTTGGCTGGCCGCATCGCATGAAAATTAGCAATTCCAATGCGACTTTCAGGGGATAATGAGAGAAGATGCGCATCTGACGGCAGACCACGAGGCAACCGTATGAGCAGCTAAGAGTTTGGGAAAAGGCGAAAGAGGCGGATGAGTAAAGTTCGGATTAACGATCTAGCGCGAGAGCTGGAAGTCAAGAGCAGAGTGATTCTCGATATTCTACCGGAAGTCGGAGTCACAGAAAAGAAGACGCACTCCAGCTCAGTTGAGGAGGACGAGGCAGTACGTGTGCGTGCGGCTCTCGGCCGCGGCGGCAGGTCTACGTCGAGCGCTCCCGGCAGGCCCGTCGCGAACGAACAGAAGCCAAAGATCGATCTCTCCAACATTTCCCGGCCTGGAGATGTATTGCGGGCCATTCAGCAGCAAAAGGAACAGCGGGAAGCACCGCGTGGAACACACCCCGGCGCCACCGTTGCACAGCGGCCTACTGTCACCGCGGCGGCCGCTGGCCAGGCGGCGAAATCCACAACGGTTTCCACCTCACCCGCGCCCGCTGCGGCGGCCAGCAGGCCTGCTTTCCCTGCAAACCCCATTGGCACAGTGCCTGCAAGCGCCGGATCAGCCTCCAAGCCTGCCGCGCGAAAAATCGTACCTTTGCCGCGACAAGCTCCACAGATCGTCTCGACCCCGGCAATGCCAACGCCCGCCATCGCGTCTCGCCCGCCTTCAGGACCCGTGATTGTGAAACCGCCGGCGTCCGTCTCGACAGGCGCAGCCGCTGCGGTCGCAGCGCCGGCAAAAACTGCACCGCAAGAGGCAAAGCCACCGGTTCCAGCCCAAACAGCGGGTGTTGTTGCAACGTCGCGATCCCAGCAGGCGTCAGCCACGCCTACTGAAGTCTCGGTCGCCCCCGTAGCGAGCATCGAACAGCCGCCCCCCGCTGGTTCCAGCGCTGTGTCGGAGATCGTGCCCAGCGCGGAGTCCGCGGTAGCTCCCGCCACTCCTGCAGTTGCAGGGCCGCCAGCAAAACGCGTGATCATGCCGCAGACCGGGCCTCGCCCGATTTACACAGCTCCGGCTGGAGCGGCGCAGACACTGGGCGGAATGCAGCGCGGCAAGCCGATTTTTGAACGGCCTCGTCCGCAGGGACCGGGTGGAACTGGCGGAACGCCCTATGGTGCTCGCCCGGCTATGGGCCCTGGAGCGGGACCGGGCAGCGTCCGTCGTCCCATGCATCCTACGCGCCAGCATCCCACAGGTGCGCCTGGCGCGCGTCCTGGAATGCCGGGGCGTCCTGGCTTTGGAGCACCGCGTCCCGGCGTAGGCGGCGCGCCCGGCATGGCGCCGCCGCCTGGCGCCGGCGATCGCCCATCACGTGGACATCAACAACGTCGCGGCGGAAACAATCGTTACGAAAAATCAAAGGAAGGTCCGATGAAGGGAATGGTTGCGCCGCGTCTGGGCGCAGCACAGATTCCTACTGGACCTGTTCCTATCACCCGCACAATCACGGTGACCGACGGGGTCAGCGTGAAAGACCTGGCAGAGAAGCTGGATCTGCGCGCGAAAGATTTAATCGCTACGCTGCTGCAGCGGGGTGTCTTTGTCACGGTCAACCAATCGCTCGATACTGACTTGATCAAGGAAGTATCGCGCCAGTTTGGGGCCGAGGCTCAAGTGATCAGCTTTGAAGATGAGATGGCCAACGAGGCGCTGGAAAACCTGCTGACGCAGGAGACGACCGGCGAGTTGGAAGTCACACGTCCTCCGGTAGTCACCATCATGGGCCACGTCGATCATGGCAAAACTTCGCTGCTCGATGCCATTCGAGAAACGGAAGTGGCAGCGGGCGAAGCCGGCGGAATTACCCAGCACATCGGGGCCTACAAAGTCCGGATTGCGAAGGAAGACTCTCCGGCATTCGGACGCGAGATTGTATTTCTCGATACGCCGGGCCACGAAGCTTTCACTCGCATGCGCGCGCGCGGCGCCAAGGTGACCGACATTGTCGTCATCGTCGTAGCAGCCGATGACGGCGTGATGCCGCAAACACTGGAAGCGATCGACCATGCCAAGGCCGCGAATGTACCGATCATTGTTGCGGTCAACAAAATTGATAAACCGGATGCGCAGCCTGATCGCGTCAAGCAGCAACTTGGCGACCGTGGACTGGTACCGGAGGCATGGGGCGGTAGCACCGTATTTGTCGACGTGTCGGCCAAGAAGCGCATCAATCTGGATCTGTTGCTGGAAATGATTTGCCTGGTCGCCGATGTTGGCACTCTGCGGGCATCGCCGGATCGGCCAGCTTTAGGCACGGTCATCGAATCGAAGCTGGATCGTGGTCGTGGTGCGGTCTCTACAGTGCTGATTCAGAATGGCACGCTGCATTTGGGCGACACGTTTGTGGTCGGCAATACTTTCGGCAAGGTCCGCGCCATGTTCGACGATCGTGGTCGCGCCATGGTAGAGGCAGGACCATCGACGCCAGTTGAAATCCTGGGACTCGAAAGTATTCCCGATGCGGGCGATGTGTTCACTGTGGTCGCGGACCGCGACAAGGCCAAGAATGTCGCCCAGTACCGCAAGATGAAGGAGCGCGAATCGCAGTTGGCGAAGTCCTCGAGGGTGTCGCTGGAAGGTCTGGCAGAGCAGATCAAGCAGGCCGGCGTGAAAGAACTCCCGATCATCTTGAAGGGCGACGTGCAGGGTTCAGTGGAAGTTCTGGCCGAATCGCTGCCCAGACTCTCGACCGAAAAAGTGCGCGTCAATGTCATCCACTCCGGTGTCGGGGCCATTACGGAGAGCGATATTCTGCTGGCTTCGGCATCGAACGCCATCGTCATCGGCTTCAATGTGCGGCCGGAACGGAAGGCGGCCGAACTCGCCGCGCAAGAAGGCGTCGAGATCCGCCTGCACTCGATTATCTACGAATTGCAGGATGAAATGCGCAAGGCCATGTTGGGATTGCTGGAGGCAACGATCAAGGAGAATTACCTTGGGCGCGCCGAAGTGGCCAATGTCTTCAAGATCCCGAAGGTAGGTGCGGTGGCCGGTTGCCGCGTCACCGACGGGATGTTCAAGCGCGACTCCGAAGTGCGCGTCCTGCGGGACGGCGTGCCGGTTTTCAAGGGCAAGGTCGCATCGCTCAAGAGGTTCAAGGATGACGTCAGTGAAGTGCGTAACGGCATGGAATGCGGCATCAGTATTTTCAACTTCAACGACATCAAGGTCGGAGATGTGATCGAAGCCTTTACGGCGGAGAAGATCGCTGCCGACATTGGGACGGCGCTGGTCGATACGCCTGCCCAAGCCTTAACCCCCGCCTAGCAACGAATGGATGCGGCTGCGGAATTTCCTAAGCAGCCGCCTCTACATCCTGAGTCGTTCTCTCAGCATTCTTTACACCCAGCAGATCCAGGATCGGCGTTGTGATCATCGTGGTCACAAGGGCCATGACGACCAGCATGGTAAAGAGCGTTGGGGTAAATGCGCCTACATTGTAGGCGATGTTCAATACGATCAACTCCACCAGGCCCCGTGTGTTCAGCAAAGCTCCCAAGGCAGCGGCATCTTTCCACGACTGCCCATTCCATCTCGCTGCCAACGCGGCTCCGCCCATTTTGCCGAAGACCGCCGCAATCAACACGATTCCGGCCCAGAACCATACTCTGCTTCCGCTCAGCAGGTCGAGGCGCGTGCGCATCCCTGTAAGCGCAAAAAACAATGGAAGCAGCAAGACAGAAACCAGCATATCCAACTTGGCGCGCATCGCCGTTTGCCACCGCTCCACCCTGGGGAAGCATACGCCCGCCATAAATGCGCCAAACAACGGGTGAACGCCAATCGCTTCGGTCGCCGCGGCCGATGCCAACGTGATAGCGATCACGACGCCCAGCATTTCCAGTGGTAAGTCGGTCGTCCGAAGGCGTTTCTTAACCACCCAAGCGGCGAGAGGACGAACCACCACAATCATCACGAAGAGATAGACGGCCAACCCTAACAGG
The DNA here is from genome assembly GCA_021793405.1 of Acidobacteriota bacterium. Taxonomy (GTDB): domain Bacteria; phylum Acidobacteriota; class Terriglobia; order Terriglobales; family Acidobacteriaceae; genus JAKAAZ01. Next base: position 7,689 of record JAJYSV010000061.1, read on the forward strand.
CGCAACGGCAGCGAGGCCGACCCGCCGTCGTGCCCAATCAAAGCCAATGCTATCGCAAGCAAGGTCCACGCCACGACATCATCCACAGCTGCACATAGGATTGCGGTTGTTCCGAGCGCTGTTCCCTGCATGTGCCGCTCCTCGATGATGCGCGCCAGTACGGGGAATGCGGTGATGCTCATCGAAATGCCGAGAAAAAGGACAAACGGTACATTGCCGATACCATGCGGCGCAAAGCGGACGCGCAGGGAATGAGCCAGGATTGCTCCCATAGCAAATGGGAACACGATGCTCATTCCACTCGCCATCACGGCTGTCGCCCGTTGCTTATAGAGGTGCCCGTAGTCCAGTTCCATCCCGATCAGAAACAGGAACAAGATCAGGCCGACGGTGCTGAGGATGTCAAATGCATTGAAGGATGCAGGTGGGAACAATGCTGCCGACCAATGCGGCGTGAATCGGCCAAAAACGGACGGCCCGATCAGGATCCCTCCAATGATTTCTCCAATGACCCGTGCCTGTCCTAGCTTACGAGCAAGCCAGCCGCAAGCAACAGTGACCAGCAACACTACAGTCATCTGTAACAACAAAAGGGTCATGGGATACTTTCTTTCTGCAAACTTGATTCCATCCTGAAGAAATGAGTTCCACACCAGGGCTTTCGTTGCAGGAATTGCAGATCGATGTTTTTGCGGTTGCCTTCTAAACTCAATCTGACCGCATCGCACAGCGAAGTTTTTTTATTGGATTCATCCCGCTGCCGAACGGTTGGCAACTGCGGAAGATTCTTGTGAAAATTTCTCCGGTTTCCGTATTGTACTTCGAACAACGATCCAAATCTGCCAGCAATCAGGTTGATTTCTTCCTGGATCGTACTCACTGAAACCCGAAAGACTGCACTCGAAGAATCTTTCGGATGCTGTTGTGCATCCGAGCAACCGTGATAGAAGACAAAGATACCAGCTCTCCTAAGCCAGGTATTTCCAGACGCTCGAAGATTGCCTTGGTTGTGCTTGCGTTCGTTGCCGGACTTATCATCGTAGGACTGATCGCCGCCCAATATGCGATCCATCATGCCGGACCTATGCTGCGGGCGCGGGTCATTCAAACATTATCCAGACGATTCGACAGCCAGGTCCAGCTTGGCGAATTTGATGTTTCCGTCTTAAACGGCCTGCAGGTGGAAGGCAAGGATCTCAGTCTCCGCTCCAACATCGATCCCAGCTTGCCACCGCAAATCCAGGTAGGCCAGTTCAGTTTCCACACACCCTTGCTCGATATATTCCAGTCGCCGATGCATATCGGCTTAGTCCAGGTGCACGGATTGCAGATCATGATTCCGCCTAAAGGGCAGCGTTCGGCGATGCCAAAACGGAAGAAGAGTCACCGCAAGATTTCGCTTCTCATCGACAAGATCATTTGCGACACAACCACGCTGACGATCATGACCGACAAGCCTAACAAGGTCCCGCTACAATTCCAGATTCACGCTTTAACGCTGACTCGGGTCGGCAACAATAAACCGCTGCATTTTGTGGCGCAGCTGGTCAATCCTAAGCCGTTAGGAAACATTGCCACCACCGGAAATTTCGGTCCATGGAATGCGGATGAACCCTCCGATACGCCGGTGAATGGTAGCTATTTTTTTACCCACGCGGATCTGAGCACGACCCACGGAATTGCCGGAATGCTGTCTTCCCAAGGTAAGTACTCGGGGCAGCTGGACACAATCACCGTGGATGGAACCACCGACACACCGGACTTCAGTATCGATGTGAGCGGGCACAAGGTGGACCTGACCACGCAATTTCATGCCATTGTGAATGGCACGAACGGCAACACCTACCTGCAACCCGTGAAAGCCCATTTTCTGCACACCGATATCACGGCCACGGGGGATGTGGTGCGGGCGCGGAACCAGCCGGGGCATGACATTCATCTCGATGTGACTGTCAACAGGGGGCGTATCGAGAACCTTTTGCAATTGGGGGTGAAAACGGATCCTCCGGTCATGACGGGGAACGTGCAGCTCAAGACAAAATTCTACCTGCCGCCCGGGAACCAACCGGTGAACCAGAAGCTTCAATTACGGGGAGCATTTGCGGTCGAGGACATTTCATTCAGCAACGAGAACATCCAAAAGAAGATGGATCAACTCAGCCTGCGCAGCCGCGGTCAGGCATCGGAAGCGAGGGAAATGGACAATCAAACCGGGATATTGTTGCCGGGTCAACAGGATGTGCAAGCCAACATGCACGGCATTTTTTCGCTGGCAAATGGTGAGCTGAAACTGCCGCAACTGGTTTGCACCATGCCCGGCGCGGAGATCCGATTGGCTGGAGTCTATACGCTGGACGGCAGAGAGTTCGATTTTACGGGCCGTGCGCGCATGCAGTCTCCCATCTCCGGCATCGTGGGCGGATGGAAAGGAAAGTTGCTGAAGCCCTTTGACCCGTTCTTCGCCAAGAACGGCGCGGGTACCGATATTCCCATCAAGATCACGGGAACACAAGCCAATCCGCACTTTGGGCTGAATTATTAAGCGCGGTTCAAACTTCGCTTTTGAGAGCTGCCAGCACTTCTTCCGGCTCGGGACGAACGCGAAAATCCGCGTGCACCTGCGCGAATGCAATGCTTCCATCGGGCTGCACAAGAAACGTCGCCGGCAGCGGCAGTCGCCAGGATGGATCGCCGTTCATGAATGGAATATTGACCAGGATGCGACGATAATGCTGCTGGTGATACTCCGGAACCGTATACGCCACCCGGAAACGTTCCGCGACGGCACACCTCGCATCGCTCAACACCGGAAATGGCAACGGGTGCTGCTGCAGCAACAAACTATTCTGATGGACAGTCTGCGGCGAGATGGCTACCAAGAGCGCGCCGCGTCTGCGCAGCTCCGGATACAAATCGCGCCATGCCGCAAGTTCCGCCATGCAGTACGGGCACCAGCGACCGCGAAAGAAACTGACGATGACCGGCCCCAGCGCCAGTAAATCGGCAGAGCGCACGACGCGCCCATTGGCATCGGGAAGAGCAAAGTCCGGCGCCTGGTTGCCAACCGGAAGGATCTGCTGTTCGATGCCGCTCGCGAACAACTCCGCGACAGCATTTTCATTGGGTTTGAGTCGCTCCGGCTGGACCAGCTGCCGGGTCTGTTCCGTGATCTGGTCGAGTTGGTCCTGTAATTTTGGCACTACATGAAGCTCTTTCGGCGTTTGAATGCTCTGATATCCGGTGCCGACAGTTCAAACCATTCGCCGCTTGCTTTATTGGCCGCTGCAACCTTTTTTGCTTCAAACCGATCGTGCCAATACTTTTCAATCCCGAACGGGTCGTCTGTTGGAATTAGATGAATCAATTCTGCGCCATAGGCCGATTGATTTGCTATCTCCGATGCACGCCTATAAGGAGCTTGCGTGCACCCGATCTTGTAAGCATCGCGTGAGCGAATTAGGTAAACATAACCGCTGTCGCTGCCTTCATCGTCGAGTTCCCCTACATCCGCTTGTTTATGTTTTGGCCGGGGAGAAATTAGCGCCAAAAGCTCTGTCACATCTGTAAAATCTTTTCGTCCCTTGCAGTATTCCAATAGAGCGGAGATGTTCTCGCCCTTCTTTCTACGCCTTCCAATGGTTCTCACATCTGGAAATGCTGGATTCTTGATTTTCTCCAAACGCATTTCGCCTCTAGTTGGGAAATGCCTTAGTTTCCTTGTAAGAGATGCGAGATATTCAAGAATGTCGTTTTCTTCGAGTGAAGAAGTAAATTTGTTGGGGGAGAAACCTGCTTCGCGCACGGCATCTCCCCATGTCGCCCAGAACCTACCCCAGTCATACGCTTTGATTCCTGTCTCGCTGAGAAAATTTCGCACGCCGATTGGTGTGCCGCCATTTGCCTCCGTAAGTCGAATGATCTCTCCGAGGATATGCTCTCTTGTCATCGGTTCCTCAATTAGCGGCCGGTGCGCATGTTGGCTAGCGAACCCATGAGGCGCCGCTGCACTGCCCCACCCTTACCCATGGACTTGAACATTTTGCGCATCTGGATATACTGACGCAGCAACTGGTTCACCTCCTGCACGCTGGTGCCGGAGCCGCGTGCGATGCGCTTGCGGCGGCTGCCGGAGATGAGTTCGTGATTCTTTCGTTCCTCAGTTGTCATCGAGTTGATGATGGCTTCAATACGAGTGAACTGCTTCTCATCGACATTGCCGGCGGCCTGTTGCATCCCTTGAAAAGGGCCAACCGACGGCAGCATTTTCATGATGCTTTGCAGCGAGCCCATCTTCTTTATCTGCCGCAACTGGTCGCGAAAATCTTCCAGCGAAAAACCATCGCCCATCAACGCCTTCTTGGCGAACTCTTCCGACTTTTTCCGGTCGAGCGTTTCTTCCGCCTTCTCGATCAGCGTCATAATGTCGCCCATGCCGAGAATGCGACTGACAATGCGGTCCGGATGAAACGGCTCAAATGCGTCCGGCTTTTCGCCCATGCCAATGAACTTGATGGGTTGGCCGGTTACATGGCGAATGGAGAGCGCAGCTCCGCCGCGCGCATCGCCGTCCATCTTGGTCAACACGATGCCGGTCAGCGCGAGCCGATCATGAAATTCCTTTGCCGAGCGCACCGCGTCCTGCCCGGTCATCGCATCGGCAATGAACAAAATTTCCTGTGGATTCAGCAGTGATTTCAACCGCTGCATCTCATTCATCAGGCCTTCGTCGATGTGCAGGCGGCCCGCGGTATCGACAATCATCACGTCGCAACCGGAGATGATCGCTTCGCGGCGAGCTTCCTTGGCCAGCCGCTCGACCAGCGCCGGACCCGCGGCTTCGCCTTTCAGATCGCCCTCGTACAGATTGGTGCCAATCGCCTTGGCAACGATCTGAAGTTGCTCCCGGGCGGCGGGACGATAGACGTCAACAGACACCAGAAGCGGGCGATGGCCGCCCTTTTTCAACCATGCGGCCAGCTTGCCAGAAGTCGTGGTCTTGCCGGAGCCTTGCAGTCCAGCCATCAGAATGACCGTTGGCGGTTGCGAGGCAAACTTGAAGCGCGCCGTGTCCGTGCCCAACATCGCGATCAGCTCGTCGCGCACGATCTTAATGACCTGCTCCGTGGGGGAAAGCGCGGTCAGTACTTCCTGGCCCAGGGCTTTGGCACGGATATGCTCGATCAGGTCTTTGACGACGTTCAGGTTGACGTCGGCTTCGAGCAGAGCCAGCCGGATTTCTTTGAGCGCCTCGCCGATATTTTCCTCGGTGATGGTGCCCTGGGCGCGCAGGTTCTTGAAGGTGCGCTGAAGTTTTTCTGAGAGGTTTTCAAACATAGGTCAACCCCTAGTGTAACAAGGGCGGCCACGCTTCGCGTTTCTACTGGCCCGATGTTGACTTGGCAACTGGAGCGGCTTGAAACTCCACATTCATCCATGCTTTCAGCGCGTCGATATTCTGCGGGCGCCCCAGGAAGTCCTTGACAAGTTCAGATGCGGGCTTGGTCGCGCCCGGTTCCAGAACCGTACGGCGATAGCGCATCGCTGTCGGACCGTCCAGCAAATCGCTCCTGTTGAACTGCGAGAAGAAATCAAGCGCGATCACCTTATCCAGCACGTAGGTGTAGTAATTCGAGGCATAGCCCGTCAGGTGAATGAAGGATGTATAGAAGCGGTCGCCATCGACAAACGTTGCCGGGACGAATTTCGCATAGTCTTCCCTCAGCAGCGCGTCCAGATGCACCTGAGCCGGAGGCCGGTCATGCAGTTGCAGTGCGTAGGTGGAGTAGAGCAGTTGGGCCTGCACCCAGCCGCCGCGTCCATAGGCATCGGCCGCGTTCATACGATCGACCAATCCGCTGGGGATGGTCTCGCCGGTCTTATAGTTTTTTGCGAAAGAAGCAAGGATAGCGTGGTCGTGGAACATCTCCTCCAGCATCTGCGACGGCGCCTCGACAAAATCGCCCTCCACGTTGAAGCCGCCCGCGCCCGCCCATTGATTTTGGCCGCCGAGCACATGGTGCATGAGATGACCAAATTCATGGAAGAAAGTGACGACGTCGCTGTACTGCATCAGTCCAGGATCGCCCGCTGTTCCACCGGGAAAGTTGCAGATCAGAGCACCCTCAGGAAGCTGGCGTCCTGCGATGCCGGGAACAAGGGGCGCGCTGGAGAACCATTTGTCCTTCCCCGTCCGCGGATGCATGTCCAGATAGATGCGCCCGAGTTTCTTTCCCTTATGCGGAGCTGCGTTGTCGTACACATCGAATGTGGAGACGGATGTATCCCACACTTTGGCATCCGGAACGGCCTTGAACCCAACATGGAACAGGCGCGCGGCCGTTTTCAGAATGCCGGCCTGTACCTCGGTGTACGGAAAATAAGGACGCACCGACTGCGCGTCGAAGTCGTACTTCGTGCGACGGTACTGTTCCGCCCAATACGAAACATCCGCTATAGACAGGTTCTTGACTCCCGGCTGGCGCTGTTTGGCGAACGCCAGCAACAGTGCGTATTCCCGCGTGGCAGGCCCGTGAGATGCAGCATTCACTTTGTCAAGCAGCGCCTCCACATTCTTCGCCGAACCGATCATCTGATCCGCGGTGGCAAAATCAGCATAGGTGGCGTACCCCAGCGTGGTCGCAAGCTGCTGCCGCGCCTCCAGAAGGTCCATCAACACAGGTTGGTTCTTCGGATAGGCGCGTTGACTGTAGGCGAGAAACATCCGCAGACGCAGGTCGGGGTTGCTCGCAAAGCTGCGCACCGGGAAGCTGTCCGGAGGGTCGGTGGTCAGGGTGTAGACGCCATTGGCATCCGGCTTGTGCCGCGCAACGTAGTCGGCCGGCATGCCATCGAGTTGCGCCTTCGTCGCCGTTACTTTGCGCACATCATCGTCCACGTTACGATTGAAAGTGAGCGACAACGCGGTAATTTTGTCCTGCAACTGGCGGATCTTCGCGCGCGTGGCGTCGTCCTTGTCCACGCCAGCAAGCCGATATTCCAGCAGGGTGCGATCCAGGTAATGTGTGGTTGCTGGGTTGTTAGTCGGAGTGGGCACCGCAGCCAGCGCACGATAGACCTTTTCGTTCAGGCTTAGATCAGTTACCGCAGAAGAAACCTTGGATGACATCGCCTGCGCCTTATCGCGCAGAGGGGCGGAGTCGCCGACGGCGAACATGAAGTAGGTTTCATTGCCTGCGATCGCCAGCTCATTCACCGCGTCGTCGTAGGGGCGGAGCGTGTTTCCTACCGTGCGTGGACCTGTGACGGCGGCCACCTTGTCCACATCCGCTTGCGCGGCAGTCAGGCGCTGATTCACCCACATCTCCAACGATGCAGGGTCGCTGCCTGCGTTCCATGCATGTATCGGATCGAGAGGCGTGGATTTGGTCTGTTGGGCATGCAGCGGGAGCGATGCCATCAGCACAGAAAAGGCGACGAACAGGAAGGTGCGGTTCGCAAAGAAACCATGGCGCAATAATCGCGTCGAAATCAAGAGCTTCTCCTGGCAACGTGCGCCATTGGCGGGAATTCGGGGATGTTCGCGAGTATATCACCGCACGTTTTGGTTATTCGACGAACGCAGGTCGGTCTGCGCCGCTGCGCAGCACTCGTTTACTGCGAAGCGCGCATTGGGGGGTCGGCATCGCACCCATGCTCCCGAAAATCTGTCGTTGGCGATTCCAAACTTTCAGAAATACGCGCCAACAATTGTCTTGGATGGATGGGTTTCGCGATGATTGCAAAATCCCGCCCAGTATTGCGAGCCGCCGCCAGCAAATCCTTGGTCGCGGCCTGTCCGGAAAATAGCAATACTCTGCAATTCGGTGCCACTTCGGTGACGGCAATCGCCAGGTCGATGCCGTTCATATCGGGCATCACAACGTCGGTCAACAGCAGATCCGGAGGAATCACCCGTGCAATATCGAGCGCAGTTTGTCCATCATACGCGGTCATAGCTGCAATACCGCTGCGCGTCAGGATGGTGCTGAGCGTATCGGCGATGATCACCTCATCATCCACGACCAGGACGATCGATTTTGGCTGCCCGTCGTCAGGAGTTAAGCCCTTTGCGGATAATTCAGTCAATGGCACCGTTTCGAAATTCGTTTCCTTGGACATGATGTTACCTCTCCTTGAAACGTAGCAGCGTTCCGCGCATACGGGCTAAATCTTTTGAAACCTGCTATTTAGAGGAGATGTTAGCTCTTGCGAATTCTGTTGATGGATTGAGCGGCGATTGTGCTAGATTATGCTTACGTTAACGCGAAGTTTACGCGACGATTAGATCTATTTCCACACACACACCCAGTTGGCGACCCGGGGGGGTTCCAATGAAATTTGATTCTGTGCTGCAGGTCGACGTTCCCAAAGGCCGCGATGGAAAACACAAGCAGATTGTCGAACTGTTGCTGAATGACATCAGCCAGCTAAAAAAAGGCTCCGCGCTGAAAATTCCCCTCTCTGCCCTTCCGGACACCAAAGAGAACATCCGCGCCGCATTGAGTCGAGCATGTCGGCAAAAAAAGATCGATCTCGCCACGTCCAGTGACGACCAATTCCTCTATGTGTGGAAACCTGAACAGAAATAAATAGGAAAAGGCAAAACCGACGCCTGCGATTTTTCAGCCTAAGCGCGGATGCGGGGAGATGCCTCGTCCGAGGCAATTTGGCCATCGCGGATATGAACGACGCGATCCGCGTAGCCAGCGATATCGGGTTCATGCGTGACCACGATGATGGTATTGCCTTCGGCGTGCAACTCGTCCATCAGCGCCATGATTTCCCCTCCTGTCTTTGAGTCGAGATTTCCAGTCGGCTCGTCGGCCAGGATGATGGAAGGATGGTTGACCAGAGCGCGGGCGATGGCTACCCGCTGCCGCTGACCGCCGGAGAGTTCATTCGGCTTGTGGAACATGCGTTCGCTCAGATTCACGGCAGCAAGGGCTGCCTTGGCGCGTTCGATACGTTCCGCCGCGGGAGTGCCGTTGTAGATCAGCGGCAGTTCGACGTTATGCAACGCGGTCGCGCGCGCCAGCAAGTTGAAAGTCTGAAACACGAAGCCAATTTCCTTATTGCGGATGCGCGCCAGTTCATCATCGTTCAGTTGACTTACCTCGTGCCCATTCAGCCAGTAGGAACCCTTGGTAGGCGTATCTAGACAGCCGATCAGGTTCATCAAGGTGGATTTGCCCGAGCCGGACGGTCCCATGATGGCCACGTATTCATTGTGGCGAATGCGCAGACTGACGCCACGCAGTGCATGCACCTGCTCCGAGCCCATGTCGTAGGTCTTCCAGAGATCGTCGACAACGATGACTTCACCCGGAGCAGGACCCGCGCCTGCCGCCGTGGTCGCTGGAGTGAGGGAGGCCGCCTGAGCCAGTGTCTCGGATGTCATTCATATCTCCCGTGGTTGTGCGCGCCGTCGTCGGTTCCGGCATCTATGGACTAGCCTAGCAGGTTCAGTTCAGGACCTGTTCGCTCGGCCCGGGCGAACGACGTTGCAGAAGAAAAGGCAACTTCACGGATCTCCGCACTTAGGACATCGAGGGCGTCGCGGCAACGGAGGTATCGCGTTTTACCACTGCATTTTCTTTCAGGTTGCGCAGCACTCGATAGGGTCCAATGATGATTTCATCGCCCGGCTTCACTCCGCTCGTCACTTCAATGTCCGAGGTGCCAGTGATGCCCGTCTGAACGGGAACAAAAATCGCGCGCAACTTCCGACCCTCTTTCCGCAAAAGAAAAACCCCTTGCACGGGCTCGGGCTTCGAACCGCTGGAGAGACTGGCGTTCAATTTGGAAGCGCCCTTCTTCTTGCCGCTATCGGGAACTTCCATGACTAACGCCTGCAGCGGAAGAGCGACTACGTCATTCTTATGCGCGGTCGTGATCTTGGCAGTGGCCGACAGACCTGGACGAAGTTGAGGGGAAGGATCATCGATGGTGACCACCACTTTGAAGTCCTTGGCCTCTTCGGTACCGGTGGTGCTTTGACTGGTGGAAACGCCGGTTGAGCGCAGCAGGGCCTGATCGCCCACCTCAGTGACGTGCCCTTTGAACACCTTTCCCGGCAATGCATCCACCGTGATATCGGCGCTCTGACCGAGCTGGACGCCGGTGATGTCGGTCTCGTCCACTTTCACTTCCGCGGTAACGACGGCCATATTGGCGAGCGTCATCAACGTGCTGCCCTCGGCGTTTTGAATGCCTTCGACGACCGCCTCGCCCTCACGCACCGGCAGATTGGTCACAATCCCATCGAAGGGCGCAATGCTGATGGACTTGTTGTACTGGTCGACATCCCCCCGGAGCGTTTGTTCGGCGCTGGTCAGCTTCTCGCGCGCCGAGGCTGTCTGTGCATTGGCTTGCAGCAGCGAAGCCTGATCCTGCGCCAGAGTGGCCACGGATATGTCGTAGGCGGCCTTGTCGGCATCAAAGTCCTGTTTCGAAATCAAAGCGTTTTTGTAGAGTTCCTGCCCACGCTTGTAATCCAGCTCTTTCTGCTCCAGGTCTGCTTTGGCGTGATCAACATTCGCTTTCGCCACCTGCTGGGCAGCGATGTCCGCGGTGATGTCGCGCTGCGCTCCACTTATGGTGGCTTTCTGGGCACCCACAGCGGATTCCTGCGGAACGTTTTCGATCACCGCAAGGACCTCTCCGCTTTTCACGTGATCACCCTCTTTGACATACAGATGAGTGATCGGTCCAAAAGCTGTAGCCCCGATATTGACGTAATTCTTAGGCTTGATTTCGCCTGTCCCGCTGACGATGCTGGAGAGGTTTTCCCGCGTCACCTTCGCGGTGAGTACTTTTTGCGCATCCGCATCGCTGCGGTATACGGTAAGCACAACCAGCGCAGCACAGCCAACGAGTATCCCCACCACAATGCCAACTGTCTTCTTGCTCATCTTCATTCGGCAGTCTCTTCCATCCAGTTGGGATGTTTCAATAATGCACTTGGAATCTTTTCTGTGCGCGCTCTTATATATACGATGATGCGCCCGTAAAAGTTCCCTATCGGACCCGACCGCGCGGTTCAGTGCACCGCCGGAACGGAAAACGGAGCGCAATACGCGCAGGCAATGCGTCCAGAGACCTTGACTCGGTCGTAGCCACAATTCGTGGCTACGACCGTCCAACTGCTTGGGCTCCGGCTTGAAAGTGTCGTTACAAACACCATACAATCAGAATACAGAATTGAGGTCGCATTCATGTCCCGGATACGTGTCGCAATCGCGTTTGCATTGGTCATTGCATTCTGGGGGTATCCGGCCACCCACGCTCGTGCACAGGCGGTCCAATCCCAGGACGCATCCATGACCACATCGGACAATACAATCCAGGCCAATCCTTTAAAGAGGAAGTTGAGCGATAAGGAAATTCGCGAGCAGCAGAAAGAATTGCGCCAGGAGTTGAAGGGGCCTTACAAGAAATGGCTGGACCAGGATGTCCGCTGGATCATCACCGACCAGGAGCGGAAGGCTTTTCTGGGCCTGTCGAATGACGAGGAACGCGACGCGTTTATCGAGCAGTTCTGGCGACGGCGCAATCCCGACCCTGAGTCTCCTGACAACAGCTATCGCGAAGAGATTTATCGCCGCATCGCGTATGCCAACGAGCATTTTGGAGCTGGAGAGCCGGGATGGATGACCGACCGGGGGCACATGTATATCGCCTGGGGACCTCCCGCCAGCGTCGATTCCCATCCTGCCGGGGGTCCGTACAACCGCCCCCAAGATCAGGGCGGGGGATTGACCGAAACTTTCCCATTTGAGGTATGGAACTATCACCATCTGGATGGAGTCGGCGACAATATCGACATTGAGTTTGTGGATACCTGCCAGTGTGGCGACTACCACATGACGATGAATCCGGAGGAAAAAAATGCATTGGCGCATGTTCCCGGCGCCGGCAACCTGGCCGGTCCTCAACTACACCCAAGCAAGAGTCAGGTCGGCGCCGATGGCAAAGGACCGGGATTGACCGGTGGAAACGACGATGAGTTCAGCAAACTTGAGCAGTATTCCGCGCTGGAAGCGGCTCCTCTGATCAAGTTCAAAGACCTGGATGAATTTATCACCAGCCACAAGGTGCTTACGGGGCCATTCTTTCCCTTCGATGTCAGGACGGATTTCGTCAAGATTACGGACGATACCGTGCTGGTGCCGATTACGCTCCAAATTCGCAACCGCGATATTACCTACAACACCAAAGACGGAGTTTCCCACGGCGTTGTCAACATACTTGGTCGTGTGTCGACCATTACGGGCCGTATCGCCCAGACATTTGAAGATACGGTGGAAGTGGACGAGCCATCCGAGTTATTGCCCAAAACCCTGAACAGCAAATCAGTCTACTGGAAGGCGTTGCCTCTCCGTCCTGGACGCTATCGGCTGGATGTCGTCATCAAGGATGTGAACAATCCCGATCACATCGGTACCTACGCGCGATCGTTTGTCGTTCCGGAATATGATGACGATAAGCTGGCCGCATCTTCTTTGATTCTGGCGGACAAAATGCAGGAGGTTCCCTCCAAAGACATTGGTACGGGAGAGTTTGTGATCGGCAACACCTTCATTCGCCCGCGGGTTAGCGCGACGATCAGTCAGCCGGTCAGCTTTAACCGGGACCAGAGTCTCGACTTCTGGATGCAGGTGTACAACCTGAAAATCAACCCGAAAACGAAGCAGAATGAGGCCACTGTTCATTATCTGGTGACCAATTTAGGGACCCATAAAACCCTGTTCGAAACAACAGAAACGGCGTCCAGACTCAATCCCAACTCCGACCAGGTAACGCTGGCAAAGTCCATGCCTCTGGCCGGTTTGCAGCCGGGAAATTATGAACTCACCATCAGCGTGAATGATGGAGTATCTAAGCAGCAATTGGCGCAATCCGCACCTTTTGAGGTCACGCAATAAGATATCTTGCGTCTAATGCGCAGGATGATGGAATCTTGTGCGTGGAAATTTCGATCCCCCAGCGATCTTCCGCCGCAGAGAGGGCAACCTCGAGTGAGTAGTTCAACGATCGGTGATACGGTCAGCGTCTAAATTCGTATTGGCTGTGTTGTTGTCGTTAGCCCTTCCCGCTTGGGCAGCGGGTCCGGCTAGCGTCAGCGGAGTTGTGCAGGATGGGGACCAGTCTCCTTTGATGGGAGCCGTGGTCGAGCTGTTCGGCTCAGAGCCCTTCCCTCTACTAACCGCGTTTACTGACATTCATGGACACTATCAATTCTCCGACCTTGCTCCCGGGCAGTACAGCATTCGCGTCTTGCAGGCGTACTCGTTGCCGGCCCACCGCAAAAATATCCGAGTGCAGAGCGCCACGCATGCCATTGTCAACCTGAATCTAATATCGATGTTCGGTATGTCGCAGTGGTTCCCCGCCGTCCCTCGCGCCGCGGATGAACCGGCGGACGATTGGAAGTGGACGCTTCGCTCAGGGGTGGACCGCCCCATTCTGCGCTGGATCGACAACTCAAGCAGTAACAACCCCGAACAGGGCGATGCCTCAGTCCATCGCGACACCGTTCACCCTATGCAAGTGCATGCGGAGCTTACCGCGGGATCCTCGCAGTTTGGCGAAGGAGGGTTTCGCCAGGAAGCGTTCTTTCGCGTTCAGGAGGGAAATTCCAACGAGGCCATCCTGCATGTGCAATCCTCCACGGACGGCGCGGGTTTTGTTGCTGCCGGCGTGGAAAGAAACCCGATGCCCGGAGATACTGCGCGTGCGGTGGCTTCATTCCGCACCTTGCCCATGGATTTCGGCGCGGGCCTAGGTCGTCTGCAGATCTTTCAAATGCGCGGCGGAGAGCAACTGGCCTTGAGCGACGAGGTGATGGCACAATTCGGTGCCGAGACCGAAGCTGTGCAGGCGGGGCAAAATGTGACCGCCGCTCTTCCGTTCATGGCGGTGCACCTGCAGGAGGCCGGGAACGTAATCACCTACGGTATGGCAACCAGCACCGACCTGCAGGGACTGACCGACCTGGCTTCCTCCGGTGAGGTGCCGGCCATGGCGATGCAGGATGGAACAATGCGGTTGACGCATTCCCTGCACCAGGAATTTTCGATCCAGCGGAAATTGGCTGGCGTGCAACTGGAGGCGGCCTATTTTTATGATCATTTCGTTGACCCCGTCTTGAACGGATACGGCGATGCAAGCGCGGCTGAATTCTCCTCCGGGGATGTGCTTCTCGATCCGGTTACGGGTGCGTTTCGTTCTGTAGGACCCAATTATTCAGGGGGCGGTTTCCGCGTCTTCGCGACTCGCCGGATGAAAGGAAACGTTTGGACGGCAGTCGAGTACGCCGAGGGTCCGGCGATTGCGTTGTCTGGAACGGACTTTTCAAGTCAGACTTCCTTCGCCGATGCCCTGTCGGGCGTCGCTACGACCCGCACCCAGTCGGTGCTCGTCAGTATGCGCGGACGCATTCTCGGTTCGGGTACCACCTGGAACGCAGGATATCGCTGGCAGCCGGAAGAGACCATCACAGCAGTCGATCCATTCAATGCCGGAATGAACTCGCCCTTTCTTAGCCTGATTCTTCATCAACCCGTCGGGTCCTCGAACTCCTCTCCAGACAGACTGGAGTTGGTATTTGTCATGCAGAATATGCTGGCGCAGGGGTATCGACCGATTTATGTGGCCGATGGCCAGACACTCTATTTCGCGCAGGCGCCGCGTTTGCTAACAGGCGGGTTGGCATTTTCTTTCTAGACTTCAGGCAGTCATCCTGAAGCCCGTCGGACTATGATATTCTTGCGTTGATTGCGATTGGATTGGAACAGTTTTCGCCCTCTCGCCGCCGCAGCATAACCCTTCCTAGGACGCGTAGCTCAACTGGCAGAGCATTCGACTCTTAATCGACAGGTTGAAGGTTCGATTCCTTCCGCGTCCACCAATCTAAATCATTCCCTATCAACAAGATGCCGACCACGCACCGATGGCTTTATTTCCCTCTTTTTCCAAAACCTGACCAAACTTTTTTCGCTGGTTCCGCTGGTTGATAATCTCGCGCAGTGGCTCCAGTTCCTGATGTTGATACGGCTCCATCGATTTCAGATCCACATGTCCCATGGACTTGGCGACGGCGAAGGCGTTGCGGCTTTTCTCCATCGTGTACGTGCCATACGTATGCCGCGCTGAGTATGGAACCAGCTTCTTGTCCAGCCCGGCGCGATCCCGAGCTGCTTGGAAGCCCTTGGCAATGGTCATTAAATGGCCGGATTGGGAGCGAGTCGATGGAAACACCCAGCCCTCTTTCCGTTCTCCGCACCACTGTCCAAGCATCGTCTTGACCCGTTCGCTCATTGCCACAAAGCGCCGCGCCTTTTCTGTTTTGCCTTCCGGTATCCAGATACGGTTTGCGTCCCAATGAAGGTTTTCAATCCGCATCGGGAACACCTCGTCCGGGCGCATTCCGCAATCCTGCAGAATGACCATGACGAGCCATGCCTGTTCACGCATGCGCCTGGTTTGGCGGTGCATGATTGGCTCCCGGTAGGCATGCTCCAGATGATCTTCGGCCAGATCGTCAATCAGACGGTCTCGTCCTGGAGCTTCAGCCAATGTGATCCTGGACGTTTCGCGTAGCACCTTCCACTCCACCGCTTTGCTCTGCATACGCTTGAGTGTGCGCAAAGCCTGGTTGGTGTAATGGCCAGAGCAGGGAACCAGTTCGTTTCGGATCACATACTTCCCATCAGCGTCTTTCTTCTTCCGGTCAATGACAGGACGTGTGAACACAACTGATTCCGCAGTGTCCTGCGTTATCTGGTCGAGAGTCATTCCTGCCAGTTTTGAATAGTTCAACAGTCTCCAGCCATAGAGGTAGTAGCGTTTCCCGTTAGGGCTGAGGCGCTGTGAGCTTTCCACCCATTGCAAGAAGCGTACTGAGAATTCTCGCAGGGTGGGTGGCTTCTTCCTTCACACAATGTTTGCTTGACCATTTTCAAGGCTCGCAAGCAATGTGGCTTCGACGACTGCGGCAGCAGTCCTCTTGGTTTGTTTCGTGCTATTGCGGTAGCGCTTTCCTTCAAAGTAAAACGAATACCACCAATAGCGACTATCGTCTGGTTTAAACAGAGACAAGGTGCTCCTCCGTGATTGCCCGCACAGACGGATTACGCTCGCTCTCGTGGATGAATCGATCCACATGTTCCATATCATAGCGGACGCTACCGCGAAGTTTGTGCCATCTTGGCCCGACACCACTACAACGCCATTGGCGCAGCGTCCCTTCTGGGATGTCGAGCACTCTGGAGAGTTCTTTCGTACTCAGGAACTGTCGCGGTTCGTGCGACCGGGGTTGGACATGAATAGGCTTCATTCGTCTCCTCCTGACAAGTGGCATCGCAAATATGCCACATCTGTTCCCAGCTTCCGAGAATCGAACATCTCTGTCCAATACTTCTTGCCTATAGCACTATAGGCAGGGGCTATAGTGCTATACGATTTGCCTATACCGCTATAGGCAAATCGTATGGTGTTTGAAATTCGCCTATGGGCATCCGGGTATTACCTATGGGTGAAAAAGCGTTGAATTTGCAAACCTTTCGCTTGACACGAAACACAACTGCCCCCGTAATGGAGCATGTGCAGTATCTGCATTTTCTTGTTTTACCTCTCCGCCTTGTGCTGATAACCACGTATCGCTGATACGTTCCAAGGTGGTGAGGCATCAGGGCAATCGCATTTGAAATTCATCAGTTGAACCAGGGTTGGTACTTACGGTAGAGGTTGGCAGGCATGAAATTTCTTGCAGGGGGATTTCATGTCCAGCAAAGAAACACTGGAGCAGTTTAGTT
>JAJYSV010000062.1 GCA_021793405.1 Acidobacteriota bacterium
AACTAAACTGCTCCAGTGTTTCTTTGCTGGACATGAAATCCCCCTGCAAGAAATTTCATGCCTGCCAACCTCTACCGTAAGTACCAACCCTGGTTCAACTGATGAATTTCAAATGCGATTGCCCTGGTGTCCCGCCTACAAGTACTGAAAAGCGATTCAATGACTATACAATGCCAGGTTGGAAGGAGAAACGATGCCTCGTTGCTGGGTAATTGCTCCCGTCGGGTCGAAGCCGTCAGAACTGTTCGACAAAGTTTGGCAATTCGATGTTGCCAACAACCTAATCTCCATCGGTTGGAGTGAGCTTGGTGATATCTCGATGATGAGCTGGGAGACTCTTTCCGACGCCGTAGCGGTGGCGTATCCCAATAATGCGAAAGGACACATTGTCAACACGCTTTGGGCCTTCTATCACGATATCGTCCCAGGCGACTTCGTTATCGCTCGAAGAGGGCGCAAAATCCTTGCAGCAGTCGGCAAAGTTGTCCGCAGCGGTTTCTACGCCCCCGGCAGGAACCCCTTTCTCGCATCTCCCGATTACTCCCATTCCAATTTTCTCGAAGTCGAGTGGCAACAGCAGCCCCGGGATAAGGTTTTTCCCAGCATCGTGTTCCCAATGCAGACCCTTACCAAGGTCGAAGAGGTTCAGTACCGCAAACTACTGGAAGCCCCAGGCGCTCCATCGGAGACCTCCGAGGGTACTGAAACCAGCGAGGAGGGAGCTGAAGCCAGCGAAGACCCAAATGCCTTCGCCCTGGAGAAGCACCTGGAGGACTTCATCGTCGAGAACTTCGACACAATTTTCAAAGGGAAGCTGAAGATGTACGGGAATACAGAAGTGGCCAATGGTCGGCAATACGCTACCGAGATCGGCTTGATTGATATTCTTGCAGTTGAGCCCAAGTCAAATTCCTTTGTCGTCATTGAACTCAAAAAGGGCCGCCCGTCCGACCCGGTGGTTGGACAGATTCTTCGTTACATGGGGTGGGTCAAACAAAATCTGTGCAAAGACGGCCAAACCGTGAAGGGTCTCGTCATCTGCCCCGAACACGAACCCGATACCAAACTCTCTTATGCGCTCGAAATGACAAACAATATCAATGTTCGGTACTACAGCGTGTCGTTCAAGCTCAGTGAGGCTTCCTAACTCAACGTCGCTGACCTCCGCGCCTGGGCGTCGCGAGTTCCTCCGGAGCGTTCCTCGTGAAGGAGTTTTTATGGTTCCGTTGAAGCCCGCCGCTTCTGGCAAACTCAGCGACCGTTTGCCGTGGGGATATTGGCGTGCTTCTGGTAGTGGCTTTTGCGAAAATTAAATATATAACTCCGTTGTTGATTTCTCATTGCTGCCTCGTGTGAGCTTTTTTACACGGCGCACGGGGCGCAGTTTTTTTCCTGTACGTGCGGTGCGCCGCTCTGGACGATGTATTCAATGAGCGGGCGCACGTTGCTGGCTTCGGCCAGGAAGGCATCGTGCCCGTGGTTGGAGTGCAGCTCAATGTAGTTGCATACCGCGTGCGCGTTCTGAATGCGCTCCGCCAGGGAATGGACGTCGGCGGCGGGGAAGAGCCAGTCCGAGGAAATCCCGACGAGCAGGAGACGAGCGCGGATGCGGCGCAAGGCTTCCGCCTCGCTCAAATATCCACGGGAGAGATCGAAAGTGTCCATGGCGCGCGAGATTACCAGATAGCTGTTGGCATCGAAGCGCTCGTTAAAGATGCGTCCCTGATGATCCAGATACCCGGCGGCATCGTAGCGAGCCTCGTGAGATTGGAGAGGGTCTTCGCCGGAACGGTCCGGATTGCGGCCAAAACGCTCGGTAAATAACGCGGAAGATTTGTAGGTACACACGGCCAGTCCACGCGCCAATGCGAGGCCGCGTGTGGGTTCATGGTCCGCATCGTAGTTGCCGCCGTTCCATGCGGGGTCCAGCCGGATAATCTCACGCTGAAGATGGTTGAGCGCCAATCCCATGGCGCTGAGCGGAGCCGCGCCCACGGAAAAGCAGCCGGCCACGCGCTCAGGATAATCGACGGTCCATTGCAGCGCCTGCATGCCGCCGATGGAACCGCCAAGAACAGCGCGGAGTTGAGGAATGCCGAGATGCTCAATCAACTCAGCCTGGGCCCGGACGATATCGCGGATGCTGACGACAGGGAAGTCCGCCCCGTACGGTTTGCCTGTCGCCGGGTTGATGGAAGTAGGGCCGGTAGATCCATAGCAGGATCCGAGCACATTGATCCCGATCACGCAATGTTTCTCGGCATCGAGAGGATGGCCATCGTGAAACAGGTCTGGCCACCAATCTGCGACACGCGCCGAACCGGTGAGCGCGTGGCAGGCGAGGATGGCGTTATCGCGCGCCTCGTTGAGCTTACCGTAGATGGCATAGTGCAGCGAGGCTTGCGGCAACTTCCCGCCGGAATCGAGAACAAACGGTGCGCCCTGGCTCAGCAGGAAATCGCCTTCAAAATCGGGTTGTAAAGATGATCGTGTCATCGACCCCCCCTTATGCAGTCACTGGTACCTGTTTCGGTGCTTGTACTTTTGCAAATGCCTGTTCAAGATCGGCAGTCAGATCGGCAATGTCTTCAATGCCTACAGAGAGCCGGATGAGGTTGGGGGTGACGCCGGTCGATGCCTGCTCGTCCACGGAGAGCTGCTGATGTGTTGTGGAGGCGGGATGAATCACCAGGGACTTGGAGTCGCCAATGTTGGCCAGCAGGCTGAAGATTTGCAGCGAGTCGATGAATTCCTTACCCGCTTCGTAGCCTCCGCGAATGCCAAACGTGACGATGGCGCTGGAGCCGTTCGGCAGATATTTCTTCGCGCGTGTGTAGTATTTGCTGCTGGTGAGGCCGGGATAGTTAACCCACTCGACGGCAGCGTTCTTTTCGAGGAATTTGGCCACGGCGAGTGCGTTCTCCGAATGACGCTGGAGTCGCAGATGCAACGTTTCGATTCCCTGGAGGATAAGAAATGCGTTGAACGGAGAAAGGCAGGCACCGGTGTCGCGCAGGCCTTGCAGGCGAGCCTTCAGGATAAAGGCGAGGTTGGCGAAAGCTCCCGTGTAGGAGAGGCCGTGATAGGAAGGATCAGGTTCAACAAAATCCGGGAAGCGTCCGGACTTGGCCCAGTCGAATTTTCCGGCATCGACGATGACGCCTGCAATGCTGTTGCCATGGCCGCCGAGAAATTTCGTAGCCGAATGCACCACGATGTCCGCGCCCCACTGGATGGGATTGCACAGGATCGGAGAAGGGACAGTGTTATCGACGATGAGTGGAAGGCTATGCTCATGCGCAATGGAGGCGAGCTTTTCCAGGTCGACGACATCGAGCTTGGGGTTGCCGAGCGATTCGGTATAGACGGCGCGGGTGCGGTCGTTGATGGCCTTGCGCAGCCCGTCAAAGTCGTCGGAATCGACAAATCGAACCTTGATGCCGAGCTTGGGCAGGGTGTAGTGGAACAGGTTGTAAGTGCCGCCGTAGAGCGATGTGGTAGATACGATTTCATCTCCCGAGCTCGCTAGGGTGAGAATGGTGAGCGTTTCCGCCGCCTGGCCGGAGGCTGTCGCCAGCGCTGCCGCCCCGCCTTCGAGTGCCGCGACACGCTTTTCCAGGACATCGTTGGTGGGGTTCATGAGGCGGGTATAGATATTGCCGAACTGCTGCAGGCCGAAGAGGGAGGCGGCGTGGGCGGTGTTGTCAAATACATAGGAAGTGGTTTGATAGATTGGCACGGAGCGCGATCCAGTGGTCGGATCTGCGACTTGACCGGCGTGAACCGAGAGGGTGGCGGGTCGGTGTTGGTTGGCTTCGGACATTCGATAACTCCTGTAACAGGGTTGGATTTTGGCGTGCAAAAAGAAAACCCGCAAGCTATTGCGCTGCGGGCGACTGGATTCCGAGGAGTGGAGGTGGATTAGGCGTTCATTCTCTTCTCCAGAAACAGTGACCCGCGAGCGCAGATTGGCATTCGCATCGACATACACATGTTTTGGAGAGAGAGATTCATAACTCGTAATGAAGGTTATACGATTCGCGAAGGGGTTGTCAAGTGGGATAGGATGTGGGTAGTGTCCTAATTTGAATTGCTCATCCTTCGATAGCGGCATATAACGCGCTCCGTATCCATTCCGAAGCTGTCTTGTTACTGGCTTTCGCCGCATCCGCGATCTTCTTGATGTCCTCGGCATTAAACCGAACCGGAACGATCCGGCTTTTAGCGTGTCCTTTTGGAAGCCTTGGTCTGCCCGGTTTCCTAGTTTTCTTTGTTTGCGCCGAGGCATACACCCTGTTTGCCTTTGGGTGCCCCGTTAGATCGAAAACCTCTACCACGCCGTCCCAAACTGTCTTACCCTGAAACATCTCAGTTACAGGCGCACTCTTTATATGGGTATCTGCCCATCCGAAGAGAGACGACGAGTTCTTAGTATCGGAATCTGGGTCCATGCCCCTCATACTCCCACTGAGGCAGGCATTGCGTCCATCGATTTCTGTGCTACATTTTCTCCATCATGTTGAAGTGTCTGGCCATACTCACTGTGCTGGCTTTCACGCAGGCACCTGTACCAGTGCCGCGGGTAGCAACCGCTCCCCCCGTTTCCACATCCGGCAACAGCAAGCACCACAGCGAAGGCGATAAGAACGCCTCCGAGCCATCGACGCCGCTTATCAATAAACAAGTAAAGACCATTTCCCCCGATGACCATGGCGGAAACCAAGCAGGCCACGATGAAGAGCACACCACAAAAATCACCGATCTGCCGCCGATATCCGTTGTCCAGAACCGCAAAACTGGCTGGGATATCTTTTACGCGTGGGGGCAGTGGGTATTCACTCTCGGACTGGTAATTGTAGGGGCGTTGCAGGTGTGGTTGCTGAAGCAAACCCGCGACGATATTCACACTCAGGCTGGATGGATGGAGACGCAGACTGAGCATATCCGCAGACAAGCTGATATGGCGGAACGACAAGCTCGCCTCATTAGTACGCAGGCCGGATTTATGGCCGAACAGACCACGATTCTTGCGGACTCCGTGAAGGCAGCGCAAGAATCCGCCAGAGCTGCCGTTGAGAATATTGATGTCACGGTTAGCAAAGAAAGAGCGCGATTGCGAGTCGAAGTGCAACCGTTGCGAGCCCAGGATTTGGCTGGCGTTGCCGCTGTGAGGTTCAATGTTCGCTACTTCGGAACAACCCTGGCACTCATTGATTGGGGAGCAGTGGACGCCAAATTGATGTACTCGGGCGTCCCCGATCCCGAGATCTTCCCGCCCGTTCTGGCAAGTCCCCAGACCATATCGGGGGGAACCCGCCTTCCAGAGTATTCCGCCAAAATTCATCCTTGGAACAAAGATTCGATTTACGATATCGAAAACAAATCGAAGATCATCCACTTTTACGGCTGCATCCGCTACAAAGATTTCATGGAGAAGAAGAGAGAAACGAGTTTTTATTACATTTGGGTGGTTGACGATGACTCCACTGCGGCGGGCTGGTGGAGAAAAGTTTCTTGCCCCAATTACGAAACCGAAACCTAGCGAAAACAAGACCGCGACCAACAGTATCCAAATTAGGACACTACCAGGATGCGCCGGACTGCTGAACGACATAACTTTCAATGTCAACGTCGCCCGTCGTACAGTCATCCTATGACCAATTCTGAAGCGGCGCAGAGCTACCAGGCGTTACTCGGGGACAGCAAATCCAGTTACAATCGCTTTCTGCTGCTGGTTGCCGGGCTGGGCGGCCTGCTCTATGGAGTGGATGTAGGGATCATCGGCGGAGCGTTGCCGTATCTGGAAGCCACGTCGCACCTGAATGCGGGGCAGCTCTCCATCATTGTGGCGGCAGTGCTGCTGGGCAGCGTGATTTCAACCCTATTCGCCGGGCAGCTGGCCGACTGGATGGGACGCAAGCCGCTGATGATTTTGAGCGGGCTGGCGTTTGTCATCAGCATTCCGGTGATTGCGCTCTCGCACGGTTATGCGCCCTTGTTCTTCGGGCGGTTGTTACAGGGGATCAGCGGCGGACTGATCGGGCTGGTGGTGCCACTCTATCTGGCGGAGTGCCTGAAGGCTTCCACGCGCGGTAAAGGAACAGGCGTTTTCCAGTGGCTGCTGACGCTCGGCGTTGTGGCGGCCGCGCTGATCGGGATCTACTACAGTTATCGCGTCGCCGCAGTGGAAAGGATCGCCGATCCCGCGACCGTGTTCCTGTTTAAGAACCAAGCGTGGCGGCGCATCTTCTGGGTGTCGATGCCTCCCGGCGTTCTGTTTGTGCTGGGCAGTTTTTTTCTGGCGGAATCTCCGCGATGGCTGTTCAAGCGAGGCAAGAAGGAACTGGCGTATGCCGCATTGCTTCGCTCCCGCAGCAAAGAACAAGCGGATGTGGAACTCAAGGAGATGGAAGAGACCGCGTCCGCGAGCCACGCAGAAGCGACCTCCGCGACGCGGACGAACACGAAAGATTCGCTTCTCCGGCGCAAATATGTGATCCCGTTTTTGCTGGCGTGCGCGATTCTCATCTTCAATCAGGGAACCGGGATCAATTCGCTGATTGCCTATAACACTGGGATCCTGCTGCAAAGCGGGCTGTCCGACGTGAGCGCCCATTGGGGCTATGTCATTTTTACTTGCGTCAATTTTCTAGTGACGATCGTTACAATGACGCTGGTGGACAGAAAGGGGAGGAAATTCCTTTTCATTCTGGGGACCAGCGGAATTATTGTTTCTATGCTTGGAGTGGGTTCACTGTTTATCCACACCGAAAGCGTGAATCTGGACTGCCGCAATGCGATTCAGTCGATGGTCCGACCCGACCAGACGCTGACTGTGCCGTTCAATGCGGCGGAAGCGAAGAAGCTTCTAGCGGCGAAGGAATACGGCGGGAAGGAGATTCAGGCGGACCGGGCGTCGCTGGCGGTGATTTATTCGTACGGGGGATTCACTGCGGCAACCAGCTTCGTGCGCTCCGATGAAGAAGGCTCGGCACCCATTCACATCACACGCGAAAGCTGCGTACCCAGCAGCAAATTCGAAGCGTTCTTTAAAAATCCTTTTGCCAATCTTGAGGCCGCGCGCTCGGCGCCCTTGAAAATTCAGAAAGCCGTGATCGGCCAGGTGCCCGATGCAGGGCATGGATGGCTGGTCGCGATGTGCCTGTACCTGTTTATGGCGTCTTATGCGGTCGGTCCTGGAGTTTGCGTTTGGCTCGCGCTGTCGGAGCTGATGCCGACGCGCATCCGGTCCAACGGAATGAGTATTGCGCTGGTGCTCAATCAGCTGGTATCGACGATTCTGGCGGGGGTGTTTTTGCCCGTGGTCAGCAAGTATGGATATTCCACGATCTTTTTCCTGTTTGCAGGATTTACTGTGTTCTATCTGCTGACGGTGACATTTTTCCTGCCCGAGACGAAGGGAAAGACGCTGGAAGAGATCGAAGAATATTTCGAAGGGCCGAAGCGGGATGCGAGCCTGGCAGGTTGATTCGCTTGCGTTCGCACTGTGGATCCTGTCGATCCATTGCGGTCAGTGGGCCTCTTCCAGTTCTTCCCTGGAGAGGTCTTTGATGTGGGTCGCGATGAACCATTTGTAGCCGAAGGGGTCTTGAACCCCTGCCATGCGGTCGCCATAGAATTGGTCCGCCGGCTCGCGCTGGGTCTTTGCTCCAGCAGCAATGGCCTGTCTGGGATGGGTTTGACTGGCATCGATGTTTCCTCCGCAAGATATATTTTGATCCCCGGGGGCTGTGTCTGGTTGTAAGAATTGTAAGAAATTGATGAAAGGAGGGTGGTGCCGCAGGCAGGCCTGGACAGCCCGCGCGTAGACCGCTTCTTAGGTGAGCGCGTGGCTTTTGGTTTCGTGCAATTGGGTGGCAATGAGCGCGGCGACAAAGAAGGCGAGGGAAATGGACGATAGCGCGAGTTCGATGCCGCTGATGTCTGTGATGTAGCCGATCAGGTATGGCGCACCGGCACTGAGAAACCGGCCGACGTTGTATACCACTCCCATGGCGGTGCCGCGTACGGCGGTGGGAAACACCTCGCTGGCAATGATGGTGAACCCGCTGAAGAAGCCGGTCCCGAAGAATCCCACAATTGGGCCCAGGATCAGCAGCAGGTGAGGGCCATGCGCGTGTGCATAGAGGGGAACGATGGCCGCCGCGACCAGTAGAAACGCGATGTAGGTCCGCTTGCGGCCAAAGTGGTCGGCAAGATAGCCGAAGGAAAGATAGCCGAGGGCGGTTCCAATCTGCATGACGATGGTCCACGCGGAGGTTTGCACAATGCTGAGTCCGCGGCCGCCTTGCGCAACGGGCAGCGACAGAAAATGGGGAATCCAGGTGAAGAGGCCCCACCATGCGAACAGGGAGGCGGCGTTCATGGAGGCGGTGATGATCGTCGCTCGTCCGAGCTTTCCTTGAAAGATGCTGCGCAGGGAGAGCGACGCCGCGTTTTGCTGCCATATCTCGGGCTCCTTGACGGACCGCCGGATCCAGACGGTGACCAAGGCGGGCAAGACCCCGACAAAAAAGACCGCACGCCAGCCGAAGTGCGGCAAGATCAGGCCGGTCATCGTCGCGCCGAGCGCATATCCGAGCGCCCAGGAGCTTTGAGCGATGCCGATTGCCTTGCCGCGGTGCTCGTCTGGCCATGTTTCGGCGACGAGCGCGCCACCGGCCGCCCACTCCCCGCCAATTCCCAGGCCGAGCAGGCAGCGGAAGACTCCGAGTTGCACGACGGAATGCGCCAGGCCGCAACAGGCCGTGAACACGGAGTAGATCAACATACTGAAGATCAGCGCGTGGGTCCGCCCCACCTTGTCGGCAAACCAACCGAAGAAGACGCCGCCGATGGCCGCTGAGACCAGTGTGAGAGACATCAACAACCCGCTGATCGTGGCGCTCATATGCAAGTCGCGCTGGAGATCGACCAGGACCAGCGAGAACAGCATCATGTCCATGCTATCGAGCATCCATCCCAGCGATGTAGTGAGCAGCGCGCGTTTTTGCGGAGTGGTTGCCCCGGTCAGCCATTGCAGACTCCGCATTCGTTGGTCCTTTCTTTGCCGGGGGGGGGTTCGATTGCCGGGTCGAAGTCTAATTGGACACCGGGGATTCGGTACACGTTGCCCGGGCAACGCATGTGAACGGAGTTGAACTTAGCCCTGATACACTCGAACCGCAATGGTGACGCTGTACAACAAGATTGCCAATCAAAGTCTTGAACGGCTCGCCGCGTTGAGCGATGGCGTGTTTGCCTTCGCGCTGACGCTGCTGGTACTGGACCTGCGGGTGCCCGTGGCCGATACCATCCACTCTGAACATGAATTATGGCATGGGTTGGTTCTTCTTACTCCCAGTATCGTGATGTACCTGATGAGCTTTCTTACGCTGGGGATTTTCTGGAACGGGCAACAAACGCAAATGAATTATCTGGCGCGGTGCGATCGAGACCTTACCTGGATGTATATCCTGTTTTTATTTGCCGTCACACTCACGCCATTCTCCACCAAATTGCTGGCTGCGTTTTTCGCATACCGCCTCGCTCTTGTGGTGTATTGGCTGAATATTTTGCTGATGGGAGTTGTGTTGTACGGGAGCTGGAGATATGCGAGTCGTGCCGGATTGATCAAAGAAGATGCTGCTGTAGAAATTCGCAGAGCGATCCGGCGCCGGGTCGTGATTGCCCAGTCGCTGTACGCGGCCGGCGCTCTGCTTTGCGTGATCGGCACGCGATGGAGCATTGGCTTTATTTTTCTGGTTCAGCTTTACTATGCAGTTGCGCCGCGCAAACTCCAGATCAATCGTGTCTAGAACGGGTTCTGATACGAGGACTGCTGCGACGATACACATGCAGACCTCGCGGTGCTGCTTGTTTCAAGTGGAAAGGTGATGAACCATGTGCTTGACCGGTAGGCTAAGGAAATTTGTGCTGTGGAGCGGCATTCTATTCGCTGTCTCTGGTTGGGCGGCATCCGCACCGCGCCGTGCAAACCCGCAACCTGTGCAGAGATCTGCAGGGAATGCGGCGGACGTGTATCCGTTTCTGGGTGTGGACTGGGGCGGCAACACCTTTGTGGGTGCGGCGGTGCCGTTTGGCATGGTCAAATTGGGTCCGGATATGGTCACATTCGAAGGTCTGCATTCGGGCTTCGGTTATTGGACAGATGGCGAGATCCTGGGCTTTTCTCATCTGCATTTGAGCGGCGCACAGGGCAAATACGGCAATATCCAATTCATGCCTGTCACAGGCGCGCTGCACCTCGACGATATCGCCTCACCCCGCGACCAAGAGATCAACACGGTCGGGTATTACTCGACGCGACTGACGCGCTACGGCATCCGCGCAGAACTGACCAGCACCCGCCGCGTGGGAATGCACCGGTATACCTTTCCAGCAGCGGAGCAGGCGCATTTTACGGTGAATCTGGCTGCGTGCCTCGGTCATGGTACAGGGCCGGAGGATCAGCGCTTTGTCGGTGCGGAAGTGCATGTCACGTCGAACAGCACGGCGGAGGGTGTGGCGCGCTTCCGTGGCGGCTGGAACGAGGGTGGTGAATATCGAGTTTATTTTGCCATTGTGTTGGACACGCCGGCCAAGAGCGTCCAGACGTGGACCGGTCCGCATGTGCCGCTGCAGCCAGTGACAGGCAAGGGCGCATTTGCCGTCGCACCCGCGCAGCGACTGGTCGCGACATTCAGCGATGCACGCGAGGCGCAGGTGGACAGTGACACGCTCATCGGCGTTTCTTTCAACTACGGCACACATGCGGGGCAGGTGATCCGGGCGAAGGTGGGGGTTTCGTTCGTGAGCGTCGCGCACGCGAAGGAAAACATTGCGAGAGAAATTCCTAACTGGGACTTCGATGCGGTGCATCGCGCGTCGGTAGCGCTGTGGAATCGCGCGTTGAGTCCGGTGACGCTGACGGGCGCGACCGCCGATCAACGACGCAAGGTGTACACCGCCATGTACCACACGATGCTCATGCCCAGCGATCGTACCGGAGAGAATCCGGACTGGACCTCGAATGAACCCTACTACGACGACTACTACGCTATCTGGGACACATTCCGCTCTTCTGGGCCGTGGCTGACACTGGTAGCTCCAGACCGCGAGCGCGACCTGATTCGCTCGCTGATCGACATTTACCGGCATACCGGCTGGATGCCCGACGCGCGCAGTGGCAATGACAACGGCCGCACGCAAGGCGGCAGCAACGCGAATGTGATGGTGGCCGATGCATGGGTCAAGGGACTGAAGGGCATCGACTACGCGACGGCATTGCAAGCGATGCTGAAGGATGCGAATGTCCCGCCCGCCAATCCGCAAAAGGAAGGCCGCGGTGGCATCGAGGATTACAACACCAAAGGTTACATCACGCTAAAGTATGAGCGCTCGGGGTCACGCACGGTCGAATACAGCTATGACGATTTCGCGATTGGAGAGCTGGCCTGCGGGCTGGGCCATCCCAAGGACGCGGCGCTATTTTTCAGTCGCGCCAACAACTGGCAGAACCTGTGGGACCCGAACCTGGTGGAAGGCGGATTCAAAGGAGTTTTGCGGCCGAAGAATCCAGACGGCAGCTGGGCTGCTCCTTATCTTGTAGTGCGCGGCACGTGGCCGGACTTTTTCTACGAAGGCGACTACTGGACCTACTCGATGTACGCGCCGCAGGACGTTCGCAAGCTGATCGAGATGAGCGGCGGCAAGCAGATATTTCTGCGTCGCCTGATGACGATGTTCTATCGCGGCCACTTCGATGTAACGAATGAGCCTGGATTCCTGATTCCCGTGCTGTTTAACTGGGCGGGTCAGCCAGACATGACGGCCGACGTCGTGACCCAGTTGCTGGAAAAATACTTCACCACATCGCGCGCCGGTATTCCCGGCAACGACGATTCCGGCGCGATGTCGAGCTGGCTGCTGTTCCAGACGATCGGCTTCTACCCCGACGCGGGGCAGGACTTCTACCTGATTGGATCTCCCAGCCTGCCCGACACGTCCATCCGGCTTGGGAATGGAAAAGTGCTGCGCATTCTGGTGGAAAATCTCGACGATCAGGGCATCAACCATTACGTTGCGTCAGCAACGCTGAATGGAAAGCCATGGACCAGAAACTGGTTTCGCCAGTCGGACATCGCGAACGGCGGCACCTGGGTGTTCCACATGAGCTCCGCGCCCACGAACTGGGGAACCACGAATCCGCCGCCGTCCATGTCCGACCCGAATGCGCTCCTCTGCCCGTTCGGATCGGGCACAGGAGCGGGGAAGCCGTAGGTCGTCGCCAGGTATGTTTCCCGGTCAGCAGATTTGCGGCATCTTATCGATTTGTAGGTGTCCTGGCGGAGGCCCCTGCTTCCGTTATCCGTGGAGCGAGGCTTAAGATGCAGAAGAAAGACCGCGCTCCGCGTCTCGGCTTCATGCCGGACACTGGCTCGTCTGAACGTGAGAGGCAGTCGGGAGCGGTGTATTCGTTTCCGTCGAAACGATGGGACAGTCGCAGTGGAGAAAGCCAGTGAAGATGGAATTTCACATTTCGCGCGAAGCGCGTGAACGCTACAGCGTGGATGGGACACTGTTTTCCTATACGGGGAACGTGGTGTTTGCCGATATTGGAGCGAGCCGGCGCCTCGCCTATCAAATCAATGAAGTTCGCGGCACGGCGAATGATCCGAAACGAGCGGTGAATCCGGCAGCTTTGTTTGCCATGGGGATTATCGACGAACTGAGTCACGCGATGATCCGGACCTTCCGCCAGAGTCTGGACCCGAACGTGATCCAGGATGCGATCGGGTGGTTTCAGTCGCGGCTCGGAGAAGATGCGTTCGATCGAATGATGCTCTCGTTTGTGGAACAGTTTCCGGGGACGGACATTCATCGCGGAGAGATGAAGCCCGAGCAATGGCTCAAGGAGAGCGCGGACGGAGTTCCGCATCGGGAAGCGGCCTTCGAAGAACTGATGCTGCTGTGGATGGCGAACGCGAATCCGGCGTTTCTGCCGTTCAAAGAGCTTTTTGACGACAGTCAGCTGGCGAAAGCCACGCAGTACGTGCAGCTGGGCGGGGAACTCCCTAAGTATTTTGCCACACGACCGGTGATGGGGCCGGCAAAGAAAAGCCTCTTCGATCTGCTGCGGGCGCCGGTGCTTGTCTCTCCGGATTCGCTTAGCGGGCAGATCGCGTATATCCAGGAGCATTGGGGCTTTGCGCTGGGAGATGCGTTGCGCCGTCTGCTGCTCGCCGCCGACCTATTGCAGGAGGAAGAGCTTGCTATCTGGATGCGGTTTCATCCGCCTTCCGATGCGAGCATGGGGGCGCATGCGCGGGGCTTTACGCCTGGCAGGGGCGAGGTGCCGAGTTTTTCCGACTCGATGCTGGAATATGAGCGGTTCAGCCGCGACGTGGACTGGATGCCAACCACGGTCATGATCGCCAAGAGCACGTATGTGTGGTTGGCGCAGCTGTCGAAACAATTCGGACGTGAGATCCGGAGTCTCGACCAGATTCCGGATGAAGAACTGGGAGTTCTTGCCTCCCGAGGAGTCAACGCGCTGTGGCTGATTGGCGTTTGGGAGCGAAGCCGCGCCTCGAAGACCATCAAGCAGCTGATGGGAAACCATGACGCGGTGGCGTCGGCGTATTCCCTGGCCGATTATCAGATCGCGTGGGATCTGGGCGGAGAAGCGGCATATAGAAATTTGCGGGATCGGGCGCGGGCCAAGGGTATCCGCCTGGCCAGCGACATGGTCCCCAACCATATGGGAATCGATTCGAAGTGGGTCATTGAGCATCCTGAGTGGTTTCTGTCGCGCCGTGATTGCCCCTATGCTGCGTATCGATTCGAGGGGCTCGATTTGTCGAGCGACGGTCGGGTAGAGATCAAGATCGAAGATCACTATTTTGAGCAGAGCGATGCTGCGGTGGTATTCCGCCGCCGCGACAAATGGACCGGCGACACGCTGTATGTTTACCACGGAAATGACGGCACCAGCTTTCCGTGGAACGACACGGCGCAGCTGAATTATTTGAGCGCCGCAGTGCGGGAGCAGGTGATTCAGACGATACTCAGCGTTGCGCGGCTGTTTCCCATCATTCGCTTCGACGCGGCTATGACACTGGCAAAGCGCCACGTGGAGCGCCTGTGGTTTCCGCTGCCGGGCACGGGCGGGGCCATTCCTTCGCGCGCCGAGTACAGCATGACGAAAGAGGAGTTCGATGCGGCCATGCCGACCGAGTTCTGGCGCGAGGTCGTGGATCGCGTGGCGGCCGAGGTCCCAGGAACGCTGCTGCTGGCGGAGGCCTTCTGGATGATGGAAGGCTACTTTGTGCGGACCCTGGGCATGCACCGGGTCTATAACAGCGCGTTCATGGTGATGCTGCGGGACGAGGACAACGCCAACTACCGCTCCGTGCTGAAGAACACGCTCGAATTCGATCCGGATATCATGAAGCGCTATGTGAACTTTATGAGCAATCCGGATGAGCGGACGGCCATCGATCAGTTTGGCACGGGCGACAAATATTTTGGAGTGGCCACCATGATGGCGACGCTGCCTGGGCTGCCGATGCTGGGGCACGGGCAGGTGGAAGGCTTCACCGAGAAATACGGAATGGAATATCAGCGACCGCGCTATGACGAAACGCCGAACCATGGACTGGTGGAGCGTCATCAGCGGGAGATCGCGCCGCTGCTGCATCGTCGCGCCCTCTTTGCGGAGAGCCACGATTTTCTGCTCTATGATTTCTGGCGAGACAACGGCACCGTTGATGAGAATGTCTTTGCCTATTCCAACCGGCGCGGCGACCAACGCGCGCTCGTCCTGTATCACAACCGCTATGGCACGACGCGAGGCACGATTCACCGCTCGGCGGCGTATGCCGACAAGGGATCGGGAGGACTGCGGCAGCGGTCGCTGCGGGAGGGTCTGGCGCTGTCCAGCGATCCATCGGCGATTCTGGCGTATCGCGATCTTCCAGCCGGACTGGAGTATTTGAAGCGTTCCGCGGAAATAGTCGCACATGGGTTCACGATGGAGCTGCAAGCCTACAAATACGCGGTTCTTCTGGACTGGCGCGAGCTGCGCAGTGATGCCGACCATCCTTGGAGCGAGCTTTGCGATTCGTTGCAGGGGTCGGGGGTGCCCAACCTAGACCACGCACTGATCAATCTGAAGCTGCGCTCTGTGCATCAGGCACTGCGAAGTTTTCTCGACGCTTCCTTGACCGGGGAGTTGGCGAGGCTCGGCGAGTTGGCGGTGAGTACTGTGGGACCGGAAATGCGTGGAGCTTCCGCGGCAGAGCGCAGTAAACAGCAGAAGGCTCTGATTGAGACGATCCAGTCGCGGGCGGCCACTTTGCTGACCGAGGTGAAGAAGAACCATGTGTGGACCGCGTGGAAGACAGAAGGTCTGGGCAGGACAGAGACGAGCAGCGAGGCAGTCGCGCCGCTGGAAGAGTCGATGCCGGAAAGGGTTGCCGGCTACGTCGTAGCCGCGATGCACCTGCCCCGGCTGGAAGACTGCTTCTCGTCTGGATGGTCGGTGGAAGCACGACGCGTGCTGCCAAGCCAGAATGCATCCCGAAACTCGCTTGCGGTTTGGGGGCCGGTGATGGCGTGGTGCGTTCTGCAGGCAGTGGCGGATTCGCTGAATCCTGGGCGCGCACCTTATTTCGCAGAAGAGATGTTCGACTCGCTTCATATGCGTGAGGTGCTGGCGGCTAGGTTCGCGTCCCTGGATCTGGAAGGGGACGAGGGATGGCGAGCGGCGGCGCGAGTGCGTCTGGCGCTTCGCGAGGCGGCCAAATCCAGCGAGGCCGTGCTGCCGGAATCAATCTGGGAAGACGGCGATTGGCGGTGGCTCACCGGCACCCATGAGGCTTCCGGGCACACATACTTCCGGCAGGAAGATTTCGAGCAGACGCTGTGGTGGGCGCAGCTTCCGTCGCTGATCGGACTGGCGAAAAAGACTCCTGCAAAAGAAGCCTGCCGCGAACTGGAAGGAAAGGTAAAGGCCCAGGAACGCACCGCTAAAGCCGCGGGATTCGAGCTGCATACTTTTCTCCGCATGGGACGCGTGATCAAGGCGCCCAAGAAGCTAGTGGCTGTGGCGAAGAAAGCGAAGACTGCCGCGAAGGCTGCAAAGAAAACTGCTGCGACCAAGAAAGCGAAACGCAAGACGTCCCCGAAGCCTAAGAAGAGTTGAGGGCAGGCTGGCACACGCGTGGGTCGCGATGTTCGGGCCCAGCGCGACGCGCAGATTCGAAGTGTTGGAGATGAGATCGATTTGCTTTTCTATCGTGAAGAATTGGCGGCTATAGAATGGCTATGCGAGACTAGAGAGGCTAATAGCGCCAGTATAGGCATGCTCTTCAAGCCTCCATGGATCGACTAAACCCTGCGCTAAAGGGCCTGTAGCTCAACGGTTAGAGCAGAGGACTCATAATCGAAAAATTGGTTTTCCGCACTAACTTGCATCAAGCTGCATAATGACGCAAACTCCAATGTTGGCAATCGCTTACATGTACCGTTATCGCGCACGGATGTGCATCTATTCCACCTGATTTGTAAAACCAAGTGACACCAGAAGTGACACCAAAAACATGCACTGAGATAACGGGAGATACATGGTTGAAGGCTAGGGATGGCCGGGATTCACCGCTCAAGTACACTGATGTCGCCGCGGCGAACAACATGCAGTCCGCTAGGGATGGCCGGGATTCACCGCTCAAGTACACTCAATCCCGAAGAATGGAGGCCGCAATGACCGCTAGGGATGGCCGGGATTCACCGCTCAAGTACACTCGTGGTCGTCGGCCAGGCTGTTCACATAGTACTAGGGATGGCCGGGATTCACCGCTCAAGTACACTTAGCATAAACCGCGCCACGCAAGTCATCATACTAGGGATGGCCGGGATTCACCGCTCAAGTACACTGATTACAACTTCCGCTATAAGTGCAGGTAGACTAGGGATGGCCGGGATTCACCGCTCAAGTACACTCATCTACAGCTATGCCTGTTTCTGTATCTACTAGGGATGGCCGGGATTCACCGCTCAAGTACACTGCGCCGGGCCTGATACTCCTGTCGATTTATACTAGGGATGGCCGGGATTCACCGCTCAAGTACACTTCGATGCTGTAGGAATAGCACGATGCGTAACTAGGGATGGCCGGGATTCACCGCTCAAGTACACTCCGCAAATCACGAGCGACATGGATGCATACACTAGGGATGGCCGGGATTCACCGCTCAAGTACACTGATTCATCCACAGTGCGTATGCCAGGCTTGACTAGGGATGGCCGGGATTCACCGCTCAAGTACACTGGAATTACGTTGACAGCGGGTCATTATTACACTAGGGATGGCCGGGATTCACCGCTCAAGTACACTCGAAGAATTCCGCGACGCTCTTCGAATCGAACTAGGGATGGCCGGGATTCACCGCTCAAGTACACTGTCAAAACGAAAGTCCAGGTCTGCCGGTACACTAGGGATGGCCGGGATTCACCGCTCAAGTACACTGATCGTGCTCCACGCCGTCGCGCGTTTGCCACTAGGGATGGCCGGGATTCACCGCTCAAGTACACTGGAGAGATTGGTAGAAGATGAATGGCCCATACTAGGGATGGCCGGGATTCACCGCTCAAGTACACTCCGGCGCTCCCAGCGTGCCATCGGCCTTCAACTAGGGATGGCCGGGATTCACCGCTCAAGTACACTCAAAACACCTTCAGGAATCACGTCATACTCACTAGGGATGGCCGGGATTCACCGCTCAAGTACACTGACAGCGATTTACTAAGCGGCATCCGGTACACTAGGGATGGCCGGGATTCACCGCTCAAGTACACTTAACAACTGGCGACGAGTCTCTCAGGTCGGACTAGGGATGGCCGGGATTCACCGCTCAAGTACACTGCACCAGCCGCGATACTTGCCTTCAGTTTCACTAGGGATGGCCGGGATTCACCGCTCAAGTACACTTAGCTCCTTCGACACAAGCTGCTAATAGAACTAGGGATGGCCGGGATTCACCGCTCAAGTACACTTAACGGCTTCTGGTATGTTGCCGCCAACACACTAGGGATGGCCGGGATTCACCGCTCAAGTACACTGCAATACCGCTGCGGCCGGTTCAATTCTCCACTAGGGATGGCCGGGATTCACCGCTCAAGTACACTAGGGAGAATCATTATCTCCTGACGTGATGGACTAGGGATGGCCGGGATTCACCGCTCAAGTACACTATTTTATGTGAATCCCGGAAGAAGGGGCGAACTAGGGATGGCCGGGATTCACCGCTCAAGTACACTCGTATCCAGTGAAATTATCTCCGAAGTTGAACTAGGGATGGCCGGGATTCACCGCTCAAGTACACTAAATTCTTGAGTCTTCCCTGCCCATTTCTAACTAGGGATGGCCGGGATTCACCGCTCAAGTACACTGGGAACGACAGCTGGATCGCTCATCGACTGACTAGGGATGGCCGGGATTCACCGCTCAAGTACACTTGTGATGTAGTTCTCACTTGTCCGCCCTGACTAGGGATGGCCGGGATTCACCGCTCAAGTACACTAGGCCGCGTCTAATTTGCTGGCAAACAGCATGTTGGCGCGGCTTTCATTTTCAGAAAAGCAATATCTGCTCTGGCACTTCTTCGGGTTCTCGCGGTTTTTTACCACAGAAGACCTCCATTTTTCCGAACTGATGATCGGTGACAGCCATCAGACGAACCTGTCCAAGCGGTGGGATAGCTGATCGGATCGTCCTTCGATGCGCCTCCGCAGCTTCTTCACTCGGAATATAACGCGCATAGACAGAA
This sequence comes from Acidobacteriota bacterium, assembly GCA_021793405.1. GTDB lineage: Bacteria > Acidobacteriota > Terriglobia > Terriglobales > Acidobacteriaceae > JAKAAZ01. The sequence goes on from JAJYSV010000062.1 coordinate 18,831, forward strand.
AACTGGAGCATCATAAAACCGTCTTTCAACAGGGCTTTGCGAAAACGCGCATAATCGCGCTTGTTATCCGGTGTCTCCACCGGCAAGTCGAACATGGCCATGAGCCACACGGAACGATATGCAGAGAGGAGCAGTCCTTTCATAAATTCGCATTATCCGGCAGCCTGCTCATGGCCTTTAGCTTTGACGCTACGCACTTCTCGCTTCCAAGGTGGCATCTCAGCCCAAGGCTCAAGCAAGGAAGGAATCTCGATTTCATGCGTTTTTCCGGTAATACACTGAGCCAAAGAATTTGCGGTTCGGAACAGGATGTCAAACAGGGAGCGCTGTTCCCGACTGCAAAGATAGCGTGATGTAGTTGCAGTGATAATCCAATTCTTCGTAGCCGGATCGAATGGTGCAGCAGGGTCGTGATGAGCAATCCATTGTGCTACGCGGCGATCAACAAGCGGGCGAAACGGCTCCATCACATCGGCGGCAAGGCAGAAAGCATCATAGCGGTTCTTGTGCCGAAGTCCGATGGAAGGATGCAGGCCTGCCGCGCAAAGAGCGCGAGCTACTGCGGCACGCAACACGGTGTATCCATAATCAAGATGGCGGTTCTGATCCGGTCCTTCGGAACCACGGCGAAACTTAGGATTGCTGAAGACCAGCGGCCAGTATCGCCGTGCTGCCTGTGCTTCCAAATTACCTCCATCGTCAGATCGCACACGGGCAGACATGGCAATCAACCCCGAATCGCTTCCGTGGAGTTCCGTCAGCAATTCTCCTTGGGCGCGAATCTTCGCCCGCACGATTTGCTGCCAGAACCGCTTCCGATTCGGCAACGTGAGCTGCATCTGCTTGGCGAAGCGCTCCGTCTGCAGAAAATGCGCTTGCACGGGCAGTTGCATGGAAGCTGGCAGGAACTTTCCGTCAATCGTCACCACCGAACCGCCAGCTTCCGCTATACGCGAGAGCACAGCTTGCGAGAGCGTTATTTGCGGATGCGCAAGCAACAAGACCGCAATCTCACTGACGGGCGTGGTGAACGGCAAGGAAAGCTGTTCCTGCTGGGGACGTTCAATGACAAGCTGGGCATTGCGAATGCTCAACCGGGCAGGATTGGCAATTTCGACAATGCGATCAATCATTGGCTGGATGCACCTTTCCAAGAACGTCAATCACAACTTTGCGGCAATCGAGCTGCTTTAGAGTACCAGCCATTGGAGACCACCATTCCTTCACTTTCTGAATATCCTGTTTCAGGCGAGCATCGTTCACCCGCACTAACGACAATTGGCCGTTCGTTGCGATAGTTCGGACGCGATAGATTGTTGGAACGCAAGTTTCCTGCGCATGATTGCAGTTACGATGAATCTCAATCAAGTCTCCGCCCATCAACGAGAACTTGAAGACGTAATTGTCTGCATCAGGATAGGATTCTTGGATTATCGGTAGCTTTTTGCGTTTACGCTCCATTGCCTCGAATAGAGAAACAATGACGCTATCCCAACGTTTCTCACGGCCATGGGCATCCATCTGCGCGAACACCGCAATGTGATGGTTACTGCTCTCCGCTACAAAGCGTTCACGCGGCCCTGATGCAATCGGCTTGACCTTCAAAACCTTTTTCACCCGGACACGCTTGATCGGGATCTGCCTGCCATCCTTTGCCCGAATGCAGGGCCAATCATTATTTGTTGAGCACGCGCTCAAATCTCCTGCAAGCAATACAGACTTTTCTCTCACAGCGCAACGCACTTCATCGTCCACTATATTTTCGATGTCGTTAGCTGAGAGTCCGTTCACTGGCTTGCGTATGTGGACCATTGGCTTACCATTCAGCGTGTATGGTTGTCCATAATTCGTGGCATCGTGTAACTCTCCGCTCATTTTGTGTTCGGGACGGTGTGAGACAACCATGCCTTCTATTTGCGGACGAATGGAAGCGATAAAGTCCAACCATGGAGCATGAAGACTGCGGAAAGATCGGGCGCTGTGTTGCGTGAAGACATCGGCGGAGGCAGCACGACTCATGGCGTGAATGACACTCTGTTTTGCCAGAGCGATCGTGATTGCATCGATGGCGTGATGGCGGTGATCGGTGCGGGGTTTTCCTTTGCTTTGACCATTCGCTGAGGGCACGGCTTCACGGAGAATGCTTTCCAGTCCCCATACACGGCGTAATGTTGCTGTTACAGCCCCACTGGAGGCAAAGATAGCTTGACGTGTTCCGGAGCTTGTTGCTACATCTCGGCCACCATAAAGAGTTCCCATCAGCCGTCCTGCTAAAACGCTCGCGTAGCGCGTATCGTTCATTTGGCGAGAACTGAATTCTTCCAACTCCTCCTCGCTGCGCAACATGAAGCGTTTCAGCTTACCAGGGTTATTGAATTTCTTCACGCGTTCCAGAATCTTTGCCCAATTCTCTTCATCCGCGGAATACGCTTTGAATGGTGTCTGATTGCATTTGATGTTTCGATTTTCCTCGTGATAGCAAAGCGTTTTGTTCTGGAAGGAATCGTCTGGATAGCGGCTGATGGGGATGATGTGTTCTACATCAAATTGTGAATCGTGAAACAGATTGCTGAACGTGATGGATCGGCCAGTGTAAGGGCAGATTCCGCCACATTCTTCATATAGCATGGCCTTTTCAATGTCAGACCGTGACGGATACTCCAAACCACATTCTTTAAGAATTTTCGCTTTGACGATTTCGCGCTCTGACTGTCTCTTACGATTATTCTTCGTCGCAGTCACCCTTTCCTGACGGGGCTTCTTGAGTTCGCGGGCTAATTCGATTCGGATTTCATACGGTTTGCCGTGTTCCCGAATGATCGCGTTTACAACTTTGCGCATCTCTGTGAGAGAGCGTTCTACCGCCGGATTTCGCAAGGTCTTCAGATAACCACGTACGACCGGAATTTTGTCGAACACTTCATTTCCGCTGAAACGATCACCATAAGTCTCTGTCTCGGCTTCTTTGAAGGATTTGCCAGAGGTCATAAGCGGCATGAGGCGGCAGATTGCTTTGCGTGAAAGCGCACAGTAACCCTCCTCGGGATGCTTCTCTGCCCAAAGCTTGGCGCTTACCTCTGATAGGCCCCAGCACTCCATCGCGCGCCGAATGAGTGATTCCTCGGACTCGCTGGTGCGCCACTCCTCAACAATCCGCTTTTGATCTTCCCCCGAAAAGAGTGTCCAGCGATCACCAAATACCTGCGTCATTGTGACGTTTGTCCTGTTACCTCGTAACCTCTTTTCGTCACCTCGTTCGAGATTGAACTGAATTGTTTTCGGCATTCCTAGGTGTTTACGAATCGCGGCGAAGGTCTGATCCCCTTCCTGATCGAGCAGCGTATAGACACTGGCCCTTTCCTCTCGCGTCAACGGCTGAGCATCTGGATTTCCGGGCTCGATCAACTTGAGGTCATTGACCTTTTGCAGTATGCGGAATTGCTGCGCCTCCATGGATGTCCATGGAGCACGCCGCTTATCCGGTTCCAGGTCGCACTTTCCGATCAGGTGGCTTTGCGCGGCGATTGGGCGCTGGAAAAAGAGCAGGGTTGCGATTTGCGTTCGTAAGTCCGACGTCAGCAGGTCCGGATAATGGACGAATTGCGCTTCCCAGAGAAGATTGAACTCATGCTCATACATCGCGCGCGCAGTCCAGCGGCGACGCACCTTTTGCTGGTGCGGATCAAGCGTTGAAAAATATTCCCCAAGAGTGCGAGCGTTAGCCGTATGCATCTCCTGCTCCAACTGGGATATGCCCGCTTTTACCGCTCCAAGTTCCTTATCCTTCTCAGGTGACTTTGCTGTCTCGCGACGGTTTGATTTGAAACCTCTGCGCTGAATTAGGTGATACAGGACGCGGCCAAATTCATAGGGTTCTAATGTTTCATCCAGTCCGGCTTTGCGAAGGCAATACATCGGGAGTTGCGCAAACTTTTCAGGATTGACTGAATTGCCAGCCTCGCCCCATTTCATTTGAAGTTGCTGATCGAGCGCATTGAGAATCGCATGTCGCGCTTCTGACGATGCCAATTTCGCGGCTTCTGATCCGCTTGCCAATTCCTGAAATGGGGGCAGCAAGGAATGAGCTTGGAGCAGATGGAACAATTCCCTCTGTCGGGCAGCACGGCGACGCAACTGTCGACGGCGCAACCGTTCCATACGACGATCAACAGCCTTCGATTGATCCTTTCCTCGTTCAATATCCAACGTTGTGCCATCCACACCAGGCTCAAAGATGCGGACACCGGTGCGGAGCAGGCCAATCGGTTCGTCAGCATCGCCCAATGCGATTAACGCCCAACCAAGTGATGCGGAGCCGAGGTCTAGACCAAGTGTGTATTTCTGCGAGGAACCAGCGGAACTAGGCATGAGGATTTCCTTGACTCAAAAGTTCCTGAAGCGTAGAAGGATACCAGTGTACTTGAGCGGCGATTGCCCGGCTATTCTTAGTAAGCTTTCGTCGTAAGGCTCCGCTCATTGAGCGACCTTTGAGCGCCCCGGAGACGGGGCGTTCTTATTTCTTGATCAAGCAGCCATGCCCTTGACGAGTTTGGCCACCGTGCCGGTGGCCAGCTTCAACTCTGCCGCAATCTGCCGAATCGAGTGACCTTGTTTTCTCAGCCGCTGCAGCTTTCTCATGGTGATGGGACTGTCGTCGACTCTAGGCCTTCCTCCCACTCTGCCTTGCGCCTTGGCGCGCTCTAGTCCCGCGATGGTTCGCTCACTCAGGCGCACACGCTCCTGCTTTGCAATTGCGGCCAAAATGCCAATAACAGCCTCCTTAAACATGCCCGTACTGTCGAGATATTGCTCTGTGAACGACCGATAGTCGACGCCGTACCCTGTAAGCCTCTGAAGATGATTCAACGTCTCCACGGTCCCTTCACGGCTCAACCTGTCCAGGCTCCAGAAGAGGAGAACGTCGAATTCATGTCTGGAAGCAGCACAAAACATCTTCTGGAATTGCTCACGGTCTCCCCGCTTACCGCTAGCCTTGTCGACGAACTCGTTGACGATGGTCCATCGCTGGGAAGAAGCAAACTTCCGTAGTTGTCGCAATTGGTTTTCTGCGTCCTGGCGTCCGTCTCTTGTCGAGATGCGTGCATAGATTGCCGTTTTCATAATGAGTGAGCGTACCATAAAACGGTCGTTTTACGCACAGTTAAAAACAAGGGCTGAAATCCACGCCAAGTGAGAAAATGCGGAGACCCGTTTTTTGGTACATTTCCTGAGATGGAAGACTGCACATTATGCGGAGAGGCGCTGATCCAAACCACGGCTGAGTCCGTGGCTGAATAAGATATAGAAGTTAGAAACGGTCACAGACCTGAGCAGAGTCCAAGAAACCGGAGACCAGCTGAAATCGGGAGCTAACTCAGCGGTAGGGTCCCATAGGACTGAATTTGGATCAAAGGCCGTGGGGAGCCTCGTGGCCTACCGGCGTGCTCGGTGGCGTATTGACCAGTTTCTAGTACAACCGGGAGACCCCCCGGCTCTGCCGGGGAGGCAGTAGAAGTTTGACAGATACGGGAGTCCATCCAAGAAACTCCGAGACGTGAGCCGCCAAGCACACGCAAAGGAGAATCTGGATGG
>JAJYSV010000011.1 GCA_021793405.1 Acidobacteriota bacterium
CATCGCTCTCAATCTGCTCAAACAAGACAAGACTTCAAAACGCGGCATCCACGGAAAACGCCTCAAAGCCGGTTGGGACAATGACTACCTGCTCCGTCTGCTCAAGAATTAAGATGCGTTTGCCCTGTCTCTTCAGGGGTTTCCTCATTTTTTGTGGGGTTTGCTCGGATCACTCACGATTGGTAGGCCCACCGGAGTGCGGCGCTGATTTTCCTGTGGTGACGAACGCGCCTAAATGCTTGCAAAACCAGCGCCTGATGGGTTTGGATTGTGAGATTCCTGCTTGAGCCTCTTGTGTTTCAGAAAGATATCCAGAGATCGAAACCTACCCACTTGTTAAACAAGATAAGTGCCTTTGTTTGGAGCGATTAGAAAGAAGCAACACGAGAAAATGAGGAAACTCCTGATAAATCTCTTTCCCTTTCTGCGATGAATTCATCGCGGCCTCATTGAAGCCGCGCAACTCAATGCTTTTCAGAATCAAACTGTCGCCGCTGATTGGCGCGCCCCAGGATTGCTGTCAATTCATTGGGCGCAAACGGCAGCCAGATAATCGGGGGCACCTATTCGCATCGAATCCCGAGCTGGCCGCGCGCGAAAGCCGCGATTACGAATCCGCCGAACAACTCCTCGAACGCATCCGCGCAGCGAGGGCCGAAGCGGACTCCAAGGAAAGGAATGGGCAAAGCAGGAAAATGTCAGTGCCCAGCAAACGTACCGTGAGGCCCAGTTCGCTCAATCGAGACTTTCGCCTCGACGCTGCATTGAATCAGACGCCGTGCCGGATAGGAACGAATATCTATTCCGCTGGCAGCGGATATTCGCGGCATTCAATCTGATTGCCGAAATACTCAATTTCGAGGATCGCATTCACTGTTTCGCCGTGGCCGATATGCTTCAGCGCAGCTTGAAACAGTTCCCGCTGACGAAGCGGCGTCACATTGGGGACGATGATGATGAGGCCCGCATGGACTGGCGCATGGCGGTACAGCGCGAGAAAATCTGCCCGGTTATTGGTCACAAAGGTGTAGTCGTGCTCCAGAATCGTGTCCATCAACTGCTAGGGCGCGTTCACACTACGGTCAATCTGTGTTAATGTCTGTGAATGGAGATCACGGCAGCGCAGTATGAGCGGATCAAGGACGCCTTGCCGGTACAGCGTGGCAATGTTCGCTTGAGTAATTTGAGGTGCTGAACGCGGTGCTGTACGTTGCCGAACAGGGCTGCAAATGGCGGGGTCTTCCGAAGCGCTTCGGTCGCTGGCACACAATCTACACGCGGATGAATCGCTGGTCGAAGAACGGGGTACTGGACCGGGTGTTCGAAAAGTTGCAGGCCGAGCAGATCGTGCGTATCAAGATCGAAGCGTTCGCGCTCGACTCGACCTCGATCAAGGTACATCCGGATGGCACTGGCGCTCTAAAAAAAACGGACCCCAGGCCATCGGCAAGTCGCGCGGCGGATGGAACACCAAGGTTCATCTGGTTGCCGCGAATGCTCGAACGGCCATAACCTTCGCGTTGTCGCCCGGCAACGCTCACGACGCACCCGAAGGACGCGCTCTGTTGACCGAGCTTGGTTCCATGCCGGAGGGCTTGCCGATGCTGATGGATCGCGCCTACGAGGGCGACGAGACCAGGCAACTGGTGCTCAGCCTGGGCATGATCCCGGTGGTTCCGCCCAAGTCAAACCGCATCGAGCCATGGGGATACGATCGCGCACTCTACAAAAAACGCAACGAGATTGAGCGGCTGTTCAGAAGGCTCAAAGGCTTCCGCAGAATCTTCTCTCGCTTCGAGAAACTCGATGTCCTCTTCCTCGGCTTCCTCACCTTCACCCTCATCATCGAAGCCCTGCGTTAGTGTGAACACGCCCTAGCCTTTGGTGCTGCCCAACCCGAGAAAGTTCACGTGGTTCGCAGCGTGGCCCGTCGCATGTGCGAGTTCGACCAAAGAAGTGTGCAGGCATTCGTCGATGAGGAATTTCGCCACAATCAGGCCACCGCGCGACGCTGATGTGTCACGCGAACGGGTTTCTGCTTCGCCCAGGGACGCTGAGCCGGACGGCCGCGACGTGGGAACGCCATCATGTAGAGCGGTGCCAGTTCGACATGCTCGCGGCTCAGAGCAGGGTATCCCTCAAGGATCTCTCCGGCCGTAGCACCCTGAGCAACCATCTCTGCTACCAAGTCGACGGGGATGCGGGTTCCCTGAAAAACCGGCGTGCCGCGCATGATCTCAGGATCTGAAACGACCATTCGCTGCACCTTCCGCAGCCGCTTCAATCCCTGTTCCACCTCGCGGCGCGCATTCTTCACCTCAATGACCAAAGCCGAACCGCCCGAGAGAACGATGGTGTTGATATCCGGCTCGGACACAAGGGCCCGCGCCACTTCGCGTCGCGTTGCCAGCGGCAGCAACCGTACACCTTCCGCTTCGAGTCTGAGATAGACCAGTTGTTCCGACGAGAGCAACCGCTGCGTTTCCCTTCCCCTGCGCATCATCCGGGGACGGATCAGATGGCCATCGATCAGTTTGTTGACCGCTTTCAGGGATAGCTTCGCCACTGCGGAGGCCTGAGCCGGAGTATAGGAATCTTTCGTCATGGAATAATTCTACCCCAAACAGGGACGATTTATCTGGAAATTGCCGCACTGTAGTCGATTTTGTAGCGGTCAAAGCATCCTGAAGCCACTAAGGATCAACAGGGGGCAGACGGCAGGCTGTAACGCTTTCAATCCAAACCAGTTATTTTCTCCAGATTTCAACAGGCTTCCATAAACGGTCTGACCTGCTTTGGGAGCAGAGGGTCGGGGGTTCGAATCCCTCCGCCCCGACCATTCGATATCGTTCGTCATCGACATGCCGCGCATCATGGACGCCCGATAGCGCTCTATCTGTGGATGGATTCCCGTCCGATTCCCGGCTGGGAACAGAGCGCGTATTTCAATACGCATACCTCTTTAGCCGATGCGAAATCCTCGCCATGGGACATAATGTCCCGTCAGCCTGTCGTCTGACGGTTACTAGTAACCGAAATTATGAGATCGGATGACTAATTTGCAAATAGACATGTGAATACACGCGATTCTTTGCGGGAAGATTCATTGGAATGATGCCGATGTGTGCGTGGTACGGTTCCTGTATCGTTCGGTTGTCGTCCTGGGGGGAACGGTCGCTGATTGAATCCATCTCCCATGGTCGCGGTCTAGCAAGCGAACGAAGTGAGACTCTTTATCACAGGTACCTAACCTGCATCACGAGAGGAAATATGACAGTCAAAACCCTTGGTTCTCTTGTACAACCGTTCATGAATGATCCTGAAAACACTCGCACGAGAAACATGAAACCCGTAAAACTCACCACTACTAACGCGCTTATCTCCGATGAAGCCATGACGTGCGTTCAGATATTTGCCGATACCACCGGTCTTCCCTTGGATTGCATTGTCAGCGAGGCGCTCTTGTACTGGTGGGATACAAATGCCGGAGATGTTGTGTCTCAATTAGAGCGTTGCTACATGAACTAGCTGATGTGGGTATTGTGTACGGTTTCACAAGGGGCAGGGGCTATTTGAGACCTGCCCTTCGTGATGCGCCTATTTGTCCTAGAACACAATGACATTCCCGCGCACGCTGTTTTGAATTGTTCCCGTTGTGCATAAATCTTACAGAGGTGCGCGGACAAATAGAATCCATTGCTTCGTGCCTTCCCGGGTAGCCATAAAAATTAGCGATGGCAATTCTTTAGTGAGATCAAAGAGCGTTGGCCAGTATCGAGGACCTCAATCGCACACCCGTACTTGCCTGTTAGTCAATTTTCGCGGGTTGGAGATGCGGCTAGACTCTGGGATCCCGATACACGTCTGTCGCAACCAGGGTCGCGCCGGCGACGCTTGGCAGCGGAAGGCGACCTGTCCAATTGGCCCAACCCCAGAAGATTGCGGTGGTGGAACTGAGCACTCCCGCAACTGTGCCGATGACGCGCGGGCTGTAGTGTGTGGAAGCGATGCCGGCACCCATCATCGATACCATCATCATGGTCCAGGTGAGCGTTTCGATGGTGGCGAAGACACGTCCGCGATAGCGGTTGGTGACAGTGCGCAGGAGATACGAGTAGTTCAGGATCGAGTTGACGGCGATGCCGCTGCGCGACACAAAGATGAAGAGCAACGCCATATCGAACCGCTGGGCGCGGCTGAAAGCCACATAGGCTGCTCCATGGATCAGGTAGTCGATGAAGACGATGAGTTTGTAAGCGTCGAACGAGAGCCATTTACCAAGCCAGTTCGCGAGAACTCCGCCGAACAGCAGGCCCAGGCCGGCGCAGCCCCAGATGATGCCAATCCCGGAAGCTCCGCGATTGAAGACCAGTTCGCCGAAGAGCGTGAAGAGTATTTGGGCCGCGCCGCCTCCCATGGCCCACCCCACGGAAAGCAGAGCGATGGCAAGCACCAGGGGCACGGAGCGCATGTAACGCAGGCCTTCGCGATACTCGTGCCAGGGCCGGATCACCTCATCTTCGACATGCGCCTTGTGCTGGGCGCGGAAGCCGTGGGCGTCGGGCGCTCGGAGATGCCAGATACACCAAGCGGAAAAGACAAACGAGAGCGCGTTGAAGATGAATGCCCATTTGTAGCCGATGGCGACGACGGTGGCGCCAAGAAATGTTCCCACGGTGAGGGTCATCCACTGGGTGGTCTGGGTCAGCGAGTTGGCGGTGTGGATTTCATCCTCGTCGGCAATCGTCGGCAGGATGGCAGAGCGCCCCGCAGTGAAGAAGGGGGAGGCGACCATGAGCAGCGTGCTGAACAGGTACAGAACCCAAATGCGCTGCGTGGTCACAGAGAAGATGAAGCCGAGCGCCACCAGGGCCCGCATCAGATCGCTGGCAATCATGATCTGTTTGCGATCCAGCCGATCGAGCAACACTCCAGCGACGGGGCCCATGGCGATGGCTGGGACCGCACGCGCCAACAGGACGCCGGTGACGACCATGCCCGAATGCGTGAGAGCCATGGCCAGCGCAAAGACAGCAATGTTGTTGAAATTGTCGCCAATTTCGCTGACAATCTGCCCCATCCAGGTGTAGCGATAGTTGCGATTTCGCCGGAGCAACTGGAAAAATTCGCGCATCAGCTGACTCGACTTCCCGAGGACGGAGTGGATCGCGTCGCGATTTCGTCATTCATTGCATCCAGCGTATCAAAGGTCAGAAAATGGGTCCGCATGGATTCTGTTGCCGGGTATCCTGGGCGCGAAGGGGCGCATATGGGGCGCATATTCCGGAGGGGCTGGTGGACGCGGCGGTTGTTTTCCCTGGAATTGGTCAAGATAGAATTGGATAGAACCAAGGGTAGATCCTATTCTTACTTTGCGAAGCGCGTGTCCCCTGATATTCACCGTCTTCCTGGCTGGGATGCATGGTCCCCGCATGCACGCGCAGTCTGCTCCGGAGCCATCCATTCCCTCAACTTCGTCTTCTACAACTGCGGTTGCGGCGGGGACTTCCAGCCAAGCGGCCACCTCCAACCTGGCGCCGGATAGCAATGAGCAGGCCGCGGCAGAACCTGCGTCGATGGGAAGCATTCGCGGAACCGTGACAGCCTCGGATGGAGATGTCGTTGCGGGCGCCCTGGTCACGCTGGTGGCGGAAGCATCCAAATCGCAACGCACGGTCCTGACTGATGCCGCCGGAACCTTCAATTTCACTGGGCTGGGCGCAGGGACGTTTCAACTCACCGTGACGTCGAATGGATTTGCGCCTTGGGCCTGTACCAAAATTGTTCTGGAGCCGCGGCAAAATTATCAAGTGCCGCCGATTGCGCTGGCGGTCGCGACCGCCAGCACGACCGTCACGGCGGTGTTCACCGGGCACGATCTGGCGGAACAGCAAGTGCATGTGGAGGAGAAGCAGCGGGTACTCGGGATCGTCCCCAACTTCTACACCACCTATGTGTGGAATGCGGAGCCGTTAACTTCGAAGCAGAAGTTCCAGCTCGCGTGGAGGACCTCGATCGATCCCGTGACTTTTCTGGGTTCCGGCGTGATCGCGGGAATTGAGCAGTGGCAAAACGATTTCAGCGGGTATGGTCCGGGCATCGAGGGCTATGCCAAGCGGTATGGCGCGAACTATGCCGATGGCTTCATCGGGGTCATGATCGGCGGTGCAATTCTTCCATCGATCCTGCATCAGGACCCGCGCTATTTTTACAAAGGCACGGGCAGCATCCGCTCGCGGGCGCTGTATGCCATTTCGACGACTGCGATTTGCAAGGGAGACAATGGCCAATGGCAGCCGAATTACTCCAATGTACTGGGCACGGTGGCCGCGGCGGGGATCTCAAACGCGTACTATCCCGCGAACGACCGCGGGGTACTATTGACCATCGACAATTCGTTGATCGGCTTGGCCGCAGGCGCAGGAACCGCATTGCTGCAAGAATTTCTTTTGCGCAAGATCTCGCGCGGGGTTCCGGCCTCGGCAGACGCTCAGCCGTAGAACGGGACGCGGACACAGAAACAGACCGGGGCTAGCTGCGCGGATCTGGGTCGCGCGGCTATTGCGACGGCGCGGGCAGGATTTCGAGCTGGTCTCCGGGTTGGATGCCTCGCCGCTGGATCGATCCGGCAGGCAATTCGACCACAGAATGGATCTTCCAACTCACTGGGCTGATCCTCCACGGACGAATCCTGGGCCAGACCGCGCGGACCCTATGCTGGCGGTCGAGCGCGACTACGTCAAAGGCAAAGAGCATCCCCGAAGGTGTGCACGCCGGAGGACGGCCGAATCCACAGGCCGGCATCCGCATCCAGCCGCCTTCGGCCCAGCAATCCAATCAGGCGCATAAGGAACGTATCGGCCAGCCGTCAAAGCAGTTCGGCATCCAACGTGAAATTCACGGTCTACCGTTAGGCGCTCAGCGCGTCAGCACCTCGCGCGCAATCACGAGCCGCTGGATTTCGCTGGTACCCTCGCCGATGGTGCACAGCTTGACATCGCGATAGAACTTCTCCGCGGGATAATCTTTGATGAAGCCATAGCCGCCGTGCAACTGAACGCCCTCGTCGCAAATCTTCACTGCGACCTCGCTCGCGTACAGCTTGGCCATGGCTGACTCCAGCGTGGTCTTCATGCCTGCGTCTTTCATCTGCGCGGCGCGAAAGGTGAGCAGCCTTGCCGCGTCTAGTTGCGTGGCCATATCGGCGATCTTCCACTGGATTCCTTGAAACTCGCTGATCGCCTTGCCGAATTGCCTTCTTTCCTTGGTATATTTCAATGCGGCGTCGAAGGCGCCCTGGGCCATGCCGAGGGACAACGCGGCAATGGAGATGCGACCGCCGTCCAGCACACGCATGGAATCGATGAACCCCTCGCCCTGCTGACCCAGCAGATTTTCCGCTGGAAGCTCGCAGTCTTCGAAGATCAGCTCCGAAGTGTCGCTGGCGCGCAGCCCCAGCTTGTTTTCCTTCTTGCCGGAGCGAAACCCTGGCGTGCCTTTCTCCACAATGAAGGCGGAAAATCCATGCGAACCCTTCGAGCGATCCGTGACGGCAATGACGACAGAAACATCCGCGTAGTGACCGTTGGTGATGAACGTCTTGTTGCCATTCAACACCCAGCGGTCACCCTTTTTCACTGCGGTGGTGCGCGCGCCGCCCGCGTCCGACCCGGAGCCCGGTTCGGTGAGACCCCACGCGCCCAGCCACTCTCCGCTGGCCAGCCGGGTCACATATTTTTTGCGCTGCTCTTCCGTGCCGGCAAGAAAAATATGGTTGGTCGCCAGTGAATTGTGAGACGCGACAATAATGCCGATCGAACCGTCCACACGGGATAGTTCTTCGATGGCAATGACATATTCCACATAGCCGAGGCCCGACCCGCCGAATTCCTCCGGGAAAATAACACCCATCAATCCCATGCGACCGAGTTCTTTCACAAGGTCCACGGGAAATTCGCTGGCTTCATCCCAGCGGCTCACGTTGGGCGCAATCTCGCGAGCGGCAAAGTCGCGAATCTCCTGGCGCAGTTGCTGCTGCTCTTCAGTGAACAGATGGAAGTGCGGCGCGGACTGGCCAGACTGTTCGGGTGGACCAGACTGTTCGAGTGGATCTGTGCTCATGAAAACCCTCGGGAAAATTACCGAGTGTTTATGATACATTCCGCAGTGGACTCTTCTCTTGACTGCATCGGTGTTCTATTGGGTCGATCATGGAACTGTATGACTTGAGAAGTCGCATTCGTCCCGAAGGAAAAAACAACCACGATGAAGAAATTTCTGCCCACGGTTTCGAGTGTCCTGTCTTCCCTGCTTGCGTTCCTGACATGTGCAATGTGCGTTTTGGCTTCGGCGCAGCAGTCTTCGCCGAAAACAGTCGCACCGCCTCCACCCATTCTGCTGGGCACTGCGTGGTATCCGGAGCAATGGCCGGAATCGCGTTGGCCCGCCGATCTCGACCTTATGCAGAAGGCCGGCATCCGCTTTGTGCGCGTGGGCGAGTTTGCGTGGAGCACGATGGAGCCGGCGGAAGGCGATTATCAATTCGACTGGCTGGAACGCGCCATCGACGAAGCCGGAAAGCGCGGCATCTACACCGTGCTGGGCACGCCTACCGCGGCGCCGCCCGCGTGGCTGACGCAGAAATATCCTGAGACGCTGCGCACGGAAGAGGATGGCCGCAAGGCTGAGCATGGAAACCGCCAGCAATTCAACTGGGACAATCCAAAATACCGCGAGCTGGCCCGAGACATCGCTACGCGCATGGCTAAGCGTTTCGGCCACAATCCCTATGTGATCGGGTGGCAGATCGACAACGAGTACGCTCAGGTTTCGTTCGACCCGCAGACGCGCAGCGACTTTCAGAACTGGGTGAAAGAACGCTACGGCACGTTGGACAACCTGAATACGCGCTGGACCACGGCCTACTGGAGCCAGACCTACAGCAACTGGAATCAGATCCCCATTGAAACGAGCAAAGGCAATCCTGGATTATTGCTGAGTTGGAAGCGTTTTGTGAGCGATACCTGGCGCAGCTACCAGAAGAACCAGCTCGACGCGATCCGCGAAAATGCTGCGCCGCGCCAGTTCATCACCACCAATATGATGGGGTGGTTCCAGGGCTACGACCATTACGTTGTCGCCAAGGATCTCGACCTGGCGGCGTGGGACGACTATGTGGGCGAAGGCCACGTCGACCCCTACAAGAACGGTTCCACGGATGACCTGACGCGCGGCTTCAAACAGAAAAACTTCTGGATCATGGAGACGCAGCCAGGCCACGTGAACTGGGCGCCCGTCAACAACGATCTGAATCAGGGCGAAGTGCGCGCGCTCGCCTGGGAGAATGTTGGCCATGGTGCCGACGCGGTGAGCTACTGGCAGTGGCGCAGCGATCTGAACGGGCAGGAAGAGTACCACGGTACGCTGGTTGGCCCGGACGGGACGCCGGTTCCTCTCTATCCTGAGGTGGCACAACTCGGCAGAGACTTCATCAAAGCTGGACCTGCGTTGGCGGGAACATCTTCGAAATCCGAGGTGGCCCTTCTGCACACATACCCCAGTGTGTGGGCCATCGACTGGCAGCGGCACAATAAAAATTACGACCCGATTGCTGAGATTCTGAGCTATTACCAGCCATTGAAGGACATCGCGCAGTCGATCGACATCGTGCAGCCTACGGTTGCGCTGGACCAGTACAAACTGGTGGTAGCGCCGGGGTTGAATGTGCTGTCGGAAGCGGCCGCGAAGAATCTCGTCGCATATGTGCGCCAGGGGGGCAACCTGGTCCTGGGTCAACGCAGTGGGATGAAGAACAGCGACAACGGCTTGCAGACGGAACGTCAGCCCGGACCGCTGGTTCCGTTGCTAGGCGGACGGGTGGACCAATACTATGCGTTGATCAATCCCGTCCCGGTGAGCGGCCAGTTTGGAGACAACACCAGCAAGCTGTGGGCGGAACTATTGAGCACGAGTTCGCCGGACACCAAGGTGCTGGAGACTTACGGCAAAAGTAATGGCTGGCTCGATGGAAAACCCGCCATCATCACTCGCAAAGTGGGCAAAGGCAGCATCACCTACGTCGGCGTTTGGATGGATGAGGCCGGCATGGCGAAGCTGGCGCGGTGGATGACGGACATGAGCGGCGTCACTCCCGCATTGGCCGGTGTGCCAGCTGGGGTCGAGGTGGATCCGCGCTACGGTAAAGACCACAGGGTTTTTATTCTGGTAAATTGGGCTCCCGACCCGCAGACTGTCACCCTTCCCGGTTCCATGCGGGATGTGCTGAACGGCGGCTCGGTGCAGTCCGTCACATTGCCACAGTATGGTGTTTCAGTTCTTTCGGAGGCCAGCCACTGAGATGTCTTTTCTTCGCATGATCCCTCGCTTTACGGTTTGCCTGTTTGCCTGCGCCTCTCTTTTGGCGGCGCAATCTACTCCTGCGCCTTCGCCTACTACTGCGCCGACGGCGATTCTCCTGTGGCCGAACGGCGCTCCGGGAGCGGTCGGAGACATGCCGCTCGACAAGCCAATTCTCACTCCGTATCTGCCCGCCAAAAATCCTACGCAGACTGCTATTGTGATTTGTCCGGGCGGAGGGTATGCCATGCTCGCAATGGATAAGGAAGGCACGCAGGTCGCCCATTGGCTGAATGCGCGCGGAGTCGCCGCATTCGTGCTGACCTATCGCTACGGCCCGCGGTACCATCATCCGATTCCGCTGCTCGATGCCCAGCGCGCGATTCGTTATGTGCGCTCCCATGCTGCGGAGGATGGAATCGACCCAGATCACATCGGCATCTGGGGATTTTCCGCCGGTGGCCATTTGGCTTCGACTGTAGGCACACACTTCGATGCAGGCAATCGCGATGCAACGGACCCAATCGAGCGGGTGAGCAGCCGGCCAGATTTCATGGTGCTCGCCTACCCGGTCATCAGCATGGAGCCCGGAATTACGCATAACGGTTCCCTGCATAATCTGCTGGGTGAGGAGCCCAATCCTACGCTGGAAAATGAACTTTCCAACGAAACGCAGGTGACGCCGCAAACGCCGCCGACGTTTTTATTCAGCACTACCAACGATGGGACAGTCCCAGTGATGAACAGTGTCTTGTTCTACGAAGCGCTGCTGCATGCAGGTGTTCCGGCAGAGATGCATATTTTTGAGCAAGGTCGTCACGGGTCGGGCCTGGGCCAGGACAATCCACAACTGGGCATGTGGCCAGTACTGCTGCAGAACTGGCTGCACCTGCACGGGTGGATGGCGTCGGGAGCCGAGTAGGCAGAGAGATTTCTATCCCTCGCGCTGGAGGCCTTCCAGCATGCGCTCCAATCGCACGCCGCGTGAGGCTTTGAGGAGTACAGTGTCGCCCGGGAGCATATTTTCGTTGAGCCACGCGCCCGCGTCCTCGGGAGTGTCGACGAACATCGCCGTCGCGCCCGCGGACTTGGCTCCAGTCACGATCGATGCAGCTTCCCCACGCACGCCCAGAATGAAGTTCACGCCGCGCTTCGCCATGTACTCGCCGCACTCACGATGCAGCTTCGAACTCTCAGGCCCCAGTTCCAGCATCTCGCCAGCAACCACGATGGTGCGCTCGGCGGGCAGGGTGAGGAGCGTGTCCACCATGGCGCGCAAGGCTTGCGGGTTGGAGTTGTAACAATCATTGATCAGGGTTGTGCCGCGAATCCGCAACGTCTGGCCACGTTTGTCCGGCGGGGTCATAGCCTCCACGGCGGCGGCGCATTCTTCGAGCGAAATGTCGCTGGCCAAGCCGACCGCGATGCCTGCCAGCGCATTGCGGACATTGTGTTCGCCCAGCAGATGGAGCTTGACTTCCGCGCGCTGCTCGTCCGCCAACACGGTAAAGGTTGTGCCTTCCGCACCCATCGGGGTAATCGATTCCACGCGCGGATCGGCGCATGTTCCTTTGCCGAAGTAGATTGTCTTGCCGGGAAAGTCTCGACCAAACTGCCGCACATACGGGTCGTCGCAATTGAGGATTGCAGTGCCAAGACGCGGCAGAGATGCGATCAGTTCGTACTTGGAGCGGGCGATGCCTGCCTGACCGTCGGGAAAATTTTCGGCATGGGCAGTGCCCACGTTCGTCACCACGCCCCAGTCCGGCGCTGCGATTTTGCAGAGGGCGGCAATCTCGCCGGCGCGTGACATGCCCATCTCCAGGATGGCAACTTCATGCTCAGGCTGGAGCCGCAATAACTGAAGCGGCAGGCCGTAATGATTGTTCAAATTCCCCAGAGATTTGTGAACGCGAAAACGGCACTCCAATACCTGCGCGATGGCTTCCTTGGTGGTGGTTTTCCCGGCGCTGCCGGTAATGCCAATCACACGTTTACCCCAATGGCGACGCACGGAAGATGCCAGCCGCTGCATGGCGGCCAGCGGGTCATCGACGAGCAGCAGACGCTTGCGCATCGCATCGCTGTCGTAGCGCCCAAGTTGCGAACCAGCAATGACGGCAGCAATTGCGCCAGCCTCGATTGCTGCATGGACGAACTCATGGCCATCGAAGCGCTCTCCGTGTATGGCAAAGAAAAGGTCGCCGGGCTGAATCGTTCGCGAGTCGATGGAGTAGCCGGATGCGTTGGCCGCCGCAAGGCGAGGCGGAGGCGCATTCGATGGCCTCGGCGCGAACCCGGCAGTCATCCATTCGCGAATTTGTTCGAGGCTCAGTTGCATGGCAATCCTAACGGGACGCGTCTAGATTTTCCGTAACGCTCCAGCAACGCCTCTCTCGCCTCCTCAACATCATCGAACGGAATGATGGAGTGGTGAAGGATCTGGACTTTTTCGTGGCCTTTGCCGGCAATCACTACAACGTCATTCTCTCGCGCCTCGTCTACGGCCAGCCGAATGGCGTCGGCACGATCCGGCTCGACAGTAAACCTCACTCCGCTTGCCGTTAGACCCGGCAGAATTTCCGTCAGGATCGCATCGGGATTTTCCGAACGCGGATTGTCGCTGGTGGCGACAACAAAGTCGCTGCCGTCGCCGGCTGCGCGGCCCATTTTCGGGCGCTTGGCGCGGTCGCGATCTCCGCCACATCCGAAGACGGTGATGACGCGACCGTTGCGCGGAGCCGCCAACTGGCGCGCCAGGCGTGTGACATTGCGCAACGCGTCATCCGTGTGAGCGTAGTCGATAGCAACCGTGAAAGGCTGCCCGCAGTCTACGGTCTGGAAACGGCCCGGGACGCAGGCAATGGATTCCACCCCGCGCACGATTTCTTCCCGCGTCAATCCGCGCGCCAATGCGGCTGCGGACGCAGCCAGCAGGTTCAGCACATTCACCGGACCTGGCAGATAGGTATGCAGATCGATTTCTCCGTCCGGAGTGATCATACGGAAGCGCGTGCCGTTGGCTGCTAATTGGACATCTGTCGCACGAAAATCTCCGTCGTCCAACCCATAGGTGACGATTTCGCATCCAGTAGAGCGGGCCAGCGAGATGAGCCGCTGGCCGTAGTCGTCTGCAATGTGGATCGCGGCGATCCGTGGCGGAGCCGAGCCTTCGCCGGTAAACATCTTCGCCTTCGCCTGAAAATACGATTCCATCGTTCCGTGATAATCCAGATGGTCCTGCGTCAAGTTGGTGAAGACTGCTGTGTCCCAATGCAGACCCCAGACACGGCCCTGGTCGAGCGCGTGAGAAGACACTTCCATCACCGCTTCAGTCGCGCCCGCGGCCACGCCTTCGGCAAACAACTGGAACAGATCGCGCGATTCTGGCGTGGTATGCGGAGAGGGTCGAATTTCCTCGGCAATGTGGTATTCAATGGTACCAACAAGAATGCACTTTCGGCCCGCACTGCGCAGCATCGACTCCAGCAGGTAGGTGGTTGTCGTTTTGCCATTCGTGCCGGTCACGCCGGATAACCGTAGACGACGCTCCGGATGGTGAAAAAAATTGGCGCTGATTCCGGCGAGCGCGCGGCGGCCATGGTCTACCTGCGCGATGGCAAGGTTGGGATGGGTCGTGCGCAGCAATTGCCAGGTCCTCTCAGCGTCGGTGACCACTGCAATCGCGCCTTGGTGCAGCGCACCCAATACGAAGGAGTTGCCATCCGTCGTACCACCCTGCATGGCAACGAACAGCGCGCCCGGAGCGGCATGGCGCGAGTCATACACCACATCGATGACAGGCGGATTCAATGCCGTGCGCTCTCGAATTTCGAGTCCGCGCAGGAGATCGTCAAACTGCATGGGTGAATTTGCGATCATGGACCGGCCAAAATTGGTTCTTCTGCATTGAAGCATACTTCGATGCGTTTCAAGAACCTATCTTTCGCGGGAATTATGGCTGGAAGCGCACAACAACTGTGGTGCCGGCGGGAACATGGGCACCGGCCGCGGGGGCCTGTGCGGACGCCACTCCGCTGCCATAGACACGGAGATTTAAACCTAGGTTCGCGGCTGTCGCGACCACATCGCGCATCGGCTTGCCGACGAACCCTGGCATCGTCACCTGCGCTCCGGATCCCACTGTCACGGCAGAGGAACTAGGGGCTTCGTGAGAAGACGAATCCCGGGCTGGAGCGGTTCTGTTTTGCTGGGGGAGATTTTCGACGGGCGGTGCGCTCGCCGGGGTGGAGACAGTTCCGCTGGCGGAGCCGTCTGTACCGGGGGGCGGAGCGGACATCGACGGATTGTCAGATACGGTTTGCATGTAGGCGCGCGCCTCATCGGCATCGGCGGTGGCAATGGCGGTTGGCGCTTTGCTGGGCGGCGCGCGCAGAGGATCGTCTTGCGGCAGGTTGTTCACTTCGTCAAACAGGGAGTTCAGGTCGTCCAGATGTTCCTCCGGCGCATCGCCTGCTGGAGGATGTTTCTCCACTGCCGCCATCTCCTGCGACGACCTTATCGGCTCATCGTGCGGCACGCCCAGATATTCCAGGATTTGCTGCGCCAGCTCATGAAAGACCGGCGCACTGGCCTGAGTGCCATAATGCATCGAGTATTGCGGCGAGTCCATCACCACGACCATCGCGATTGCCGGGTCGTTCACGGGCGCGAAGCCCGCAAATGACGCAATGTACTTCGTCTTGGAGTATGTATGGGTGCGTGGATCGATCTTCTGAGCCGTTCCCGTCTTGCCCGCGGCGCTGTATCCGTTCAGCTGTGCGGGAATGCCAGTCCCTTGCAGGACCACGCCTTCCATGATCTTGCGCATCTCCGCGGCCGTCAGTGTCGAGATTACTCGATGGGCGCCCTCGGGTTGCGGGTTCGGCAGTTCATGCTCGGGATGAAACGCCGCTGGAACAAGCTTCCCGCGCTTTGTCTCGTCCGAGCTTTGCAGAAGAATGTGCGGCGGCAGATATATGCCTCCATTCGCAATCGTCGAAACCATTGTCACCAATTGCACCGGCGTCACTCCAACCTCTTGCCCCATGGGAATGGAACCGATCGTTGTAGGATTCCACCTTTTTGGCGGCTTTAGCAACCCGCGGGTCTCTGCCGGAAGCTCGATCCCTGTGCGCTGGCCGAACCCGAAAGAGCGAATGTATTGATAAAAGCGGTCCTTCCCCAGTAGTTCCGCCAGTTCGATTGCCGCTACATCGCTCGATTGTTCCAGTGCCTGCGTCGCCGAAAGCACATTGCCGTAGTGGCTCTCGTAGCGGATGGCATCGCGGTCGTCGTGCACGATGCGGCCCGCAACATTGATCTGGCCACCCAGGGTATGGATCATCGAGTCCGGTGTGATGACATGCTGATCCAGCGCCGCCGAGTAGGTGACCAGCTTGAATACCGATCCAGGCTCATACACGTCACTCACAGCCGAATCCTGCAGCATGGAGGGCCGAATGGCATGAATGTCGTTGGGGTCGAAGGTAGGTCGGACCGCCAGCGCCAGAATCTGCCCAGTATTCGGGTCCTGCACAACGACCGTTCCACGCATCGCCTTGGTGCGAACCATCGCCTCATCCAATGCCTTTTCCGCGAGAAATTGAATGTGATTGTCGAGGGTGAGTACCAGGTTTTCGCCCGGTGTGGGCTCGCGGTCTACGCTGCTATAAGTTTGCCGGCGCGCATCCACCGCGGTCAGCACTCGGCCGGGAGTGCCGTGCAGGGAAGCATCGAATCGATGCTCGACACCGCCCAGGCCATTGTCGTCCATGCTGACGTAGCCTAAAACCTGCGCCGCCAACTGATTGTCGGGATAGAAGCGCTTGAATTCCTTTTGGAAATAGACACCCTTCAGGCCAAGAGCGCGTACCCGAACCGCCACGCTGGCATCCACTTTGCGCGCAACCCATGCAAAGTCGCGCGAGCGATGCAGGCGGGCATCGATGTCATGGGCAGTGGTGAAGCGGTCTTCCGGATCTTGGTGGACGATACGGGCCAATTGGTGGGACGTGGCATCTTTATCGGCGATTTCACTGGGAACCGCGAAGACGGAGTCGACCAGCACCGTCATGGCCAGGGGTTGCAAATTACGGTCGTACAGCACGCCGCGCCGCGGAGCAATCTGAAACGAGCGCGATTGCTGGCGTAATTCGCGCTGCGCATAGTCCGCATGACGGAACACCTGAAGCCATACCAGGCGAGCCGCAATGATCACTACCCAGACGATGAGGACGGCAATCAAGGCCACGAATCGCAACCTTGGGATGGGGGCGGAGAGCGCCTGCTTGGGTTTCCGGCTCATACCGTGTTTCGATCCTGCATGCTGGATGGGCCTTACGGCCACTCAACACTGCGTGGCCGATGAAGAATAGTTTATCGGATCGCCTGCACAACCGGAATGGTCATCGCTGCCAGAACCGGCGTACCCGCATTGGAATCCATCGTGCCAGGAGTGACAATCTGTCCAGGCTGCGGCGACTGCATACCGATCTGGTGGGCCAGGCGATCGATCCGCTCGGACCGGGTCAGTTGAGCTTCCGTCAATCCCAATTGATGGTTTTCCTCTTGCAGGTGCTGCAACTGCGCCTTCTCGGTTTCGATACGATATCCATACTCGATGGAACTGAAGTGCTGCCAGCTATAGCCCATCAGCAGAGCAAAAAAGAAGACCGCCGCAGCCGCGAAACTTCGCATCTCACGCTTACGCACCGGATCCTCTGCCTTGACCAAGCGGGAATTGTCGAGACGCTTATCGAAAAAAACCTCGGGAGTGGGTCCGCGACGGGCGCGCTGTTGTGCCGCGAACAGCCAGCGATTGTGTTCCATCACTGCTTCGGCACTCCACTGACCCTTCTCCCGAAGTCTATCAATTACGACGCCTGCTGCTGCCATAGCATTTCCTTTACTGTGTGGTTCCTGGTTGACCTGCGGGCTGATGAATACCGCTTCGCCCGGAAGCGGTACGGACTAGAGCATTCCGTTGAGCGCAGCTGCCACGGCGACACAGGCTGCAACGGCAAAAATCCCAAACAGAACTGCTCCCCATGTTTCCATGTGATTGTCGAAAAAATCATAGATATGCGACATGCTGTTCCTCCTCGAATGATTGGTTGAAGTTGAACGATGGGGCCGGCACCGCTACCGACTGCCCTCTCGTTGCGACCGCTGGCCATGTGCCGTTGCACTGGCCTTCATTTCGTTTGCTGCCACTTCCGTCGTCCTCACCCTCAGGCATCCCCCTCACCACTCGGGCCAGGCTCGTTGAGCTGGTGGGATTGGGGACGTTCACTGTATGCTGTTCTTTCGCCTGAAAGAAGGGTGGGACGAGCCCGGCCCGATCTTGTTCGGCTTAGCCGCCACTCCAGCTGCGCCGCAAAATTTTGTCCTGCTGTTTCACCGGCTGCTTACCGCCTTTTGCCGGCATTTCTGCCCGTTCCGCCGCCCGTAACTTGGCGCTGCGAGCGCGCGGATTCTTGCGAATTTCTTCTTCCGTCGCGGTCACTGGTTTCGGTGTCAACACCTTCCAGATGCCGCTGGTCTTTCCCGCTCGGAAGGCATCTTTGACAATGCGATCTTCGAGCGAGTGGAAACTGATGGCCACCATTCTTCCTGCCGGCCGCAATAACTGCGGCGCCTGCTGCAGCAAGGAAGCGATCTGATCGAGTTCCCCGTTAACATAAATTCGGAGGGCCTGAAACACCCGTGTCGCGGGATGAATCCGATCGCTGTGTATTGCCGGGGCGCTGCTTGTAACCACTTTGGCGAGTTGTGCCGTCGTTGTTACCGGCCGCGCCCTGACAATTGCTCTGGCGATTCTCCGCGACCTCCTCTCTTCTCCGAATTCGTAAATCAAATTTGCGAGATCCTCTTCGCTCACCTGATTTACCACTTGTTCGGCAGTCACTCCGCTGCGCGGGTCCATCCGCATGTCGAGCGGTGCGTCTGCCTGAAAACTGAATCCTCTCTGTACCGTGTCCAGTTGGAGCGAGCTGACCCCAAAGTCGGCCAAAATTCCGTCGAGGCTTTGTGGTTCCACCCAGCTCGCCGCTTCCGCGAAAGCTGCCGCGTGGATCGTGATGCGGGGCATCTGGTCGTTCATTTCCGCCCGCAATGCCGCGAATCTCGCTCGTGCGCTTTCGATGGCCTCCGGATCGCGATCGAATGCGATCAGGTGGCCTCCCGGACCCAGCAGGCGCGCAATAGCTGTGCTATGCCCACCCAGGCCAAGCGTTGCATCCATGTAGGTGCCGCCCGGCAGGATTCGTAAATATTCGATTGCTTCTTCTAAAAGAACCGGCACATGTCGTCGACTTCGACCGTGCGCCCCCTGGGGGGCGATTTCTTCCACTGCTATAACCCGAACTTGGCCAGCGCTTCCGCATCCGACTCCGTCAGCGGATTGGCTTCCATGTTCTGGCGGAAGGCATCCAGGTTGGTGACTTCGAGGTAGGTCAGTTTCCCGAACACCACCACGTCGCCGATCACCTTGGCCGACTCCCGCAAAATCTGTGGCACCAACACCCGGCCCTGCGTATCCATTTCCGCCATCTGGCCGTAGTAGCTGACCAGATCCAGGAATTTTTTCTTCGACGGATTGGAGTTGGGCATCAGAGCCAGTTTTTGTTCGATCTTTTCCCATTCCTCGATGGGATGAACTTCCGCTGTTTTTCCGTCCTTGCTGGTGATGTAGAACTTGTTCCCGTACTTCTCTTCAATGTGGCGCTTGAATTCCGCAGGCAGCTTCAGACGACCCTTCTCATCAACCCGGGTTGGATGATTGCCGCGAAACATGCCATGTGCCTCTTCCCTACATCCGGTAGAAATCGAGAGATCTCGAACCCGGCTCCACTTTTCACCAGGACCGCACGAGCTTCAATCTCACATAACCACTTTAGACCACTTTCGTCCACAACTGTATCGCAAAGACTGCGGTTGTCCAACAAAAAATTCTGTTGACGAAAGAATTTATTTGTGTTGGGTCTAGGAAAACTCCGGAAATTGTGGCTTTGGCTGCGAACTAGCCCCGCCGATGGTGTTGACAAGTCAGGTTCTGCCAGTGCCTTTGAGCTTGCATCGAGTCATCTGCAGGACGACCTGGATGGATAGGAAAAGGGACGACAAGTTTGGAGAGCGGGTTTGCAATGGTGCGCTCTCGCGAGCCGCAGACTCAGTGGATGGAAGACTGACCGGCGGAGGGTCGCTGTGGCAATACCAGCCAGGCAAGATAGATGGCAATCAGAATGTTTGCCAACAGGAGGAACAGGGTCCAGTGATTGGGATGACGGATCAGCTTGATCGCTTCCAGCGGCAACAGAGCCACCGTCAGGACCAGGGTGAAGTATTCTGCCCAGCGCTTTTCAAGCACCAATCCTGTGCCCTCAATGAAATCCAGCGCGGCGTAGATAAAAACCAGGGCGCTCAACTGCTTCAGCCGATGAACGTTCAGCAGGGACGCCTTTTCCAGCAGCCTGGCTATCGCGATTCGATCGGGATCCAGGTGCAGCGCCTCGACCATCTGCAAAGCAAACATATACAGATCGCGATGGATCATGCGCAGCAGTCCAAAGCCCAGCGCCACAAAGAATGCGCCCTTCAGCAGCTTGAGTGCGCCAATCAGCTCCAGCCAGCGATGGTGCTCGAGATGACTCGGCGCCGGCGGTCGGGGCGAGCTTGTCGTGCCGGTCGTCCCCAGGCCGGTTGCAGCACGGTTGGGTCCCTGGGGAGGCAAGACTAGAACTTGAACACCAGGCCCACCTGCGGCTCGGCAATGTTGATCAAACTATTCGTGGCGAGAAGCGGATTGCGGTAGCCTGGCGCATGACCCACCAAGCCGCGATACTGAAACCTCATCGACATCATCGCGGGAAATTGCGAGGGGTGATAATCGGCCCCAAATCCATATTCAGCCACAGGATTCATGATCGGCTTGACCGCCAAGGAAGGCGCCCCCGGGGGCGATTCAACGTAGCTGGAGATATTGTAGGAAATAAATCCGGCCCCGCCGAGAGCGAATGGCTGGAAGCCATGAAATAGATGCGGCATAGTTACGACGTAGTCGAAGGTAAGCGGTTTGGCGTGAGAGTACACCGGCCCATCCTGATTGGGCGTGGCGCCAGAGAAATGCTGGGTCGCGGGGTTATAGCCGAAGTTGAACTCCAGGCCAAAAATAGGGCTGAAGATGTGGCGCACCCCAATTCTGAATCCCGGAGCCGGGTCGGCGGATTGCTTCAGGGCTGTGGTGCCCGGAATCGGCTGGCCGGTCGTGCTGTCCACGGGAACAGATCCGGTTGCCGTCATCGGGAAAGCCCCGTATAGGTTGATGTTGATGTCAGTATTTCGAACGATCGCATCCGTCTTTTGAACCAACGTTTTTTGTGCGAACGAAGAAGACGGGACGAAGAAAAACCCCGCGGCACAGAGCAGTGCACTCCAATAAGCATGCCGCAGCAAATGTTTGCGAACCATGCCCATATTGTCATGCATGGCGAGCCGATTCGCCAAATCGCGGACTGAGTGTCTTGATGGATTGCTTCCGGTTTCCCATTGACTCGAGGATAACGAACCAAAGCGAACCCGCCGCCCGGCGTCCGCCGCGTCCGCACACAGCGGCTTCGTCCAAGTCGATTTAGCGTCAATTCAGAATGAGCAAGTCAGAATAGCTTCCGGATTGCCGGCCATACACCAACAATCGGTCACGCGTATCTGAAATGGCCCTTAGCTATAATTCGAGGAAAGACAAAAAGCAGCTATGAGAAAGGACATCGTGCCTGTGAGTCGCATCTCCCAAACGCCCGCTCTCTATGCAGCACTTATCGTGATGACCGTGTCATGTTCCGGGTACAGACCAACAAACTACTTCGTTCGCGAAATGAAGATCGACACCGAACAGCACCTCATTCCCGTTGGCCCCAAATCGCTGCGACATCCAGCCACCGGCTCGTACTACATGTTTTTCCATACTGCGACCGGGCTCACGCTTGTCAACCACCTCACCTGGCAAGACCGGAGCGCAGACGTGCGGAGGCTTCTGTATCTGGAGGCGGATCGGGATGTCCTCGAAAGGACGGTAAAAGATGACCAGATCGTAACCGGGCCCTTCGGTGCGATCATTGTTGAGAAGGAGTGCCGCTATAATCGCCCCGTTGCAACCTATTGGTCCTCGATCCAGGTTCTTCTTCAAAGCGCGCATCCAGACATCGGGCGCGAAATTCCGGACCCAGTTCCCGCTGTCCCCGCCAACGTTCCTCCGCTAACCTCCATCTCGATCGTGCGGATCTTCCGCGCCGGTCCGCAGTTCGTCTTTGGGTCGGGGAATTATGAGACGAACGGCACTCTGGGCAGCATTCAGAGTGGAAGGATTAGGAATGGCGATGTCCAGTATCCCGCACCGATCACGATGGCGCCTCGGCCGCAAGACGATCTGATGAGGCCACGGTTCAATGAGATCCGGCAAGCCTCCGGTCTCCCGCCGCGCGTTGAAATAGAGAAATACCTGCGCCTGAAGCGATTGCCACTGTTAACCACTTCGAATCCGGAAGGCCGCACGATAGTGGTTCTTGTCTATGGATTCGGCCAACTCGTGCGGCAGGATTCCCTAGACGAGGGCGTTGTTACTTCATCCCGCTACCTGAGGCCAGTGGTGACTGAGGAGGAAGGCATCATCGGTCCGGAATGTGACGCGCGTTTTCGCCAACAGGAGTCAACGGGGAGACCGACGGTTCAATAGCAGGTGTCCCTTAGTAGGTTATCCAATCTCATCATCAGGCTCAGGATTCGTTCTTGGCGGTTTACGGACAAACCGGAAGTAATCCTCAGTTGGCGATATCAGGGCATTTCGCGAACTGTGAATTGCCAGTTCCGGATTGTCGCTATTCGGAAGTTGCTATTGCCGATAATGAAAACCAGTAAACTCGGCCCCAACCTCGGCAGTTCTATCAAGTGCCGCAGGATGCTCGCACCACCAACTGGCAATCCAGAAGAATATCGCGGGGGAGCATATGGGGATGATGGATTCGATCGAGCATGGCCGCCATCGCCGCTTGACCGATTTCGCGGCAGGGCTGGCGCACCGTGGTCAGAGGTACAGGCAATAACTGCGCGTACTCCACGTCATCAATTCCCACCATTTTAAAATCGCTGGGCACATGGTACCCCAAGGCCAGCAGGGCCTGCATGAGCCGTCCCGCGGTGCGATCGTTGACGCAGATAAAGCCGTCCGGACGCAGCGACTCCAACATCTCCTTCAACGCGCCATTTGCAATAGAAGGTAGACATTGAACAGAATGCGTTGTTACAGGTAGATCGTGCCTAAGCAGCGTCTCGCGAAAGCCCGCGATTCTGTCTTCAACTGTGGATGCCGCGCTCAAATCCGCAACAAATAGGAGTTGTCGGCAGCCGCGATTGAGCAGATGTTGCGTGGCCAGGCTGCCCGCGCGCCGGTTGTTGATGCCTACCAGGTCGTAGCGATTCGGCTCGGGAAATGGCAGGATGGCACGGTCGAGCAGGATGATGGGAATATGCGCCCGATCAAGGGCCGTGACGATGGACAGATTGGTTTCATTTTTCCCAGGCGGGAGCTCCAGGGGCGCGAAGAACACGCCCGAGACTTTTCGCTCGATGAATTGACGGCATAAGCTGAGCCCCTGTTCTTCTTTCGTTGCGCCAACGGAATTCACCTGCCCCCAGAGCAAACCATATCGAGAAGATTCAGGCGCGGCGGCCATCCCCTGGCAGATCGGTCCAAAGATTTCGGTTTCTCCGAGATCCGGAATCAACAAACCGAAGAGCGCACCCGAGTCTCCGATGGGATGGGTTTGCACATAGGTGCCGGAACCCGCGACTCGCTGCACCAGTCCATGGTCTTTGAGTTCGCGGACGGCGCGGCCCACCGTAATGCGGGATGCTCCAAACTGGCGCACCAGGGTGGCCTCGCTGGGAAGTTTCTGACCTTCCACGTATTTGCCGGAGGCAATGTCGCGAGCCAGGCGCTTAAAAATCTGACGGTATTTGGGAGTGTCCCGGACAATCGCGTGATCCGCCATCCTAAAATAATACAACTTATATAGCAACTTTTTCAAGACGCGGGAGTGGCGGACAGGTTTCCAGCTACTTTCGGTGAGGCCGCACAAATGACGCGGCTAAGCGAAGGATCATCTGACGAGAATGATCTTTATCTAATATTCACAGCTATATCGCAAGGAAATGACATTGATTCTAAAGAGGCATAAATGTTTGTGGCAGCATTTTCACAAGCCGTGCGCAGATTATTCTCGACAGCGAGAAGCGAAGCCGGTAGAGTAGCTTCAAGACACTTTTCTTCCAAGCTGATATAGCAACATTGAGACCGTGTACGATCCGAAGGCGGCAGAGACACCCATTCGGAAAACTAGGAGGTCACATGACAAGCGAGCAAAGTGCCGGAAAACGAGAGATGCTTCTGGTCAGCGACTTCGACCAGACGCTCAGCTTCAACGATTCTGGAATCGTCCTCAGCGACATGCTGGGCATCGGCGATTTCGAGCAGCGGGTCGCAGGGTTATCCAAGATCCACCTGATCCAACAGGGTGGGGAGCTGCCCTATCTGCTTCTGCACGATCCGGAATACCGCCGGGTGCGCAGGGAGCATCTGACGGCAGTTGGAAAGCGCATCCGCCTCAAGGAAAATATCCAGCTCATGCTGGAACTGCTGCAGCAGCTCGAAGACTATCATTTTTCCTTCTATGTGGTTTCGGCCGCGCCGGAAGAAGTCATCATGTCGGCGCTCGAAGGCATTGTCGCGCCGGAGAATATCTACGGCACGCAGTTCCGCTACGATCCCGACACCGGTGAGATTCAGTCGATTATCCGGGTTCCAGCCGGGTACGGCAAAGTGGTGGTGGTGGAGGAACTGCGGGCAAAGCTGGCGCTCGGTCACGACCGCATCGTCTATGTCGGCGATGGAAGCTCCGACGTAAATGTGATGCTGCACGTCAACCGGCTGGATGGATTGACCATCGCGGTTTCAGAAAATCCATTCATCACGCAGATTGCAAAGCGCACTATCCTCAGCGACGACGCATTGGGAGTCCTGGTGCCCATTTTGCAGGATGTCGCCGGGTGGACCTCGATGCAGGTCCGTTCCTTCTTCAATTCGGGAGGGTTCCTGTTGCAGAACTGGGACCGGGTGCGCACAGACTGGCTCACGATTCGCAACGCCGCCTCCGAATACGAGGGAGAACTGCAGTGACAGTCGCATGGTTTGGATGGATCGCGACCGCGGTGCAGACCGCCTCGTATTTCGTGCCAAGCACATCGATGCTGAAGAAAACTCAGGCGGCGGCCGCCTTGTTGTGGCTCGCATACGGAATAAGGATGGGCGCGAACCCGGTGATCGTGGCCAACCTGATTGTGGGCGGGGCGGCGCTTCTTACCGCGCTGCGGACCAGGAATGCAACTACAAATTCGCCGCAATTTCTCACCCGTCCTGAAACCGAAGCGACGCTGAGCGGCGACTGAGAGAGTTGCCCGCGAGCCGCCCGTGACAGCAGTGCACCGTGCGCGACAAATGTTTGCAACGGGTCACGCACGGCGCACCAATTTTCTGAATCCTGCCAACCTACGAGCGGCGACAACGCGACAAACGGAGCCCCAAGGGTGGGTGCCCGAAGCGACACCTGCCATGAGGTCCGTCTAATGGATTTTCACTGTTACTGTGACGTGGGCACCGTTCTATCCCATTCTAGCTGCGCCGGGATGGGTCGCCCAAAACATTACACTACCCGTGAAAATGCTCTAACGGATGACCTTGGCTGAGTCGGGAGAGATACCCTGGCAGTCAGATCCCTGGTATGCGCTGTCGAAGCTCATATCCATCAAGATCGGTTGAGCCTGTGACTGGACAATCGTCTCGATGTGCGCTTTTCCGTGCATCTTCTCAGTGCCCGAGAAGCTTACGTCGATGTGGCCTATGGAGTGGGCACCCATCCTGCTGTCGCCTGACGTGCAAGCCATATCGGCTGACATGCTGTCCGACGTCTGATGCAAGTTCGTGAAGTGGCAATCGTGGTCCCGCTGCATGTCGGTAAAGATGTTTTTCCACTTTTCAGTTGTCAGGCAGGATTGGGTAACAACTGTGCGTGGCTGCGCTGTGGGCAACGGCCTGCCCATCGCCTGAAGGCGCGCAGCGACATCCGGGGGCATTTGAATGCCGGACACCGTGATGGTGTTGGTCGTCTGCCATAGGCCTATTTTGACTGGCGGCGGCGTAGGTGTTTGCGCCAGCGCCGCGCCCGACAGCGCCAGCAATGCCACCATGGAACAGAACTGCTTCTGCATCGTATCCTCCCCTTCCCCTGAGGCTGGTTTCAATGGAGCGCTGCCAGTATCGACCGGGAAGGATGCGGAAGTAAATAAAAAAGTTGTCCATGCCACGTTAAGAAAGGGTTTGCCTGGTCTGTTGTTTCACGACACCTCAGCCAGTGACGGCGAAGCGTTTGCGGGCGAGGGATTTCAGAAATGGGCGCGATTGCTCCAGCGCCGCTGCGACGGAGAGGCCATACTTCTCGCGCAATTGATCGACCTTGCCATGCTCGATGAAGGCATCGGGCCATCCGATCCGCACTACAGGCACACGCAGGTTGCGGCTCGACAGATACTCAAGCACGGCGCTGCCAAAACCGCCCATCAACACGTGATCTTCAAAGGTGACGATCAATCCGACGCGGCGGGCGAAGTCCTCCAGCAGATCCGTATCGAGCGGCTTGGCGAAGCGGGCGTTGATCAGCGCGGCGGAATATCCTTCGCGTTCCAACTGGTTGCGAAAGGCAGTCGCCATGGGAACGAGCGCGCCGAGGCCCCAGACGGCGATTTGGCTGCCCTCATGCAGCACCTCGGCCTTGCCGATGGGGAGCGCAACCGGCTGCTCTTTGACGGCGACGCCAGGACCGGTCCCACGCGGATAGCGAATCGCGGAGGGGCCGTCGTGTTCCACGCCGGTCTGTAACATGTCGGCTAATTCGTCTTCATCTTTCGGCGCCATGATGATGATGTTCGGCACGCCGCGCAAGTAGCTAATGTCGAAGAGTCCATGATGTGTAGGCCCATCGTCGCCGGAAAGTCCGGCGCGGTCCATGCAAAAGACGACGGGCAGATTCTGCAGGCATACATCGTGAATGATGGGGTCGTAGGCGCGCTGCAAAAACGTGGAGTAGATCGCGCAGAATGGACGCAGGCCTTTTGTGGCCATCCCGGCCGCGAAGATGACGGCGTGCTCTTCCGCGATGCCCACATCGAAATAGCGCTTGGGGTGATGGGGACGGAAGAGATCGAGCGCGGTGCCATTCGGCATCGCGGCGGTGATGGCAACCACTTTGTCGTTGCGATCGGCCAGCTTGACCATCGTTTCCGCAAACACTTCCGAGTAGGCCTTCTGGCCGGTGGGCATGGTTTCGCCGGTCTCAGGATCGTATGGCCCCAGTCCATGAAATTTCTTCTGTTTGTCGAGCGCAGGCTGAAAGCCTCGTCCCTTCTGGGTAAGCGCGTGCAGAATGACAGGGCGATTCTGGGTCTTGAGGAAGCGGAAGGTTTCAATCAACAGACCTAGATTGTGACCGTCGATGGGGCCGTAATACGTGAGGCCAAATTCCTCAAAGATCAAGGATGGCAGCAACAACCCTTTCGCGGCTTCTTCAGCGCGGCGGACAACATGGCCGACCGTTTTGCCGCCGATCTTTTCAATCAAGCGTCCAGCGCGATCATGCAGGTAGGCGTAGCGTTCATTGGTGACGATGCGATGCAGGTAGGAGGAAATGGCGCCCACATTACGATCGATCGACCATTCATTGTCATTCAGCACGATGATCAGCCGCTTGGTTTGGCTGGCAACATTGTTCAGCGCCTCGTAGGAAATGCCGTTGGTAAATGCCGCATCTCCGGCCAGCGCGATGACGTGCTCTTTGCCGCCGCTCATGTCGCGAGCGACTGCCATCCCCAGGGCCGCCGACAAGGCCGTGCCCGCGTGGCCAGCGCCATAGACGTCATGCTCGCTTTCGGTGCGCAGCATAAAGCCATTCAGCCCGGCGGGCTGGCGCATGGTTTCAAAGCGATCGCGCCGCCCGGTCAGCAGCTTGTGGATGTAGGCCTGATGACTAACGTCAAAAACGAAATGGTCCCTGGGAGTATCGAAGACAACATGCAAGGCTAGGGTCAGCTCCACCACGCCCAGATTGGGACCAAGATGGCCGCCGGTCTTGGCGAGGACCGCAATCATACGATCGCGAATCTCTTGCGCCAGCTGTTCCAACTGTGGCAGGCTGAGCTGCTTGACATCGGATGGAGAATGAATGGTATCGAGAATGTTGCCCATGGTGGTTTAGGACGAGAGCCATCTTCCGGCGCCCACATAAGCAGATGCGCTGAGTTGGCAGGAGATTCTTCCCATAGGGAAGTATAGCTGAGGAGTGGGCACAGGTTGTGTCGGCAAGCAACCTATTCCGCTGCAACTCTTTTAGAGGCCACGGTTTGTCTGGGCGTCCCACGGTAGCCAAAATATCGTTTCAGCCGCAGAAAGTGAACTTCGTACAGGTTGTAGCTAAGATAGGCGACCAGATATACCGCGGCAGCATTGACGCAAAACTCCAACACCACGGCCAGCGGCCTGGAATGCAAATATGGCGTGAGGAAAATGCGCAAGCTGGTGCCGAGCATCTGGGATGTCAGCACCGCAATCAGACGGGCGACGAATATGTGCAGCACGTAGATGCCATAGCTGTACTTGCCCAGGCTACGGAGAAACGGCCAACGAAAAATCCGATTCGCGACGGTTGCCGGCTCCAGCGCCGCAACCAGGAGGCCAAGGCAACCGACCGCGATGACCGTGTAACCGAAGGTGGCGCCGAAGAAAAAATCGCGCATATCACCGGCCAAGTGCCACAGGGTGTAGGCGGCAATGATGCCTGCACATGCCAGCGCCAGCGGAACCATCCCCCGGCGCGGAAGCCAGGCGCTATTGCCGCGAATCAGCAGCGCCACGCAGCCGCCCAGCAGCAGCGTGTCCATACGGCAGGGCGTGAACATAAAGATCAGCAGCGGCGACGTGCCACGCAGATAGAGCGCGATCCGCAGCAGAAGCGCAACAGCAGAGAGCGTCAGAGCAAGCGCGATCAGCCAGCGGCGTCCGCGCACCAGAAATACCAGTAGCGGCCAGAACAGATAAAACTGCTCTTCCACCGCGAGCGACCAGAAATGGTCGAGGTCCGCCCACACGCCAGGATGAAAATCCGTCACTGGAAACCACAGGCTGGTGTTTTGCATGTAGGCGAGCAGCACATATTGCCGTCCACCCCAGGCAAAATGCAGCCAGTGCCCAAGGATCAGCAAGAAGAACAAGAATCCATAGTAGAGGGGAAAAATGCGCAAAAAACGCCGCACGTAAAAACTGCGGAAGTATTGCGGGTCGTGGAGCGTGTCATACAGAATCCCGGTAATAAGAAATCCGGAAAGAACAAAGAAGAGATCGACGCCAACCCAGCCCAGGCCACGCAGCGCGGAGAGCGAATCGCCGAACCGACTGCCGGTGTGGTTGTTGAACAGCATGAGGTGCGCGACCAGCACCAGGAGAATCGCCAGCCCGCGCAGGCCGTCCAACGCAGGCAGATGACTGCGGGAAGGGCCTGCAATTTCCACCGGCGACTTTGACTTCACTCGGGAGAGACTCCAATCCTTCGCAGTATAAAGTGCTCGCGATTGGATTTCCGGTTTTTGCATCTCTCTGGATAGACTGAGAGCAACCTTATCCACATCCACGGTACCCGAGCACCTTGTCAACAGGAGAGCTAGCTATGAAGTTTTCTATGGTCCGTTTTCTCCTGGCAGCCTTGATTACGATTTGCGTGGCCGGCGCCGCCCACGCGCAGGCGGATGGCACGCTGGTGCGGCCACTGCTGAGCCAACACCTGCAGTCGCCCGATCTCTTATCCGATGAACTGCGGCACTTCATGCTAAAAAAAGTGCCTCCGCTGGAGTTGCCCGCGACGACGCAGCAGTGGGATGCGCAGGCGGCGCGTATCCGGGCGCATGAACTTTCCGTTCTCTATCACGGATGGCCGCAGTCATGGGTTGAGTCTGCGCCGCAGTTTGAGAAGACAGGCGTGATTGAAGGCAATGGCTATCGAATTGTCAAGCTGCGCTATGAGATCGTTCCGGGGTTTTTCTCGACGGCATTGCTCTATGAACCCGAACACATGTCCGGCAAGATGCCGGCGATTTTGAATGTGAATGGACACGGAGCCGGAGGCAAGGCGGTTGCGCACAAGCAGAAGCGATGCATCAACTATGCGCGCCGCGGAATCCTGGCACTCAGCCTGGAATGGTTTGACTTTGGCGAACTCGACCAACCGGGAAATGCACACGACAATATCAAATTGCTCGACCTCGCTGGCTATAACGGAGCGGGCCTGTTTTACCTTGAAATGCGCCGCGGCCTCGACTATCTCTATGATGACCCGGAGGTAGACCGCACCCGCATCGGTGTCACGGGAGTTTCCGGCGGCGGCTGGCAGACCATCATGCTCAGCTCGCTCGACACGC
The DNA here is from genome assembly GCA_021793405.1 of Acidobacteriota bacterium. Lineage (GTDB taxonomy): Bacteria > Acidobacteriota > Terriglobia > Terriglobales > Acidobacteriaceae > JAKAAZ01. Next base: position 29,926 of record JAJYSV010000011.1, read on the forward strand.
GGGTAGGGCCCTCGGTTCCAGTGGCTGGATTCAGTTCCTTGACAACGTCGATCGAACATCCCGAATATGCCGGAGACGACGCGGAGCAGAACCCCCCTGATTTTCGTGAGGGGGTGGACTACGCACAGCTGATGGCGACGCGCGCACCACGGCCAACACTGCTGATCTATAACGCGATGGACGATTGCTGCTTCCGAGCCGGGATTGTCAAGCAGGGGGTCTATACCGACATCCAGCCATTCTTCAAGCTATACGGCAAGCCCGAGAATCTGCAGTGGCACTTGAACCTGGACCCGGGCACCCACAACTATGGGCGCGACAATCGCGAAGCGTCGTATAAATTCTTCGATTCTGTATTTCACATCGATGCGTCGCCCGATGAGCTTCCCAACACGGATACGGATGTCTTAAGCCTCGAGGATCTTGTTGTTGGGATTCCGAAAGATAATCTCACCATTCTGTCGCTGGCGCAATCCCTGGCAAAACAGATCCATCATGAAGTTCCTGTACAACCCGGCGCTCAGTGGGCCGACTCGCAGCGAATGCTATTGAAGAAGGTCGTGCGCTACGATCCCGTCACAGTAACGCACGCATGGGCGATCAGTGCGACCCATGAAAAGGGGTTGGAAAGCCATGCCTATCGTTTCGAATTCAGCAACGGGCTCAGCGCTGCCGGGGTGCTGTTCCGTGCGATTACAGACCCGGAAACCTCGCCAACAACCATCATGATTTCGGATTCCGGCATGCCGTCGACAGTGGTGGACGTTGCCGATGCAGTGGACCGCGGACAGCGTGTGCTGGTGCTCGATCCGCTGTTTTTTGGGGTGGATCCCGCCGCCGCACACAAGCTCCGCGTGGGAGCTCTCGCGCTGCTTTTAGATGCACTCGGCGAACGTTCGCTGGGCCTGGAATCAGCACAGATCAACGCGGTGGTTGGCTGGCTCGGTAAGGATCTGGATCATGGATCCTCCACCCCGAACAACTATGCGACGCACGTCGACTCGCGTGTACCGCCTGTCCGCCTCATCACCACGGGGCCGCGCTCTGAAACGATTGCCATGGTGGCCGCGGCGATTCAGCCCGCACTGTTTTCGAAGCTGGAAGCGCGAGACTCGATCCACAGTTTCCAGTATGCCTTTGACCATCCGCTCACCTTCGATGAAGCTCCTGAGCTGATGTGTCTCGACCTCTATCGCGACTTCGACTACAACACATTGACGGCGATTGCTTCGCCGGTGAAAGTGGACCTGTCGGCAACCGCGCCCCAGCCCATTTACTGGCATTGATGCGGAGCAGGCGGTGTTGGGCTATTCTTCCTGTTCCCGCAAGCGCGCGAGGATGCCAAGGTCTTCCAGAGTCGTGGTGTCACCCTTCACCTCGCCGGTTTCGGCCAGTTCGCGCAGCAGCCGCCGCATAATTTTTCCGGAGCGCGTTTTCGGCAGACTGTCGGTGAAACGAAGATCGTCCGGGCGGGCCAGCGCGCCAATCTCTTTTGCGACCCATGCGCGCAATTCATCTTTCAAGGGGATCGATGGCTTGTACTGTGACTCCAGCGTCACGAAGGCCGCAATCGCCTGCCCCTTGAGCGCATCGGGTCGGCCCACCACAGCGGCTTCCGCCACCTTGGGATGCGCCACCAGCGCCGATTCGATCTCCATGGTTCCCAGCCGATGCCCGGAAACATTGATCACATCATCGACGCGACCCATCAGCCAGTAGTAGCCATCTGCATCGCAGCGGGCGCCATCGCCGGTGAAATACGCACCGGGAATGGTAGACCAATATTGCTTTACGTAGCGATCCGGGTCGTTGTAGAGGGTGCGCGCCATGCCAGGCCATGGCTTACGAATGATGAGCAGGCCGCCATTGCCTTCCGACACCGGCTGTCCGTCCTGATTCACGATATCGGGCACGATGCCGAAGAAAGGCTTGCTGGCCGAGCCCGGTTTGTTGGGGACGGCCCCCGGAATGGAGGCAATCATGATGCCGCCTGTTTCGGTCTGCCACCATGTGTCCACAATGGGGCAGCGGCTCTTGCCAATCACGGAGGAATACCACATCCATGTCTCGGGATTGATGGGCTCTCCCACGCTGCCCAGCAGGCGCAGGCTGGTGAGTTTGTGGCGATTGGGAAATTCGTCGCCCCACTTAATAAAGGCGCGAATGGCCGTCGGCGCGGTATAGAAAACACTCACTTGATGGTCGTCGATGATCTTCCAGAAGCGGTCATTCTCGGGATAGTTTGGCGCGCCTTCGTACATCACCGAGGTAACACCGTTCTGCAAAATACCGTACACCACATAGGAGTGCCCCGTGACCCAGCCGATGTCCGCGGTACACCAGTAGATGTCGTCGTCCTTGAGATCGAAGACCAGCTTGCTGGTCAGATACGTGTGCACAGCATAGCCGCCGGTAGTGTGCACAATTCCCTTTGGCTTTCCGGTGGTCCCGGAAGTATAGAGGATATACAGGGGATGTTCGGCATCGAGCGGCTCGGCGGGGCAAACGGCGCTGGCCTGCTCCATTTCTGCATGCCACCAGAGATCGCGGCCCGCCTGCATTGCTATCTTGGTTCCTGTCCTGCGCAATACGATTGCTTTGCGGACTGATGGACATTTTTCCAGCGCCTCATCCACCGTGGTTTTCAGCGGAATTTCCTGGCCGCGTCGCCATGCCGCATCCTGCGTAATGACCACGACCGATTGTGCATCGTTGATGCGATCCACCAGAGCGCTGGCGGCGAATCCGCCGAAGATGACAGAATGCACAGCGCCGATGCGGGCGCAGGCGAGGATTGCGATGGCCAACTCCGGAACCATTCCCATGTAGAGGGCGACACACTCTCCTTTCTGAACGCCGTTCAAGCGCAAGACATTGGCGAAGCGCTGGACTTGATCCAGCAACTGCTGAAAGGTTAATTTGCGAACTTCGCCCGTTTCGCTTTCCCACAGGATGGCTGTCTTGCCGCCATGCCCGCGCTCGACCTGAAGATCGAGACAATTGTAGGCGAGGTTCATCTTGCCGCCGACGAACCATTTCGCCCAGGGTTCGTTCCATTCCAGAACCTTGGTCCACGGCTCAAACCAATGCAGCTCATTGGCGGCGGCGGCCCAGAATTCTTCCGGATCTTCGACGGAGCGGCGGTAGAGCGACTCATAATCCTGCAGGCTGCGTATGTGCGCCTTGGAGGCAAACTCTTCCGGCGGAGGAATGACACGGAGTTCGTGCAAAAGGGACTGAAAGCTTGTATCGCGCTGGTCTGTCATCGGCAGAAGTTCACTCCACAGGATTATTGCACGGCTTCGTAGACGATCATCTTGGCCACAGGCTTGCCGTTTTCCTGTTGCTCCGGTGTGTACACGCGGTGCGTCACAGGATCGACGGCAAGACTATGGACTTTCGCCTGCACGGGAAAGTCCTGCAGCTTGCGATAATGGTTTGGGTCGACCTCATGAAACACGGAGATGGCGCCGCTGAAGCAGGCCACATAAATGCGGCGCAGACCCGGATCGTATTTGATGACATCCGCCCCGGCGGCCATGGGCAGATACGCGATGGCCTTGTGGGTGTCGAGATTGAAGACAGTCATCAGGCTGTTCTTTTCGCAAGACAGGAATGCGCGATGATGGATGGGATCAAGTGTCATGCCGTGGTTACCGCGACATTCTCCTACCGGGTAGCTGGCTATGACATGGTCCGTGGCCGGATCGATTTCGGCGAAAAGGTTTTGGTCCTGAAGATTGACATAAATACGACGGGCAACCGGATCGTATTGCGGCATGCCGGTTTCGCTGTCGAAATGCAGCGTCTTGATGATCCGATCCGTCTGCACATCGATGACGGCCTCGGCCTTTCCGCGTTCATCGGAAACATATACTTTACCGAATGGAGCGGCATAGGCGCTCCCGTCCGGCTTGGATTCCGTGGGCAGTTTGGCGATGACCTTCATCTGCTTCAGATCGACAACGCCAATTTTACTTTCCATCCAGTCCGATGTATACACTCGATGCAGCTCCGGCACGTAGACTACGCCTTCCACGCCGGGCACTCCGGAAATCGCGTGAACCACCGTGTTCGTCTTCATGTCGATGACATACAGAATGCCCGCGCCAAGATAAGCGGACAGAAGATAGTGGTCCGGTTTGTCGATGGCCAGGTAATCGAAACGGTTTCCCTTCGGCCCGGGCAAGTCGATCGTGGCGATCTGCCGCAATGTGTTTCCAACGCTCCCTGGCCGTGCCTGCGCGCCGGTTGGCGGGGCAACAGTGGCCGCAACCAGGGCGATACCAGCCAGGGACCGCAGTCTCCACATGGTTTGTCGCAAGTCATATGCCATACCCAACGCCCCCTTTTTCTGCACGGTAACGATTTTCGCACCTTTCGCAGCATCCCTAAAATTTGCGACCTGTGTTCGCGCCGGACATGCGAACCCATCGTCTCCGCTCATCTGGCTGAAAGTTGCGTCCGCATCTGCCCCAGTTCGCGCTGGATATCTTCGAGGCGGTGCACAATGTCGCCATGATACTGTTCCGCTTCGCTCGGGGTATGGCCTTCAATGTAGAAGGAGCCATTCGGTCCCAGCACGCATTTTTTTACGCTTTTAAATCCACGAAAACCCTGGCGATGCACAACGGCCAGCAATTCCTCTTCCGTCAGCAGTTCCTGGCGCAGCGCCTTGTGGTCCACAACGCCGTTCGCGATCAGCACCTGCTCGGCGCCACCGACCACGCGGTTTGCCTTCGGCGAGCTATAGAGAAAGCGCACCACCAGCCAATTGATGCTCAAAAGAGAAAATGCGCCCACAATGCCGCCGGTAACAGAATTATCGTTGCCGATCAGCGCGTTCTGCACCACGTTCGACAGAGAGAGCAAAACGATCAGGTCAAAGGGATTGAGCTGTGCCAACTCGCGTTTGCCAAAGATGCGCAACATAAAAATCAGGAAAAAATAGACGACCATGGGCCGAAGAATCTTTTCCAGAAGCGGAATTTGCAAATGGAACATGCTCTGAAACACAGCTGTAATCTCCCTTCGGAATTCTATGTTCTTCTCTTCATACACGTTCCAATCGAACACGGGAAGCGGGTTCGCAGTTGACTACCATTGTGAGCCTGGCTGATTTTTCGCCCTTCTTGCGTCGGATTCTGGCATAATCGAAATTGCTCTGGTGTCTCTGGCATTGGGTAGACGGCGACAATTCTGTCGGCTTTCGCTCCGTGTTCAAAGCGCCCCCATGAATGTAGTTGAACGCATCTTTTCACCGACCAGAAACCGTCGGCTGAATGAGCTGATCGGCCTGCTTCTGCTGGCCTGTGCCCTCCTCTTGCTCCTCGCGCTCGCGTCCTACACCCCGCTGGATCCTTCGCTGGACACCGCCGGAGGCTATCTGGCAGGGCGTCCGGCCCATAACTGGGTGGGCCTGCTGGGCGCTGGACTGAGCGACCTCCTGCTGCAAACAGAAGGCGTAGCTGCGTTTCTGGTGCCGCTGCTGGTGGTTGGGTGGGGTTGGCTCTGGCTGCGCTCGCGACCTGCCGGTTCGCCCCTTTCCAAGTTGATCGGCGCTCTCCTGTGCCTGATCTTCGTACCAGCACTGACGGGATTGTTACCGGGGAACTTACATTGGATGCATATCATTCCAATTGAAGGACTTACAGGCCGAGCCATCGCCGATCTGCTGGTGCATTATCTGAACTATCCGGGCGCGTGCGTCCTGTCGATGGCCCTGGTGGCAGCGGCGCTCTATTTGACCACGACCTTCAGCGTTGGCAGCCTGCGCCAGTGGCTTACGATGCGGTTCGCGTTTCTGGCCGCGTGGCGGGACCGCTGGAACAATGCCCGTGCCCGACGAGCGGAGCGCAAAGCTGCTCGAATCGCAGCTCGCGCCCTGGCGAAGGAAGAAGCCGCACTGGCGAATCATCCAGAGAACGATCCGCGCATTTTTGAGGACACTCGCAAAGACTCAGTGCCGACCCGGGTCCGGAAGCGTCCTGACTTCTGGGAGGAGCCGGTTCCCGCCCCGCCGCCGCAGCAACTGATGCGCGGTGTCCCCATTCAGGACGAGGCTGATGACGAGATGAATGCTGGATACGAAGAGGATATCGCGTGCTCGGGAGTATCCGCACCCCGGCAAAACTTCGCCCGAAACCCGGATGACATAGACTTTCCCCGTCCCGTTACTTCTCTCCGGGAGCTACAACCCGCGGCTGGACATGCATCTGGTGAGCCGGCATCGCTGCGGGTCGAGATTGGCACCCGCGCCGATGCCGAGGTCAAACCGGTTACGGTGACTGCCAAAGCCGTCGAGGGTTACCGCCTGCCGCCCAGCACGCTGCTGCATCGCAGCGACGAAAAACAGGTCGTTCGCGAAGACGATCTACTGAAAGAAGCGCGCGTTCTGGTAGAAAAGTACGCCGAATTCGACGTCCATGGACAGGTCGTCCAGATCAATCCCGGACCAGTGGTGACCACGTTTGAGTTTCGTCCCGATGCCGGGGTGAAATATAGCCGCGTGGTGGGCCTGCAAGACGATCTGTGCCTGGCTATGCGGGCCGAGAGCATCCTGATCGAGCGCATGGCGGGTAAGAGCACGGTGGGGCTGCAGGTGCCGAATGCCGAGCGCGAAACCATCTGGCTGCGCGACATGATTGAAGCCGACAGCTTCCTGCACAGCAAATCCAGGTTGACGCTGGCCATGGGAAAAGACATCAATGGCCGTATCATCCACGCCGACCTGACCACCATGCCGCACGTGCTGATTGCCGGGTCCACAGGCAGCGGCAAATCGGTGGCCATCAACGCCATGATCATGTCGGTCTTGTTCAAGGCCACTCCAGAGCAGGTTCGCCTGATTCTCGTCGACCCGAAGCGTGTGGAATTGGGCATGTATGAAGGCGTGCCGCACCTGTTCACGCCGATCATCACGGAGCCGAAACTAGCGGCCAACGCGCTGCGCAACGCGGTGCGGGAGATGGAGCGGCGGCTGAAGCTGCTGGCCTCGCGCAGCGTTCGCAACCTGGAGCAATACAACAAGCTGTTCGAGAGTACGCCCAGCCTGTTCGAGGACGACAATCCGGACGAGAAGCCGCTGCCGCTGATCGTCATCATCATCGACGAACTGGCGGATCTAATGATGCTCGACCGCGCCAACGTGGAAGAATCCATCACCCGCCTGGCGCAGATGGCGCGGGCTGTCGGGATTCATCTGGTGCTGGCCACGCAACGCCCATCCGTCGACGTGATTACCGGCCTGATCAAGGCCAATGTACCGACGCGCATGTCCTTCCGCCTGGCCACCAAGGTGGACTCGCGCACCATTCTCGACTCCAACGGAGCCGAATCTCTGCTGGGACGCGGCGACATGCTCTTTCTGGCGCCTGGCACGGCACGGCTGCAGCGGCTCCACGCGCCGTTCGTGACGGAGAAGGAAATCACAGCCGTCGTCGACTTCTGGAAAACGCAGGGCACGGCGGATTATGTCGAGGGGTTCCTGGAAGCTCCACATGACGACAAGAGCCGCGATGGCGCTGAGGGCGGGGGAAATGTCGAGGAGAACGATGAGTTGTTTGAGGATGCGGTTCGCCTGGTGTTGGAGTTCGGGAAGGCGTCCACATCCCTGTTGCAGCGCCGCATGCGCATCGGGTATGGCCGTGCGGCGCACCTGATTGACCTGATGGAACGCGATGGCATCGTCGGGCCTGCCGACGGCTCGCGTCCACGCGAGATTCTGAAGCCCGCCGGTTGGCTGCAAGAGGTTGAGCAGTCGATTCGCTAAAGGCTAAGGCCGACGCTTATCTGCCTAATCCTGCGATCCTTTGGGACATGGCATTGAAATTACAAGTGAAAAGGGCAGGCCCGCGAGGGCCTGCCCTTTTCACTTGGGATGGACGGCGTTTTACTGCGCCGACCTAAAGTATTTCGCCACAGTGCGTACAAAGGGCCGCGCCGCAATGGGCGTGACTTTGTTGCCTTCCAGAATGGTTGCAAAGGGCACGTCGGAGCCGTAAAACGTGCGGGTGTCCTCTGTATTCTGGTTGACCACTGTACCGTTCAAGTCGACGCCGGCGAAGAGCCCCTGACTACGCGAATAGGTCAGCAACTCGGACTTCAAGGTCAAGTTCGTTGCCGCACCCGCATTGCGTCCCACCGGTCCGGCGGAAGCAGCGGCATCGCCGCCAATCTTAAACTTGCTCTTCAGCAGGTCCTGCATACCGCGTTGGTTTACCGCGATGAGCACCAAATCGGTCGCCTGACCGCCAATCTGAAACCCGAAGCTGCCGCCCGCCATTTGGATGAACGCAGGAGCGCTCCAGCCGTGTGAAGTTCTGCAGGTAACAACCCCCTGACCATAACTGCCGCCGACCACGAATGCGGCCTTTTTGTAACTCGGCACGACGGCCACGCAGGTTGCATTGGACAGGATACTGGTGGGAATCGACTTATCGGGAGTCGCCTCGATTTCAGTGATGACCCGCGAGGCAGCATTCAAGCGGTCTACCAGTTTTGCACGATCGTTTGCAGCAAACCCTTGCGAACCCACTAGAGTTACGGCACAAATCCCCAAAATAAATTTTTTCATCATAAAGTTATGTCAAGCCTTTCTTGCTCGCATGTTTTGAAATATCCACGATATCAATGGCGGTTTCACGCAATCATTGCCGACGCCAATGATTCCAGTGTACTAGGATGCCAGAAAAGCGAATTCGAGTTGATAAAAAATCGGCTCAGGGGAAAAAAAGGGGCTGCAATCGGCGGTTTCGCGCCCATTGCAGCCCTGGATTCTCCCAAATCCAAGATCGTTAGGGTTATTAGAACCCGGAAAAGCGGATCGGGAAAGAGTACCGATGTCCCCCGCCTTCTGTAACGGTACCTAGGTGTTGGAACCGGTTGAAAACGTGACGCATATCTGGCCGAGGCTGGCAGGAGCAGCAGAATGCCGTCTATAGACCTTGCGCCCGCACCGAGAGTGCGATGCGGTTCGTGACGCCCATCTTCCTCATCAGCTTGGTGACATAGGATTTCACGGTGCGCTCTTCAATCTTTAAGTTGCGGGCGATCTCCCGGTTGGATTGCCCGTCGAGCAACAAATTCAGTACCTGCTGCTCTCGGTCAGTAAAGCTGACGCGAGCGACGGGGCCATGCCCCTCGGAATCGCGGCCGGCGAGCAGTCGCTGTATCAGCTCTGCCTGAATGCGGCGTGGCGCCCATATCGAGCCGGAGGCGACCATATGGAGAGCTTTTTCAAACTCGCGCGGCGAACTGGATTCGTGGAGAAAACCCTTCGCTCCCATCATCAACACTTTCAGGATGGCCTCTTCCCCCGAGGTATGGGACATTACCAGGACAGGCAGAGCGGGATGGGCAGCGCGAATAGAGCCAATCCTCTTGAGTGGATCGGTGACGCCCTGAGTACCCACGAGAACCATGTTGATCGTAGAATCCGACCCTCGGTCGGAGGAAGGCAACGATGAGGCATCCCCCAACACAATGTCGACGGCTGAATTTTTTTCAAAGATCGCCTGTAAACCGGCAGCCCGCAGAGCATCCAGTCCAATGACATACACGCAAATGCGTGCGGTTGGAAATCTGGCCACTGCTCGCCGATCCCCATCCCCCCGGGAAGTTGGCGTCACCGCATGCAGTGAGGATGAATTCGACTGGGCCACGATTCGTCGTCTTTCGTTGCGTTCGGTAAAGAGGGTCGTGCATCGGACAATTTATAGCTTGGGCAGCACGATTCCCTGCTGGTTCTGGTATTTTCCCTTGCGATCTGCATAGCTGATTTCGCAGATCTCATCCGACTCGAAAAACAATATCTGGCACAAGCCTTCCATGGCATAGATGCGCGCCGGCAGCGGCGTGGTATTGGAAATCTCGAGGGTCACGAACCCTTCCCACTCCGGTTCAAACGGCGTCACGTTGACGATGATGCCGCAGCGAGCATATGTCGACTTGCCAACGCAGATGGTGAGCACATTGCGCGGAATCTTGAAATATTCCACCGAGCGCGCCAGCGCGAACGAATTTGGGGGGATCACCACAGAGTCCGCCTGGGTGGTAACAAACGAGCGTTCATCGAAATTTTTGGGATCGATGACCGTGCTGTTGACATTTGTAAAAATCTTGAATTCGTCGGAAACGCGCAGGTCATATCCATAGGAAGAAAGTCCGTAGGAAATGACGCCCTCGCGGACTTGCTTCTCGCTAAATGGCGTAATCATTTGGTTCTTGAGTGCGTTTTCTCGAATCCAGCGATCACTCTTAATCGACATCCGTCTCCTCGTACCGTAGGCTGCATCTTTCGGATTCCCGCGCCGCCGACTGTTGCAAATAGGTTGCTTTAGGCCGAGTGTACGAGAGTGGCGCTCCATTGACAATCACGAAAACTCGATCCTAGCATGGGTATACGCGAAGGCGCGTGCATCCAACAGCCGAAGGAGAAACTCATTTGATCAAACAAGATGTGGTGCATAAAGTCGCGGAGCGGACAGGGTTGCCTCGCGTGAAAGCAGAGGCGGCGGTAGATACCGTCTTCGCAAGTATGAAAAATGCGCTCGCTTCCGGAGATCGCATCGAACTGCGCGGCTTTGGCGTGTTCAGCGTCAAGCCCAGGAAAACCGGCATTGGACGCAACCCGCGAACGGGCGCCGAAGTTCCAATCGCGCCGGGACGCGCCGTCCGCTTCAAGCCAGGGAAGGAATTGCATCTGCTCGACTAGATCTGGCGACTGGACCCGACGATTGTGTCCGCGCGATCGGCATTTTTCGATCGCGCAAGCGTTTTCCGTCCCTGTCGATTTTTGGCGACGTGCGTTTTGCCGGTCCATGCGACGCGAACATTGCGATGCGGCAATGCATACCTTGCAGTGCGCGCTTACTTGTGTCGTCCAGAATGACGCCCATCCGCTACAATCATGGGCGTGCCCCAGCCGCAACGGAAACCGCAACGGGATCGAAAATCTCAGCCGGCCGTGAGCCGCGATCGATGCCGGTCGCGCGACGATAGCTCTCGCAGCCGTATGCCGGACTGGCGCATCCGGGGCAAAGCATGAAACTGTTCCTTCGCCTGTTAGCGTACGCCCGCCCCTACTCGTTGCAGGCGTTCGCTTCGGTCGTGCTCATGGCTACGGTTGGCCTGCTAGACGCCTTCCGGGTATTGCTGATCAAGCCCATCTTCGACCAGGTATTGAAACCTTCCGACGTCACCCCGCACTTACCGCTGTTTCACATTGCCGTTGGTCATCGGATTGTGCAGCTCAATCTGGAGCAGCTGGTTCCAGGACATTTTCACAACGCGTGGACCATGGTTGCCTTCGCCATGGTTGCCTCCACAGCGTTGAAAAGCCTTTGCGATTATCTGGGCACATATTTGTCGAACTTCGCTGGATACGGAATGATTACCGACCTGCGCAACGACTTGTATGAAAGCATTCTGCGGCGTTCGGTCTCTTTTTTCCAGAAGCACTCGACTGGCACGATCCTCTCCACCTTGATCAACGATGTGGAGCGGGTGCAGTTTGCCATGTCCACCGTGATGTCGGATTTCCTGCAACAATTTTTTACCTTCCTGTCGCTCATCGCGGTCGTCATACTGTATGGGGGAGAACTGGCCTGGGTGCTGCTGCTGTTTGTTCCGGTGGTCATGTCCTCGGCGCGGCGCATCGGGCGCAGTGTCCGCACAACGACGCGAAGTGGACAGGACAAGCTGGCGGAAATCCAGAATATTCTGCACGAAACGGTCACCGGCAATCGCATCGTCAAGGCCTTCAATATGGAGGTGTGGGAGCTGGTCAGGTTCCGCACCGCGGCGCGCCGGCTGTTCCACGCCAATCTTCGCTCGGTCAGCGCGCAGGCCATCAGTTCGCCCTTGATGGACTTGATCGGCGCCATCGCCATTGCCATGCTGTTGTTGCTGGGCCGCACCCGCATTCAGCAGCACGCCATGACGGAAGGCGCCTTCATTGCCTTTATCTTCGCCTCGTTCAAACTCTATGATCCGGTGCGGAAGTTCGCGCTTTTCTACAATAATTTTCAGCAGGCATTCGGCGCGTCCTCGTCCATTTTCGATTTTATGGACGCACAGGATGACGTGCTCGAAAAGCCGCATGCGGTGCAGCTGAAAACATTTCAACAGGCCGTATGCTTCAACCATGTCAGCTTTGCCTATTCCGATGACGAAGGTACCAAACAAGTGCTGCACGACATTACCCTGACCGTGAATCAGGGCGAGGTGATTGCGCTGGTGGGACCCAGCGGCGCCGGCAAGACCACCATTGTCAACTTGATTCCGCGATTTTTCGACGTATCCAGCGGACAGATCACCATCGACGGCCACGACCTGCGGGACGTCACGCTGCACTCCCTGCGCACCCAAATCGCCAAGGTGACGCAGGAAACGATTCTGTTCAATGACACGGTGCGGAACAACATCGCGTATGGTCAGCCCGACGTGCCCAAACAACAGATCATCGATGCCGCTAAAGCGGCGCTGGCACACGATTTTATCGAGCAGATGCCGGAGGGCTATGACACCATCATCGGAGAGAAGGGATTCCGCATGTCGGGCGGGGAACGCCAACGCCTGGCCATCGCCCGCGCGCTGCTGAAAGATGCTCCCATCCTGATTCTGGATGAGGCCACCTCGGCCCTGGATGCGGAGAGTGAGTCGCTGGTTCAGGCGGCGTTGGCGAACCTGATGCGTCGCCGCACCGTGTTTGTCATCGCCCATCGCCTCTCTACGGTGAGAAGAGCGAACAGAATCGCGGTCATCGAGGACGGCTCCATCACCGCCATCGGAACCTACGAGGAGCTACTCATGACGTCTCCAACGTTTCAGAAACTTCATCAACTACAGTTTTTCGATATTTCCGAGGCCGCGGTGGCCGCGCGGAATCATCGATGAGTGACCTGCCCATCCGCTCCATGACTGGCTTTGCGCGCATTACAGCAACCGCAGTCGCCAACATCGACTTTGTGTTAACGGTGAAGAGCGTTAACCACCGCTACCTGGATTTGCAGTTTTTTCTGCCTGGTGGCATGGACGCACTCGAAATGCTGTGGCGCAAAACCATTAAGGAACATGTGGTCCGCGGGCATGTCGAAGTGCGTCTGTCGGTGCATCGAGACAACGCGGCGCCAGTGCCTCAATACAATTCTGCCATCATCCAAGCGTACGTGGATGCCTTTCGAGCTGCCTCCCGCGAGCATAAGTTGAGGGGAGCGCAGCCGGACTTGAACGCCGCCCTGCGTCTTCCTGGCGTGTGGTCGATGGAAACCGCCCGTCCCGAGGAAGTAGAGCTGGCTGGCATCGAACTCGCAGCCGCAGCCGCCATGGTGCCAGCCATGGAAAGCTTGAACGCGATGCGCGCGCAGGAAGGCCAAGCACTGGCTGCGGAACTGGAGCGTACCCTGGGGCGCCTGCGGGAGCACGTGGATGAGCTGGCCAGCTTGCGCGCGGGCATGCAACTGGCACAAACCGAGCGACTCGAACAGAAAATGCGCGAAATGCTTGGCGACTCGTTCGCTCTGGATCGGGACCGCATCCTGCAGGAGGCCGCTCTGCTGGCCGAGCGCAGCGATGTGGAAGAAGAACTGGCCCGGCTTCGCGCCCACATCGACCAATTTCTTCGCCTGTTGCAGCAGGGAGGCGAACTGGGAAAGAAGCTCGATTTTCTGCTGCAGGAAATGACCCGCGAAGCCAACACGACGCTTTCCAAGACCGGAAGCATCGCCACCCGGAGCCTGAACATTACGGAGTTGGGCCTGGCGATGAAGTCGGAAATCGAAAAGACACGCGAGCAGGTCCAGAATCTCGAGTAGTCTTGAAACAATCCATTCTGTTGTATCTCAGGAGATTCCCTGCACGTGGCAGGACTTTTATTTATTCTTTCCGCGCCCTCCGGTTCGGGAAAATCCACGCTGGTGAGCCAGCTACGTTCCATGGTTCCGAACCTGGATTTCTCTGTGTCCTGGACCACGCGCGCGCCGCGCGGATCGGAACAGGAAGGCCGCGAATATCACTTCATCCATCGCGAAGAGTTTCAGCGGATGATCGCAGCCAATGATTTTCTAGAACATGCCGACGTGTTCGGGAACTACTATGGCACAGCCAGGACCAGCCTGGCGCAGGCGGCAGCGCGCGGCAACGATCTGCTGCTCGACATTGACGTGCAGGGTGCGGCACAGGTGCGGCGAAACATGCCGCAAGCGGTCAGCATCTTTATTCTTCCTCCCAATCCGGATGTCCTGGAACGGCGGCTCCGCAACCGCAGCCGTGCGGAAGGCGGCGTCGATGAATCCGTCGTCCAGAAACGGCTTGCCACCGCCCGTCAGGAAATAGAAAAGTATCACGAGTATCGCTATGTTCTGGTCAACGATGTTTTGGAAAGGGCGGCGGAGGAGTTGAGCGCGATCGTACTGGCCGAACGCAGCTACGCCGAAGCAAGGGAGGACGTCGGCCAACCGGAGAACCCGGAATTGCAACGCGCCAGAACCCTGGCTCGGCAATGCCTGCTGGAAAACTCTGCCGAACGGCTGCAACCAGTTCTGGCGTCTTTCGGTTTCTCCCTGTAAGCTGGACTTACTCTGCACCTGTCCTAGATTGCATCCGAAGCAGCAGCCGGCTCAGCCGCATTGCAGGAGGTCGCACCATGGAAGAACTTGCTGTTACAGAAAGTAAATATAGAGCGGTCCACGTAGCCGCCCGTCGCGCGCGACAGTTACAGTCCGGATCGAGCCCGATGGTTCCCAACCGTTCCACCAAGGCCGTCCGCATCGCGCAAGATGAATTGCAGGCGGGCCTGATCAGCTATATCGTCCCGGAAGGTCCCTCTCGGAAAGAGATGGGGTTGCCTGCGGGCTATACTCCGATTTTGCACACATAAAAGCCCTTGGCGCACCGGCGAAAGCCGGACGCTGAAGTTGGTTTGCGCCGCTTGGCGAAAAGGCAACGAACTCGCAGCCAGAGGTAGAATCAGACCTATGAAGGTCACGGTCGGCGTTACCGGAGGGATTGCCGCCTATAAAGCGGCGGAGCTGGTGCGAGCGCTGCAGCAGCAGGCGCTCGATGTGCATGTCGTGATGACTGCGGCAGCGCAGCAGTTCATTACACCGTTGACCTTTGCGGGCATCACTGGCCATCGCGTCATCACTGGCTTGTGGGACAGCGACGGCCAGGTCCCCAACGCGAATTCCGCCATCGAACACATTTCCGAAGCGCAATCGACCGAAGCCCTGATCATCGCGCCCGCCACCGCGGACATCCTAGCCCGGCTGGCGCACGGCATGGCCGACGATTTCCTGACCACCATGGCGCTGGCCACTCCCGCGCCTCTGATTCTTGCTCCCGCCATGAACGTGCAAATGTGGGAGAACCCTGCCACGCAGGCCAATCTTGAGATCCTGCGCCAACGCGGCGCAACGATTGTTGCGCCGGAAAGCGGTTACCTGGCCTGCGGCATGCTTGGCGAAGGTCGCATGGCAAAGATCGAGGACCTGGTACGCACTATTCTGGATGTTCTGCACCATCGTCATGACATGGCCAACGAAATTGTCCTGGTAACAGCGGGCGGCACGCGCGAGCCGATCGACCCGGTGCGGTACATCGGCAATCGATCCAGCGGCAAGATGGGCTACGCGCTCGCCGAGGCGGCATTGTTCCGCGGCGCTCGCGTGATCTTAATCAGCGCGCCGACACGCCTGAATCCTCCATCCGGCTGCAAGTTCGTTTCCATTACCACCGCAGAGGAAATGCGGCAGGCCGTGCTGAAGCATCTCCCGGAAGCAACCCTGGTGATGAAGGCGGCGGCAGTCGCGGATTACCGGCCGCGCCTTCGTGCGGAGCAGAAGATTAAGCGCACTGGCCCAATTACCATCGAGTTGGAACCCACGGAAGACATCCTGGCTGAGATCAGTAGCCTCCGCAAACCCGGTACATTAGTCATTGGGTTTGCCGCGGAAACGGAACGACCGCTGGAGCACGCCCGCAACAAGCTGGCCCGCAAAGGCGTCGACGCGATTGTGCTCAACGACGTAGCCCGTCCGCACATTGGCTTCGACTCCGATCGCAATGCTGTCACTTTTCTTACATCCACATCATCGCAGGAACTGCCGGAGATGCCGAAGCGGATGCTGGCCGATCGCATTCTGGATGAAGCCCTGCGATTGCACCGGCCGAGTCAAGTCATGGCCGAAATGAACGCAGTTTCCGTCCTCGCCAACCGCTAGAGTTTCCGGCACCGATCTTCCATCCATGAAAACGCCTCTCTCCGCAGAACAGCGCCATCAACTCGCCACCGTACTCGCCTATTGCCGGGAGATGGGCGGAGTTGATTTTTATCGCGGCGAGCACGACCTATCGGCGCAGGCTCCCGGTGGAATTCCATCGCTGCCGGAAATGAATTCTGCACCCAATCCTTTACCCCTTGAGACGCTGCCCATCATGCCGCCCAAATCCAGTCTTCTCGTGTCGCCCGTAGCCATCGATTTTTCCTCGCCTGCCATCACGCCCGAGGCCCGTGTCGCGGCACTCGCAGCCATTCGCCAGGAAATTGGAGACTGCACGCGCTGCCAGCTTGCATTCGAAGGGCGTCACAAGATTGTCTTCGGCGACGGCGATCCAAATGCCGAATTGCTCTTCGTCGGCGAAGGCCCCGGAGCGGACGAAGACGCGCAGGGCATCCCCTTTGTCGGCCGCGCCGGGCAGCTGCTGAATAACATGATCACGGCGATGGGCCTGAGCCGCCAGCGCGTCTATATTGCGAACATCGTGAAATGCCGGCCGCCGAAGAATCGTGTACCCGAGCCGGTCGAAGCAAACACCTGTACCCAATTTCTATTTCAGCAAATTGGCGTCGTGCGTCCCAAGCTCATCGTCGCGCTGGGAGCGACCGCAGCTACCTATCTGCTAGGCACCAAGGCCTCGCTTTCCGTACTGCGCGGAAAGGTGCATGATTGCATGGGGACGAAGTTGATTGTCACCTACCACCCGGCTTATCTGCTGCGCGATCCGCGGCAGAAAGCGGAAACATGGAAGGACCTGCAACAGGCCATGAAATTTCTCAACCTGGCACCGCCCAAACGCGGTGAAAGCTGAATCCTGAAGAGGCTGTAGTCGACATTGGCGCGGCGACTGCATCTTAAAAAATGACGAGGAGAAAAAATGTCGCAGCATACCCAATTGCAGGCCGCCGACGGCCACAAGCTTGATGCCTACATCGCACAGCCGACAGGCGAACCCAAGGCTGGAATTGTAGTTTTGCAGGAAATCTTCGGTGTCAACGCGCACATCCGTTCGGTCGCCGACGGATTCGCCCGCGCCGGATATCTGACCATCGCGCCGGCACTGTTTGATCGCGCTCAGCGCGATGTGGAACTGCCGTATGACCCCGAAGGCGGCAAACAGGGCATGCAGATCGTGCAGCGCATTCCGATCGATCAAACGCTGGCCGACATTGCCGCGGCCATCCAATACCTACGCGAGCACGGCGCGCGCAAAGTAGGTGTCGTCGGCTACTGCTGGGGCGGCACGCTGGCCTGGGTCAGCAATACACGTCTCCATCCCGATGCGACTGTCTCGTATTATCCCGGCGGAATTCAAAATTACATCCACGAAAAATCCACCTGCCCAGCCATCTTTCACTTCGGCCTCGAGGACAATCACATTCCGCAAAGCGTGGTGGAACAGGTGCGGCACGAGTATCCAGGCTTCTCCGTCTTCACCTATCCGGGAGCCGGACATGCCTTCAACCGCGATATAGGCGCCAGCTACAACCCGGCCGCCGCCAAGCTGGCGCTGCAACGAACCCTGGCACATTTCGATGAGTACCTGGTGGCCGCGCGCTAGAAAATATTATGCGGGCGGGGTGAACAATTCGAGCGATGTCATGACGCGTCGTCCCCATCGTGATACAGATTCCTTATGAGGTTTTCCTGTGACGTCGCGTTGCCCGTGCCGGTGGATCGCGTGTTCACGTACTCCAGTGACGGCGCATCGCCCGTTGTAGGCGGGCGCGTTCTCGTTCCCTTCCGGCGCGAGCAACTCCAGGGCGTTGTCGTTGCGCTGCACGATCAGGCCGCGGTTACCGCCGATGCTTCCACAGCAAAGATCCGTCCAATCCTGCGCGTGCTCGATCAAGAGCCAGTACTCTCTGAACATCTTCTGCAGCTAGGTCAGTGGCTTGCCGAATACTACCTCGCTCCGCTGGGAGAAGTATTGCGCACCATGCTTCCGCTGAGCGCTGAGGTGCGGCGGGAGACAGCGTATTCCATCACTGGCCGTGGCACTGCGGCCCTCGAAGCTCCGCAGCAACAATCGCTCAATGCGAATGCTACAGAACAAGCCGAACATGTGGTGCTGGCCTTTCTCGCCGAGCATGGCCAGTCGCGCGCTGCTACGCTACGAAGCAAGACCTCCGCCAGCACCGCCATGCTGCATCAACTGGTCTCCAAGCGCATGATTGAACGCGAATCCACGGCCATAGCGCGTGAACAGCGCACGACGGTTCGCATTGCCATTCTGGTACCCGATGCGCGATTGCCGAGGCTAAACGAAAATCAGCAGCGTTTGCTGGCGGAGCTGGCCAGCGCGGGCGGACGTCTGCCCGTCACGGAAATCCGGCAACTTTCCTTGCCAGATTCCACGCTGGGCACACTGGTCCGGCGCGAACTGGTGCGCATCGAAGAGATGCCCGCTGAAGACGCCCTCGGCGGCTTCGCTCTCTCAGGTGACCTCCCGTCCTCCTCGGTTCCGGTTGAGGCCATGCTGAACGACGCGCAGCGCGAAACCATGTTGCAGATTGCCGCCAGCGTCCGCTCCAGAAAATTCCAACCGTTTCTGCTGCATGGTGTCACCGGCTCCGGCAAAACAGCCGTCTACATCGCGGCTATGCGCCGCGCCCTGGATGCCGGATTGTCGAGCCTATTGCTGGTGCCGGAAATTGGACTCACACCGGCGATGCTGGCACAGTTGCGATTCACCTTCGGCGATCAAGTTGCGCTTCTTCACTCCGCGCTGACCGGTTCCGAACGCACCGCGCAATGGCACCGCATCCGCCGCGGCGAAGCCCATGTGGTCGTCGGCACGCGCTCGGCCGTCTTCGCGCCCATTGCCGACCTTGCGCTTATCGTCATCGACGAGGAACACGATACTTCCTACAAGCAGGCGGAACTGCCGCGCTACCATGCACGCGATGTCGCGGTGATGCGCGCCAAGCTGGCGGGCGCGACCATTATCCTCGGCTCGGCCACGCCTTCGCTCGAATCGTGGGCCAACGCCCAGCGCGGAAAATATTCTCTGCTCACGTTGAAACAGCGCGTCGGCAACCGTCCGTTGCCGGAAGTTTCTCTGATCGACATGCGCCAGGAGTTTGCCGAAACCGGGCAGGATCCCCTGCTTTCGCGCGGGATGATGCAAGAGATCGAAGCGACACTGGGGCGCGGGGAGCAGGCCATGCTGCTGTTGAATCGGCGCGGTTATTCCTTTGTAGTGATGTGCCGGGCCTGCGGGGAAAAGTTGGAATGTGAGAACTGCGCCATCGCATTGACCCATCACAAGTCCGCCGCGGAAGACGATTTGCGCTCGCCCGTCCATCAACGCATGGAGTGCCACTACTGCGGCTTTCGCCGCACCGTTCCCAAACTTTGCCCGAAGTGCGAGAGCGAGCATCTCTACTTTTTTGGCGTGGGATCGCAGCAGGGTGAAGAGCGGTTGCAGGAATTATTTCCGCACGCCCGCATTGCCCGCATGGATCGCGACACCATGCGCCATCATCGCGACTATGAACGCATTCTCGCCCGCCTGCACAGCGGCGAAGTCAATCTGCTGGTCGGCACGCAGATGATCGCCAAGGGCCATGACATCCACGGCGTCACCTTGGTCGGCGTGCTCGGCGTCGATCATGCGCTCAGCCTGCCCGACTTCCGCTCCGCCGAGCGCGTTTTTCAACTTCTCACACAAGTCGCTGGTCGTGCCGGGCGTGGCGAGTTGCCGGGACGCGTGCTGGTGCAGACGCACCACATGGACCACTACGCCATCCGTTCCGCCGCCGAGCATAACTACCTCGGTTTCGTCGAACAGGAATTGCGTTATCGCCGCTTGCTGCACTATCCGCCCGCAGCCATGCTGACGAACATTTTGATCGGACACACCGATCCCGCGAAAGCCTCGCAGTGGGCCAGTCAAATCGGCCAGTGGTTTCAGATCCAGACATTTCCCGGTGTTCGCGTGCTGGGTCCGGCAGCCGCGCCGATCGCGCGCATCAAGCGCATCCATCGCTTTCATCTGATTGTGAAAGCATCGTCTCGCAAACAACTCGCCGCCGCCGTGCGGCAGATGCTCGCCTTCGCCGATGCGGCGGAAATTCCCCGCCGCCAAATCATTGTGGATGTCGACGCCGTGCAACTGATGTAGGCACCACGTCGCTGCTATCGCGGCATATCGCGGTGGAGGCATTTCACCTGGTAGCCATCGGCCTGCAGCAGCGCCTGCATCCTTTCCGCGATCATCACCGAGCGATGCTGGCCCCCAGTGCAGCCAAACGCCACGCTCAGGTAGCTCTTGCCTTCCTGCACGTAATGCGGCAGCAGAAATACAAGCAAGTCGTGGACCTTCTGGATAAATTCCTTCGTCTCCGGGAACCGGTTGATATAGCGGACGACTTTCTGGTCCTGACCGGTCAGCGGGCGAAATTCCGGAATGAAGTGCGGGTTGGGCAGAAAGCGCACATCGAAGACCAAGTCAGCTTCCTGCGGCACGCCATTTTTGTAGCCGAAGCTGATCGAAGAAATCAGCAGATTCTTCTCGCCGCTCTCCGGCTGAAATAGACCATTGATGTGGGCACGCAGTTCGTGCACATTGAAATTCGTCGTATCGATGCACACGTCCGCAATGTTCCGCAGCGGCTCCAGCAATTTCCGCTCCGACTGGATCGACCGCCGTATTGTGTCAATGCGGCCCAGCGGATGAGGGCGCCGCGTCTCGGAATACCGCCGCAGCAGCGCTTCGTCGGAAGCTTCCAGAAACAGCAGGCGCGTCGAAGTTGTTTGCCGCACTTTGCGCAATATCGCCGGGAAGTGATCGAGGTGCGAGCCCTCGCGCACATCCACCACCAGCGCCGCGCGGTTCGTCTCAGGAGATTGGCGGATAAGATCGGCAAACGCTGGGATCAAGTCGATCGGGAGGTTGTCGACGGAATAATATCCCAGATCTTCAAATGCCTTGAGCGCGGACAATTTTCCCGAACCTGACATTCCTGTCAAGATCACCAGTTCGTTGTCGCCCAAGGGTCGTTTTGCTTCGGGGCTGCGAACGCGCCTAGATGCGGGGGCAACTGCTCGCGACCGTTTCTCCGGGCCGGGCTTGGCGGGATTTTGCCTGGATGGTTTCTTGCCTGCAATGCGCGTCATCGATCTTCTTCAGCTCCGCGGCAGTTCTCTAGACAGATGCCTACGTGAACCAAGATTGTACGTTCAAACAGCGCCGCGGAGCCGCAGAATTTTGATGCGACGCTCGTTGATCAAGAAACTTCCGTCAGCCGCACCAGGCCATCGCCCGTGCAATGTAGCACTTTTACATCCCCTGTAAGGTCGCGAAAGATGAATACCTGACGATTGAGAGACTCTGCCTCTTTGACCGCTTCTTCAATCGTCATCGGACGCGGGGCCATCGCTTCCGGAGCCGCTACAATATGCACCCCCGTCGACTTTCTCTTCTCCGGCACGGGGAGCCTGCCATTCCCGCGGACCGCGGGGGGCGTTTTCTGCTCCGAGGGAACAGCGGGTAACACAGTGCTGATGGGCTTGGCCTGGCGCTTCTTCTCTACCCTCGTTTTCCTGCGCCGAATCGCCTGCTTCTCCGTCTTCTCAAGTGCCGTTCGCAAGGCAATGGCCAGGTCTGGCGCCTCGGCCAGCCCCACCACGGTGTGTTGACGCGCAGACACGGTAATCTCCGCAGTCGAAAGATGCCGCTGAGAACTGAAAATAATGCGCGCGGTGGCGCCACTACCCACGATCTTCTCGATGCGGGCCAAACCTTCGTCCGCCATCGCTCGCAGATTCTTCGTGATGGTTACGTTTCTGCCGGTGAGTTCGCAATCCATTCGCTTCCTCCCTGACGTCAATTTTCCGGATAATCCCCTACTCCATCAGATGCGAACGCGACGCTGGTGGGTGCTGGGGATTCCCATGTCTTCGCGGTACTTGGCCACAGTGCGGCGGTTGACCGCGATTCCATGCGATTGCAGCAAGTGGGCGATGGCATCGTCGGTCAACGGCTTGCTGGAATCTTCTTCCTCAATCATCTTCTTCACCTTGCGCTTCAGCAGCAGCAGCGGCGTGTCCGATCCTTCGGGACCATTCACACCCTCCGAGAAAAAGAAGCGCAGTTCGAAGACTCCCTGCGGCGTATGCACGTACTTGTTGGCGACGGCACGGCTCACGGTCGACGCATGTACACCAATTTCTTCGGCGACGTCCTTGATCATCATCGGCTTCAGCGCGTCGACGCCTTGCTCCAGAAACTCGTGCTGGCGGCGAACAATCACTTCGCAGGTGCGTAGAATTGTATTCTTCCTCTGCTCAATGTTGCGCATCAGTTGAATGGCCGAGCGGTAACGCTCTTTGACATAGTCCCGCACCTCGCGCTCGGTGCCTTCCTGGCTCAACATGCGGCGATACCCCTGATTCAAGCGCAGCGTCGGCATTTCCTCATCATTGATGAGAATCACGTATTCATCATCGCGCATTTGGAAAGCGACATCGGGCTCAATCAGGCGTGGCTGCTCGCGGTTATAGCGCTGGCCCGGCTTCGGATCCAGCGCGCGAATCGACTCAATCGCCAACTGTACCCTGGGCTGCGGGCTACCTGTAAACCGGGAGAGCTCGCGGATGTCCCGCTTTAACAAATGCGGCAAAAATTCGTCGATGATACGCCGTGCCAGCGCCATGATCGCACCAGCTTCCGACTGAACCCGTTCCGGCACTGTATCGGCAGGGGGCAGATCTGACTCGTCCGCAGCTGCAGACAGCCGAATCCCCTCGGCCAATTCTCCGGCCTGCTGGGAACGCACATCCAGCTGGGTCAACAAACACTCTCGTAAATCGCGCGCGGCTATGCCAACAGGATCGAACCTTCGCACAATATCGACAGCCTCGGCCAGATCGCGCTTCAACGCGGGCGAATATGCGGGCGAATATTCGGTGGAAGGCGCGCATCCGTCGGTTTTATCTTTGCGATCGCCGGTCGCTCCATCTGTCCCATGCGTATCCGAGGGTTGGCTTAGCCCGTTCAACCCATCTAGGCTGTTCCATCCATTCGCAATCGCGTGCGGGGTAACCGAAGCCACGCGGCCATTCTTTTCGGCAACCCCATCGACAGGCGGAGCAGTAGGCCCCGGACGCGGGCTTTGCCGGGCCAGCACGTCGAGCATTTCTTCATCGCTGGCAGTCAGATATCCATCTTCATCCAAGTTGCCAATCACCAGCTCAGCAGCCTCGCGAACGCCTGGGGTAAGATGCAGCGAGCCTAACTGCCACATCAAATGATCGGTCAGAGTCGTGGGCTTGGAAAGAAAATTTTCGAACGAGGGCTTTTCGTTAATCTCGGTGCTCTGCGGCGTGCGGTAACCCGGATCCAGATAGTCCTGGAAATAGGAGCCAAAGTCGATCTCGTCGAACGGATCGCGTTCCTCAGTTTTTTCCGTGACCGTCGGGGCCGCTTCTTCCGGAGTGCGAACATCCTCCACTAGCGGGACGGTCTCCTCCATGTCCTCCAACAAAGGATTCTCCAGCAACTCGGCGTCGATCATCTCTTTCAGTTCCTGCTTGTTCAAGGCCAACAGGCTGACCATCTGAACCAGGCCCGGAGTCAGAATCTGCTTCTGCGAGACCTTCAAATTAAGCCGGGGTTGAAGTAGAGCCATGGCAGAGTTCCAGTGGAAGGATGAGGTTAGGTTCAGTGTACACGGGGCAGATTAGCCGAAAGCGTTTCTGGGTCGACAAACGACCAATATCAACTTTGTTTTGTAATATTTAGAACATTTGCATTCAAATTGCAGGCAGTGTTCTTCTCGGGTTGGTCGTTCTTCTTTCGTCGACTCAGCCGCGCCAATGAGATTTCTGGACACATGCTGGCTGAACCCCTTCTAGCCCAGTGTGAAACCTTCCCCAAGATATACGCGCCGCACTTCCGGATCCTGACCCAACTCCTCCGGCGTGCCGGTGCGAAAAATCTTCCCCTCATTGATGATGTAGGCCCGGTCGGTGACGGTCAGCGTCTCACGCACGTTGTGGTCTGTGATCAACACGCCATATCCGCTGGCTTTCAGGTCGAAGATAATGTCCTGTAGATCATGCACTGCAATCGGGTCGATTCCTGAGAACGGTTCGTCCAGCAAAATGAAATTCGGCTCGATGCAAAGGCAGCGGGCGATTTCCACGCGTCTCCGCTCCCCGCCGGACAGCGCATAGCCGCGGGTTTTCCTCACGTGCCCAAGACTCAGCTGTTCAATCAGCCGCTCCATGCGGGTCCGTCGCTGCTCCCACCCGCCGGGCTGCACTTCCAACACGGCCAGGATGTTTTCCTCCACCGTGAGCTTGCGAAAAATCGAGGGTTCCTGCGGCAGGTAGCTGATTCCGAAATTGCGGGCCCGCAGATACATAGGCAGGCGCGTGATGTCACGATCTCCGACCAGTACCCTGCCGGAGTCCGGCTGCACCAGGCCGACGATCATGTAAAAGGTCGTCGTCTTCCCCGCGCCATTCGGTCCCAGCAGACCGACCACTTCGCCCTTGTGGATCTCCAGGCAGACACCTCGCACCACCTGTCTCCCGCGATAATTCTTGGCCAGCTGGTCCGTCGTCAGTCTCTGCATTATTTCTTTTGAACCCGTGTCTTCGTCGTGGTTGAATCGTTGGCTGTTCCGCTTACTATTATCGCCTGTGTCTGCGCTGCAAACGTCAGAGCTTGTCCGGTCACGCTTCCCTGACTCGCATCCTCCACCTTGGGAGGATTGCCGCCGTCTCCCGTCAGCACAAAATGTCCGTCGCTCGCCGTATACACGAGCCGAGACCCAGTTCCGCGCCTTCCGGGCTGCACCACAACGACATGTCCGGTAGCTACAATCCGTTCGACGGAGGATTGCGAGACAGAGTTGCGCTGGGAAAAAGCTTTTTGTTCCTTTTCCGCGGAAGTAGGCACCCCCACCGACGAGGATTGCGCGGCGACAGGCGTCAGGAAGACTTCCGCATGCTCGGCGAAGACATCGCCATCCGAGTTGATGACCTCGACATGGTTGTCAAAGCTGGCTTTGCGTTCCGCGTCGGAGTATAGAAGCCTCTGGCTGAGTACCCGTGTTGCGGAAGGTCCATGGCTGCTGTCCGTATCGTGATTGCTGGGCCGGTTGGCTTTCGATGCCTTCTCGGTTCCCTGCTGCAATGGTTCGGTGGATTGTTCCAGGAACGTGCTGTGCACGCACTGGATACAGGTTCCAATACCGTATGCGGAGAGGGTCTGCATTTTCTGAGATACCTCGATCACAGGAGCTTCGATGATGTTGTCGCCTTGCCATAACCGGGCCTGTCCGGTGAAGATGGCTTTCTGAGTCTCGTGCAGCAGAACGGCTTTCCGAGCGATGACATGGGTCGGTTGTTCTCCACTCAACAGAGGTCCCGGCGAAGCCTGAGTCTGGCTGTTCGAACGGAGTGTCGTCTCGACGGCACCGAAAGCCAGCACTTCTCCAGCGGCACGCTGCACCTCGAATCGGTTGGCGGTCATCTCCATGGTGGCGTCGCGAAATTCGGGTGCTCCCGTCAGCATCAACGTATCCGTCCTGCCATCGTATTCTGCGCGGGCCGCGGTCGCGGTCGAGATCTGCGAACCTGGTGCGGCGCCGGCGCCACCGGTCCCGTTGGTCGCCGTTTGTTGCAACACCACGTTGCCCGTCTGCACCGCGGTCCGTATCGATTGCGCCGTCAGCCCCTCGCCTGCGCCAGCTTTCGCGCCGTTCGCTGGATTTGGGGCCGAAGCCGCGGATGCTCGACGCAGCGCCGGAGGTTTGGCGGCCTTCGCTATGGGTGACTCCGGAGTCCCAGTGACAAAGTCGACACTGAGCGCATCTCCGGTGCTGGTGTCGATGTCCCCATTGGTTGCGACCATGCGCATCCGCGTGTCAGTTGTGCCGTCGAGATGCTGCAATTCATTCCCGGCAAGAAACTTTGCGTTCAAGGTTTGTGCGGCAAGACTGGTCGCTTGCGACGGATGACCACGCTCCATGCTTTGAGAAGTAAAGACCGCGTTGCCGGTCGCATCCGCTGTCTCCAACTGCGCCTGACCGCTCGGGGATGGACACAAATGCAGGACCAAGAGGTTTGCTGTCAGCGTGCGATGGAGATGATCCTTGTCTCGATCCACCTGTTGCTGAAATTTCACTTCGCCATCGATGGTGATGCGGTCCGCGTGGCCAGCCGAGTCAAAGTCCACGAGAGCCTGCTGGCCGCCACCGACAGTCTGCTGCGTTGGCTGATTTTGCATGAACAGCACACCGCCGAGAAAATGCGCTTGCCTTGGCTGATTCTTTTCGTTCAGCTGGACCGTCATCACAGCGGAACGCACGTCAGTCCCGTCAGCAGATGCAAGCTCAACGGCATTCTGCGCATCCAGTCGTTCCGCCGAGCCGTCCCCTCGCAGATACACGGTCGCCGTTCCCGCGCTTCCTTGATCGTTCCCTCGCGGTGCGTGGGAAGAGTAGCGCGGCTCCAGCAAGTGGACCTGACTTTCATCGCGATCATACGTGGCCTGGGATGCGCGCACCACTGCGGGATGATCCCGCATCTGTGTCGTCAACACAACCTGAGATCGCAACAATAGACGTCCTTGCTTCGAATCGTATTCCGCTCCCATCGCCTGACCGCTGGAGTTGGAAAATTGAAAATCCACTTCGCCGCTGCATGTCGCCGTGCCGTTTTTTTGATTAAAAACGAGGCCGTGCGTGGTGACGTACACGACCTGCGGCCCCTGATTGTTCGCTGTCCCCGGGCGAATACTGGACTGGGGAACATGGAGCACAATGTGGGCTTCCCCTTGCGCGGTGACAATCTGGCTCTCCCGGTCGTATTCGAAATCCTTTCCGGCGATAGTATCGGCGTTGTCGTCCTGCCGGTGGTACATATCGATTTCAACGTCATGCAACATGACCCGACCACCGGTCTTGAAAGCGACGGCTCGGGCTGCATGCAGGGTAAAGATTTTGCGGCCCTGCTCGGTCTTCGATAGTACGAATCCCTGGGTCGTTTGCTGAATCTGGATTCCCAATCGCGCCGGTAGATCCTGGGTCGCCTGACGAAGCCGCCAGCGTCCGTAAAAAATCGATCCCACGATGGACACCAGCAGCGCCGCAGCCGCCACGATGATTGCCAGGCGCAGTTTCTCGATTGTCCAACGCATACCATCATCTTCTCATTTCGCGCCATTCACCGAGAGCGCAGCAACTACAATAAGAGGATGGCCGATCCTCTCTATTACAGCCTGTGGTTCCCCAAGTTTCGCTTGGCCGCGCTGCCGGAAAAGCTCATCCAGGTGATGCATCAGCTTCCCCACGCCCTGGTCACCGCCGCGTCCGTGTATCCGTTGGACTGGCAGCAGTCGCCGACGTTCCAGCGCGTTTACCTTGCCGAACACGATGAGCCCGCCACGCCGGAGATGGCCGTGGCCGAGGCAACGGAAATCCTGCATGAAGACAGCGCGTATGAGTTCGAGCTGCCGTGGAAACTTTGGTACCCGGAGAGCGATGGACTGCTCGACCCAATCTGGAAAGAGGAAGTTCGCACGGTGCGCGTTGTTGGCCTGGGACCTGAATTCGACGAGGGCAGTTACGCACAGAATGGCCACATTCGCGTGGATCTGGGACTGGATGCGCCGTTTCTCTGCGAGGACATTCCGCTGCACGAAGACGACCAGCTTTTCGTGAAAAAGAATGTGGAGCAGCTGGTCGCGTTCACCACGGAAGTGGAAAGGAATTGTGGAGTAGAGACACGCCTGCTGTGGACTGAGAGCGAAGAAAATCTGGCGCAAAAGCTGATTGCGCGCTTGCAGAAACTGAATTAAATCGACGCCAGCTCAGAAAAATCCGCCGCCCATCGAACCACAGATTCCGTGCGCGATAACAGCGCAAGACGATTGTCGCGCAATGATTCGTCCTCCACCATCACCATGACGGAATCGAAAAATGCGTTGAGAGGCGGCTGCAATCCTGCAATCGCGGCAATCACATCGTTGTAATTTCCCTGGCGATAGCTGTGCTGGATTGCTTCGTTCACCTCGGTCACCTTGCGGGACAATTCCCGTTCTGCTGGCTCGCGAAACAAGTCTTCGGATTCATTACCGGAGAAAGCAATTCTCTTCTCTCGCGCCTGTCGCAGAATATTTGCAGTCCTCTTGAGTAATTCCGCAACCGCCAGCACGTTGGGTGAACCCACCTGGTCGTGCAGTGCCGTAGCAAAGCCTGCGATTTTTCCATAACCAATCAGTTGGCAACCGACTTCGTAATCGCTGCCGGTCGTGCCAGCCTTCCGTATGGCGCGAGCTACTTGCGAATTAATTTTCCTGGTCTCGCGAAGGTAAAACTCAAAGCGATCGAGTAAGAAGTCATAAATCGATCCGCGTAATTCAGCATCCTCCATTGCCTTCGTATTCTGCATCGCGGCAAAACAGACGTAGGAAAGATGCAATCTGTCGTTCAGCCTGGCGTCTTCCGCAAGAATGCGAACCACGCCGTTGCCCGCTCTGCGCAAGGCAAACGGGTCCTTCGATCCTGTGGGTTGCAGCCCAATTGCGAACATATCGACAATCGTGCTGATCTTATCTGCAAGGGCCACGACAGAACCCGCAGGAAGACCCGGAATTGTATCCGTTTGCGATGCGGGTTTGTAGTGGTCATAAATGGCTCTCGCGACGCCGTCCGGGAGACGCTGCGCCCTGGCATACAATCCGCCAACTACGCCTTGCAGCTCAGTAAATTCTTTGACCATTTCTGTCGTCAGATCGGTCTTTGCCAACAAAGCCGCCTGGTCCACTCCGCCGCAAAATGTTTCGAATTTCACCTCTGAATCGAACAGTGGCGGATCACATCGATCGATAATCCTTCGCGCGACCGCACGGTTTCTTTGCGTTTTATTCCAGTAGCTGCCCAAATCCTTCTGGAACGTCACGCTCTTCAGCATCTCCACGCGATCGACCAGTGGAATCTTCTGGTCCACATCCCAGAAGAAGCGAGCGTCATTGAATCGTGCGCGCAGAACGCGTTCATTTCCATGACGAATGGTGGCGGCTCCCGCATCGTCGACTTCCAGGTTCAATACCGCCAGAAAATTCGGCAGCAATTTTTCTTCCGCATCTTCCAGAGCAAAATACTTCTGATGATCGCGCATCACAGTCACCAAAATTTCATCGGGCAATGTCAGATACTCCTGCTCGAAGTTGCCAAGCACCACCGTCGGCCATTCGGTCAGGTTGGTCACGGTATCCACTAGCTCTTCGTTCTCTCGCCAGCGCGCGCCGGGAACCTGCCGGGTCGCCGCATCCAGCGCCTTGCGGATGCGATGTTTTCTGGCTTCCGGATCGACCTGCACATAGGCCGAGTCTAGCTTTTCCGCATATTCGTGTGGCGCGCGAATGACGACTGGCTTGTCTCCATGCAGCACGCGATGACCATAGCTGAATCGATCCGCGATGACGCCGGCGAATTCCAGCGGCAAGATTTCCTCGTCGAGCAGCGCCAGCAACCACCGCACCGGACGCACAAAACGTTCCGGCTTCCCTGCCCGCCAGTACATGTTCTTCGGCCAATAGATTCCGCCAATCTCGGCAGGCAGGCTACTGGTCAGCACTTCCGCGGCGGTGCGCCCACGACGATGCACGGTGGCTGAGACATATTCGCCCTTGGCATTCTGAATCGTCTTGAGCGCCGAAACATCTACTCCGGATTTTTTTGCAAACGCCATCGCGGCCGAGGTGGGTACGCCGTCTCTGTACGCTACTTTTGTCGACGGCCCGACAATTTCTTCTTCCATGTCGGGTTGCTTCGGCAACAAGCCTTCTGCCAGAACAGCCAGGCGGCGCGGCGTGGAATAGCTCGTCAGTCGCAGAATGTCCGTTCCAAGACGCTCGCGCGTCAGTAGTTTTTCCACGCGCTGGGCCAACTCTGTCTGCGCAGCGAAAATCATGCTGGCGGGGATTTCTTCCAATCCAATTTCAAGCAAAAAAGCAGGCATTCGACTCGATTCCTAACATTTCGTATCAAAATACTTTATGCGACTGCAGCCTGCATTTGTTGCGCTCCGTATGCTTTGGCCACTCCGACAGCCAATGCGCGAATCCTTGCAATCACGCCGACCCGCTCCGTCACGGAAATGGCCCCGCGCGCGTCCAGCAGATTGAAGAGGTGCGAACACTTCAGGCATAAGTCAAACGCAGCCAACAGCGGTAGACGACTGCGCGCCTCAACATCGGCGCCTTCCGGCAACGCGCGCGCTTCCGCCAGCAACGCCTGGCATTCTTCCTCATACAACTTGAAATGCTGCCACAGCTTTTCTACATCGGCCTTTTCAAAGTTGTAGACGGAGAACTGCACTTCCTCTGCGAACCGGACTTCTCCGTACGTCACTTCCTCGCCGCTTTCCGGCTCGCGCGCCCACACAATGTCGTAGATGGAATCGACATCCTGCAAAAATGCGGCGATGCGCTCCAGGCCATAGGTGATTTCGCCCGCAATGGGATCGAGATCGATGCCGCCGCACTGCTGGAAGTAGGTGAACTGCGTAATCTCCAGACCGTCCAACATCACCTGCCAGCCGATGCCCCAGGCACCCAGCGTCGGCGACTCCCAATTGTCCTCTTCGAACTTCACGTCGTGCTGACGCAGGTCGATTCCGATTGCCTGCAAAGATTCCAGATACAGTGCTTGAATATTCTCGGGCGGCGGCTTCAGAATCACTTGGAGTTGCGTGTGCTTGAAGAGCCGGTTGGGGTTTTGCCCATAGCGGCCGTCCGCGGGCCGCCGCGATGGCTGCGCATACGCCACGCGAAAAGGCTTCGGCCCCAGCACGCGCAGAAACGTCTCCGGCGACATGGTGCCCGCGCCCACTTCCACGTCATATGCCTGCTGCAAAATGCAACCTCGGCTGGCCCAGAATTGTTGCAGCTGAAACAGCAATTCCTGAAACGTAAGGGGAGCTTTTCGGTCGTCGAGGTTATTCGATGCCACAGGTGGAAACTCCATTCAAGAAAATACGGATGCGTTGATGCTGATTGTATCGAATCTATCGAGACTAGCCTCGAAACCGATCATCCCCCGAGGCGAGACAATGCCACCGCGGAGTTCAGCCGCCGCTCTATGTGGCGTTCCAGTGTACGCACTAGAAAGCGGCGCAGGTCCTGTCCGGATTTCCGTGTCCACGGCTCGCCGCCCATCGCGTGAATCGGATCGCGCAATATCCGCCGCGCCAACTCCAGCGAATCGCGGCCGAGCATGCTGCTGTTCGGCTTCTTGTGACGCGCGCAGCTCAGCCCGTCGGCCGACGCGTGAAAATAGGCAGCCTCACCCACGAAGGACTGGCCACAGTCCGTGCAACGGTCCGTCTCCGGCAACCAGCCGATCAAACGCGTGATCCACATGGAAAAGTACGTGAGCGGCATCCAGCAATGATCCACTCGGCTTTGTTCCAGCACCGCCAGCGTCAATCGGAAGATGGCATCCTGCGGATCATGGTCCGGCAGCACATTCTCCAACACCTCCGCATAATAGCCAAGCGTGGCGGCGCGAAGATAATCAATTGGGTCCGCGAGCGGCGATGCGATCACCTCAAAATGATCCATCCGTACCAATTCCTGCCGTGGCCTCTCCGCGTACGTCGCATGGACGTAGGTCATCGGCTCCAGCGCTCCGCCAAAGCGTTTTCTCGACTTCAGAGCGGCCTTGGCTACGCCGCGCACCTTACCTAAATCGCGGGTCAGCAGGGAAACCAGCAGGTCCGATTCCCGCAACGGCCAGTTTCGCAGTACGATCGCCTCAGATTCATGCAGGATCATGACGTGGAAGAGAGAACTGTTCGAGGTGCTTGAATCGCTTCCGAAAGCAGCGGCCAATGAAAAACGCGCAGCCCTGGGGCTGCGCGTTCTCCCGCGATAGAAACAGAATTAGCGGCCGAAATGCTCGGCGTTGATCTGTTCGTAATTCTTCCATTTTTCCGGCAAATCATCGGCGGTGAAAATGGCCGACACTGGGCAGACCGGCACGCATGCGCCACAATCGATACATTCCACTGGATCGATGAAAAGCTGATTGGATTCCGCATAACCTTCTTCATCCTTTTTAGGATGAATGCAATCCACCGGACAGGCATCGACGCAGGCGGTATCTTTCGTGCCGATGCAGGGTTCTGCAATTACGTAAGCCATGGGTGAAAATCTCCTCACAGGGACTAGCAAGTCAACTCGATTGTAGCAGCACAGCTAGAGAAATTTCTCAGCGACAGAGCAAAAATGGCGCAAGCGCGCGGCTTTGTCGGCCATCATCTGTCCGCTGAGGAAGCCTGCCCAGTCCGCAGGACGGCGAACTCTCGTGCAGACGGGATGGGCTCCAGATTGCGTCCGGCAAACATGTCTTGAAACAGACCTACCAGCGGCGCATGGATCTTTCCATTGGTGGCAAGGACCTCCGCGCTGGCGAGATGGAATGGACTGCCGTCGACGTACGTGACGGTCCCTCCCGCTTCCCGCACCAGCAGAACACCCGCCGACGTGTCCCAAGGGTTCAGGTTGAACTCCCAATAGCCATCGAGGCGACCGCAGGCTGTATACGCCAGGTCGAGCGCGGCGGAACCCGCCCGGCGCACTCCATGCGAGCGTAACGTGATTTCCTGATAGAAATGCACGTTCGGATTTGCGTGCCGTTTGCGGCTGGGAAAGCCAGTCGCGATCAGCGATTCGGCCAGCGTTTCCGCCGACGAAACATGAATTGGCTTGCCATTCAAATATGCGCCACGACCCTTTTCCGCCACAAACATCTGATCCCGCAAAGGATCGTAAATCACCCCGGCCACCAGCTCTCCGTCCACGTCCGGAGGTGTGCCGGGGGGGCGATGTTCCAGCCCCATGGAGACGCAAAATGCCGGGAAACCATGGGCAAAATTCGTGGTGCCGTCCAGCGGATCGATATACCAGCGATACTCACAATCCATGTGTGAGCGGGTGCCTTCTTCGCCCACAATGCCGTAGTCTGGCCATTCGGCGTGGAGCCGGTCGACCAGCAGCGCTTCACTCTCCCGGTCGGCAACAGTCACCAGATCGGCTTCGCCTTTATATTCGGTGGCGACCCCGCGTTCATAATGCGAGCGCAGCAGCGCCCCTGCGGAGCGCGCCATCTCAGACGCCGGGCCTGCATGAGGAAGGTGGAGATCGACCGCGCTCATGCCATGGATTCCCCGTTGGCTTCTTTGTCTTTCCGTGGCGCGGGTCGTCGGGTCTGTTCCGTAATGGTCAAAATCTGGCGCTTGTAAATGAAGAGATTCGGCTTGCCTTCCCGGGTGAGGCGAATCATGCGGTCGTCAAAATATTCGATCCAGCCATGCAGCGACTCGCCATCCCGCAGTTGCACCATGACGGGCGTCTGCCGCTCGCTCAAAGTGCGCAGGTAGATCGCTTCCTGCCCTGTTTCCGTTTGAGGATGATGGGATTTTTGTTTGCGCCGGCCGCTGCCAGGGGTGTTCACGAGGGTAGTATATCGTCTCACTGCGCGGGTTGGGCGTAATAACCGGTGCGGTAATCGAGGTGATAGACCAGATTCAAGGCCGGCTTAGTCATCCGCACCTGAATCCGGCGAAACCCGCCGGGCTGGGATTCCATCCCCGCCTCGGCCCCCGCAGGATAGTAGCCCAGCAAATACTCCGAGCGAAGGGCAAGAGAGAGATGCGCCATGGCGCCTTGCAACGGGTTGGAGGCATCGACATAAAAGTACTGACCGCCAGTATCTCGGGAAAGCTGAATCAGAGCATGTTCGCCGCCCAGATCGCGACCAGCGTCGGCGTCAATGGGAACCAGGATCAGGCTTTCAATACTCGCCTGCGCGCGCAAAGCCGCCGTCCGCGCCTGCTGGTAGTCCACGCCAGCTACGCTGTTCGAACCGTCGCTGATCACCACGATGACTTTACGACCCGTAAATAGCT
Organism: Acidobacteriota bacterium; assembly: GCA_021793405.1. Taxonomy (GTDB): domain Bacteria; phylum Acidobacteriota; class Terriglobia; order Terriglobales; family Acidobacteriaceae; genus JAKAAZ01. Next base: position 64,134 of record JAJYSV010000011.1, read on the forward strand.
CGAGATCGTTCGCGCCACGCGCAATCGCTGCGTATAAAGCAGTCGGCCCGTCTCCCTGCAGACGTCGCAAGCCACGATCCAAGCTGCGAGGATTGCCGGTGAATGGAACTACCTCCGTCACATCGCCAGCGAATCCCAATAGCTCCAGGCGATCTCCTGGACGCAACAGGGAACGGGCAAACTCGTATGCGGCCTGGCGGGCAAGCGGCAGGTCTTTGCGGACGCTCACGCTGGTGTCGATTGCAAAAACAAGCGACAGAGGCTGCGCCGCATTCGGTTCACACAGCGTGATAGTTTCCGGATGACCATTTTCGGTCAGAGTGAAGTCGTCTCGACCGAGGCCGGCTACCGGTCTGCCGCGGCCATCGGTGACATTGACCGGAACATTCACCAGATTCACATGGACTCGCAGCGATTCGCTGGAAACCGGGGGTGGCGCAGCCACCTGCGCCGATGCTGCAAGAACCAGGGCCAAGGCCGCGAAGGCAACTCCGGCCGTGCGTCCACTCACGGCTACTCGCCGCCAATCTCGGCCTTCGCAGGGGCATGGGTCGAGATCTCTGCTGGGAATGGTTCGCCGTCGGCCCAGACCGCGCCGTCTTCAAACCATTCCTTCTTCCAAATGGGCACTGTTCTTTTCAGTGTGTCGATGATCCATCGGCAGGCCTCAAAGGCCTGCGCGCGATGCGCGGAAGCCACGACGATCAGAACACTGGTCTCGCCGATCTGCAAGCGCCCCAGCCGATGAGCCAACGCAATTTCGCGAACAGCGAAGTGTTGTTTTGCATCGCTCACGAGCACCCGCATCTGGCTGAGCGCCATCGCTTCATAGGCCTCGTAATCGAGGAACAGGGTGCGACGTCCGCGCGTGTGATTGCGAACGATGCCGTCGAAGACGACCACTGCGCCAGCCTCGTCCTCTTTGACCTGCGCGACCAGTGCTTCGGCATCAATGGCCTCGCGCTGCAACCGTACCCAATCCAGCTTGTCATCGGCAGACCTCGGAGGGTCATGGTCGGCGCAACCGCCGCTGACGGGAGGCAGCAGCGCCACTTCATCTCCCTCCTGCAGCACATGAGAAGGAAACGCGTATTCACGATTCACGGCGATCGCCAGCGAACTTGCAAATTTCTGCATCTGCGGAGTGGCCGTTGTGAAACGACGCAGAAGCTCCTCTACCGTGGCCTGCTCGGGCAGTTCCATCGTCTCGCAGGACGAGGGTTCCCCGTCCCGAGCCAGCAGATCCTTCAACGCGCCAAATAGCAGAATACGTACTTGCATACCTCTAGATTATCTCTGTGCAGCAGTCTTCTCGACAGCAAACAGGTCGGGGGATTGAGTCGCCTTCGAACGACGCTACAGCGAGGCATCCTTTTCGAACCACGGGGCGAGGGGGCTGGCTCCCAGACTCTCTGGCTAGACACTCCTTCTACTCGCTTCGCCGAAAATATAGGCCACCCATTCTCAGGATTGTGTGTTGAGGGTGAAAAGGAATGTCACACGACAAGTCCGGGACCTCCCAGCTATCGACAACTTCATAACCAAAGTCCTTGAAATAGCCAAGAAATTCCGAACGATTGTAGACCCGATACGAAGAAATGGCGGGCCCGAAGTTTTGAATTGTCCAGAAAGACGGAGTCCGGTCCGTAAGAGGAACTTTATTGATGATGACATGAAGGGGGAGCGAGGCTAACTTCTCCAGACATCCAGGAACTCCATCCCGGATATATTGAATTGTTCCAGCGGAAAAAAACAGCTTCGCAGGCGGAGCTTGTCGCAACTCATCATAGAAAACCAGCCCGGCTGCATGATTTTTCTCTGCGAGATGCCTTCCGGCTTCCGCAATCTTCGGAACTTCTACAATATTCCAAGTAACTCCCTGGGGAAGACTCGTTCTCTCTGTGTACCCGTAGTAACTGAGGCCAATGCTGCCTCCGTAGTCCACCACACTATCATTTTCCTTGAGAATGGTCTGTATCCAGAAGAAGGTGGAGTAGGCCGTGGGTTGGATCATGTCGTAATGCGTCAGCCACAGCCGGGAAGACTCTTGATTGTCCCATCCAATTCGATACGATGGCGGAATATGGCTTTGCGCCTCTTCATACGTGGAGAATACTCCAGTAAATATCCCGGTTTCATTTTTTCTGCTTAGGGTGTACCGTTCCACGCCGCGCTCTGCCCACGGCAGCATTTTGCAAGCAGTCCCGACTCGGGTCCTGCAGAGCAGGATCTTCGCCAATGAAGTAAGACTCATCGTAATTCCCTACCTTCCGGCTTCGTGCCGTGGTAGTTGGCTGCAAATCCCGGCTTGCGAGTCTTAGACAACCTTTTCCGCATACTCAGAGGCTTTCGGCGTTAAGCCAAGCAGCATGCCCGTAAACTCCCTCACGGTATGGTCGGGATGAAATGGGATGTAACAGGAGACGTCCGGATTGCTCCATGAATCCAGTACGCTGTAGCCAAGAGACTTTATTTCTTCTGTAAATTCATCGGCGTTGAAGATCTTATACGGCGCGATCGCCGGCCCCATATTCTGCAAGGTGACAAACGGAGGACCTGCAGTGAGAGGAAGCTTGCTGAGGAGTAGATATCGCGGTGGAGTTTTTAGCGGCCGAATATAGTCCGACAGGTTCCTTTTGCAGTAATGCAAGGAGCCCGAAGCAAGGAAGATGTCGGCGGAGTCCGCATCTTCCGTATCCCCGGTGAAGCGAAGGTGCTTCTCTGTCGAGCCGGCCTCGGCTTGACGTTTTCTGGCTGCGGCAATGACGGCCGGGACGTCATAGACGATCCATTCCAGTCCGTCCGGAAAGTCCAGGTACGGCGCGTAAGCGCGATAGGTCATGCCGCTGTATCCTCCAAAGTCGAAGATGCGGGTGCGAGGACCGATCAATTGGCGTAGCCAAAACAGGACTGGGTAGTCGGAAGCGAGTATTCTCGCTTTCTGTCCCAGAAACACCGCTGTCTCGGCATGGTCAAACCCTATGGTTTTCCCTGCTGGAATTGCCCGCTCGGCAGCTTCAAAAGAGGGATAGACGCCGGAAAACATGCGTTGCCACTGATTGACACGGTCAAAGTGCTGGTCGTATTCGAACCGGTGCCACTTTCGCAGCAGTGGAAAGTGATTCTCCAGCCAATCCACGCCCGCTTTGCATTGTGGGGAGAGCAATATCGACTTGGCGATGTGCCCCATAAAGGTCGCTGCGCGGATTTCCTTTGAATCCGCACGAGCCGGGATAACTCGTGAATCCGAACTGCAAAAGTTCAATTGCTCCAGATACCGTAGGAATCGATGGCGTCCAAGGCAATTGGCAAAGTTTATTCGTTCTCGACTCTATCACAGCGCGATGCCCTGTCAAGGCGGGCAAAGACCAACCCGATATCGCCGAGATCCTTTAGACCTGACCCTTTTGGAACATCTGTTTGATGCCGCGCAAAGCCTGGCGCGTTCGTTCTTCGTTTTCAATCAGAGAAAAGCGGACATGCCCGTCTCCATGCTCGCCAAAGCCAATCCCGGGACTGACAGCTACCTTGGCGTCCGTCAGCAGTTTCTTTGAAAACTCGAAGGAGCCGATCTTTCGGTAGGCATCTGGAATGGGTGCCCAGACGAACATCGTTGCTTTTGGCAATTCCACAGGCCACCCGGCCTGATTCAGACCCTGCACCAGCACGTCGCGGCGTTTGCGATAGTTATCGCAAATCTGTTGCACGCACTCCTGCGGGCCTTCCAACGCCTGGATGGATGCCACTTGAATGGGAGTGAACGTCCCATAATCGAAGTAGCTTTTGATCCGGCCAAGAGCAGCCACAAGCGCGGAATTGCCGACCATGAAACCGACTCTCCAGCCCGGCATGTTGTAGCTTTTCGACAACGTAAAGAATTCAACGGCAATGTCCTTGGCTCCGGGAACCTGCAGGATGGAAGGCGCGCGATAGCCGTCAAAAACCAAGTCCGCATAGGCGAGATCGTGGATGACATACACGCCACATTCCCTGCATAAGCTGACAACTTCCTGAAAGAAAGCAAGGTCCACGCACTGCGTTGTCGGGTTGGATGGAAAATTGAGAATCAGCATCTTCGGCCGCGGAATCATGGTGGGAAGAACATGCCGCAATTCAGACAGAAACACGGTTGCGTCATTGATCTCGATGTAGCGAACGTCCGCGCCGGCGATGATGGGGCCGTAGATGTGGATCGGATAACTCGGGTTGGGAACGATGACGGCATCGCCGCGATCCAGCGTGGCAAGACACAGGTGCGCGATGCCTTCCTTGGAGCCGATGGTTACGATGGCCTCGGTCAACGGATCGAGATCGACATCATAGCGCCGCTTGTACCAGTTGCAGATCGCCTTGCGCAGCCTGGGGATGCCTTTGGACAGCGAATAGCGATGGGTGGCCGTCTTCTGCGCGGCCTCGATCATCTTGTCCACGATGTGCTTCGGCGTCGCGCCATCTGGATTCCCCATGCCAAAGTCGACGATATCTTCCCCGCGTTGGCGCGCGGAGGCTTTCAGTTCATTGGTGGTGTTGAACACATAGGGAGGCAGCCGGGTCAATCGAGAGAATTCTTCCATGGAATTGAAAAGTACCTGCTTGTTTCGTCTTGGGTGAAAAATCTTTTTGGATTAATCATCATTCTATCGCTATTGGAAGGGATGTCGAGGACGCGGGGGAGCGAGGCCGCATAACGGAGACAAGCAGATCCACGGCACGCCGAAAGAACGGCACGTCGGACCTGCTTTTTATCCCGATGTTCGCGAATCGAGAGCAGATTCAGTTGGAGCGGGGTTCAGGTATCCCTGTATGGCCCAATTATCCTGGCAGAGTCGCCAGCGCGCTTGTCGTCAACTCAATCTTTATTTCCGGGGGCGACATCATCGTGTTGTGAATCAGGCACTGGTGGACAGATCGCATGAGTCCCGTGGTCTGGTCGTCAGTAAGCTCGACGGGGCAGAAGACCTGAATGCGAAAGTTGCCGAGCCGGGCAGGCTGGAGCAGCTTGTCGGCGGTCACGGATACTTCCACGCCAGTCTCGGCCAGGTTGCGGGTCCTTAGATATTGAGCGGCATAGAACGCCACACAAGAACCTAACGAGCCCAACAATAACTCCGGAGGCGTCATAGCGGCATCTTCGCCGCCATTCTCGGAAGGTTGGTCGCAGAGGATCGTGTGAGAACGCGCCTGAATGGAGAACTGTACATGATTGAGGTGCGTGACTTTTACCTGCATGGGGGATCCTCGCTTTCATTGGAAAAGAGACATGGCGCAGGCAGTTCGTTACAGTGCGGAGGACATTTTCCCCTAGGTTGGCATTTCCAACATGCGTAGATATTCCTGGGTCAGAATGGAGCGCAAGCGAGGCGCGACGGCGGGGTCACAGGGTACCTGAAGGGAGCGGCAGCGGTCGATGGCGAGACGCAAGTCGCGCAGGAAAGCCACACAGGCTGGACACGCGTCGATATGCTGACGCATTTGTTCGCAGGGGACGGGGCCCATTCTGCCATCCAGATATTCGGAGAGATTGGCGAACAGATCGCGACATTCCGCCGGCCGTTCAGTGGCTTTGGCATGAGATCGCTTCGCGTTCGTGGGCTTCGGCTTATCCGACTTCGCAGAGGAACTGTCCAGTGCGCGATCGATCTCTCTGCGCACGCTCAGGCGCGCGCGATGGAGACGTACCCTGACAGTTCCAGTCTGCAGCCCAAGTATTTCGGCGACCTGGTCGGTGGTTAGCTCCTCCATATCATGGAGCACGAGAACAATGCGCAGCGGTGCTGGAATCCGCAAGACCGCCTGATGCAGCAGTTGGTGCTGCTCGGCCTGTAGGAGGTTACCCTCGGGGCTGTCACGAACATCCTGCAACAGCCGCCCCAGTTCCGCATCGTCGGGCATCAGTTCATCCAGCGAGACTTTGTGCTTCGGCGCATGCACACCCTTACCGCGCATGCGCCAGCAGCGATTCCTGGTCACGGTATACAGCCAGACGGCGAGTGCCCGCGGCTCCTCGATCTTTGCCAGATGCGGGAGCGACCGGAAAAGAACCTCCTGCATGGTGTCTTCCGCGTCTTCCGGATGCCCGCAAACCTTCATGCTGAAGGAATAGACGGTGTTCTGTAGTAATCCGATCGCCTGGTCGATGGATTCGGGCGTATTGCGTCGCAGCAGGTTTGTGGCTTCGATCAGTTCGGATCGCATCGCAGGAGGGTCTCAAGAACTACTTACAAAGATAAGTATATTCTCCCTGCGGGAGCTGCGACATAGGGATCGAGTCCCGACATTCTTCAACCCACACGGAATCGATCGCCGACCATCATTTCGTCTTTGGCCGCGCTGCCTCGAACATGCTGATACAGATCGGACCAATTCGTTCGAGCCACTGCCGCTCTTTGCCAGACACGCGTGCGGAGTACAAGGCAACGCAGGTGCGCACAAGGGCGATCGCGAGGTCCATCTCCGCGCCAGGACGACGCGCCTCCAGACGAAACATGTGACGATAGACTTCGTCCTTGAGCGCATCGCTGTTGTTGGCGCGAGATGTCATGAACCGGCGATCTCCTTACTTGGCTGAAGTGGCGGCGGAATCCTTCAATCCCATCGCGCGAAAAATTGTCATGGCGGGACACCAGTTCGTTAGCGCGGACTGAAACAGATTCAGCCCGACAAACGCTGTGAGCCAGAGCCAGTAAGTGGAAAACCGATATGCGAGTGCCAGGGAAACCAGCACGATGACGCCTGCGAGTAGACGAACGGCACGTTCAATTGTCATTGCCCTATCTCCTGTGATTCCAGTTTTGAAGCTTTTTCCCCGACCTCCGCTTTGCCGGCATGCATCATGTAATACAGCACCGGCACTGCGGGCCAGGAGAGAAATGTTGAAGCGATTCCACCAGTAATCAGCGACAGACCCAGCCCTTGAAAAATCGGGTCGGTCAGAATGACGCTGGCGCTCACCACCACGGCCGCCGCCGTCAGCAGCACCGGACGCAGCCGCACGGCCCCGGCATCGATGACAGCTTCCGCCAGCGGCATGCCTTGATGCCGCCGCAGTTCGATGAAGTCGACCACTAGGATCGAATTGCGAACGATGATGCCCGCTCCAGCGATGAAGCCGATCATCGACGTTGCGGTAAAAAACGCGCCCAGCAGCGCATGTGCGGGCAAAATGCCGATCAAAGTCAATGGAATCGGCGCCATAATCGCCAGCGGCACGGTGAACGATTTGAACCAGCCCACCACCAGCACGTAAATCAGGATGAGAACGGCCGCGAATGCCAGTCCCAGGTCACGAAAAACTTCAATCGTGATCTGCCACTCGCCATCCCACTTCATTGAGTAATGGTCGGTGGATTCCGGCTGCACGGAGTTGTAGCGAACCAGCTTGTATCCGTCCGCCAGCGTCAGCTTGTCCAGCGCACGATTCATCTTCATAATGCCGTACACCGGGCTTTCTTCCGAGCCCGCCATGTCGCCGGTTACATACACCACACGCTTCAGGTTCTTGTGATAAATGCTGGGTTGCAGCGTAGTGTGCTCCACATCTAGCAGCTCGCGCAGCGACACCATGCTGCCATCCGCGCCGCGCAGTTTGATATTCTCCAGCGCCTCTTGCGAGGAGCGTTCCGGGCGCTCCAGTTCCACCGTTGTCGGCACGGCCTCTCGCGAATTTTGCGAGTGCAGCAAGCCGGCCTGCATGCCAGAGGTCGCCAGTTGGAGCGTCTGCGCCACCTGGGCCACGGCGATTCCATGCAGCGCGGCCTTCGCTTCATCCACTCGCATAACCAGCTGCTGCTGCGGGTCTTCCATATACCAGTCCGTGTCCACGACGCCCTGGGTCTGCTGGAAGATCTGCTTGACCTGGCGAGCCACGGCAATCTGCCCCTGCAGATTCGGGCCGTAGATTTCGGCCACCAACGTCTGCAGTACCGGCGGACCGGGCGGAACTTCCGCCACCTGAATTCGCGCGCCATACTGGTTCGCAATGCGCAACAGTCCCGGACGCAGCCGCTTGGCTATGTCATGACTCTGCGCGGTGCGCTGCTTCAACGGCAATAGATTCACTTGAATATCCGCCTGGTTCGGCAGACGCCGCATATAATAGTGACGGACGAGGCCGTTGAAGTTGTACGGTCCCGAAGTCCCCGCGTAGATCTGATAGTTCCACACGTCGTTCTGCCGGCCCAGATACGTTCCCAGTGCCTGCGCCACGCGCGTCGTCTGCTCCAGCGGAGTGCCGTCCGGCATGTTGATGATCACCTGGAACTCGCTCTTGTTATCGAATGGCAGCATCTTCACCAGCACCATCTTCAGGGGCACCAGCGCGATGGTCGCCAGCAGCAGCACCACAACCGCGCCCAGGAACAGCCAGCGGTTCCGGGCGCGACGCATCAGCGGATGCATCGCGCGACGATAGAATCGCGTGATCCAACCTTCCTTCTCCGGAGTAAGCGTGTGCGCGCCGCTCAAATGCTTGCGGCCCAGCAGTCGCAGCGCCGCCCACGGCGACACCACAAAAGCCACTACCAGCGAAAACATCATCGCCACCGAGGCCCCCACAGGGATTGGCCGCATATACGGCCCCATCAGGCCGCGCACAAACGCCATCGGCAGAATCGCCGCAATCACGGTGAAGGTGGCCAGGATGGTAGGGTTTCCCACCTCCGCGACGGCCTCGACCGCAATGTCGCTCAGCGGACGGCGGCGGTTCTTCGTCATGCGAAAATGCCGGACCATGTTCTCCACCACCACGATCGCGTCATCGACAAGAATGCCGATGCTGAAGATCAGCGCAAAGAGCGTCACCCGGTTCAGCGTGTATCCCAGCAGATAGAAGATCGCCATGGTCAGGGCCAGCGTCACCGGGATCGCCAGCAGCACCACGCCTGACTCCCGCCATCCCAGAAACACCGCGATCAACAAGGTGACCGATAGCGTCGCCAGCAGCAGATGCTCCAGCAGTTCGTCCGATTTTGCCTTTGCGGTGGCGCCATAGTTGCGCGTCGTCGTTACGTTCACATCGGCTGGTAGCGTGACGCCACGCATCTCCGCCACTCGCTTCAGCACCGCATTCGCGATGTCGGTGGCGTTCGTGCCCTTGCGCTTGGCAATTGTAATAGTGACAGCGGGATAATCCTTCGGGGCCACGCCATGGGAGTTTCCCTGGGTCGTGCCAAAGAGCACGTAATCCTGCGCCTCCGCCGGACCGTCCACAATCTTGTCCGCTACGTCGCGCAGATAGACCGGACGTCCGTTCGCGACGCCCAGCACCACTCCTGCCAGGTCCGCGCTGTCGCGGAAAAGATTGCCCGCGTCCACGCGGATTTCCTGATTGCCCTCGGCAAATTCACCCGCCTGGGTGCGCGCGTTCGCCGCTTTCAGCCGCTCGACCACGGTATCGGGAGAGATGCCGAACCCCGCCAGCTTGGCGCTGCTCAGCACCACGCGCATGGCGCGCGGTTGGCCGCCAATCACCTTCGTCTCCGACACATCGGGAATCTGCCGGATGGTGTGCTGCACCTCATCCGCCATCTGCCGTAGTTGGTATCCGTCGTAGTGGCCGCCCCACATCGTCAACGCGAGAATCGGCACATCGTCGATGGAGTGCGCTTTCACCAGCGGTTGTGAAGCACCCACCGGCATTCGGTCTGCATTCGAGTAGAGCTTGCTATACACCTTGACCAATGCGTCTTCTTCGGAGGTTCCCACGAGAAATCGCACGATCACCAGACTCTGGCCCGGACTCGAAGTGGAATACACATACTCGACGCCGGGAATCTCATGCATCAGGCTCTCGAGAGGATTGGTGACTCGCTGCTCGATCTCCGCTGGAGACGCGCCCGGCATTGCCGTCATCACGTCCAACATGGGGACCTGGATCTGCGGATCTTCCTCGCGGGGGATCGCCAGCACTGCAAACAAGCCCACGGCCAGCGAGGCCATCACAAACAGCGGCGTCAGCTTCGAATTCAAAAACGTGCGCGCCAGATGGCCGGCAATGCCGTGCGGCTGTGTCGGGGTTCCCAAATCGTCCGGCATGAATCCGCTGGGGTGCTGTTTCATGGCTGCGCCTCGATGCGCTTGCCGGACAGGTCCCGGTCGCCGGCATTATTGACCAGCGTCTCCCCCGCGGCAAGTCCGGAGAGGACCTCCACTTGATCGCCGTGCCGGTTTCCCAGGGTCACATATCGCAACTGCGCGACGCCATTTTGATCGAGCGCATACACACAGGCCAGGGAGCCGCGCATCACGACCGCCGATTGGGGCGCCAGAATCATCGTCCGCATCCCGCCGGGGAAGCTCGCCGTCGCATAGATTCCCGCGCGCAGCGCTGGGGCGGAGGGAAGATCTAGCTTCACCTGAAAGCTGCGGCTCGTCGGGTCAGCGGCGGGAACGATTTGCGCTACTGTCCCCGTTATCTCGCTCGGACCGATTCCATCGATGTTCACGGGGATCTTCATCCCCAGCCGCACCGTGGCGATCATGGATTCATCCACCGACGTATACAGTTGCAGCGGACCGTCGCGATCGACCTGAAGCAGCGGAGTTCCCGGTGTCGCCAGCGTTCCCGGATCGGCCATGCGCGCCGTGACGATTCCAGCGAACGGAGCACGTAGCTGCGTATAGCCAAGCTGCGTTCGCGCTCCGGCAACGGCTGCTTTGGCTTCATCGCTCTGCGCCTGAAGCGCCTGCAACTGCAGCCCCGCCGCCTCCGACCGCTTCTGTACCTCGTCGAACTCCTGCGGGCTCACGCTTTTCTGATCTTTCAACATCTGGTAGCGGACCAGAGTCCCCGCAGCCAGCGACGCGTTCGACTGCGCGGCCATCTGCTGCTTCTCCACCGCGCTCTGCGCGGCGCTCGCCCTGTTGAGTTCCGAGCGCATGGCGGCATCGTCCAGCGTCGCCAGCAACTGCCCGGCACGCACCCGGTCGCCCGCCTGCACCAGCACCTGGCGAATACTTCCGGGAACTTGCGCGGAAATCACTGCCGTTTGCTTCGCATGGACTGTTCCCGTCATACGAATCGCCTGAGGCGTCTGCCGCTCCACGCTTTTCACCAGTTGCGCCTGGGCACGGGGCGGCGGTTGCTGCGCGGGTTCTACGCCGTGCGAACAGCCCAGCAGCAACACGGGAGCCAAGATAAAGAAAGACGACACTGTTGCCTTCATTGCAGGTTCTCCGCTGAATCGGGGGTAAGGGTGCCTGTGGCGTACATTAATTGGGCGTAGGCAACCGTGTTTCCGTACACGGCACGCCAATAATCGTTCTGGCTGCGCCGCTCGGCATCTTCGGCGCGCAGCAGATCGGTCATCGTCGTCAGTCCCGCCTTGTAGCGGTTCTGTACAATCCGCAGGCTCTCGGCCGACAGCTCCAGCGCCGCATGAGCCGTCGCCACAATGCGCTCGGCGGTCTGGTGCTGAGTCCAGGCACGGCTTACTGCGAGGCGAATCTGCTGTTCGCCGGCACGTTCCTGCGCCTCGGCCTTCTGCCGTGCGGCCTGTTCCTGCCGCAATTTGGCGCGCTTGGCCAAGGGAACAATGTCCAGGTTCAGCTGCACGCCGGCTACCCAGTTGTCGCCTCCATTGCCGGCGAAGCTCTCGCGATCCATCTCCCAGTTGCCATACGCGCTCACCTGAGGAGCAAAGTCATCTTTCGCTGCCTTTACTCCGGCCTGCCGCGCGGAGGTCTGTTGCCGCAGCGCCTTCAGATCAGGTCTCGCTTTCAAGGCACTGGCGACGTCGTCCGCCAAAACGCCATCGGGAAAGCTTCGTGCGTCGATTGGCTGGAGTGTTGCGCGAGGCAGCGAGGATGTTCCCATTGCCGCTTCCAGCTCCGCCCAGGCCGTATCCACGTCGCCCTGCGCGGCAATCAGTTCCTGCTGCCTCTCCGACAGATTCACCTGCGCCGTCAGCATGTCGGAATCCACCGCCAGCCCGGCGCGCACTCTGGTTTGCGCGTCCCCCAGCAAGGCCTGCGCTGTCGCCTGTTCATGCTGCGCAATGTCGATCTGCCGCTGAGCGTACAACACAGCTTGATACGCCTGAACGACGCCCAGGACCACGCCGCTCTTTGCCTGGTCGCTCATCGACGCCGCGCTGCCCGCTGCCAGCCTGGCACCCCTGATCTGTTCCTGGGTGCCGAACCAGTTGAAGAGCATCCACGAGCCGCTGAGCCGGGTGGCAAAGTTGCCGACCGGCGTTGGCCGGTTCAACGAATTCAGCGCAAAATCGCTCGTCGCAAATCGCTGCTGCCGCAGCTTTGTGCCGAAAACGTACACCGGATCGTTGCCGCGTGAGATATCTTCGGCAAAGTTGAGGCGCGGCAGCAGGCCGGTGCGCGCCAGCGTGGTTTGTGCGACCGCCGCCTTCAGATCCGCCTGTGCCATCGCCGCCGTGGGGTTCTGCCCGAGTGCCTGGTCAATCGCTTGCCGAAGCGTGAGGGGCTGCTGTTGAGCAACCGCCGCCATGCTCACCAGGCAACTGAAGATCGCCGGCCACAGGGCCCGATAGATACGAGCATGCATCGAGTGATATGTCCTCAATTGGAGCGTTCACTCGAATAAAGCCCGCGGCATTCGAATTCGTTACAGAATTGGCGAAAACAAACTATAGCCCCACGTTTCGGAGCATGGTTCACCTCTGAACGCTCGGGTGTCCGAAAGGAAGGCAAACGTTGTTGTATCTTTATAGAAGCGGCAGAAGTTATGCCGCTAACCTTTTATGAGCTCGTACTGTCTAAGAAGTGGGAATGTTTCCCGGCAGCACCTTCTCGAGGCAGCCTATTTGCCGTTTGCGGTGGTGAAGTTTGCGCCAAGCCTCAGTTTCCCTGTGAGTACATCGTGCACAAAGCGGAGTAGCCGTTGGCGTATCCCACTGCTGTTATTGGGATTGACGGTCGCCGTTTTTACCTGGGGATTGCAATACAAACTGTCCCTTTACGATCCGCCCCAAGCCGTCACCCGGAAGATGCCGAGCGCGAAGCTGCTGTCAGCCGATGAACAGGCGGCGATTGCAGCGAGTCCGCTATCGAGCCTCGCCAAGCCGCCAGAAAAGACAAACCGGACCATATTCACCTCGATCCGTCTCCTTTTTGTTCTGAAACTGGCCCCTCCGAGTTTGCAGCCCGCTGCCCGGATGGAGTCGTTAACGGCGAACCGAGCCTGGCTGTTGCGGCGGTTCGCAAACATGAACGCCTTCTTCTTCCTACCTCCTCCCTCCCTCGACATCCCTCTCTAAGCTACTCGCCTTTGCGGGCGTTCTATCTCGTTGATCCAATCATTACTCCCGCAAGGCATGTATAGAATGCAGGTCATTCGAACTAAGCCCTGGTATAGGCAGGAACGTTTACTCATGAATATTTCCAAGCGAACTGTAATTGCAGTGGTTGTCGTTCTCATCGTAATCTGCGCTGTCTGGGCAATACACGTCAGAGGTGGAAGCGAAAAACAAGCGGCGGAGATCTCTTCCCAAAACCAGCTTTCTGGAGCGGCCGTGGCAGTGGTCCAACTCGCGCCGGCAGACACCTCCATCACCGTTCCTGGAGTTTTCCAGGCGTATCAGGACGTCCTTGTTCATGCCGAAGTCTCTGGTTACATCAAAAACATCTTTGTCGATATCGGCGACCGTGTACACACCGGGGAAGTCCTGGCGATTCTTGAGGTTCCTGAATTGGACGCCGATGTAAACGCCGCCCAGGCCGCTGTTCGTCGAGACAAATCGGAAATCCAGCGGACCCGTAACGATGTTGCCCGCGCCGTAGCCGTCCACACGGCCCTCCACGCCGAATATGCGCGTTTGAAGACGGCCGCTGCGACTCTGCCGGGACTGATTGCACAGCAGGATTTGGATAACAAACAGGCACAGGATCTTTCGTCCGAGGCGCAGATCGATGCCGCCAAGTCGGCATACGCAGCGGCACAGGAAAAAGTCAGCGAAGACGTAGCGACACTGCAACGCTACAAAGCCATGCAGGCATATTCCTATGTTCGCGCGCCCTTCAATGGCGTTGTCACCTTTCGCTTTGCGGACACCGGCGCCTTGATTGCTGCTGGCACGGACGAAAGCAAGAATGCGATGCCCATTGTGCGTCTGGCCCAAAGCGACCTGCTGCGTCTTCGCATGCCGGTGCCTGAATCCGATGCGAATTATATGCGTATCGGCGGACCGGCGGTGGTGCAGGTGCAATCCACCGGCGAGACCATCCACACGAAAATCGTCCGCTTCACGCGTTCGCTCGATACCGATACGCGTACCATGCTGACTGAAGTGGACATCCCAAATCAGGACCTTCATTTGTCTCCCGGTATGTATGCCAATACAACCTTTCCACTACGACGTGACCGCGACGCCATGGTAGTGCCGATCGACGCCATCGCGGAAGGAGATCAACCCTACGTGTTGATTGTGGACAATACCAACCATGTCGTGAAAAGTCCGGTTGTGCTGGGCATACAAGGTCCGAATTTCTACCAGGTGGTCAAGGGGGTCCATATCGGAGACAGGGTCATCGTAGGAAGCCTCTCGGATTATCAACCTGGCCAGAAAGTGGCGCCCAGCGCGGTCGATATGAGCCTGACGACGTTCAAGCAGACATCCAGTCATCTGCAGAGCCCGCAACCCAATCAGCAGAGCGTACCGTCAGCGAAAGGGCAGAAGTAAATGTCGTCGTTTGCCATCCGGTATCCGTTCTTCATCCTGATGGCCTGCCTGGCTATTGTGGTGATTGGAACGGTCAACCTGCTGAGCATGCCGGTCGATCTGTTTCCCGCCGTCAAAATCCCCGTGGTGGTGGTGGCGACGTTTTACTCCGGCATGCCGCCGGAGCAGATTGAAGCCGACATCACCGATACCTTCGAGCGTTTCTTTACCCTGGGCAGCGGCATCGACCACATCGAATCGCGGTCCATGACCGGCGTCAGCCTGATCAAGATCTATTTTCAGGCCGGCACCGATCCCAATGCCGATGTCAGCAATATTTCCAACCTGGCCATGGCCGACCTGCGCCGCCTGCCGCCGGGCACGCTGCCGCCGGTTGTCCTCAGCTTCGATGCCTCCAATTTGCCGGTCTGCCTGATTACGGTGGAAGGCAAGGGGCTGAACCAGACACAACTGAAAGATTATGCGCAGTTTGAAATCCGCGACCAGGTGGCCAGCGTCAAAGGCGCCTCCGTGCCGCAGCCTTATGGCGGAACCTATCGCCAGGTCATGGTCTATGTCGACCCGTTGAAGCTGGAAGCCAACGGGTTGAGCATCAACGACGTGTACAAGGCGGTGAACAGATCCAACCTGATTCTGCCCGCCGGCGACGTACGCATCGGCCCCAAAGACTACAACATTTATGCGAATAGCCAGGTAGTGAAGCCCTCGGATGTCAATTCCATTCCGCTGAAAACAGAGGGAAATTCCTCGGTGCTGGTGGGCGATGTCGGACATGCCGAAGATGGCGGGCAGCTGCAATACAACATCGTCCGAGTGGATGGCGAACACTCGGTATATTTGCCCATCTTCAAGCAGGGGGGCGGCAGCAACACCATCACCATTGTGGAGGGCATCCGCGAGCGGGTGAAACGTCTGCTGGATATTCCGCCGCAGTTGAAGGCGGAGGTGGTATTTGATCAGTCGGTCTTCGTGAAGATGGCGGTGGACAACGTCATTCGCGAAGGCGGCATCGGGCTGTTGCTGACTGCATTGATGATTCTATTGTTCCTGGGCAACATGCGCGCAACGGTTGCCGTCATGCTTTCGATTCCGCTATCGACCCTGGCGGGGTTCCTGCTCTTAAATGCCGCGGGCAACACCATCAACACGATGGTGCTGGGCGGCCTGGCGCTGGCACTTTCGCGTCTGATTGACAATTCCGTGATCGTTCTGGAAAACATCTTCCGCCATATGGAGATGGGTGAGTCGCCGATATCAGCGGCGGAGCAGGGCGGCAAGGAGGTGGATCTGGCGGTGCTGGCGGCCACCGTCTCCACGTCCATCGTGTTTTTTCCGGTGGTGCTGCTTACTGGAGTGAGCAAATACCTGTTCACCGCGCTGGCGCTGGGCGTCGTGCTGGCCATGTTCGCCTCTTACATCGTCGCCATGACGGTAATCCCGTTATTCTGCGCCAAGTTTATCAAGCTGGAACGACCCACCGAAGAAGACGTTGCAACGAAATGGTCTGGATCCGAATCGGAACCTTCTGAGCTTTTAATAGAAAACAGTGAAGCCAAGCGGGTCCACGAACAAAGACAATCATCGCTTTTCCATAGAATTGTCAGCGGCTTTAACGACTCCTACCGTCGATTGGAAAAACGATATGACCGCGGCGTTGCCTATTGTTTATGGCGACCTGTTTTCGTGACCCTGATCGTTTCCCTTTTTGTGGTACTCAGCCTGGCGCTGTATCCGTTTCTTAACCTGGCATTCTTTCCGCGCACCGATCCTGGTCAGTTCGTCATCAACTTCAAGGCTCCGCCGGGGACACGGCTGGAACTGACGGACCAGTACTGCGCGAGCATCGAGAGCATCATTCGACAGGTGGTGCCACCTTCCGACCTGA
Source organism: Acidobacteriota bacterium (assembly GCA_021793405.1). Lineage (GTDB taxonomy): Bacteria > Acidobacteriota > Terriglobia > Terriglobales > Acidobacteriaceae > JAKAAZ01. The sequence continues at coordinate 80,670 of JAJYSV010000011.1, forward strand.
ACATGATCGTCTCGAACATTGGCGTCTATCCAGATTTATCCGCGATCTACACGACCAACACGGCCATGGACAACGCCTTCATCCAGGTGAGCCTGAAACAAGACCACAAGGTCGGCAGTTACGCCTATATGGCGATGGTGCGCCGTCGCCTGCAGAGGGAAGTCCCCGAAGTACAGGCATTTTTCCAAACCGGCGGCCTGATCGATTCGGTCGTCAACCAGGGCAAGCCAGCTCCATTCGACGTTCGCGTCAGCACAATGGATCTGAATGCCGGGTTTGCGGTCGCACAGCAGATAGCCGACAAAGCCCGGCGGCTGAGCCTCGTAAGCGACGTGCTGATCCCGGAGGATATCGACTATCCCGGTCTGCAGTTGAACGTGGATCGCCAGCAGGCGGCGATGCTTGGCCTGACCGAAGAAGATGTGGTCAATGGCGTAATCACGGCACTCACCTCGAACGGAATGATCGCCCCCAGTTACTGGGTCGATCCCAAGTCGGGCAACAATTACATGCTTACCGTGCAGTATTACAAAAGTCAGATCCAGAGCCTGAAGGACTTTCAGCAGATCCCCCTGCGGGCTTTGACCCCTGTCCAACCGGAAACGCACGGATCTCTAACCGGCGTCTACGCGGGGGGATCTCCGCCGCATGACAACATCGTTCCCCTCGAAGCAGTTGCGAATGTCAAATATATCAATACCCCCACTGTGGTCGATCACTATCAACTGCGGCGGGTCTTCGACGTCTATATCATGCCGAAGACCGAGGATCTGGGCCGGGTGGGCAAACAGATACAGCTGGTTCTCGCTGGGGTGCATCCGCCGCATGGCACATTGGTCACGCTGGGCGGTTCCGTCACCGACATGCACGAGGCATTCCGCAGCTTTGCCGTCGGCATGGGCCTCGCCGTGGTTCTCATCTATCTGGTCCTGATGGCACAATTCGCTTCCTTTTCCGATCCCTTCGTCATTTTGCTGGCTGTGCCGCCCGGCGTTGCAGGAGTGGTGCTGACATTGCTAGTGACAGGATCGTCGCTGAACATCATGTCGTTGATGGGCCTGCTGATGATGACCGGCATGGCAGTTTCAAACAGTATTCTGATCGTCGAATTTGTCGGCAAGCAGCGTGAAGAAGGCAAGCCGCTGAAAGTAGCCCTGGCGGAGGCTTGCCGGTTCCGTCTGCGCCCGATTTTGATGACCACGCTGGCCACCGTACTCGGAATCATCCCCATGTCGCTGGGTTTGGAAGCCGGCAGCGAGCAGTATGCTCCGCTGGCCCGCGCGCTTTTGGGCGGAGTGCTGATCTCCGCTGTAGTGAGCATCTTCCTGGTTCCCACTGTGTATTTCCTGATTCACCGTCACCAGAAGGACGAGGTTGACGGTCCGCAAGCGCAAGATCTCGAAGCAAGGGCATGATGCGGAATCGATAGCTTATCCGCTCACCGTCCAAGTTGCACGCGGGCGCAAACGCAGCACCCGAAAATCTGCTGAAGAAGAGGAAGATCGCTACATGTCGTCGTTTGCCATTCGGTATCCTTTTTTCATCCTGATGGCCTGCCTGGCTATCGTTGTGATTGGAACGGTCAACCTGCTGAGCATGCCGGTCGATCTGTTTCCCGCCGTCAAAATCCCCGTGGTGGTGGTGGCGACGTTTTACTCCGGCATGCCACCGGAGCAGATTGAAGCCGACATCACCGATACCTTCGAGCGTTTCTTTACCCTGGGCAGCGGCATCGACCACATCGAATCGCGGTCCATGACCGGCGTCAGCCTGATCAAGATCTATTTTCAGGCCGGCACCGATCCCAATGCCGATGTCAGCAATATTTCCAACCTGGCCATGGCCGACCTGCGCCGCCTGCCGCCGGGCACGCTGCCGCCGGTTGTCCTCAGCTTCGATGCCTCCAATTTGCCGGTCTGCCTGATTACGGTGGAAGGCAAGGGGCTGAACCAGACACAACTGAAAGATTATGCGCAGTTTGAAATCCGCGACCAGGTGGCCAGCGTCAAAGGCGCCTCCGTGCCGCAGCCTTATGGCGGAACCTATCGCCAGGTCATGGTCTATGTCGACCCGTTGAAGCTGGAAGCCAACGGGTTGAGCATCAACGACGTGTACAAGGCGGTGAACAGATCCAACCTGATTCTGCCCGCCGGCGACGTACGCATCGGCCCCAAAGACTACAACATTTATGCGAACAGCCAGGTAGTGAAGCCCTCGGATACAAACTTGATCCCGCTGAAAACGGAGGGGGATACCTCGGTTCTGGTGGGCGATGTCGGACATGCCGAAGATGGCGGGCAGCTGCAATACAACATCGTCCGAGTGGATGGCGAACACTCGGTGTATTTGCCCATCTTCAAGCAGGGGGGCGGCAGCAACACCATCACCATTGTGGACGGCATTCGCGAGCGGGTGAAGCATCTGCTGGATATTCCGCCGCAGTTGAAGGCGGAGGTGGTGTTCGATCAGTCCGTCTTCGTGAAGATGGCGGTGGACAACGTCATTCGCGAAGGCGGCATCGGACTGTTGCTGACGGCGATCATGATTCTGTTGTTCCTGGGCAATATACGTGCCACGGTTGCCGTCATGCTTTCGATTCCCCTATCAGTGCTGGCGGCCTTTCTTTTGTTAAACACGCTGGGCGGCACCATCAACACAATGGTGCTGGGCGGCCTGGCGCTGGCGCTTTCGCGGCTGATTGACAATTCCGTAGTCGTGCTGGAAAACATCTTCCGCCATATGGAGATGGGCGAGCGACCAATGGTAGCCGCCGAACAAGGCGGCAAGGAAGTGCAGTTGGCGGTGCTGGCGGCAACCGTCTCCACGTCCATCGTATTTTTTCCGGTGGTGCTGCTGACTGGAGTAAGCAAGTATCTGTTCACCGCGCTGGCCATGGGCGTGGTGCTGGCCATGGCCGCCTCCTACATTGTCGCCATGACGGTCGTACCGCTATTTTGCGCCAAGTTCATCGTGATTGAAGGGCATACGGAGCCGAATGGTAAGCATGCGTCCGAAAACGCGGAGAATACTGATCCCACCGAACTGGCGATTGAGGTACGAGAGGAGGAAGGCCACCAGGCGCACGCGCGCCTTTCCCCATTCCAGTACGTGGTGGGCCGCTTCAATGACTTTTTCCACTGGATTCAATCCCGGTATGATAAAGCGATCCTGGCGTGTTTAGAGCGCCCGGTGGTAGTAACGCTCGCGTTTACCGCTTTCGTGGTGGTCAGCCTGGCGCTGTATCCATTTCTGAATCTAGCGTTCTTCCCGCGCACAGACCCAGGCCAGTTCGTCATCAACTTCAAGGCCCCGCCGGGTACACGGTTGGAACTGACGGACCAGTATTCCGCACGGATTGAACAGGTGATTCGGCAGGTTGTAGCCCCGTCCGACCTGAACATGATCGTCTCGAACATTGGCGTCTATCCAGATCTGTCCGCGATCTACACGACCAACACGGCCATGGACAACGGATTTGTCCAGGTAAGCCTGAAAGAAGATCACAAGGTCGGCAGTTATGCCTATATGGCGATGGTGCGCCGTCGCCTGCAGGGGGAAATGCCGGAAGTGCAGACCTATTTCCAAACCGGCGGCCTGGTTGATTCGGTCGTCAACCAGGGCAAGCCGGCACCGTTCGACATCAAGGTCAACACCATGGATCTGAAGGCGGGTTATGCGGTGGCGCAGCAGATCGCGGCACGAGCCCAAAGATTGAGTCTGGTCAGCGACGTATTGATTCCGCAGGATATCGACTATCCCGGTCTGCAACTCAATGTCAATCGTCAGGAGGCGGCGATGCTGGGTCTAACCGAGGAGGATGTGGTCAACGGCGTCATCACGGCATTGACCTCCAACGGAATGATCGCCCCCAGCTACTGGGTCGATCCCAAATCTGGCAACAATTACATGCTCACCGTGCAGTATTACAAAAGTCAGATCCAGAGCCTGAAGGACTTCAAAGAAATTCCTTTGCGGGCGTCCCAGCCCGTCCAAGCGGAAATCCACGGTGCCTCAACGGGAATCGATACACCGGCCGCTCCGCATGACAACATCGTTCCGCTCGAAGCGGTTGCGGATATCAAATATATCAATACGCCCACTGTGGTCGATCACTATCAATTGCGGCGGGTCTTCGATGTCTATATCATGCCGAAGACCGAGGATCTGGGCCGGGTGGGCAAACAGATACAGCAAATTGTCAATGAAGCCCACCCACCGCATGGCACGCTGGTCAGCATTACGGGCTCGGTCATCGACATGAAGGACTCGTTCCGGAGTTTCGCCATCGGATTGGCTCTTTCGGTGGTCCTTGTCTATCTGATCCTGATGGCGCAATTCGCATCGCTATCCGATCCCTTCATTATTCTTCTCGCGGTGCCGCCCGGTATGTCCGGCGTGTTGCTATTCCTGCTGGTGACCGGAACGTCGCTGAACATCATGTCTCTGATGGGCTGTCTGATGATGACCGGCATCGTAGTATCAGACAGCATTTTGATCGTGGACTTCATTGGGATACAGCGAGGTGAGGGAAAGCCGTTGAAGATAGCGATTGGAGAAGCCTGTCGTGTCCGTTTGCGGCCCATCATGATGACCACGCTGGCCACCGCGCTCGGCCTGATTCCGATGGCGCTGGGACTTGAAGCCGGCAGCGAGCAGTATGCTCCGCTGGCCCGCGCAATTCTGGGTGGCCTGACAGTATCCGGAGTGGTCACTGTCTTTCTTGTGCCAACCGTCTATTACTTGATCCACCGCAGTCATGAAAATGGGTCTGACATCCAGCAGATATCAGACTCGGAGGAGCGGATATGATGCAGAAGCAAGCCCTGTATTTTCCATTTGTCGCCGCAGTCGCGATGTTCGTATTCGGTGGCAGTCCGCGACGCTTGCGAGCGCAGAAACTGGCCGATGCGCCTTCCACCGTGATGCTGAGCAGGAACATTGAACAGCAAAATCTGGAAGCGGCTCCAGTGGCTCCGCATGCGTCCGCTATGCCGGGCGACACGCTCTCGCAACCGCCTTCGCAAGCCGCGCTACTCAAAATCACAGCGCAAGGACCCGTGTCTTCGATTCCGCAGCAGTTAACCTTACAAGAAGCCGAGCAGATCGCGATTCGGAACAATCCGCGGGTACGCGTGGGCCAGTTGCTGGCGCGCGCTCAGCATCAGGTCTATCGCGAGACACGATCCGCCTACCTGCCGCAACTGGAAGGAGGGGCTGTTGGCTCTCAGGCGGACACCGGCAGCCGATTCACCTTCGATGGATTGAGATCGACACGTCTGATCACCCACGCCGGCGGGGGACTGGACTTCCACCAATTGCTGACGGATTTCGGCCACACTTCCAACCTGATTGCGTCTTCCAAGCTGTATGAGAAAGCACAAAACGCCCAGGCTGTGGCGAGCACCCTGGATGTAGTTCTCATCACCGACCAGGCATTTTACAACGCATTGGAAGCGCAGGCATTGGTGAAGGTTGCTCAACAGACTGTCGATACACGACAGACAACCGACGTGCAGATTGCTGAGCTGACCAGGAACAAGCTGCGTTCCACCATCGACCTCGCGTTTGCCGACGAAAATCTGGCGCAGGCTCAATTGCTGCTGCTCGATGCGCAGACGCAATACAGCAACGATATCAACGCTCTCACGTCGTTGCTTGGTTTCGACCGCCCCATGTCCTATACCCTGATCGAAACCGGCGGCGATGTTCCTTTGCCGCCGCCCGATCAAGACCAATTGGTTCAGATGGCGCTCAAACAAAGACCGGACCTGATGGCGCTGGACTATGACCAGCAAGCGGCGAAAAAATACAGCCGCGCGGAATGGGAACAACTGCTGCCGACCTTGAGTACGATGGCAGTGGTCGGCGGCACACCCGTCCGGGACGATAGGTATTTCACCAGCAATTGGTTTGGCGCGGTCGGCGCCAATCTCCAAGTCCCCATTTTCAACGGGTTTCGATATACCTCCGAAGCGGAAGAGGCGGATGACCGCGCTAAAGCGGCTCAGGAGAACCTGCGCGACCTGCGCGACACGGTTGTTCGTGACGTTCGAGACGCGTGGCTCCAGACCAACACTTCCTACCAGAAAATCGCAGTTACGGAGAAGCTTCTCAAAGCATCGAACATGGGGCTGGATTTGGCGCAAGCCCGCTACAAACTGGGACTCAGTTCCATCGTTGAACTAAGCCAGTCTCAATTGGATCAAACCCAGGCCTCCATTGAAAATGTCAATGCGCGATATGAATACCAACTCTCGCTGGCGGCGCTGAATTATCAACTGGGTGCTTTGCCTTAGAGCGGCTTTGCTCGCTTTGGATACAATCAGCCCATGCAACTAACAGAACTGGCAAGATTGTTGAACGCGCGGCTGGAGGGCAGCCAGGAGAACCCGGCGCCCGGGATGACGGAAGTGACAGGCGTGGCCGGGATAGAGGAAGCGGGGGCGCATCACGTTACCTTCGTCGCCAATCCGAAATATGCCGCCCTGGCACGAACGACAAAGGCCGCGGCTGTGCTGGTGACGAACGACTTTCCGGCGATTTCCGCAGCCACCTTGCGGACGTCCAATCCGTATCTGGCCTTCGCCCATGCGATCGAGATTTTCTATCAGGCTCCCTCGTATGCCGCTGGAGTTCATCCAGCCGCCATCGTCCATCCCACCGCCAAGCTGGGCCGCGATTGTCACGTCGGCGCGTATGCCGTCGTTGAAGCGAATGTAGAAATTGGCGATGCTGCGGTGCTGCTGCCTCACGTCGTGATCTATCCCAATGTTCGCATCGGCCATCATTTTTTTGCGCACTCTCATGCCGTCGTACGCGAGGGCTGCCGCCTGGGCGACCATGTAGTGCTGCAAAACGGGGCCATCATCGGGGCGGATGGATTCGGCTTCGCGAAGGACGACGAAGGTCGCTGGTATAAGATTCCGCAATCCGGTCCGGCGGTCCTGGAAGATCGCGTGGAGGTGCAGGCCAATGCGTGCATTGACCGCGCCAGCGTGGGAGAAACGCACATCGGCGCAGGCGTGAAGGTGGACAACCTGGTGCAGGTGGGCCATGGATGCACAGTGGGCGAAAATACGCTACTGTGCGCGCAAGCCGGGCTGGCTGGTTCGTCGCACCTGGGACGCAATGTGATTCTGGCCGGACAGGCCGCCGTGGCCGGACACTGTTCGATCGGTGATGGATCGGTATTGACGGCACAAAGCGCCGTCTCGCACGATGTGCCGCCGGGGAAAGTGATGAGCGGTTCACCAGGCCTCGATAATCGCCTCTGGCTGCGATGCATTACTGCGTACAGTCGCCTGCCGGAGATGTTGAAGTTGATGCGCAAGCTGGCGAACGCGAAGGAAGAGTAGCCGCTGGAGTGCGGCGACCATTCGCTGATTGATTCAGACAGCATCTACAGTAAGTATCCCCCGGCAGAGCCGGGGGCTTTATTGTGTGAGCCGCTCAAAGCGGCTGGTGCGGGGTCGCTAACGCGGCCCCGGTTTGATTGAGCCACCTTAACGGTGGCAGGTCATTTCCACATG
>JAJYSV010000063.1 GCA_021793405.1 Acidobacteriota bacterium
AGCTTTTTGCCGCATTTTTCTGTGCCGCCTGCTGGTCATCTGGAACGGACTTCAGTGCCTGCAAGACCCTGAAGCCCGCCCGACTCAATATCTATATGCCTGAAATCAACTTTTTCAGGATCGACTAACATAGAGCTGACTTCGCAATTTTTGGACACGGTTAAGGGGGAGTAGACATTTGGGCGGTGATTGGACGAGACGAGATTTTCTTGGCGGAATGGTGGGGTCGGCGGCATCTCTCGCACTGGGCGAACCGGCAGCAAGCCAGCAGGCTTTTGCTGCGGAACTTCCTCCTTTGCGGGGAAGATTTCTGACCCACATCTCGGTTGTACGCGTGAACCAGATCGAGGTGACTCCCACTCGCTCGATCGGCGATGATGAGTCCGCCGATAATAGTCCAAGCCTTATACGCGCACGGCGAGATGCTTTTGCGAGAGGCTGCCCGGACGGCAGGATGACCTGGGCGATAAGCTGGCTGGCGTTGAACGACAGCCGCAAGGAGTACCAGCAGGCGCGGAAGCTGCTGGCTTCGTATCACGACCGCTATGGTGACGAAATCACTTTTATTCCCGGCGGCTATTTCGCGCCTATGTACAACACGCGCGAGCAGATTCGGAAGACAATTCACCATGCTCTAGGGCTGGTTTCCAGCATGGTCGGCGGCGGGTATCGCCCGCAATGCGTTGTGGCCGGCTTCATGGATGCCGAAAATCAGAGGTTCCTCGCCACAGAGGAAGGCATCCATGTGTGCCAGGGCCAGATCTGGAGCCAGCATGGAATCGATCATGGCGATGGCGACGGAGGCATCTGCTATCCCTATTACCCTAGTCGCGAGCACTATCTGAAGCCTGCCCAGGGTGCGGCGGACTTTATCGACTGCGTGTGCCTGGATGGTTGGACGTGCGATTTTCTGACTGCGCGGCGGAACGGCTTTGAGGGCGGCTTCAACAGCCGGCTGGGCGTGGGCCCGATTGAAACGGTGGGCGACCTGGGTAAGGTGGCGGGCCGCAAAGAGATGATGGATATCACCGCGGTGCATTTCGATCGAGGCCACGCGCTGAACGGCTTTGGCTGGGTGACGGGCATCTGGGAGGTATCGGTTGGCCACGACGAGGACCTGACCTACTGGTTGCGGGCGGTGCGCGACCGGTGGCCGGATACGCAGGCGATGACCGAAGGTGCGTTCGGGTTGGAGTGGCGGAAGCATATGCCCAGCAATGCATCGCTCAACTACCGATTTGATGAAAAGGGGACCGGCGCGCCCGGCTCAGAGAAGGAACTGGAAATCCAGTGGTTCATGAATCGCGAGTTTCGTCTGGCGCTGTTGCATAACTGGATGGAGAACAGCCCTCCCATGGCCATCGACTTTACGCGATATGACCTGAAGGCGAAAGAGCCCCAGGGGCTGCAACGGGAATGGAGCTTGATGAATGTGCTGAACCAGAAAGGCACGCGGCCCCAGGATAAGCCGATGCGGCTGGGACAATTGAGTGCTGAAGACCAGCGCATCATTTATGCGCGATATCCTAACCTGGCTTGAGGAGCATGGCCGGCGATTGTTCGGTTCCATGGGAAAGTCCGGACAATTTGCTAGGTGGACGCTGTCTCGAAGAACTCTACTGAAGTACTTTGGATACCGATCTGTTGCGCGTCTGCCTGTAATTGAGCGGCCATCTCGCCATAGGAAACGAGCACGCATAATTGAAACAGTGCCGTCGAAACCATAGAGTCTTCGAGTTGACAGGCAGTGGATTCCTCAGGAACGACTACACCGGTAATCTGTAGCGGTAATCTGTGTTTGGGCCATAAGGCTACCTCGAATCAAAGTGGGATTTGTTTGATCGCAAGAAGGACAGCCTGCTTACCAGCTCTCCTTCTTCTGCTGCTTCGACCAGAGGAAGTCCGCAATGTGGTTGATGTCCTCGTTGCTCAACACGGTCTTCCACGATGGCATGTAGAGCGGAGGAGCCGAGCCTTTGGGATTGTCCAGGGGAGGCACCTTCCCATCGCGGATGATCGCGATGACTTCGTCTTTGGTGTAGTCGTCGGAGACATGCAGCAGCGAAGGCACCTGTTCGCCCTGGGCATTGGGGTTAGGCACGCCGCCTTGCAATTCTGTGCCGTGGCATCCTGCGCATCCGAACCGCGCGAAGTCCTGCTTGCCGGCTTCGATCGCGGCGTCCTCCGGAGTCAATGGATGGCCTTTGCGGGCCATGATCTCCTGCGCATCCTCTCGAGTGGCGGACGCAAGGAAAGCAATGATCGCCTTGCGGGCATTGCTCTCAAGATCGTACTCGGGCATGGAACTTCCCGGATACACTAGTTGCGGATTCACCAGTTGCTCGTCGAGCCATTCGGCTGAGTGCCGCTTGGTCACAGCGAGCAGATCGGGTCCTGATTTGGCCCCGACTCCGCCGATGGCATGGCAGACGATGCAGTCTTTTTCGACAAACAGTTGCCGGCCAAATTCTGGGCTGGGGATCAGTTGCATGCTGGAATAGTAGCTCCCCATGTCCTGACTGGTGAGCGAAAGCATGAAATAAGTAAGCGCGCGTGCCTGCTCCCCGGTGAAGTGGAAGTTTGGCATCGCCGAGCCGGGAGAAACAACGTTCGGAGCCAGAAAGTGGCGCACCAGCCATTGTGGAGATCGATGATTCGCACCTTCTTCCGTAAGATCCGGGCCGATGCTTCCGCCCACTCCATTCAACTTGTGGCAACCATGGCAGCCCTCGGTTTCAAAAAGATGCCGTCCCTCGGTCAATTCCGGCACGCCGGGTACATTCCCCTCTTTATGGCATCGGCCGCAGGAAGCACGGATGTAGTTCGCGGGCAACAGCGGGGTTTGCCAGAAGACCACGTTGCCGTGGGCATCCTTCATGTCGGTGGCCAGTCCCTGGCCACCATGGCAGATGGTGCAGCCGAACTTGGAGGGAACATGCGGTCCCAGGCCGGCGTGATAGCGGAACGGCTCGGGCGCATTCTTCATGGTCGGGTCTTCCACGCCCAGATGGCATGTGGTGCAGCGGTCCACGCGCTGCAAGCCGGGGAGAATCGCCTGGTTGATCGCAAGCGGCGTGGCCAGAACGGCTGCCTTGCTTGCGGCGTTCGGTTCTTCCTCTGACTCAAGCTGCAGATACTTGCGTTGATAGTTTTTCCACGATGGCGAACTGGCTTGCCATTCGGCTGCCAGGATGAGCACCAGCGCCAGAAGACTGAGTGCGAAGAAAGCTTGCTGTAGTCTACGTTCCATTATTCTGGCCTCGCAACAACGTGTACCCAGGGTGGCACCCACGCCCAGCCAGGTCCGCGGAAGAAAGTTCCAATGATGATGAGGGCGACGTTGGCGACGACGAAGAATGTAAACACCCATAGTGCCCACTTGCGGTCACGCGGGCGGCGGCTTGGATTTCTGTCCATGTAAGGGATCGCAAGCAGCGCGATCACCATCAGCGCCGGTATTACTACGCCGCCTAACAAGGCCGAATGACTGACCAATTCCTGCAGCCCGAGAAAATACCATGGCGCTTTGGCGGGATTCGGCGTTATTGCCGGATTGGCCATTTCTTCAAGAGGCGCGTTGAAGAACAGGGAAACGGTCATGACGGTCGTCACGGTTGCCATCAGCGCCACTGCCTCGCGAACAAAGGCGTATGGATACGAGAAGACTGTGTCTTCTTCCTCCTCCGGAGTAACCGTTTCGAAGATGGGCTTGCCGGTGACGACTTCCATCAGTCCATAGGTTTTGTCCGGCGACGCCGCTGCCACGTGCAATGGCGCCACCTCTGCCGGCGCGCCGATGGTGACCAGGGCCTCGGTTTTCCGCGGCTTCAGCTTCCAGAGCGGTCGCGAAAGGCCGCCATCCTTGCGGACGCGCCAGAAGTGCACGATGGTCAGCAGAATGACGAGCGATGGGAGGATCGCCACATGGAGCACGTAAAAGCGGATAAGAGCTGCTTCGCCTACAGTGTGTCCGCCGAGTAACAGCTCGCGAAGCCGACCGCCAACCAGCGGAGCATAACTGCCGATATTCGTTCCCACCGTGATTGCCCAGTACGCCAGCTGATCCCAGGGCAAAAGATACCCGGTGAAGGACAGGCCGAGAGTCAGCAACAGCAGCATGACGCCGATTACCCAGTTGAACTGACGCGGCTTCTTATACGAGCCGGTATAGAACACACGGCACATGTGCAGAAAGACGCAGAGAACCATGGCCTGCGCGGCCCAGCGATGCATATTCCGCAGAAAAGGTCCCATGAAGACGGCAAACTGGAGATCCTTCATGTCCTGGTACGCGACCGACGGATAAGGCCGGTAATAGAACATCAACGCGATTCCGGTCGTCAGCAGAATCAAAAAGAGAAAGAAGGTAATAAAGCCCAAATAGAACGAGTACCTGAACTTGATGTTCTCTTTCTTCACTTTCGCCGGATGGATATGCAGCCACACATTGAGAAAGACCAGCTCGGACTTTCCCTTGTCGGTGGACAGCGGATCCCGTCGCACGATCGATCGCCAGATTTCACGGATCAGATTCATCGTTACACCATCAACCGATACGTCGGTGGAACTATCTTGTTTTTGTCGACGCGAAGCTGTCCATCGGGAGCCAGCGTTATCTCAAACCAGTTGAGGGGCCGTGGAGCCGGGCCATGCAGCACGGTGCCGTTGGCGGAGTAAATGCTGCCGTGGCACGGACAATGAAAATCCTGGTCGCTCTGGAAGTACTTGACCGTGCATCCGAGGTGAGTACAGACCGCACTGGCCACCGCGAACCCTTTTTCCCGGTGGCGAAACACGAAGATTTTTTCATCCACCAGGAATGTCGGAGATCCGAAAGGGAAATCCGCCGGTTTGCCGATCTTGAATGTCTGGGGCGGCTCATAGAAGACGCTCGGCGTCAGGAACCGGCCCACGGCTCCCAGGCTCACCCCGACCGCCGAACAAAGTGCTGCCACGCCTGCCGTTCCCCAACTCATAAAACTTCGTCGATTCATTCTTCTGCTCCCCTATTCAAAAACTTCGCGTTCCTGCTGCTCGAGCGCTTCCATGGTGATGGCTCCGGTGGGACAGCGATCTGCACAGAGCCCGCAGCGAATGCACTTTTCTTCATTCTTGATGATGGCTCCCGCCTGACCGGCCTTCAATTCGGCGGCCGGCAGTCCATAGCGCTTTTGAATCAGCGCGTCATACCGCTGGTCGCCCTTCACTTGCGCCAGATCCACCAGGCGCAGACAGTTCTCCGGGCATACGTCCACGCAGCCGGCGCACAGGATGCACTTCGATCCGTCGAAGATGGTATTCACCTGGCACTTGAGGCAGCGCAGCCCTTCGGCGCGACCCTGTTGCTCGCCGAAGCCCAGTTCCACTTCTGCAATTCCAATGCGCCGGTTTGCCGCCAGCACAGGCATCTTCTGCCTGGGCGTGCTGAGATAACCATGGGGCATTTTCCAGTTGGGCATGATGCGGAAGCGACTGAGCACCGTCTTTGAGGTCTTGCCGCTGAGATACACATGAATGGAACGCGCCGCGCGGTGGCCATTCGCCACCGCCTCGACCAGGACACGAGGCCCAAAGGCCACGTCGCCGCCGGCAAAGACGCCGGGAGCTGTGGTCATCAAGTTCTCGTCGATCTTGAGGATTCCACGCGGTGTCACCTGAACGCCCTCTTCACCGCTGAGGAAAGAAAGATCCGCCTGCTGGCCAATGGCAAGGATCACGCTATCGCAGGGAATGATTTTTTCTTCGTCGCTGAAGGCGGGATTGAAGCGGCCATTTTCATCGAAGACCGTGAGGCAGCGGCGAACCTTGAGCCCGGTGACCACGCCATTCTCGCCGACAATTTCCTTGGGCCCCCAGCCGTTATCGACTGCGATGCCTTCCTGTTCGGCCTCGTCCACTTCGCCTTTCCATGCAGGCATCTGGGCGCGGGATTCCAGACTGACCATGTCCACGTGTTCAGCACCGGAGCGCATGGCCAATCGGGCCGCGTCAAGGGCGGGTTGCAGGCTCTTGGCGTCATCGTCGACCGGGCCCAATTCAACCGACTCCTGCACCAGACGCACAGCGGCACGCGCTACATCGATGGCCACATTGCCGCCGCCTACGACCACGACGCGCTTGCCCAGTTCGATCTCGAAACCAAGGTTGACATTGATCAGAAAGTCGATGCCGTTGTATACGCCCGCCAGGTGCGCTCCCGGAATATTCAGCTCGCGGCCTTTATTGAGCCCTGTGGCCAGCAGGACCGCATCGGACTTAGACCGCAGTTCGGCGAAAGAGATGTCGCGCCCCAGGGTGACGCGGGTATGCAGCGTCACGCCCATGGCGAGGATGTTGTCTACCTCCATCTTGATGATTTCCCGTGGCAGGCGGAACTGCGGGATGCCCAGATACAGCATTCCGCCCGGGACCGGAGCAGACTCGTATACATCGACCGTGTAGCCCAGCAAAGCAAGATCGTGGGCGCAGGTGAGGCCGCACACGCCCGCTCCCACAATGGCAATGCGCTTGCCGCGCTTGGCTGCCGGCGGCAATTTCTTTCGTGCCGGATCGTGTCCGGCGCCCAGATTGTGTCGATCGGTGGCGTATCGCTTCAGTGCGCAAATGGCGATGGGCTCGTCGATCTTGCCGCGCCGGCAATTGTCTTCACAAGGATGTGCGCAGATCCGCCCCAACACATACGCGAAAGGATTGGGAGCACGGGCCAGCAGGTACGCTTCTTCATCCTTGGAGATCCCAATGGCCTGAACGTACCGCCCGCATTCCGTATGGATCGGGCAAGCAGTGCGGCAGGGAATATTACGATCGAAATATTCCCGGTCCGGGATCGTGACCGAATAGCTCATGCGTTCACCATTCTGACGAGTTTGCAACTACTGTAATCCCAATACACGGCACTCGCACGGAGCCGTGCTAGAAACTAGCCCCGGCGAGCGCGCCACATATTCGCCCGGGCAGCAAGAAGGCAACTCCAGCAACGCCGGAAAATTGCTCTACTGCTGCTGGGCCTTCAGCTTTTCAATCTCTTCGTCGCTCAGGGACTTGAAGAACGCCGACGGGTTCTTGTCCTTGCGATTCACCTGGTCGTACGCCAGGAATTCATAGATATCTTTCCCCTGCTTGTCGCTGATGCCGGAGTTCGGCTTGTGCATCATGCGTTTGACGTAGCGCTCCCACTCCGGCAGGGTCATGGTGGTGTTGATGGGCCGCGCGATCGTGTGGCACTTGGAGCATTTGCTGGTGAACAGCTTGTACGCCTTCTGCTGCGCTGGCGGATAGGTTGAGACGTTGATCGTGTTAGGCCCCTTGTCCTGCGGGAGGGTTACATTGCCGCTTTGCGCCACGAGCAACAGGGGAACGGAAAAAGCTGCGAGCGCCATCGTGAGAATTGTCTTGTGCATTTCAGTCTCTCCTTACCACATGTACCGGATGTCCATCATGAAGTTCTTGTCGGTCGTGCCCACCAGCGCAACCGGGTCGCCATCGTGCTCCTGGTTATACGTGGCACGGAGCACGATATTGCCGAGCGGCGTAAGTGCACGTTCTCCGCCAACCCCCCAGGCCTGGGTGATCATCCGCGGTTGGGGTGCGATGTCTTCGCTCGCGCGGTCGTAGCGCGCCATGACGGCGGTGCCGGGCTGGAAGTAGTAATCCACTTCACCCCGATAGCCGTTCGCGATATAGTGCGAGGCTGGGCCGGTCTGCTGCCACTCCCAGTCATCTTCGCTGCGCATGTAGCCTCCAAGAATATCCAGCTTGTCGAAAAACAGATAATTGCCGAAGACGCCGGCTCGCCATATGTTGGTACGATAGGTGAATTCGTTGCTAGCACCCGCATTCTGTACCTGGTCTTTTGACCCGCGGTACATCATCACAGTGACGCCACCGTCAGGGCCAAACCAGTAATCGGCATCGGCCCAAACATCCTTGGCATTTTTTGTGGATCCGCTCATAATCTCGCTGCCGTCTGCATTCAATCCGTTGGTCACCTTTGCAGAGATCCCAAAGATCCTTTGGAAGTAGTTCGAGGCATGCGTATATCCCGCGTCTACCCCAACCGGATGCTGATCGAGCGAGAAGTTGAGGGGATCGACGTTGATGAGCGTGAAAGCAGGGTTGGGAAAGAGGTTATAGAACATAGCTGCCCGTGTTCCCTCACCTTCCTGCATGTGCATTTCGCCGACCTTGACGAAATAATTGTTGTTCGCCCGGCCACCGGTGTAGACGCCAAAGCCTTGCTCCAGATCGCTCTCTCCATCCTGGTAGAGCTCATAGTGCGCAAAGTAGGAGAAGCCTGTCAGCGGAACGGTTGAAACATCAAACAACGCCGCCTCATCCAGGTTGAAGCTGGAACAGGACGCAGACTGCTGCGTGTCGCTGGGGCACATGGTAACAGGAGATGCGGAGGTGACGGATCCCTGATCCGCTACGGTTTTATCTTCGGTGAAGCTTGTCTGTAGGATCAGCGCCATGGTGTTGGTGAGGCTGAACTTGATGTCGTTGTCCAATGCGCTGACTTTGGGAGCGGCCTTGGTGCCGTCCATCTCGTCCGGCGGCATCCGGTAGCCGAGGCGCTTGAACATGTAGCCGTTCTTATTCAGTGCGGGAGGAATGGTGTGGCAGGTGTAGCACTTGACGCCGAATTTCCGGGCAAACGCTGGAATCGCGTTCCCTCGTTGGGGCATCAGCAGAATAAAGACAAACAGCAGCAGCGCCGATTTCAGGCTGGACATCCAAAGTCTCATGTGCGGGCTCCTGCATTTTAGTAAGCATGTCTGGAGCCAGACTCTGTTCCCTTGTGTCACAAGAACTTGCGCCTGCGTATCGAACGATATGGGGATTTCATTCCCCGTTTTCCGATTCGATCTGGGGAATGGATTCCCCAGACTGGCGGTCCCTGTCCCGCTTGAGAAGTGCGTAAAAGGTCTTCCGGTCTACTCCGGCTTCTCGCGCTGCTGCACTTACGTTGCCGCCGCAGCGTTCCAGCACGGCCTGGGCATAGGAGCTTTCAAAGCTGGCCAGATACTGCTCCCTCGCATCTTTCCAAGGAAGAGCGGAAAGACTGTCCACTACCTCCACTTTCGGAGAATCCTCTTCGAGATCTTCCGGTCCCAGCACGCCGCCCGGATGTAATGCAGTCAGCCGCTCCATCACGTTCTTCAGTTGGCGCACGTTGCCGGGCCACCGCTCTTTGATCAGCGCCTCATAGAATCGCGGCGAAGCGGAAATGCTCTTGCCATACCGGCGGGAGAACCGTTCCAGGAAGAAGCGCGCCAGATGCTGGATGTCCTCCGGCCGTTCCCGCAACGGCGGGAGCTTTACCGTGACCACGCTCAGACGGTAATAGAGTTCCTCGCGAAACGTTCCTGCCTTGATCTTGGCCATCAAATCCTGATTTGTGGCACATAGGATGCGGCATTCCACGCGTACCGGCGTCAGCCCGCCAAGCCGCCGCAACACCCGCTCTTCCACAAAGCGAAACAGGCGCGTTTGCAACTCCACCCCCAGGTCTCCGATTTCATCCAGGAACAGCGTTCCTCCGTCCGCGGATTCGATCAGGCCCTTTTTGGTTCGATCCGCGCCGGTAAAAGCGCCGCGCTCGTAGCCGAACAACTCGCTCTCTATCAGCGATCCCGGCATGGCGCTGCACTCCACTGGCACGAACGGGCCGTCCTTTCGCCGGCTCTGATTGTGGATGAATCGGGCCATGACCTCTTTGCCCGTACCGCTCTCTCCTAGAATCATGACCGTCGCGTCGGTCGCCGCCGCCCTGCGAGACTTCTCCACCTGATCCAGCATCGCGGCACTGCGGCTCTGCGCTGCATCGGCCTCGCCGAGAGATTCCAGCCGGTCTTTCAGCGTTTCGACTTCGTGCTTCAGCGTGGAATGGGAAAGTGCCCGCTTGACCACCAGCAGCAGGTCCTCGCGTTTGAAGGGCTTTTGCAGGTAATCGAATGCGCCGTTGCGCATCGCGAGCACGGCGCCCTCCACTGATCCGAAAGCGGTGAGGAAGACGATGGGAAGGCCTGGATGGGCTTCATGCAGCCGGGCAAAGACTTCTTCGCCCGACATTCCCGGCATGCGCACATCCAGCAGAATCAGGTCGGGCGGGTTGGCCAGGCAGTCAGCCAGTCCCTGTATGGGGTCAGTAACCGTGGAGACGGTCGCGCCCGGCAATCGCAGCATCCGCTGAATGTTTTCACCCAGCGCGGCTTCATCGTCGATGACCAGGATGCGGCTCACTCCGTCGTTCCTCCGGCGAACCAATGATACGGCTGGCCACGGGTGAATCGCGCCGGGGGCAGCTCGATGACGAAGCTGGCGCCACCACCATTTCTCGCCTCGTAGCGGATTCGGCCATCATACATATCCAAGAGGCTGGCTGCCAGAAACAGCCCCAGACCGAGCCGTTCCCGGCCCATGCCGTGCGAAATGAAGGGCTCGAACAGGTGTTCCCGGATACTCTCCGGCACGCCAGGACCATTGTCTTCTATTCGGAGCACTACTTTCGCGCCCGCCGTGCGATACGGCTCCAGGCGCACCCAAATCACGCCGTCGTCTCGACCTTCCAGTGCATGCAGCGCATTGTTCAACAAGCCGCGGACAACTTCGCCGATTACGTGTTCCGGCACATCCACGCGCGGTGCCTCCGCGGTCTCCTCCACCAGTCTCACTCCCAAACTGTCTGCCGAAGGTCGCAGCGCCTGCAGCGCTTCGTCCAGTGCCTTTTGCGGAACCGAGGCATCGAAAATCTCTCCGCCGCGCTCGCGTCGCAGCGCCTGCAGCAGCGTACTCGCAATCTTGCCCATGTAGCGAGACTCTTTCAGCATCTGCTGAAGATCGGTGCAGAGTGCCGCGTCTTCTTTTCGTTCGTCCAGCAATACTTCTATACGACCCACTACAATCGCCAGCGGGTTGTTGAACTCGTGCATAAAACCAGCGGTGAACTGACCCAGCAGAGCAAGCTGATGGGACAGCCGCGCCTGCCGGTCGGCTGCCTGCAACTCCTCGCGCAGACGAGATGTGCGGAACCGTACCGTATCCAGCTGCAACTTCAGCTTCGCTGCTTCTTCCTCGGCATCGGCGGCGCAGGCAAGCAACCGGGCACGCTGGCGACGCGCATGAAGCACCGCCGGAACCGGCGCAGCAAGGACAGCAAGACTCAAGATAACGGCCTTGGAAATCGTGGAACCAGGATGAAGCAGGAATGCGATTCCTAACAGAGGCAGGACCCAGGCCCCGCTCACCCACACCACAAGAGGATTCCGTTCTTTGGGATGAGCTGATCCAGCGTCTTCTCCGGGCATTCCTGGCATATCGGTCAAGTGTAGTGCTTTCATTTCTGACGACCGCGGTCGGCGGGTATGGTTTGCTGGTTTCCTCCGTCCAGGTTAATCCAATCGACGGGTTGCCGTACTCGACGGGCTGCGCAGTTCAACTCTGGCGCAATACCAGAGAAATGGAACTGCTCTCCTCTCCCGCTCCCAGGAACTCAACCGATTCCAACTTTTTCGAGGCCGATTGTTGAAGAAAGTCCGTGGCCAATCGGCGTTTGCCACCTGCCCACAATACGAGGTCATACATCGCGAGCACGAGCGCGAGCAACAGCGCAAAGCTACCGACCAAGCGCATGGATTTCCAGACTCGTCCTCACGGACAACTGTGCTGCAAATAGTTTGGAATGGAAATCGCTTCTGTGATTCAGGGCACGCGCATGCGAATGCAGACATAGCATCGCTCAGAAAAGCCGGCGGCGAAAGAGCCGGCCGGCCACGATCATGCTGATGATGCCAATGACTGCGAGCGGCCAATACTGCGGCCAGAAGAGGGAAACTCCCGCGCCTTCGAGGAAGCTGCCGCGCAGGATGATCAGAAAGTATCGGAGTGGATCGAGCAGTGTGATGTATTGCACAATCTGCGGCATGTTGGCGATCGGCGTGGCAAAACCGGAGAGAACAATGGCGGGCACCATGAAGAGAAACACGCCCAGCAGTCCCTGCTGCTGCGTCACGGCCAGGGAGGAAATCATCAACCCAATCCCAACCGTCGCGAGCAGGAAGCAGAAAAGGCCTAGATAGAGCCCCAGAACGCTGCCTGTGAAAGGGACATGAAACCAGAAGATGGAAACCAGAATGATGAATGATCCTTCGGCCGTGCCGACAATGAAGCCAGGCAGAGCTTTCCCAAGAAGAATTTCTGTTGGACGCAGGGGAGTTACAAGGAGCTGGTCAAACGTTCCCATCTCGCGTTCTCGCGCGACCGACAGTCCCGTTGTCAACATGCTCACTAGCAGTGTCAGGATGCCGCAGATACCGGGAACAATAAACCATCGCGATTCGAGATTGGGATTGAACCACGCACGGTCCAGCAGCACGGTTGAGGGCGGTATTCCTCCATGCGCTGCGATCTGCGCTTTATTGAAGGTGGTCACGATGGACTGCGCATAACCCATCGCAAGGGCAGCCGTGTTGGAATCTCGTCCATCCAAAATGAGCTGGACGTGCGTCGTTCTTCCGCGTTCCAAGTCGGAGGTAAAATTCTGGCCGATGTCCATGGCCATCAGCGCGGACTCGTCGTCGATGGCCTGCCCCAGGTCATTCTGATTATGGACGACGCGCAGCAGGCCGAAGCTGGGAGAGCCTTCGAAGCGGGCAATGAAGTCTCGTGAGAGTCTCCCCTGGTCCTGGTTGTAGACGACGAAAGGAACATGCTTCAGATCAAAGGTAGCGGCATAGCCGAAAACCAGGAACTGGATAATTGGCGGACCAATCAGGACGGCGCGGCTGGCGGCGTCGCGCAACAGGGCCAGCAACTCCTTGACGGTCAGCGCAAATACGCGTTGGAGGACTAGCCGCATCAGTCCAGCCTCTTGCGAAAACGCAGCAGCGCGATGCCGAGAAAGACCGCGCACAAGACGCCCATCCCGAGTGCGTTGCGCAGCAGGACCGGCCACACATCGCCAGCCAAGAAGACACTTTGCAGCATCGTCACAAAGTAGCGGGCTGCGACGATGTGGGTGAGGAGTTGAATGATTTGAGGCATGGAGCGGATATCGAAAATAAAGCCGGAAAGGATAAATGCAGGTAGAAACGTGGTGACAATGGCGATCATCGCGGCGACAAACTGGCTGCGCGCCAGTACGGAAATCACCAGCCCCATACCGAGGGCCGTCAGTAGAAACAGCGACGCCGTTCCAAAGAGTACGAGTAGTGATCCACGCAGCGGAACGTCGAACAAGAAGACGGCCATTGCGGTGGACATCGTCATTCCGCCCATCCCCATGGCAAAGTAGGGGATCAGCTTCCCCAGCAAAATTTCGGTTGTGGAGACCGGCGTCACCATGATGCCTTCCATGGTGCCGCGCTCCCACTCCCGCGCTACCACCAGGGCGGTCAGCAAAGCTCCGATGAGTGTCATGATGATGGCGATCAGCCCGGGAATCAGATAGTCGCGGCTGCGCAGCGCGGGGTTGAACCAGACCCGCGCGTCCGCCACCACGGGCGCTGCTACATGCGTGCCTTGCCGTGTCGCTTCTTGCTGCAACCAAAGCAGCCACGTGCCATTCACATAGTTTTCAATAATGCGCGCCTGGTTGGCATCGACGCCGTTCACGGTCAGATGAATCGGCGCGCTGCCGGTGCTGTACGAGAGACGAGTGAAATCGCTGCGCAGCCAAAGAATGGCGTCGGCTCGACCGTGCATCAGCGCCTGCTCTGCCGATGGCTCGTCGGGATAGATCGCTGGACGAAACCACGGAGAGCGCTCTAGCTCCGCCAGGAAAGAGGCGGTGAGCTGCGTGGGATGATCGACAACTTCCGCCACCAGGATGCGTCGGGCATCGAGCGAGACGCCATAGCCGAAGATGAGCAGAAGCACCAGCGGCAGCACGAAGGCGATGGCGATGCTGGAAGGATCGCGAACGATCTCATACACTTCTTTCCGCATCAGGCCAGTCAGGCGTATGGTTTTCATGATGCCCTCCGGCTCGCCTGCTCATGTTCTTCAATCAGGGAGATGAAGGCATCCTCCATGCTTGGAGTGGGCCGGTCTGGGCGACGGACCTTCTCCTTGATTTCCGAAGGCTTGCCTTGCGCGAGAATCTCCCCCAGAGACATCAGCACCAGGCGATCGCAGTATTCCGCCTCTTCCATAAAGTGCGTGGTTACAAGGCAGGTCGTTCCGCCTTCCGCCAGACCATTCACCCGCGCCCAGAATTCGCGCCGCGCCAGCGGATCCACGCCGGAAGTCGGTTCATCGAGAAAGAGAATGCTCGGTTCATGCATCAGCGCACAGGCCAAGGCGAGGCGCTGCTTGTACCCCAGTGGCAATTCCCCCGCGTTCATCGCGGTGTAATCCTTCAGTTCCAGTTCTTCCAGCGCCCAAGCCATTCGTTCTTTTCTGCGCCGATTTTGCAGACCGTAAGCGGCAGAGAAGAAGGACAGATTCTGCTGCACACTCAAAGCGCCATACAACGAAAATTTCTGCGATACATAGCCGATGCGCGCACGGGCCTCAGCAGTTGCTGTGCGCAGATCGACACCGGCGACACGCAGCGTTCCAGACGAGGATGGCAACAGGCCGCAGAGCATTCGGAAGGTCGTCGATTTGCCGGCACCATTGGCCCCCAGGAGTCCGAAGATCTCTCCCTTGCACACCGAGAAGCTGACATTTTTTACCGCGGCGAAGGCTCCAAAGTAGCGGAAGAGGTCCTTCACGACGACGACCGCCGCATTGTCGCCGGTTGTAGCTCGCTGGGGTGGCAGCGGAATGCGATGGCGAGCGGTGCGGATGAATAGAAGGCTGACGAAGGCATCTTCCAGGCGCGCTGGAACTGGCTTCGGCATTCCGTGGCCAGTCAGCTTCTCCGGCAATTCAGGCGGCCCGGCTAGTTGCATTACGATGCGCAATCCATCGCCTTGAATGACCGTATCGACCACGCCTGGCAATTGGGAAATCTGCGCCTGCAGGTTACGCGGCGCCTCGGGCACGTTTTCCAGAACGAAGGCATGGCCCTGGAACGGCGCGGCCAGTTGCGCAGGATTCCCCTGCGCCAGAATTTCTCCTTCGTGCAACAGGATGACATGGTCGCAGCGCTCGGCCTCATCCATGTAGGCGGTGCTGAGCAGGACGGTCACATTCTGGCTGGCAACTTGTTGCTGGATGATGCTCCACAGTTCCCGTCGCGAAATGGGATCGACGCCAACGCTGGCTTCATCGAGCAGCAGCAGTTGGGGAGGATGGATCAGAGTGCAGGCCAGTCCGAGCTTCTGCTTCATGCCTCCGGACAATTGCCCCGCCTGCCGCTTGCGAAATGGGCCGAGCGCCGTCATGGTCAGCAACTCCGCGAAGCGATGTTCTCGTATTTCCTGCGGGATGCTGTGCAGATCTGCAAAAAGAGTGAGGTTTTCTTCAACCGTCAAATCTTCGTACAGGCCAAAACGCTGCGGCATATAGCCAATCTTGTTTTGCAAGGCGAGAGCTTCCTGCGGCAAAGGATGACCGAGAACGCGAACCTCCTCCGCAACCGGCGTCAGGATACCCGCCAGCAGACGCAGCAGCGTGGTTTTGCCCGCGCCATCCGGGCCGATGAGGGCCGTCATGCTTCCCAAAGGAATTTGCAGCGAAATATTCTTGAGCGCGTCTCTGCGCGCCGCTCCTTTGCCGAAGGACTTGCTCAGGTTCTTGACGACAACTGCGTCCATGTCAATTCGCCCCGCAGGGATGGGCGTCGATTGCGTGAGGGGGATTGTCGCGGAGTGGGATGACGACGGTCGCCGGCATTCCCAGTCGCAGACGATGGTCCGGGTTGCAGGCGTAGACGCGCACGCGATAGACAAGCTGCGAGCGTAGCTGCGTGGTTTCCACATTCTTCGGCGTAAATTCCGAGACGGGAGATATGAAGCCGATCCAACCCGGAAATCGTTGCCCTGGAAAACTGTCCGACTCAATCCAGGCACGCATGCCGAGCGCGACCTTGCCCATCTGGGGCTCCGGCAGATAGGCACGCACCCACAGTGGATTGTCGAGCGCCAGAGTAAATACAGGGGTCTGCGGAGTGACCATATCGCCGGGTTCCAGAATGCGGTCCTGAATGACACCATCCGCGGGAGCATAGAGCTGCGTATCGGCGAGCTGTTTTTGCGCCAGAGCCAAAGTCGCTGTGTCCGCCTGGAGCGTGGCGCGAGCTGCGGCAATATCTTCCTTTCTTGGGCCAATGACGGCGAGCTGCAACGCCTGCTCTTTGGCAACCAGCGCCTGCTTCTTTCCGGCCAGATCGGATTGCTCGGCTAGATAGGAGCGTTCGGCATCGTCGCGAATCTGCAAGGAAACATACTGTTGCTTTGCCAGGGTCTGCTGGCGACGATAAAGCAGTTCGGCATTCGTCACATTGGCTTGCGCGGCGGCAACGTCCGCTTGTGCTGCGGCAACATCCGCGTGCGCCTGGGCAATTTCCTCCGGACGGCTCCCGGCCAGGAGGCGCGCAACCACCTGTTGTTGCGCGGCCATGGTTGCCCGGTCCTGTGCGACCGCATCCAGAAAGCGCTGCTGCACGAGTTGACCGACAAGCTGGCCTGCATGGATCGCGGTGCCTTCATCCACGAGCAGCTTGTCAATGCGCTCACTATCGTTGAAGGCAAGTTCCACCTGGCGAATGTCTACATTGCCATAGAGCGTGATGGTATCGCTGGGAGCATGTTTCCTCTGCAACCAGCGCCATCCAAAGAAACCCGCACCAATAAGAAGGACCAGAATTGCCAGAATGAAAACGCGCTTCTTGACCGAAACCATGGATATTCTCCCAACGAAACAGCGGTGCTGCCTACTTTGAAGGATTGCTATCGAGCAGAGTATTGATGGCCTCAATGTCCTGCGGCGTCAGTACTCCTGCTGCTGCCTTCAGTTGTGTTCGAGCCACCAGTTGCGTGTAAAGGGCAAGATAGTAATTGCGCTGCGCGGCTGCATAGTTCGTCGTTGCCGTCAGCAGGTCGATGATGGAGCGGCTCCCAATTTCATAGCCCTTCCGCGTGCCATCCATCGATATCTTGGCGGAAGCGACCGATTGCTGCGTGGCCTGAAACTGGGCGACGCTGTCCTCAAGATCGTGAAATGCAGTTTGCGTGTCCAGTTGGATCTGATCCTGGATGTTGGCGACGTTGGCGCGACTGGCCTTGGAAAGCGCCTCGGCCTGATGAATTCCTGCGCGCGTGCCGCCGCCTTCATAAATCGGAATGGCCAAATTCAGCGAGCCGCCAATCTGGTCGATCGCCACAGGCGGAATGAGCGTTCCTGCGGCGTGCTGACCAATCCCGCTCAGCGTCAACGTGGGCCAACGCGCCCGCTTCGCATACTGCACCTGCTGTTCGGACACCTTCAATGTGGCTTGCGCCTGCTGCAGAAGCGGCTGGTTCTTGAGCGCCGCCGCAAGCCACGGCCCTATCGTGTCCGGCTGTGGACCAGTCGGCTGCAACATGGTGATGTCCTCTAATGTTCCAACAGAATGATGCGTCAGACGCTCCAACTGGTTCTTCGCCACCGTGACGGCATTGTTCGCTGTGACCAGGTCGGCCCTTGCGGCATCCAATTGCGCCTGCACCTCCTGTACGGAGATAATGTCTCCGCTGCCAACATTCAGGCTTGTTCTGGTTTGCTTGTCGATACTTTGCAGCAGGTCCATCTGCTGCTGCGCCACGCGCTGGTTGGCTTCAGCCTGCAAGACGCCAAAGTACGCCTGCGTGACTTCCAGCGCGACCACCTGCTGCGCATACGCCAGGGCCGCTTCGCTGGCGCGAATGCGGCTGTCCGACTGCTTCATCGCCGTGAACGCCTGGCCGTTGAAGATGGACTCGGTCAGGCTGGCGCTGAAAATGTCGGAATGATATCCCGTAGAAATCGTTTGAGCGCCGAAGCCTGTTACACGACCTGTGTTCATGCCTCCACTGGCGCCAGCATTGATGTGCGGAAGCAGCGCCGCGCGCGCCAGCGGTTTGCCGGCCAGATCGGCGTCCAACTGTGCGCGTGCCTGGGCGATGACAGGAGAAGTCGAAGCAGCCTGTTTATAGGCTGTCTGCAGGTTCTCAGCCATCGACAGCGCAGCAGTGAGAGTCGCACCCCAGGCAATCACAACCATGGACATGGAAAGTGCCAGAGAACGACGTTTCAGCCGAATGGCGCCTTGCTCTTTCCTCGGACCATCAGGGTTTCTTTTGACTGGAAACATTTTCGTTTTACTCCACCAGTACAAATCATCTCCCATTGCGGGATCGGATGATCCGCGCGACAAACGGATGTCGTCACAATGCAAAATCGTTCCTATCGCTCCCGCAGCGCCTCGAATTATGGCGCGTTCCTTTCAGGCGAGGATGGTCTTGATCTCCTCGACACTCGGCACGCGGCCATAGAGTTTTACCTGGCCGTCCACGACCAGTGCCGGAGTCTTCATCACGCCTGCGCGCACGATCGCCTGAAAGTCCGTCACCTTTTCCATCGTGAATTCCATGCCGAGTTCCTTGGCCGCCGCCTCAGTGTTGTGCGCAAGCCGCACGCAGTTTGCGCATCCTGGTCCGAGTATTTGTAATGTCTTCATGTTTTCTTCTCCAGTCCTTGCCTTTACATCAAAAAGTTGAACAGATAGCCGACGATCAGAATTCCTACCGTCACCACGCCCACGAAAGCTGCGATCAACTGTGGACGAAGCACCTTGCGCAGGATGATGGTCTCCGGGAACGACAGACCGATCACCGACATCATGAATGCCAACACCGTGCCTAGCGCCGCTCCTTTTTGCAGCAGCGCCTGCACGATGGGAATGATTCCCGCGGCATTCGAGTACATGGGAACGCCGATCAGCACCGCCAGCGGGACCGACCACCACGCGCCCTTGCCCATGATGTGGGCCATGAAGTTCTGCGGCACGTAGCCATGGATGCCCGCGCCGACTGCGATTCCCGCGATTACGTACGGCCACACCTTGCCGACGATGTCACGCACCGCCTCCCGGCCAAGATGGATGCGCTCAGCCCAGTTAAGCCGCGATGCCTCGTCGGCGCTGTCGCCCATCTGCGCCGC
The DNA here is from genome assembly GCA_021793405.1 of Acidobacteriota bacterium. Taxonomy (GTDB): domain Bacteria; phylum Acidobacteriota; class Terriglobia; order Terriglobales; family Acidobacteriaceae; genus JAKAAZ01. The sequence goes on from JAJYSV010000063.1 coordinate 19,066, forward strand.
GTAGACCCACGGCTCGACATAGCGCTCCATCTTCAGGCGGCCAATCGTCCAGCCGGCGATCATCGCAATCAGCAGTCCCGTTCCTGCATAAATGGCAGCAACCTGCCAGCCGAAGAGCCAGAAGAGCAGCACCAGGGCGACTTCATTGATCATCGGAGCCGCGATCAGAAAAGAGAAGGTAACGCCGAGCGGAACGCCTGTCGTCACAAAACCGATAAACAGCGGCACCGCCGAGCAGGAGCAAAATGGCGTGACGACGCCGAGCAAAGCTGCCAGCATATTGCCCACCGATTCGCGCGTCCCGGCAAGAATCGCCCGCGTGTGCTGCGGAGTGAAGAACGACCGTACAATCCCTACGCCGAAGACAACCAGCAACAGCAGCATCAAAACTTTAGGCGTTTCAAAGACCATGAACTGGATTGCGGAGCCCAGCCGCGTTGCGGGGGAACAGTGCAGGACCGTGAACGCAAACCAGTCCGCGACGGCGCTCAACCGGTGGTATATCATCCACCACACGACGATCCCCGCTCCGATCAGAACAGCGCTGCGAAGTGCGGATTCCTGTGGTGTCTTCTTCTGCCTTCCATCCTTGACGTCGGTGGCATTGCTTATCTGGATTGCCATGGTCTTACCTCAGCAAGAGGCCCCTCTACAGTATTGAAATTGTCCGGGTCATCATCGTCACTTACTTTCCCCACTGGCATCGGCGCTGCTTCGCGGCGCATCGCGATTGATCGTGTCACTGCGCGGCGCAAGCGGGTTTTGGCTATGATCCGGGAAATGGTAATCAGCGAGACGTTCGAGCGTGATCGCCCGATCCGGTGGCGTGTTCAGCAGCTTCCGGCTGTATTCATTGGCGCCAAGCTCAAACCGGTCGATCTCCGCGGGCGCGACAAACTCTCCACGCGCACACCGGACGCGGATGGATTGCTCCAGTGCCGCGAGCTGCGCGGGATAGACGCCCGCCCGCAATGAAACCCGCATCGCCTTGCCGGTCGAAATTCGCTGCACAATGAAACCGTCGCCAACCAAATTGTCCAGAATGAGCGTTCCCTGATTGATGCGCGCACCCGTCATCCATGCGCCAGCATCGGCCCAGCAGGGCCCATTCTTCGAGACCACCCGCACATCCGTGCGATCCACGATGCCGTCCGGAAATAGCTCGCGCAGCGCGGCGCTCAATTCCACCCACGCCGTCACCAGCCCATCGCACAAATGGCCGTGCATCCGCGCCATATCTTTCAGCGTGATCGGCTTGGGACCGAAATTGCGCCTCCCCAGTGCGCTGTCGGTATCCAAAACCATAAGTGGTTGAAGATAGCGCGCCTGAGCGGCCCAAGCAGGATAAAAATCCTCCTCCTGCACCCGCTGCTGCGCTAGCGAGGCCTGCGTAGCACCCAGGGACGCAAGAACGAAAAGGACCGCGAGGCGCGCAGCAAAGCGGCGGCTGCCATGCCGGCTTATCGCCCGATCGTTCAGTGTGGATCTGCAATCGCGATTCAACACTTCTGCTTGCCCGATCATCTCGTTCTCTCTTTCAGAACCTGCGTCGCACAAGTGAAGAAGTTGCAGACACAAGGCGTCAACAGCCGGTAATAGACGGTAGTTCCCTCCCGTCTGGCTTCAACGATGCCGTGGGCGCGAAGCAATGCCAGGTGTTTTGAAACGGTCGACAGATCGCCGCCGACAAGATCCCTCAGCTCTCCAACCGAGCACTCCCCGCGGCTCAGCCGATCCACAATCATCAGGCGGGATTCATGGGCAAGAGCCTTGAGCATCTTTGCCTCTTTCGCGAAGGTGTTGAGATTTTCCATGAGCTAACATTCTTTCCTTATTGGCCATGCTGCCATGTAGAGATGCAAAATGCTGTGATCGCCATCACGGGAGTTGTAAAGAAGGCTTGGATCTTCCCGACTCGCGTCTTGACTGCACTTTTTAGTAGTTTGTATGCGGCAATCAGAATTCTTGTGCGCACGATCAGGATTCCGCGAGGAGGCGATCGCTCGCGATGAATCCATTTGCTCGGAAGATGTTTAACTAGAAGCGAACCGGTCATATATCTGGTAGAGGCAATGGCGATGTACTATGACGCTCCGAGGATTGCTTCCACCGATACAACCCCAAGTCGCACCGGGATCGAATCTCCATCCGTAACTTACGCAACAGCCCACACGGCTCTGCTTAGCAGGAAACTGACGCAGGCACCTGCATATAGCATCGGGAGGTCTTCGCCAGTGCGGTCGCTTCTTCTCTGGTTCCTATGCAGCGCGCTGATGGTTGCGGGCCCGAATCTTCAAGCCTCGGCGGTAGTCTTTGGGCAGACTCAAACTGTGGCGTTGCAGGTGCCAGAACTTGACGCAGGCTTTCGCCTGCTTTACGAACTTAAGTTTGTGGAAGCTCGCACTCGATTTGATGCATGGCAGAAGTCCCACCCGGAAGACCCTCTTGGAAGCGGCGAGCTATCTGTTTGAGGAGTGCTATCGGCAGGACATCCTGACCTCTGAGTTTTTCCTGGACGATAAGCGCTTCCTTGGCAAGATCCGTCTTACGCCCAACCAGGAATTACGCGCGGCTTTCTTCTCCGCGGACAAAAAGGCGCAGGGCTTGGCGCAGTTGCAATTGAAGACGAACCCAGACGACACGAACGCTCTCTTCGCCATGACTCTAAGCTTAGGTATGCAGTCCGACTATGCCAGTCTGATCGACAAGCAACAGGTGGAGAGCATGAAAATGGTCCGGGATGCTGATAAGTATGCCCAGAGATTGCTCGTGGCTGCGCCGGACGCCGCAGATGCCTATCTCACCTTGGGCGCTGCGAATTACATTATCGGAAGTCTGCCCGGATTCAAGAGATTTTTTCTCGGCTTCGCCGGGATTCACGGCAACAAGAAGGTCGGCATCCAGCAACTCGAGATCGCCGCCGAGCGTGGCCATTATCTCCGCCCGTTTGCGAAGATTATGCTGGCGCTCGCGGCTCTGCGGGAAAAGAAGCCGGAAGTAGCCCGCGTACAACTTCAGGAATTGGTTGCGGAATACCCTGAAAACCAGCTTTTTGTCAGTGAACTCGCTAAGCTCAATGTTCCTCCCACCTCGGTCGTCCCCTTCAAAAAATAGATTCTTACGGAGCTGAAAGTGCCTCGGCACCCTGCGCCTAGCGTGCAATGATTCCGCGATCTCTCGCCATAGCTATTACGGTCGCACCCTGAGGGACTTCCTGCCTCGGAGCTATCAGAACGAGAACTGCGAGATCGTTGGTCCTGAGGACGGCGCTGATCCGCTGCTTGTCTGACCGTCGAACGTAGCGACCACACATGCAATCAATCACCCCGTGGGCATCTTCACACCCGGGCGATTCATACTCTATGCAATATACCGCTGAAGTTTTCTGCCTAGGTGTCGTCGTAGTCCTCGGTCAGCGATTGCAGAAAGGCCACCAACGCAGCAACATCCTCCTGGCTGATCGACATGTTCGCAAACTCGGGGAGCATTCCGCATTTCGCCCTGATGAGCCAGCGCCGACATCGCAATGTAGTGATTCACGACATCCGTAAACGTAGCGGCGCTGCCATTGTGAAAATACGGTGCGGAATCCTCGAGGTCTCGCGGAGCCGGCGTACATGCCCATCCAGCCACAACTCCATTCACGCCAGCCGTTACAGCCCTTTGCTTGAAGTGAAAGCTGAGTAGGAAGAAGGCCACGGAACGGCAGCTCAGTGGAAGTCGTGGGAGCGGATATCGGCACTGGTAATGTCGAGCGGTGCGATCCGCTGGGCTTTCACGTGGATCACGCCGTCCTGGTTCTGCAGTGGGCCTTCGATGCGCAGGAAACGGCTGCGCGTCACAATGATGCGGTCGCGCTCGAAGACATCCGGCGCAATGACCACGTTGGCAATCCCGGTTTCGTCTTCAAGCGAGAGGAATACGAAGCCCTTCGCGGTGCCCGGCCGCTGGCGTGCGATGACGCAGCCGGCAACGCGCACGAACCGGTTGTTGGCGCAGCGGATCAGGTTGTCCGCCGCGACAATGCCTTCGCTGCGCAGAACTGCGCGGTGATAGGCCATGGGATGCGGGCCGGTGGTAAGGCCGGTGCCGGAATAGTCGGCGGCGAGACGTTCGTCGGTCGTCATTCGTCTCAGCGGTAAGGGTGCGCGCGATGCAATGGACGGCGCAGCGGCGTTGCGTAGCAGTGGCCCAACGGGCCAGCCCGCCTCTTCCACCTGCCACAGCGCGTCGCGACGATGCGCTACCTCGTCGAGGGAATTCAGCGCGCCGATGCGTGCCAGCGCGACAAGTTCTTTACGGTTGAGCGCGGACACGCGGAGAGCCAGGTTATCGATGGACACGAAAGCTCCATCGCGGGTGCGCGCCGTGAGAAGCGCCTCCGCCGACGATTGCCGCAGTCCTTTGGCGTAGTTCAAGCCGATGCGAAGCGAGAGCGAGCCATCGGGTTCCGCTTCCAGCGCTCAGGGCAATCGCATTTCAAAATAGCTCCAGTAGGCGGAATAGGTAGTGATCGTCCCACCCGGCGCGTTTGAACTTGCCGCGCAGGGAGCCTTTCGATCCCTTTTTTTGCATGGCGTTGATGG
>JAJYSV010000132.1 GCA_021793405.1 Acidobacteriota bacterium
ATGTTGGCGGTTCGGCCATGGTCGTTCCCGCCGATCTCAATGTCTACCGGCTCTATTACGAGGCGCGTATCTATGATGAAGCGCCCTTTCACAGCAGACTTGCGGATTTTGCCTCCATCGTCGCCTCTTACACAGCCTTTAGCCAGGACGATCTGCGCAACCTCGCTGCCGCCGGCAAATCTTATTGGCGCGCCTCGAATTCGGTTACCGGCAGCTATACTGTGCATCTTGCGCCCGGCACTTATCTCGGCCTCGGCCTTAGCTACGTCAATGGCCCGGCCGTCACCCCAAAGGTTCCTTCCGCCCTTACGTTCACGGCACAGACGAGTCTGTTTTTTTAGGGCCTTCGACGAGAAGGCCTGAGAAGTCCGGGGGGGCTTAATCTTAAGCGTGCTAAATCGAATCGACAGTTTCTTGGAGCAAAGCTGAACATAGTCCACATCATCGCCGCCTTCCTCGCAAACGATCAGATTGGTCAAGACAACGTGACTGACATCACAGACCAATGGTGCGGCATCAGGGACAATAACAGGGTTCACCATGAAACGCTTCGCCAAAGCCATCGCCGGTTTGCTGATGATCGCCATTGTAGGTTTCCCCGGCCCGGCGGCTGCGATGCCATGCCTGCGGACCACACAAGCCGCAATGTGCTGCCGCCCGGGTTGCGCGATGACTGCGAAGCCAACGGGCAGCAAGACTACGGGCCGGGTTGAAATGAAGTCGGCCAAGCCAGCCTGCTGCTGCAACGTCTCTCCCCGTTCCACAGTCCCGGCGGTTTTGCAAACAATGCCCGACCAGCCGATGGATATGGCAGGACTCGAAAGTCTCGCCACCGTGCTGGCCCCACCCGTACTGAGCCAGGAAACGGGCAGGCCACAGACGCGCCGGCGAGCTCCTGAACCATCCCAAGCTGTTCTCTGCACTTTCCTCATCTGATCTCCCCTCTCTCGCAAATCCTCAGACCCCCATGGGCCTGACGTGATTTCCTGTTCAGCCATCGAGGCAGACGAATCCTGAGTTGGCGACGTTTCCTTCGACCTGACTTTCAAAGGCGGAACTCCACAGATATTGGGGCGAACCAGCAATGCCTACATGGGTTGTTGCGCTGTTTTACCTGCCCACCTTTTGGAGAGAAAAAGGAGCCAGTTGTGATTTTCAGAAGCTACATGAATTTTTCTTTCGGGGTGGCCGTGTGGCTGCTCTTGTTGCTGACCCCGCGTCAAGCGTCTGCGGTTCCCCAGTACGCGCGTCGCTACCATGTCACTTGCTATGCGTGCCATACCATTCCCCCTGTGTTGAATGAGCAGGGGTACATGTTCCAGCGACTTGGACATCATTTGCCCCCTACACTGGAGCCGTCGGGCGATGTCGAGCGAATCCTCGACCTGGTGCGGAAAGAACCTGAATGGACGCTGTCCAATAACGCCTCGTTGGCAGTGACCGACTTCAGTTTTGCTGCGCAACGAACGGTCCAACAAGGCCAGACCCCCACGTCCACCTCCCCGATTCAGGTGAATGCCTGGAACGCGTATTTTGGCGGATGGATTCCCAATACGAACTTCTTCTACTATTCCGAACTCGACATCGTGACCAACGGCCAGACTAGTCCGAACATGCCTAACGCTCACATCGGCTATGTCGGCGGCAACGCGAAGAGCAGTTGGTACGGGACTGTGGGGAGGGAGCACCTTCAGGTCACGGAAGGCACCCGCGCCGCGCAGGTCTACAGCCTGTTGCCCAATTCTCCGCTGATCTTCGAGAACATGGGGCCGACCAATTTCGTGCTCGACCAGTCCCCGGTCGGTGCCGAACTTGGATACACGTGGGCATCGTCGAAGTACAAGGACATCCTGGGCTTCAACGTTAAGGTGACCAACGGCGATCATGCAGACGGCAGCGAGATCCTTACTTCGGACTCCAGTAAGAACAGCAAGGACGTGTGGGCGGACGCCGACTGGTGGTATGCGCCGGAGAGCGGCATCAGTTTCGTCACTTACCAGGGCCAGAAGAACCAGATACAGAATTCCGGCCTGGCGAATCAGTTCACCTATGATGCCCGCATCCGGCGCGAGGGCGTATTTGCCAATTACATGATCGGCAGGGACAAGATTGACCTGCTGGCCGGGTATCTCCATGGCAACGACGACTGGGAAGATCCGGCCACGGGAACTCCAGGAAGTTATTTGTCCAACGGCTACTTCACCGAGGTCGATTATTACGTCTATCGAGGACTGGCGCTTGCGGGACGATATGACCGGCTGCGGCAGGATGTGAGCGACGGTATTCGACCAACCAATATGGAGCAATGGGAGATAGGCGCGGAGAAAGCGTTCACTCCGATGGGCAACATCGTCGGCCGGGTCGCCGTCAGCAATGTTCACGGTATCGATCCCGTCGCTTACACGGGCAGCGCCACCAGGACTTACGAGGCGGACATTCAGTTCAACTACTAATGGCAAAGGCGAGGAATCAGTCATGAAACGCACTACTCTCATATCGAGTTTCGGTATCGCGGTACTGGTTGCGCTGTCAGCTTGTGCCGCGCAGGCCGCTCCGCAATTCCACCGCAGCCCTGCGAAGACATCCATCGATGTCAGTACATACCCTCCGGACATTCAACACGGGTACCGGGTGTTCTCCGACAAATGCTCGGAATGTCACGACCTGAAAGCGAGTCTGGCGCAAACACGCTCACCGGCCGGGTGGGCAGACGAGGTCCGGCGTATGCAGGACATGGCAAGTTCGCATATCGACAGCCGCGAGGCCGACGAAATCGCGCGATTCCTCAGTTACTACGATTCGCATAAGCCGGCGGAGCAGAATTCCGCAGCCAGCTCGGGTGCCACACCTGCGGTCTCCGGCAAGGAGCTATTCGCTAAAGATAGTTGCTCCGCATGTCACTCGGTGGCAGGGGAGGGGAACACGAGTTTTCCGCTCGATGGAATCGGAAGCAAGATGACCGCGACCGAGTTGAAAAAACAGATCGTGTCGCCGGCTTCGGGAAGCTCTATGCCGCCCACGACAGCCTCTGATGCAGAGATCAACGCGCTTGTATCGTATCTGGTCACACTTAGGAACCGTTAGAGGAAGCAGCATGAAAAAAACTGTTTTGCCAAAGACAGGGTAGCGGCAAGGTACTGCTTGCTTGACCTCAATATTCATCGTGGTCATACGGTCATCGAAATTATGCAGGGCGCTGATGAGGCGATGGGAGGCTGGGTTGCCTGATATCGTCCAAGGACTGGCGTATTTGGCACGCGAGCGCAAGGCCAACGCGTCGCCTGGGACGCCCGGACCGGTCAGTTATTCGAGTTCAACAAAGCTCGAAGAACAAAGCAATCACGAACACAAAGGCGCATGTGGTCGCGAGAGTGCCTGCGGCAGGACGCGCAATGGTACCTGAATTGCAAACCCTAAGAACTGTTAGCGGAAGCAGCATGAAAAACCTGTTTTGCGAAAGAGAAACAACTATGAAACCAACAAGACGCATTGATACATCGTTCACCCCGGCAGCGTGGTGGAACAACCAGCAGATTTCACAGTGGATTGCCCGGCCGATGGTACGCCGGGAGATCAGGGAGAAAAACCGATCAAGGTGGGACCGTGGAAGGTGGCCAAGAAACAGGATCCTTCGAAACAGGAAGGAAGGAATGTATATCATTGCCGTTTCAGAAGAAGCCTTCAGCGGCGGAGAGGAACTTGCAAAAACGCTTGCAAAAAATCTTAGATTGCCCTATGTGGACTCGGCGGCGTTAGTCGAGCGAACTGCGGCTGCGGGAAAAGACCGGGAGAGATTGGCGGCTGCGCTCGAAACCGCGCCCACTTTCTTCGACCGGTCCAGTCGGCATAGACGAACCCAGGTCCTCGAGCTACAGGCCGCGCTTGCGGAAGACATACGCGATGGAAGCATGGTTTGTTACGGTATTGCGGCGGAACTCCTGAGTTTGGACTCGAGACGGGTTTTCCGCATTGGCATCCAGGCCTCGCACAGATCTCGCCGATTCAGGCTGCGGGAACAATTGAATATCCACGGCGCCGGCGCCGAGAGATACCTCAATGCATGCGACCAAAACCGGCGCCGCTGGCTTCTGTACCGGTTTGGCGCAAAAACAGGGCTGCCAATGGGACATGACCTGGAGATCAATCTCGAACGGATGAGTCTCGATGCAGCCTGCGTGGCCGTCCGTGAGATGATCTGCGATCGAAGCCGCTTCACCGCGGCGGACCTGGCGTCCATCGAAAGCTCTGTGTTTTCTACCTGCATTCAGGCAGC